>CANMJA010000010.1 GCA_947498055.1 uncultured Tenacibaculum sp.
TAAAAGTAAATTAAAAGTATCTAGAAAATCACATTATAAAAAAGATGATAAGGCTATTGAAGCCTTTAAAAAAAATGCCTGATATACTAACAGATCTTAGAAATAATCTAAATAAAGATAAGTTTGATTCAGTAAATATATATTGTCAAGATGAAACCAGAGTTGGTTTAATTATAAAACAAAAACGTGTAATTACTGCAAAAGCAGTAAAACCTGTAGGAAACTATAAACATAGCTATAAGTATTTTTGGCTTTGGGGTAGTTTTTCCCCTATAACTGGTGATTCGCATTATATGATTAGTGATGGTGTTTCTAAAAATGCATTTATAGCGTATCTCAATGATTTGAGTATTGTTAATCCTAGAGAACTTAAATTAGTTATTATAGATAATGCAGCTTTTCATTCTACTAAAGATGTTAAATTACCAGAAAATATAAGATTAATACCACTTCCTCCTTATTCTCCTGAATTAAATCCTGCTGAAAAAATGTGGCAATGGTTTAAGGATAAAATAGCCATGAAAATGTTTAAAGAAATTGATTCCTTAGAAAGGAAAATTACAAAAATCATTAAGCAAACTGACAAAGAAAAAGTCAAATCAATTACTGCTTATAAATATCTCACAAACTCTTATCACAGTATTTTTAATTGAAAAATGGTATTATATCGAAAATCACTCGAAATGACAATTTAAAAAGTTAAAAACTTTACATTGAAATTAGGTTAAATAGTTATAAATTTTGCTACATATTTTTTACTGAATAACTATTTACAAAATATTATTAAATAATCATGTTTACTGTATAATGTAAAACGAAATTAACAATAGATTAATGAAAGCTTAATTAATAAGTCTTTTTTGAGTGGATTATAGCAAATATTTTTGATAAAACTATAATACATCCTCATAATGAGCACACTACAAAACTGGTTTTTTCATCAAATTCATGGAAAAAAATTAATTTACAATGCATGTTGGGAAGATCCTCGTTGTGATAGAAAGTTGTTAAAGCTACAAAACGATAGTAAAGTAGTAATGATAACAAGTGCAGGAGACAATCTATTAGACTATTTATTAGACGAACCTGCTGAAATACATACAGTAGATATGAACTTCAGACAAAATGCTCTTTTCGAACTTAAAAGAAGCATTCTTCAGTTTGGAGATCATGAAAGTTTATTTCAATTTTTTGGAGAAGGAAAACATCCTGAAGCAAAATTATATTACGAAAATAACTTACGACAAAACCTTCCTGAATATGCGCAGAAATATTGGGATGAACACATACATTATTTTCAAGGAAAAGGAAAAAGAAAATCTTTTTACTATCATGGAGCTTCTGGAATTTTAGCTTTTTTATGTAGAAATTATTTGCATAAACGTAAGCGAATTCGAAAAAACTTGGAGAATATGATGACTTCTAATAACCTAAAACAACAGGCTAGTTATTATACAATTTTAGAAGAAAAAATATTCAATCCTTTTATTTCTCTTCTATTAAATAATCATTTAACCATGTATCTTGCAGGAGTACCAAAAGCACAGCAAGCCTTAATTAAAGAAAGTTATGTAGGAGGTAATGTAGCTTATATTCGTGAATGTTTTCGTAATGTTTTTACAAAATTAGATATAGGTGATAATTATTTTTACCAAGTATATTTAAAAGGTTTTTATACAAAAGAATGCTGTCCAGAATATTTAAAAGAAAAGCATTTCACATCTTTACGTAATCAAAATAAAAAAGCATTTAGTTATACATCTACGTTAAGTGATTTTCTTAAGAAAAACCCAGGAAACTATTCACATTATGTACTTTTAGACCATCAAGATTGGCTTGCAGCAAACAACGTTCCAGCTTTAGAAGAAGAATGGCGTTTGATTCTAAAAAACAGTCAATCTGGTACCCGTATTATTATGAGGTCTGCCGCCACAAAAATTGACTTCTTTCCGGATTTTATAAAAGATAAAGTGTTTTTCGATGAAGATTTAACTAATACAATACATAAAGAAGATAGAGTAGGAACTTATGCAAGTGTTTATCTAGGAATCGTTAAATAATAGAAATGATAGCAGAAGAACTAATAAAACAAAATCAGCGTATAAAAAAGTACTATCATTTTCAATCTACTATATATGATAGTACAAGATGGTCGTTTCTTTTTGGCAGAAAATTAATTTTAGAAGAAATAGCAAAACAAACCGCTCCTAAAACAATTTTAGAAGTAGGTTGTGGCACTGGTTATAATTTAAAAAAGTTAAGTAAACGATTTCCTAGTAGTAAAATTTTAGGAATGGATGTTTCTAAAGATATGCTTGAAATTGCTCAGAAAAAGACAGCAAAAAACACTACTATTCAATTAATAGAAAGCTCGTACGGAAATAATTCGAACATGTTAGAAGAACAACCAGATGTAATTCTTTTTTCCTATATATTAACGATGGTGAATCCCGATTTTTCTAAAATGATAACACAAGCATATAATGATTTAAAACCAGGAGGGTATATTGCTGTAGTAGATTTTTATAATTCGAAACACTCTTGGTTTCGTAAACATATGGGAAACCATCATGTGAGAATGGAAAGTCATTTAAATCCGCTTTTAGAAGATAAATTTACTGTTGTTACCAATAATATTCATAGTGCTTACCTAGGTGTTTGGCAATACTTTTCTTTTATAGGGAAGAAGTAAAATTTTATGCACTAGTAGGCTGCAAGAGAACTGTATAATTTAGTTTTTATATTAAAAAATAGTAGAAGTAAGATAGGGTTTTTTAAGTAATTGATAAACAGGTAAATAAAAGGTTTTTGATTACGTGTTTGAGCTGATTATCAAAACCTTATTTCATATTGTCTTATTACGATTTAAATAGATAATGATGGACTTAAACTTTCTAGTAAAGTTAAATTGAATTTATAAAATCCTCTAAATTCGTACTTCGCTCTAGATTCATTTTTTTACGAATTCTATGCCTTGAGGTATGAACAGATTCTACAGATATTCCTAGTAATTTAGCCATGTCTTTACTCGAGAAGTTTAGTTTAATTAAGGCACATATTTTTTGATCTCCTTGACTTAAATTAGGGAAAAGATCAAAAACCTTATCATAAAATTCTTTATTAACATCTACAAATCGTAATTTAAACTCTTCCCAGTTTTTATTATTACTTACAGATATTGTTCTTAACACATTATTTATCTCACTAACCTTAGATTTATCTGTTTTAGCTGTTTTAATTTTAGTTTTTAACATGTTTAACAGCTCGTCCTTTTCTATGATTTGTAATGCTGAAGTGGCTAATTCCTTGTTTTTTAAGTCCAGCATCTCATTTTTCTTTTTTATTTCTAATTCTTTATTCATTTTTAGCATTTTCTTTTCAGAAACATGTTTATACCTAAGACGCTTCACATAAGAAAAACCAATAATAATTATAGAAAAAATAGATACTAATAAAACAATTCGATGCAAATTTTTAATTTCATCTTCTTGTTCTAACTGTTTTAAATGTTGTTTTTGTAAAAGCTGATTTTGACGTTGTTTTTCTATTAGATATTCATTCCTTATTTCTATATGATTCTGATTTCTCTTACTTCTAATATCAAATATATTTTGGTCTAATGTTTTTTCCTTATTTAAGTTGTCATATGCTAATTTATAATTACCTGTTTTCACATATAAAGCAGCTAGTTTTTCATAAACTAATGGTGTAAAATCTATATGGCTATTATATTTCTCAGATATTTTTAAGGCTTCTAAATAGCACTTTTCACTTTCTGTAAAATTAGATGTTTCTAAATATGCATCTCCTTTATATTTATTAAACAAAACTAAATATGTTGGTGAGTTTTCTTTAAACCAAGGATAAAGTTGCTCTAGTAATTCAATAGCTTCAGGTGCATTTACTTCAATTAATTGGCAAGCTTTCTCAAAATCGATAAAAGCTTTAGGCATAATCGATTGTTTTTCATTAAAAAACATATAACAACTATCTAAATAGACTTTTGTTAACTCATTATTTTTTAACTCCCTATAAGTAGACGTTAAAGAATAATAATAAGGAACTAGAGTAGCCTTAGAGTAGTTGTTCTCTTTCCTAATATCTTTCTGAAGATTTAAAGCTTCTTTTAAATATTCAACAGATTCATTTTCTTTTTTATAATAAGAGAAAATTCTACCCAAACGATGATATAAAACTGATTTTAAACCTCTGTCGTTAGAGCTGTCTAACATTATGAATGCTTTCCAAAGTATTTCATATGATTTCGCATACTTTGCATTATTCTCATACACTTCACTTTTATTTAAAACACTATGAATTGCCTTAGCGGTATCTTTCTGTTTTAAATATTCGACATAGCTTTTGTCAAATAAAGCAATAGCACTATCAGGAAATTTTAAACGAGCCTCCAAAGCTTTGTTGTAAATTATATCTATCTCTTTTATTTTGTTTTCATTTTGCCCCATTAATTCGCAATGAGTTGTAAGTAAGAATAAAAACAAGAATAATAATTGAGATGATATTTTATACATAATCAAAACAGTTTTAATAAAAGAGGATATAACTTTTTACAATATTAATAATAAAAACAATAGTAAAAAAAATACTTCATAATATATAACAAATATTTTTTGAAGAATAAGCATGATTATGTCTAGTTTTTTTCTAGTTATAACCATTTTTAATAGGTGTGCCTATTCATACTTTTACCTAGTTATTAATAGCTAGTGACCATAATATTTAATAAGTACAAATAATTTTAGTAGTAAAGTAACTTAATAGCGAAATTTAGAAAGAAATGATTAATATTCAACTAGACATAACTAATAAAAACATTTTTAATTTTTAATAGTTAAATATAACTGTTTTTGTTATTAATAGTTTGAATAAATAACTTTATTAATGGTGTTTTTTTCTTAAATAGTAATTAAAATTAGTTAAGTGTTGTAGTTTTTATACAAGTACCTAGTTGTTTATTGTTTTAACAAAGTAAGTTATTGTTTAAATTTACAAATAAATTACCACCTGTTTTTATTATTATACAAGTAAAAATAAAAAGCTAAAAATAAAATTAACAAAAAATGAATGTCGAAAATTTAAAAACTATAGTCCCGTCTTCTGTTAAGCTGATAAACAAAAACGGAATGGAAGTGATTATTAGTTCTGTTGGAGCAACAGTGATAAGTTTAAAGGTTCCTAATAAATTTAATGAATTAACAAATGTTGTTTTAGGATTAGAAAAAGAAGAAGAATATTTATCTGAAGAGTACCTTGAAAAAAGAGTTTATTTAGGTAGTACAGTTGGAAGATATGCAGGAAGAATTTCTAATAAATCTTTTTCTATAAATGGAGAAAGGTTTTTATTACATCACGATGAAAATAATGTGCATTTACATGGAGGTAAAATAGGTTTTGATAAGAAAATTTGGAAAGTAAAAGAAATCGAAAAAAATAATAAGCATCCATATAAAGTTACCTTTTCATATAATAGTAAACACCTAGAAGAGGGATATCCTGGTAATGTAAAAATAAATGCAATATTTCATCTTACTGACGATAATGATTTACATATAGTATATACAGCAGTTAGTGATAAACACACACATATTAATATTACTAATCATAATTATTATAATTTAAATGGAGAAAACTCTATACTAAATCATAAATTACAATTAGAATGTAATAAATATTTAGAGGTTGATGACAATTTAATACCTACAGGAGAAACATTGTTTGTAGATAATACAAAGTTTGATTATAATAAATTAAAAAAAATAAATGAAAATGGGTTTTCAGGCTTAGATGATACATTTATTTTTAAAAAGGATAGTCAAAAAGTTACATTGATTTCAGAATTCACTGGTATTAAAATGGCTGTAGCAACAAACCAGCCAGCAGTTGTTGTTTATACACCACTAAATCTAAATTTTTTGAGTTTCAGTAAAAACGCTAAATACTTAGAGTATCCAGCTATATGTTTTGAGGCACAGAAATATCCAGATTCTCCCAATAACCCTAATTTTCCTTCTACCTTAGTAAAGCCTAATGAAGAGTATAGAAATGAAACCATATTAAGTTTTTCTATAATAAAATAGATGCACTCTGATAAAATTATATGTTTTATTTGTTATTTAATAGTTTAAATGCATTATTCTAAGGAAAAAATATAGATTCTTCATTGTCTTGCAATAATTGGTTTATGGAGTTTGTAGGTTTTTTTTTGTGTTTTTGAATGAATTTCATTAATACAATCATATCCTTGGTGTTAATATGTGTATTTAGACTTTTTATAAACATTCTGCTTTTTTAGAATTTAGGGTAAATCTTCTATTAGTTATTTCATCCTATAATTAAAATCTTTATTTAATATAAAATGAATTTTAAATACAATTGTTTAATAGTTTTTAAGTGATTAATAATTGTTGATACCAGTAGTTGCTTATAAACAGTTTTATCTAAATTATTTAAAATATGAATAAATCTCGACTGTGTTCTAAATAAAAATTGAATTTTTTTAATGTTGAAATAGAGTGCTTTAAACTGTGTTTAACACGTGTTTATCTACTGCTGATTTATTAATGTTTAATTCTGTGTAAGATGATAATTTTGTTTTTTGCATTAAAAAGTATTTTTTTTAGATCTATCATAGATTAATTATTATAATAATTAATAATACTCACAAAGGTTTTGTGATACGTCTGTTTTAATGACATTAAAAATAATTTTTTCTCTTGAGATAGTTGCTTTACATAAATTGCTTTGGGTTTCTTATGTAATTTTATTGAGTACATAAAATACTATTCAAAAAAATAAATAGACATGCTTTTGAATAGTTGCTAGAATTCTAATTTTTATTCCACAACATCTTTAGTTAATTCACATTAAAAATTGTGATTCATTTTAAGTAATTAAGACAATAAAAAGTTGTGTTATTTAAATAAGTGATGTTAGGGTTTAATAAAATATGTCTTTTGAGTAGTTTTTTACTTTTTTTCACACTTAAAAAAATTCAGACCTTAAAAAAAGGTTAAATTGAAGCACGAAAAAAGCAAAAAAAGGGGGTTAAAATTATCTAAAAGAAAAATAAATGTTAAAAAATTAAATACTTAATATTTTCAAGAAACGCCTTATTTTATTAACTTAGTGGGCGTATTTAATTAACTAAAACGTTATTGTCAAGTTTATATCTAGTGTGTTTTTCAGCTAGCAATTAATAATTTAACAATATTTGGTAATTGTAACCATTAAAATCATAAAAACATGAATGTAATTTTGCGATATCATCATTACAAAAAACATCTAATAACATTGCTTTTTTTACTCTCTTGTAGTTTTTTGAAAGCACAAACTGTTACCATTAATGGTAAAGTAGTAGATGAAAACAATGAGCCTTTACCAGGGACAAGTGTATTTATTAAAGGTACTACAAAAGGTATAGAGACAGATTTTGATGGTTTATATCAAATCAAGGCTAAAATTAAAGACGTTTTAGTTTTTAATTTCCTTGGATATAAAACCAAAGAAGTAATAGTTTCTGGTAATACAAAAATCAATGTTAAATTAGAGCCAACAGCAGATGTATTAGACGAAGTTGTAGTTGTTGGATATGGTACACAGCGTAAAAAGGAAATTACTGGTGCCGTAGCGAATGTGAAAGCAGAAAGTATAACTAAATTAGCTGTTGCTGATGTGGGAGCTGCATTACAAGGAAAAGTAGCAGGTGTTAATATACAAGCATCAAGTGGTAGGCCAGGTGAATCTGCTAATGTGCAAATTAGAGGTGTAGGGTCTTTAAGTCCAGGAGCTTTAGGGCCATTATATGTAGTTGACGGTATACCTTTTACAGGAAACCCTAACATTGCTCCTGAGCAAATAGAATCTATCGATATTTTAAAGGATGGTGCTTCTGCTAGTATTTATGGAGTTAGAGGGGCTAATGGTGTAATTTTGATTACAACTAAAAAAGGTAAGAATGGTAGAATGAAAATTGATTTCAACGCTTATACAGGAGTTCAGAACATAACTTCAGGTACCCCTTTGTTAAATACTACAGAACAATTGTTTGCTACACAGACTAGGTTGGATGCAATCGGGCAAACTCCATTGGTGTTCTTTTTTAATCCTAATGCACTAGATTTTAATTCTGATTTCGTTGGAGACGTGCAGAATAATAATGCGCTTGTCCAAAACGCTAGTTTAAATTTAAATGGGGGTACGGATAATCTAAAGGTAAACTTTAATACCTCTTATTTTGATCAAGAAGGTGTGCTGATTAAATCTAATTTTAGAAGAATAGCAAATAGACTTACTTTAGATTATACAAAAGGAAAATTTAAAGCTTTTGCTACAGTAGGTGTAACTCAAGAAGAAAGAGATGAAGAACCTTTTGCGTTATATGAATTTGCTGTGTCTCAAGTTCCTTGGCAGCCAAGCATTAGTGAAATCACTACAGTAGGACAGAATACAGTTTCTATTCCTGTTAGAAATGCTATTTTATTTAGTAATTTATCAAGAAGATTAACAAACATAGATGAACGTGAATCTAACTCTATGAATATTGCTGCAAGTTTTCAATATGAGTTGGCAAAAGACTTAGATATAAAAGTTAATTTAGGGAGAAATAGATGGAGTTTTGATAGAAAATGGTTTAGACCACAATATAAAGTTTTTGACTTTAGTGGTGAGTTAAACCCTACAGCATCTAGAACTCAGGCTTTATTAGATAGGTTTTTAAATACAAATGAAAGAGAAACAATAGAAGGGATTTTGAACTATAAAGTTGATTTTGGTAAACACAATTTAAACTTTACAGGTGTTATCTCTTATGAAGAGCAAGAAAGTAGGAATCTTACAACAGGAGTAGTTTTTGATGAAAATGCTAGTAACGATATTCAAGTACTAAGTGCAGGAGCTGAAGCATTAAGGCCTATAGAGAGAATAGAAAGAAATACTTTAGCGGGGAAATTATTAAGAGTACAGTATAATTATAACGATAGGTATTTATTCTCAGCTAGTTATAGAAGAGATGGGTCTTCTAGGTTTTCTCCTCAAAATAAATTTGCAGATTTTTTCGGGTTTTCAGCGGGTTGGAATATTCATGAAGAAGATTTTTTTAAGAATGTTGAGTTTGTAAATAGTTTAAAATTAAGAGCTAGCTGGGCAGAAGTTGGAAATCAAGATATTCCAAATTATTCATTTACTCCAACAATTGAATCAGGTGTTAATTATCCTTTTGGGCCAAATGAAACTTTAAATTTTGGGTTTTCACAAAGACGTTTTGTGGATGAGACCATACAATGGGAAACCAAAATAAAGCAAGGTGTAGGGTTAGATGCTACTTTTTTTGATAATAAATTATCGTTTACTTTCGATTATTATAATGATGAAAGTTCAGATATACTTCTTCCGCAAAGACTTCCACCTTCAACAGGTACTTCTCAACCAGGCGGTGGTGCAGGAATCTTTGATACTATAATTATCAATGCAGGAGATTTAGAAAATAAAGGAATTGAATTTTCTTTATCTTATAAAGATGAAACAGATTATGGCTTAAAATATAATGTGTCTTCTACATTTACTCGTAATAGAAACCGTGTTACCAACCTAAATGGAATTGAAAGAGGGTTTGCTAATGGACGTCCTCTTCTATCTCAAGGAGAAAATGTAGATTTTACTACTTTCTTAGCTGTAGATCGTGAAGCTGGTGCTTTCTTCTTGGTCGAAAATGATGGAGTAATAAAAACACAAGAACAACTAGATGCTTATTTGCCTATAGATGGTAGTGCAAAATTAGGGGATTTAATGTTTGTTGATCAAAATGGGGATAATAATATAGATGACAATGATAGAGTTTATTCAGGTTCTGGTCAAGCGGATTTTGAAGTTGGGCTAGATTTTAACTTTGAGTATAAGAACTTTGATTTATATGTTCAAAACTTCTATTCACAAGGAGCTAAAATATATAATGGAGCAAAGTTGCATGCTTATGGACAAGGTAGACACAGAGATTTATTTAACATGTGGTCTCCTCAGAATCCAAATTCAGATATACCTACTGATAGAATTAGTGCTTTTCATAATAATGTAAGAGCAAGATCAGATTTCTTTTTAGAAGATGGTACATATTGGAGAATAAGGAATATAACTCTTGGATATACAATTCCAGGAATTCAGGATTCAGGTATTGATAAAGCTAGAATATATTTATCATCTGTAAATCCTTTTACATTTACCAAGTATACAGGTTTTGATCCTGAAGTTGGTGGTGATGGTATTTTTACTAGAGGAGTTGATCGTGGAGATTATCCAGTTTCTCGTCAATTTTCATTAGGTGTTCAATTAAGTTTTTAAAAAATTATTATCATGAGAAATCTAAAAAAAATAAGTTTATTTTCACTATTAATTATAATAGTATCTTTAGGAAGTTGTGATGAAGGAGAATTCTTAACAGAAGTTAATCCAAATGCTGTTACAGAAGATACTTTCTGGAAAACACAAGAACAATTTAATACAGCTTTAACCACTGTATATGGGGCTTTACAATTTCAATCTATTAGTGGAGGATTATTAGGTCATCAAATGGTTCGAGGAGATATTGCAGGTACAGAACCATGGTATAGAAATTTACAATTCAGAAATTTAACTTTTAATGATGGTACTTTTTATGTAACTGATAAATGGAACGAATTATATATTGGAGTATTTAGAGCGAATCAAGTTATTAATCAACTTCAATCAGCAGACCCAAGTATCGTGTTCACTGGAAAAAGTAAAGTAGAAATGGAAGCACAGGCAAGATTTCTTAGAGCTTTCTTTTATTTTCAAATAGCTCATACTTATGGAAAAGGTATTATTCATACGACAGTTCCTGCTGTTGGTGAGTTTAATAAAGATTTATCAACTATCCAAGAAATAACAGAAACAGTTATCAAGCCTGATTTAGAATTTGCGAAAACAAATTTACCTCAGTCATGGTCTGATAGTGATATAGGAAGAGTTACATGGGGAGCTGCAACATCTTTATTAGGTAAAGTGTATTTATACGAAAAGGATTGGTCTATGGCATCTCAAAACTTCAAACAGGTGATTAATTCTGAGCTTTACTCACTAACTTCAGATATTATGGATAATTTTAGGCATGATACTGAATTTAATTCAGAATCTATCTTTGAAGTAGCTTATAATGATGAGTTAGCTCCTGGTATTGGAGGTGGAGCTGTAGATGATTTTCCTTCAGGAAGTGGAGCAGAAGCATCGACATTATCTGCTGAAGTTGGACAGTTGAGTTTTAATGCTTTTAATACTGTATTAGCTTCTTATTATTTACACGAAATGCTGATTAATGATGTTATTGATGCTGGTAACCCTATTAATACAGGAGAAAACACACAGTCTAGAAGATTAACTGCTACCATAGCGCCTAGGAATGGAGAAGGAGATTATTATAAGCTTCCTTTAGGAGATAGACCAGGATGGGGATTTGGCCAAAGTGCATATGTTAAAAAACATTCTAATTGGTATCACAAGACTCAAGAGGAGTCAGTAGAATTTAGCGGAAGATCAGGTATTAATTTTAGGCATATTAGACTTGCAGATATTTACTTAATGTATGCAGAATCTGTACTTGAATTAAATGGTGATGTTACTACTGCTATTACCTATATTGATAAGGTAAGAGAAAGAGCAGGAGTAATTACTTTAGATAAGTACATGACAGATAACGCTGGTATGTTTCCTCAATTGCACGTAAGTAAGCAAATTCATGGTAATCTGCCAATGGTTTCTCCTAGCGTAGAAAATGTAATGACACATTTACGAAGAGTTGAAAGACCATCTGAACTTTGTTTTGAAGGGCATAGATGGAACGATTTAGTAAGATGGGGAATAGTATCTGATGTATTTACAGAATTAGCAGCAGACGAGGCTTGGAGAGAGTCAAATAAGGAGAGTGTTTTAAAGATTAATGATGGAGGTATAGCTCCTTTGTTTATTATTGAGAGAATTAGACCAGATTTTACTGTTGCTAATGGGTCTTACACTTCTAGTCAACATGATTATTTTCCAATTCCAACAGGTGAAGTACAAACAAATGGTAATCTTATAACTAACTAAGAATATAATGAAAAAAATTAAATTCAAAAAAATTATCCCTCTAGTAATAGTTTCATTAGCTGTTTTTGTACAGTGTGATAAAGAGGAAACTACATTGATAGAGCCTAATGTAAGAGCTGTTTTTACATCAGAAATGAACTTTGAAAATAAAATTAATGTAAACCAAGATATTGATTTTGGAGATGCTTCGGCTGGTGTTGTTTCAAGAACTTGGACTTTTCCTGATAATGTTGTAAATATAGATAAATCAGAAAATAATACAACTTCAACAAGTAAAATTGTAAAAGCTTTTTTCAATCGTCCTGGAACTTATAATGTAAATTTAAGCCAAACATTTAAAGGAGAGGTTTTTAATAAGAATGGATCTACTGGTTCAAATACTGCTGATACAACTATAGTTGTTCGTGTTTTACCTGAAGTTAATATCAATTTAACTGCTAATTATTTAAATAATGATGGTACTTTAGGAGCTGCACTTAATATGGTTGATAATGCTGAAAATGAGGTGTTAGCTAGTAAGAAGATACGTTTTTCTTATACAACTACTGGTGAGCCAGATAATTTTGATTGGACTTTTGAAGGAGCATCACCAGATACTTTTGATGGAGATGCACCTGATGTTGATGTTACTTACAGAAGTTTAGGGACACATGATTTAAAATTTATAGCTAATAGACAGCGTCCTTTAGGTGGAGATACTATTAGTATCAAGAATTTAATTAAAGTAATACCTTCTAGTGAGCCTGTTACTTTAGAAGCTGTTAATGAAAATAAAGGAAAGATTGGTCTTGAATTTAGTAGAGACATGGATCCTTCATCAGCTGACCCAAATAATTTCACTATAAGTTTAGAGAATAAAGGAGTGGCAATTCCTGTAAGTATTTCAGATATTGATGTTGACCCTGATTCACCAAATATACTTTTAATAACTTTGAATGAAACCGTTTATAGAGATGACAAGGTGAATATATCATATAGACCAGGGTTTCTTTCAACATCAGATCAAGTAGCAGCAGATGCTTTTACTGATGTAGAAGTTGCTTTTGAAGCTGCGTCAAGAGTGAATGTTTTAGAGGCTCAAGATATTGATCAAAGTTTTGAAAAAAGTAATGATATATTCAATGATTGGCCAGACCTAGGATGGGGAGGTATTTGGGAGAGATATACTCTTACTAATTCTACCATGGCTCATGAAGGTGCAAAAAGTGTTAAGGTCGAGTACAAATCAAATGGAGGTATGATTATTAAAAGTAATGGTGGTTTTGAAGTAGAAGATGGTAAATCATATGAATTAGGTGTTTGGATTTATATGGAAAGTTTAGGGAATAGTGATCCTAGTCAGTTTTTACCAGATCTTAGATTCTATACTGATGGAGCAGGTAGAGAGTTAGGAATCATCTTTTTTAATTCTACATTTCCTACAGGTAAATGGGTGTATCAGAACATAATATTTACATCTAATTTTACTGAGAGTGCAACTCTTTCTTTAAGAGGTTTTAATGAGTTTAATCCTGAATCATTAACGTTTTTTATGGATAATATAACCTTAAGAGAAGTACAATTAAGACCATAAGAATAGTTTTCATTTTATAAATAATTTGATAATAAAAACACAATGTTGTAATGACATTGTGTTTTTTGTTATATAGAAAAGAGTGAAGTGTTTGCAGGCTGTTTGATGGTTTTTATAGAGATTCAGTTATCTGATGCTTTCGCTTTTTCTTTAAATTTCAAAATTAATACCTTTCGATAAAAGTTCACTATATTTTTCATTATCAAACTTGTAGTAAAAAGCTCCTTTTTTAGAACGAGTTTTATCTTTTTCTTCTAATTTAATAAGAACCCCAAAAGACAATACTTTTTTTCTAAAGTTTCTTGAGTCCATCTCTCTTTGGTATATGGCTTCATACAAACTTTGTAATTGTGGTATTGTAAATTTTTCTGGAAGTAATTCAAAACCTATAGGCTGGTATCTAGCTTTACGTCTTAGTCTAGATATTGCATCTTTTACCATTGTATTATGATCAAGAACTAAATTAGGAATCTCATCAAAAGGATACCACATTGCACCATACTTTTCAACTAAAACCTTATCATAATCTTCAATACGTATTAATGCATATTGCCCTACAGATATACATCTAAAACCTAAATCCCTATCCACAGTATTGTATGTTTTAAGTTCTTGCATAAAAACATTTTTTAAACCTGTAGTTTCTTCTAGAACTCTATTTGCAGCTTCAGATACATCTTCATTTAATTTTACAAAACTACCGATTAATGAAAATTCTCCTTTATTGGGTTGTACTTTTCGCTTAAATATTAATAACTTAAGAACTCCTTCATCAAAACCAAAAATAATACAATCTGTAGCTATATACATTTTATCATGCTCGTTGTAAAAATCGTTTTCCCACATATCTATATTATCAATTTAAAATTAGCATTTTCTTTACCTTCAAAAGTAGGTAAATTTATTTTTCAGCATAATAAAAAATAATTTAAATAAAATAAATGTATTTTTTACGTTAATTATTTTTTGTCTATATTGCGTTATCAAAAACCTAATGTGAAAACACTTAATAAAAATTACTTTGACAATTTTAAAACAGAACTAACTGTTTTTTCTCCTGGTAGAATAAATTTTATTGGAGAGCATACTGATTATAACAATGGTTTTGTTTTACCTACAGCTATTGATAAAAAGATTTTTTTTTCTTTTAAAAAAAATGAGTCTAAAAAACAATGTAATATTTATAGTAAAAATTACGATGCTTTTTTAACAATAGATCTAGATAACGTTCTTCCTAGCGAAGAGGAGTGGGAGAATTATATACTTGGAGTTATTAAAGAGTTACAAAAGAGAAATGCTACTATTGAAGGGTTTGACTGTATAATAGAAAGTGAGCTTCCTATTGGTGCAGGTATAAGTTCTTCAGCAGCCTTAGAATGCGGAATTGCATTGGGCTTAAACTCTTTGTTTGATTTGCAATTTCCTTCAGAAGAATTAATTAAGCTATCTAGAGATGCAGAACATAATTTTGTAGGAACAAAATGTGGTATCATGGATCAATTCGCAGTAGTAATGAGTAAAGAGGAACATGCGCTTCTTTTAGATTGTGAATCATTACAATATGAATTAATTCCTGTAGATATTTACCCGTATAAAATATTATTATTGAATACAAATATTTCTCATAATTTAGCTACTAGTGAGTATAATAAGAGAAGAGAAGAGTGTGAAGCAGGTATAGAAATTATTAAAAAGAAATACCCAGCTATAGATTCTTTAAGAGAGGTAACATTTCCTATTTTAGAAGAGGTAAAATCCGATTTAAGCGCTACAGTTTACAATAGATGTAAATATGTGATTTCAGAAAATACTCGAGTTATAGAAGCGGTAGAGAAATTAAAAGAAGGAGATTTAAAATCTCTAGGAAAATTAATGTATCAGTCTCATGAAGGATTGAGAGATTTGTATAATGTAAGTTGCGCTGAATTAGATTTTTTAGTAGATTTTACACTAGATCATGAACAGATTTTAGGATCTCGTATGATGGGCGGAGGCTTTGGCGGATGTACCATCAATATAATACACAAAGATTATACAAAGAAATATATAGAAGAGGTTTCTTCTGCTTATAAAAAAGCTTTTCAAATAGATTTAACAGCTATAGAAGTAAATCCTAGTGGAGGTACTTATGTTGAGCGCCATTAAATAAAAATATATGTCACAAAAAATAATTGTTACTGGTGGTTGTGGTTACATAGGTTCTCATACTGTTGTAGAGCTGATATTGAATAATTTTGAGGTTGTTATTATCGATGATCTTTCTAATTCTAACAAAAAAACGTTAGAAAGGATAGAAAAAATAACAGGAAAATTACCTTCTTTTGAATTTTTGGATCTAAAAAATGAAGAAGAAACAAAATCTGCGTTTAAAAAACATAAAGATGCTGTTGCTGTTATTCATTTTGCAGCATTTAAAGCTGTTGCAGAATCTGTAAAAAATCCATTAATGTATTACAAAAATAATTTGTTATCATTAATAAATACACTCGAATTTCAACTTGAACAAGGTATTAATAATTTTATTTTTTCTTCTTCGGCTACGGTTTATGGAGTTCCTGAAGAGCTACCAATAACAGAGGAGAATGAGGTACAACGTCCTTTCTCTCCGTATGGAAACACAAAAAAAATTGCAGAAGAAGTATTAGAAGATCTTGTAAAAACAGCATCTAATTTATCTGCAATATCATTACGATACTTTAATCCTATTGGAGCACATGAATCTGGTTTTTTAGGAGAGTTGCCTAACGGAACACCTAATAATTTAATGCCATACATTACACAAACGGCAGCAGGAATTAGAAAAGAATTACAAGTTTATGGAAATGATTATGATACGAAAGATGGAACTCCAATTAGAGATTATATTCATGTGGTAGATTTAGCAGAGGCTCACGTAAAAGCATTACAAAGATTACTGAATAATGAGCAAAATAAACCCTTAGAAATTTATAATTTAGGAACAGGAAATGGATCTTCTGTTTTAGAAATTATTAAATCTTTTGAAAAAATAACTAATATTTCTTTAAATTATAAAATAGTAGAAAGAAGACCAGGAGATGTAGAAAAACTATATGCAAATACAGCATTAGCTAAAGATAAATTAAACTGGGAATGTAAACGAGGAATTGATGAAATGATTGCATCTTCTTGGAAATGGGAAGAAAACTTAAAAAAAGAACAATAACATTAGAAAAAAATGGATATTTTTAAAGAACCTCATATTAGAAAAAATATTTTAACAGGTGAAGAAGTTTTAGTTTCTCCGCACAGAACGAAACGACCTTGGCAAGGTAAGGTAGAAGATCAAATTTTACCTGTTACAAAAGAATATGATGAAACTTGTTATTTGTGTCCTGGAAACGAAAGAGCAAGTAAAGATGTTAATCCAAATTACACAGATACATTTGTTTTTAAAAACGATTACTCTGCTTTAAAAGAAGAAACAGAACCTGTTAATTATTCTAATGGTTTATTAGAAGCAAAAGGAGAAAAAGGAATTTGTAAGGTAGTTTGTTTTTCACCTAATCATTCGCTAACATTAGCAAAAATGCCTATTACTAGTATTGAAAAAGTAATAGATACTTGGCAGAATGAGTATAAAACATTATCTGAAATTTCATATATAAATAACGTTCAAATTTTTGAAAATAGAGGGGATATTATGGGGTGTAGTAATCCACATCCACACGGACAAATATGGGCGCAAAAATCTATTCCTACAGAAATTTCAAAAAAAACAACTAATTTTAAAGAATATTTTGCAGCAAATAACCAGACGCTTTTAGAGGCGTATTTACAACAAGAATTAACTTTAAATGAACGTATTGTTTACAGTAATGATAATTTTGTTGTTTTAGTTCCTTTTTGGGCAGTTTGGCCATTTGAAACTATGATAGTTCCTAAAAAAGCGCATAAAAATATCTTGTCTATTTCTGAAAAAGAACGCACAGATTTTGCAGACGCAATAAAGAAAATCACAAGTATTTATAACAAAGTATTTAATGTGTCTTTTCCATATTCTTCTGGTATTCATCAATCTCCTACAAATGAAGAAGAGAATGCTGGTTGGCATTGGCATATGAGTTTTTATCCACCATTGTTAAGATCTGCTACAGTGAAAAAATTTATGGTTGGTTATGAGATGTTTGCAATGCCTCAACGAGATATTACAGCTGAAAAAGCTGCTGAAATGCTTAAGAATCTAAACTAAGATTTTGTAATAATAAATACTCTCTTAATTTAAAGACTCACGTTATGCACAACCAAGTAACATTAAAAGACATCGCAAATATTTTAAATGTATCTGTTTCTACGGTATCAAAAGCTATGAATGATAGCTTTGAAATTAGCGAGAAAACTAAAAATAATGTACTTAAAATAGCAAAATCTTTAAATTATATTCCAAATGATAGTGCTAGAAGCTTAAAATCTAATACTACAAAAAGAATTGGAGTTATTTTGCCCAATATAGAGAGTGATTTTTTTGCAAAAGTGATTAGAGCTATAGAGAATGAAGCTGCAAGAAAAAATTATAAGGTAATAATTTGTTTGTCAAACGATACCATAAAAAAAGAAGTAGAAGGGGTTTCCATTTTATTAAATGGAAGTGTCGATGGAATTATTATTTCTCTTTCACAAGAAACGCAAGACTCTGAACAATACACGCATTTAGAGAGTTTTAATGAGAATAAATTACCGGTAGTAATGTTTGATAGAGTGTGTGATGAAATTAATTGTGATAAAATTACTATTGATGATTTTGAAGCCACATGTGAAGCCACGAAATATCTGAATAAAACAGGTTGTAAAAACATTGCTTTTTTATCTACTATTTACCAAACAAGTGTAGGAAAATTAAGGAAAGAAGGATATTTGAAAACTTTGGAAGAACTAGAGATAAAAGAGAATCTAATTATTGAAATTCCTAGCTACAATAAATTTGATAGTATTTTAAAATCTTTTTTAAAGAAAAATAAGATTGATGCTTTAATTACTGCAGATCAGTTGTCAGCTATTTGTTCTCTGAAAATTATTCAAGATTCAGGTTTTTCCATACCAAAAGATATTTCTGTTATTGGTTTTACTGATGGACTAATACCAAGTTATACAATTCCTTCGCTATCTATTATTAGCCAAAATGAAGAACAAATGGGGAAACAAGCTTTTACAACATTAATTGATAGAATAGAAAATAAAAATAAAGTAAAAGTATCTACGAATAAAGTTTTAAAAACAGATTTAATTAAAAGACAATCTACTAGATAATTTTTCTAAAATTTATACTGTTTTACTCGTTAAATCAATACTCTTTTTTAAGGCTATTTATTGTTTTTAGAGTTCATTTTTAAAAGAGTATTTGATGTGTAATATTGGTGATTATTGTTTGTTTAAAAGTGTTTTTTTGTGATAAATTTAAAACTATAAAACTTATGTAAATCATACATAAATAAAAAAGTTATTGGTTGTTTAATTAGGGTGTTTTAATACTTGTATAAGTTTTTTTCTGTCAAAGAAACAACATTCAAATTGAGTCAAAATTGGAAAAAATAACACTGTTTTTTTATAAAAAACATTTTTCAATTTATTTTTAAATAAACAATTTTACTACCAAAAAACTTTTAAAAAAATATAAAGGAATGTTTTTTTTAAGAATATGTTAAATTGAAGTCGTAATAGTAGATGAAAAAATCTCAATTTTTAGTAAACAAGAAGATAGAAATTAGTATTTTTAAACAAGAATTAAATTGTTTTATAAGAACTGTTTTATTGATGAAATAAAACAAAAATAAGAGGTAATACAATGGTTGGCAGATGTATGTTGTTTTTTGCAAGTTTTCAAAAAATAGTAGTGTAAGCATCTGTAAAGTTTTTGTCTAGTGGGTTCGCCTACTGTTTATCTCTCTTTTAATCTATTTTTAACTCAGCCATTTTAAGGCTGAAAACTAACACAGTTTTTTTGATATTTGTGTGTGGTTTTAAAGAAATAAGTAATTAATTTGAGTCAAAAGTAAATCAAATTTTAAAGTAAATGAAAGCAACTCTTTACAAAGGGAATAAAACATTGTCCTTAGTTGATAAAAAACTAGAAGAACCAAAGGCAGATGAAGTGAGAATTAAAGTAGCGTATGCTGGTGTATGTGGAACAGATATGCATATTTATCATGGTATGATGGATGGTAGGGTAAACATACCAGTTACTATTGGTCATGAAATGTCAGGAGTTATAGATGCAGTAGGTAGTGATACTTCAGATTTCAAAGTTGGAGATAAAGTGGTTGTAAGACCTCTTGATGATAGATTAGCAAAACCATCAGATAAAGGATTTAACCATATATGTGAAGAGTTAAAATTTATTGGAATAGATAGCCCTGGTGCAATGCAACAATATTGGAATGTTCCTGCATTTACACTTCATAAGTTGCCAGAAACAACAGATTTAAAGTTGGCAGCTTTAGTAGAACCTTTATCTGTAGCAACGCACGATGTAAGAATGAGTGGTTTAAAGCCAGAAGAATTCGCTGTTGTTTTAGGAGGAGGTCCTATAGGTATGTTAATAGCTCTTGTAGCTAAAGAAATGGGAGCAAACGTTTTAATTTCAGAAGTAAATGAGAGTAGAATAGCTAAAGCTAAAGAAATGGGGTTAAATGCCATTAATCCTATAGAAACAGATTTAGTAGAGTATGTAAAAGAAAAAACGAATGGAAGGTTAGCTGACGTAGTATTTGAAGTAGCAGGAGTACAATCGACCTTAGATATAATGACAGAAGTCGCAGGTATTCGAGGAAGAATTGTAATGGTTGCAATTCATGGACAACCTAAACCAGTAAACTTATTTAAGTTCTTCTGGAAAGAATTACAATTAATAGGAGCGAGAGTTTATGAAAAGGAAGATTATGAAAGATCTATTCAGTTAATTGATGAGAATAATTTACCATTTTCAGAAATGATTACGAATGTAGAGCCTTTATCAAAAATTCAAGAAATATTTGAGGGTATAGATGAGAATCCTAACGGAATGAAAACGTTAATTGACTGTCAGTCAGTATAAAAAATAATAATGGGAATATTAGATAAATTTAGTTTAGAAGGTAAAACAGCTTTAGTAACAGGTTGTAAAAGAGGAATCGGAAAAGGAATGGCGATTGCATTGGCGGAAGCTGGAGCAAATATTATTGGAGTTTCTGCATCTTTAGAATTAGAAGGAAGTGATGTAGAGAAAGAAGTAGTAGCCTTAGGGAGGTCTTTTACAGCTTATCAATGTGACTTTGGAGATAGAAAAGGATTATACGAATTTATAAACAAAGTTAAAGAAGATCATACTAAAGTAGATATCCTTGTAAATAATGCAGGAACAATTTTAAGAGCACCTGCAGTAGAACATTCAGATGAATATTGGGATAAGGTGATTGAAATTAATCAATCTGCTCAATTTATTTTAACCAGAGAGTTTGGAAAAGAAATGGTAAAAAGAGAAGAAGGAAAAATTATTTTTACAGCTTCACTATTAACATTTCAAGGAGGAATAACAGTGCCAGGTTATGCAGCTAGTAAAGGAGCTGTAGGACAGTTAACAATGGCTTTTGCAAATGAATGGGCAAGTAAAGGAATAAATGTAAATGCAATAGCACCTGGATATATCTCTACAGATAATACAGAAGCATTAAGAAATAACCCAGAAAGAGCTAATTCTATTTTATCTAGAATTCCTGCTGGAAGATGGGGTAAACCAGAAGATTTTGCAGGTCCAATAGTATTTTTGGCATCTAAAGCATCAGATTATATGAATGGATCTGTAATGCTAGTAGATGGCGGTTGGATGGGAAGATAAAATTAAGTTAAATACGATAATACAACTAGAGAATGTCAACAATTAAAGAATATCAGTTATTTATTAATGGGGAATGGAGAACTTCAACGTCTAAAGATACTATAGATGTTGTAAACCCTTCAACGGAAGAAGTTGTAGCAAGAGTTCAAAATGGAACAGCTGAGGAGGCTTTAGAAACTCTTAAGTATGCAGATGAAGCCCAAAAGAAATGGAAAAAATTGCCTGCTAGAACAAGAGGAGAATATTTATATAAACTAGCAGATGAAATTGATAATAATGCAGATCACTTAGCAGAACTTTTAGTAAATGAACAAGGTAAATTATTAAAGGTAGCAAAAATAGAAGTAGCAGTTACAGCTTCTTTTATTAGATATGCAGCAGAAGGAGCTAGAAGAATTGAAGGAGATATTATACCTTCAGACAATCCAGATGAACAAATTTGGATTCAAAAAGTACCAAGAGGAGTTGTTGTAGCAATAACTGCATGGAATTTTCCTTTAGCTCTTGCAGGAAGAAAATTAGGGCCAGCTTTAGTTGCAGGTAACTCTGTGGTAATTAAACCAACTTCAGAAACACCTTTAGCTACTTTAGAATTAGGATATTTAGCAAATAAAGTAGGAATTCCAAAAGGAGTAATAAATATTTTAACAGGACCAGGTAGAGCTATGGGTAATGCTTTAGTAGAAAGTCCTATTACTAAAATGGTTACTATGACAGGTTCTACACCTGTAGGTCAACAAATAGCTAGAAATGCTGCTCAAAATTTAACACATGTGCAATTAGAATTAGGTGGTAAGGCACCATTAATCGTTTTTGAAGATGCAGATATAGATAATGCAGTAGATTCTGCTTTACATTCTCGATTTGATAATTGTGGACAAGTATGTACTTGTAATGAAAGAATGTACATACACGAAGGTATTTACGATGAATTTATGGAAAAATTCTTAAGTAAAGTAAAAGCCATAAAAATAGGTGACCCAATGTTAGAAGACACAGATATGGGACCTAAAGTAAATGAGTCTGAATTAAAGAACATGGAACACTTAGTAGAAATAAGTGTAAAGGAAGGAGCAACACTAGCAGCTGGAGGAAAAAGACCTGAAGGAGCAGAATTTGAAAAAGGATTTTGGTTTGAACCTACAGTTTTAACGGGGGTTACTCAAGAAATGACAATTGTTCATGAAGAGTCTTTCGGTCCTATTTTACCAGTTTTAAAATTCAAAACCTTCGACGAAGTAATTGGGTACGCAAATGATTGTGATTATGGTTTAGCGGCTATGGTATTTACAAATGATATTAGCACAATTATGAAGTGTAATGAAGAGCTTGAATTTGGAGAAATTTATGTAAACAGAGGGCATGGAGAACAACACCAAGGATTTCATAACGGGTATAAGCTTTCAGGTTCTGGAGGAGAAGATGGAAAATATGGTTTCGAACAATATTTAGAGAAAAAGACTTTTTACGTTAAGTTTAAAGCCTAACAATTCAATTTTGTGTTTTTAGTATAAGTATTAAAATTTAGATTTTTCAAACAAGGAACATCTAAAGAGTTAATTACGAAAAACAATACAATTGCAATCTTCAAAAGCAAGATAGAATTTAGGTATATAATGGTTTTCTAAATAAAATGTAATTCCTAATACATGTAAACAGTAACGAATATTGAATTAGTTAAAATCAATATTTAGTAAACTGTTGTAGATGAATGTTAAGGAAGTTTTAAATTCAATTAAAATAAAAAATATGGGTGTAAAGATAGCGAGTGTCAAAACTAAATTATTTACAGTTCCATTACCAGAAGTAATGTCAGATGCTAAGCATGGTGATCATTATCATTTTGAGTTAGTAACAGTTACCATTACGTTAGAAGATGGTTCTGAAGGTACTGGGTATACTTATACAGGAGGTAAAGGAGGTCATGCGATTAAAGCAATGATAGAGCATGATTTTACGAATGTATTAATAAATAAAGACGGAACTGATGTAGAAGGTATTTATGAGTTTTTAGAATGGCATATTCATTATGTAGGAAGAGGAGGAATAGCTTCTTTTGCAATATCTGCGGTAGATATTGCCTTATGGGATATTCGCTGTAAAAGAGCAGGGAAACCTTTATGGGAAATGGCTGGTGGAGCAGGAAATACATGCAAGGCGTATTGTGGAGGAATAGATTTAATGTTTTCAATAGAGAAACTGCTAAGTAACATGGATAATTATTTATCTAGAGGTTTTAACGCAGTAAAAATTAAAATTGGAAAGGAAAATTTAGAAGAAGATATTCAGCGTATCAAAGCAGTAAGAGAACATATTGGACCTGATGTTACGTTTATGGTTGATGCAAATTACTCTATGACTGTTGAGAAGGCAATCAAAGCAATAGAAGCTTTTAAGCAATATGATATAACATGGTTTGAAGAACCTATAATTCCTGATAATTATAAAGGGTTTGCCGAAATTGTAGATGCAACAGATTTTCCTTTAGCAATGGGAGAAAATTTGCATACAATTCATGAATTTGAATATGCATTAGAACAAGCAAAATTATCTTTTATACAACCAGATGCTTCTAATTGTGGAGGAATTTCAGGTTGGCTTGCAGCTGCAAGGCTAGCCGATAAACATCATATTCCAGCATGTTCGCATGGAATGCAAGAATTACATGTGAGTTTAGTTTCTGCACAACCAAATGCAGGTTGGTTAGAAGTACATAGTTTCCCTATAGACGAATACACAAAAAGACCATTGGTGGTAGAGAATTTTAAAGCTGTAGCACCTAATAAACCAGGAATTGGAGTAGAATTTGATTGGGATAAACTAGAACCCTTTAAGCAATAAAAAAACAATGAGTGATAATATAACAGAGGAACAGTTAGATTTCTTAGGAATAACAAATAAAGACAAGTTAAGTGCTGCAAGTAAAAGAGCACTTAAATGGCCAATTGATTTAGGTAATGAATGGTTTTTTGAATACCAAGTAGAAGACTTAAAAGGAGATTTGGCTTATGAAGAAGGAGTAGTAAGAAGAGATCCAAGTGCAATGATTAAGCATGATGAAAAGTACTTTGTATGGTATTCTAAATCTATTGGTGCTACAGATGGGTTTGCAGGAGATATAGAAAATGAAAAAGTATTTCCTTGGGATAGATGCGATATTTGGTTTGCAAGTTCTTATGATGGAATTAATTGGAAAGAAGAAGGTGTTGCCGTAAAAAGAGGAGAAAAGGGAGCTTATGATGATAGATCGGTATTTACACCTGAAATAATGGAACATGAAGGAATCTATTATTTAAGTTATCAAACAGTTAAGAGCCCATATAGTGTTAGAGTTAAAAATGAAGTAGGTCTTGCTTGGTCAGACTCTCCTTATGGTCCTTGGACGAAATCAGAAGAGCCAATATTAAGTCCTGCAGATAATGGAGTTTGGAAAGGAGAAGCAGATAATCGTTTCATGGTAGAAAAGAAAGGAGATTTTGATAGTCATAAGGTACACGATCCATGTATTATTCCATTTAATAATAAGTTCTATCTATATTATAAAGGAGAACAAATGGGAGAAGAAATCACCTTTGGTGGTCGTCAAATAAGACATGGTGTAGCGATTGCAGATCACCCAAAAGGACCTTATATAAAATCAGAATATAATCCAATTTCTAATAGTGGACACGAAATTTGTGTTTGGAAATATAATGGAGGAATTACTTCATTAATAACAACAGATGGACCAGAAAAAAACACAGTGCAATGGTCTTCTGATGGAATTAATTTTGAAATAAAAGCTGTAGTAAAAGGAGCACCTCATGCTATTGGTTTAAATAGAACAGCAGACATAGAAAAGGAACCATGTGAAATTCTTCGTTGGGGATTAACGCATAAATATATGAATGATGATTATCAATACATAAGAAGATTTACTACATGGAAATTGAAGCATCATACAGCTAAAGGAGAAAGAGGAGAATAAAAAAGAACGAAGAATATAAACAAAAATTCAAACAGCAGTAAATGAAAAAAGTGGTAACATTTGGAGAAATTATGCTTCGACTAACACCTCCAGGATATTTGAGGTTTTCACAAGCAAATAGTTTCGATATTGAATATGGAGGAGGAGAATCTAATGTAGCTGTTTCCTTAGCTAATTTTGGGGTGCCTGTAGATTTTGTAACCAGAATTCCTGATAATGATATAGGAAAGTGTGCACTTATGGAAGTTAGAAAAAGAGGCGTTGGTACAGATAAAATAATTTTTGGAGGAGATAGATTAGGAATTTATTTCTTAGAAACGGGTGCTGTTAGTAGAGGTAGTAAAATAGTATATGACAGAGAGAATTCTTCTATGTCAAAAATAACTCCAGGAATGATAAATTGGGACGCTGTTTTTGAAGGAGTAGAATGGTTTCATTGGAGTGGTATAACACCTGCAATTTCTAAAAGTGCAGCAGATGCATGTTTAGAAGCAGTAAAAATAGCTTCTTCTAAAGGGATTACCATTTCTACAGATTTTAATTACCGTGCGAAGCTTTGGAAATATTGTGATAATAAGAGCAGGCAAGATATTATGACTGAGTTAACGTCTTATAGCAATGTAATTTTAGGAAGTGAATACGATGCAAATATGTTCTTCAATATAACTCCAGAATCCATTTCTGCAGAAATAAAAGGAGAAGAAAGAGAAAAAGCATCTTTTTTGTCTGTTTGTAACCAAATGAAACAAAAATTTCCTAGAATAGAAAAAATTATTAAAACATTCCGTAACTCTATATCAGCATCTCATAACAATTGGTCTGCAATTTTATACGATGGAGAAAAACTATACGAGTCACCAGAATACGAAATAACAGATATTGTTGACAGAGTAGGTGGAGGAGATTCTTTTATGGGAGCATTAATTTATGTTTTATTGAAAGATAAAAATAAAAATCAAGAAGCATTAAACTTTGCTATTGCAGCATCTTGTTTAAAGCATACAATAAAAGGAGATGTAAATTTAGTGACCATAGAAGAAGTAGAAAACCTGATGCAAGGAGATTCTTCTGGTCGAGTAGCTAGATAAATATCTTTTTCTTATTAATAAACTTAACCGTATTTCATTCAATTACATATTATAAATGTAAGGCTGAAATATAATGTCTAAATTCAATTATAATGGCAAAGTATTCAAGATTAGAAGTTGTAAATACAATGATAAATACAGGACTCGTTCCGCTTTTTTATCATCATGATATAGAAATTAGCAAGCAAGTAATACGTGCTTGTTATGAAGGAGGAGCTCGCTTATTAGAGTTTACAAATAGAGGTGATTTTGCACACGAAGTTTTTGCCGAATTAAATAAATACACATTAGAAAATTTACCAGGAATGATATTAGGTATTGGTTCTGTAACCGATGCTGGTTCTGCTTCTCTATATATGCAATTAGGAGCAAATTTTATTGTAACACCGGTATTTAGAGAAGATATAGCAATTGCTTGTAATAGAAAAAAAGTATTATGGTCTCCAGGCTGTGGTAGTTTAACTGAAATTGCCAAAGCAGAAGAGTTGGGATGTGAGATAGTAAAGTTATTTCCTGGAGGAATTTATGGACCCAATTTTGTGAAAGCAATAAAAGGACCACAACCTTGGACAATGATAATGCCCACAGGAGGAGTATCACCAGATAGAGAAAACTTAGAAGCTTGGTTTCATTCTGGTGTAACTTGTGTTGGTATAGGTTCTAAATTAATTTCTAAAGAAGTTATAGAATCACAAAATTTCGATTTACTTAAAACTAAAGTTAAAAATGTAATTGAGCTGATACAAGAAATTAAAAAATAAAAACAAACCAAATCTAAAATATTATGTCTAGTAAACAACTGTATACAATTCGCATATCAATGATCGTAGCCTTAGGAGGATTCCTATTAGGTTTCGATGCATCTGTTATTTCAGGAGTATTAAAATTTATAAGATCAGAATTTAATTTGTCTGATATTCAAGTTGGTTGGGCGGTAAGTTCCATAACATTAACAGCTGTAATTGGAATGATTGTTACAGGGCCAATGAGTGATAAATACGGAAGAAGAATATTACTAAAATATGCGGCATTGTTGTTTACTGTATCTGCTATTGGTTCAGCGCTTGCAGGATCATTTTTTTGGCTGATATTTTTTAGATTAATAGGAGGTTTAGCTGTTGGAGCATCATTAGTAATAGCACCTATGTATATTGCTGAAATTGCACCAGCAGAAAAAAGAGGTCAGTTAGTATCTATAAACCAATTAAATATTGTGTTAGGTATTTCTATTGCTTTTTTTACCAATTATTTAATCCTTCAATGGGGAGAATCTAATAGTGAGTGGAGCAATTCTTTAGGGTTAAAAGAATGGAACTGGAGATGGATGTTAGGAATTGAATCTTTACCAGCAATCATTTATTTTTTAGGTTTATTCATAGTACCAAGAAGTCCACGTTGGTTATTAACTAAAGAAAGAAAAGAGGAGGCTTTAGATGTTATAAAAAGAATAGCATCAACAGATGAAGAAGCTGAAAAACAAGTAGAAGAAGTATCTAAAAGTATTATAGAAACGAAAGGAAAAGAGAAGTCTAAAGTATCAGACTTATTTAGTAGTTCTATGAGAAAAGTTATTATTATAGGATTATTAGTAGGTGTTTTTCAACAATTAGTAGGAATTAATGCAGTATTATTTTATGCGCCAATGATTTTTGAACAAACTGGTATGGGAACAGACGCATCTTTTATACAAGCAGTTCT
This sequence comes from uncultured Tenacibaculum sp., assembly GCA_947498055.1. GTDB lineage: Bacteria > Bacteroidota > Bacteroidia > Flavobacteriales > Flavobacteriaceae > Polaribacter. The sequence continues at coordinate 28,269 of CANMJA010000010.1, forward strand.
TGTTGGACTTACTAATTTAGTGTTTACCATGGTAGCAATTTATACTATTGATAAATTAGGTAGAAAACCATTACTAATTATAGGTATGGCAGGTATTACACTTTGTTTAGGTTTATTAACTTATGGATTTAGTAATGCAACTTATTCTTTAAATAAAGAAGCAGTTAATAAAGTAATAACATCGGTAGGTAGTGAAGATCCTAATAAATCTAAAATTGATGAAATTACGACTCTTGAAGGGAAAAAATTCGAAAACGATTTAGTCTTTAAAAAAGAAATTTCAAAAGTAATAGGAGAGGAAGCTTTTAAGAAACACGGAACTATGATTTCTAATGCAGGAACCACAATGAATACCAATTTAATACTTTTTAGTATTTTAGGTTTTGTTGCTTCCTTCGCAGTTTCTATAGGGCCAGTAATGTGGGTGCTTTTCTCAGAATTATTTCCAAATAAAATTAGAGGATTAGCTATTTCATTCGTTGGTTTTGTAAACTTAGGTATTTCTTTCTTAGTACAGTTTTTATTTCCTTGGGAGCTTTCTACTTTTGGTAATACAATTACATTTTTAATTTTCACCTTATTCGCCCTTGTAGGATTTGTGTTTATTTGGATTACTGTTCCTGAAACAAAAGGAAAATCATTAGAGGAGTTAGAAGAAATTTTAGTAAAAGAATAAGACCATGAAAAAATTATATATATTATTAGCAATACAAATATTAGTAAGTAGTTGTAAAGTAGAAGAAAAAAAGAAAAAAGAAGAAAATAAAGAACATAAAATAGTTCTATTTGATTTTGAAAATGAAGATCAAAAAGAATTGATAAAACCACAAGATGCTACTTTTAAGATAGTTGAAACAACAGAGAATAATTATTTATCTGTTAATAATGGTTTTACTATTAAAGAAGCAGGAGTTCGTTTAACTGCTCCAGAAAATCAATCTTGGGATTTATCTTCTTATTATCAAGTAAAAGCAGATGTTAAAAATATAGGAGAAGAAGATATACAAGTAGAAATGTTTGTAGGTAACGATCCTAATTTATTACTTCGTTGGTTTTGTTCAGATTATGTAGATCTTAAACCAGGAGAAAGTAAAACGATACACGTAAATTTATCTTGGACTCCTTGGATAAATGAACCTCAAATTGAGTTTAAAGGAATGAATGGTGCGCCTGGTAAAATAAAAGCAGATTTAACTAAGGTTACAGAAATCACTTTTAATTCTAGATATGCAACAAAACGAAATAACTTTACAGTAGACAATGTAAGAGCAGAAGGTAGCTATAAAAAGAAAGAATCGAAAGATTTTTTTCCTTTCGTAGATCAATATGGACAATTTAAGCATAGCGATTGGAAAGATAAAATGCATTCAAATGAAGAACTTAAACAGTATGCTAAAAAAGAAATGGCATATTTAAATGAAAATCAAGGGCCAAAAAATATAGGTAAATATGGAGGTTGGACTGCCGGACCTAAATTAAAAGCTACTGGTTTTTTTAGAACAGAAAAAGTAGATGGTAAATGGTGGATGGTAGATCCTGAAGGATATTTATTTTGGACAGCAGGTCTTAATTGTGTTTCTTCTGATGGAGTTTCTACAGGAATTACACAACGTGAAAACTATTTTTCATCTTTACCTAAAAAGGAAGAAAAATTAGGGCAATTTTATATTGAATCTAATTTTGCTACTCATGGTTTTTACGCAGATAAACTACCTTATAATACATTTAATTTTTATAAAAGTAATTTGTATAGAAAATATGGAGACAATTGGTTAAGTACTTTTCAAGATTTGGTTCATAAGAGAATAAAAAGTTGGGGAATGAATACCATTGGATTTATGTCTGACTTTGGTGCAACAAGACAATCAAGAACTCCTTATGTTGGTTCTATATGGATTAATAATACCCCAAAAATTAAAGGATCTAAAGGATATTGGGGACCAATGCACGATGTATTTGATGTTAATTTTAGAAAAGCAGTAAAAGAATCTATCCATTCTCAAAAAGAAGGAGCAAATGACCCTTGGTGTATTGGTTATTTTGTAGATAATGAATTGTCTTGGGGATTATTAGGATCCCTTTCTGTAGGTGCTTTAAAAAGTCCTGCAACGCAACCAGCTAAAATAGAGTTTGTTAATGATTTAAAGAAGAAGTATGCGAATATTGAAGAGCTAAATAAAACATGGAAATCTACTTATAAATCATGGGAAGAAATGTTAGAATCGACAGTAGAACCAAACCAAGAATTTGCAAAGAATGATTTAGTTACTTTTTATAAAAAAATAGTAAACACTTACTTTAAAATTATTAACGAAGAATTAAAAGCGATTGCTCCAAATCAGAATTATCTAGGTTGTCGTTTTGCGTGGGCAAATAATGATGTTGTTTTATCTACGGCAAGCAATTATTTAGATATTATGAGTTTTAATAAATATGAATATAGTGTGGAAGATGTTTCACTTCCGGTTGGTGTAGATAAGCCTATTATGATAGGAGAATTTCATTTTGGTTCTTTAGATAGAGGTAGTTTTCATGCAGGTGTGAAAAAAGCAAAAAACCAAGCAGAAAGAGGAAAAATGTATAAAGATTATATTCAAGGAGCATTAAGGAATTCTAATATAGTAGGAGCACACTGGTTTCAATATATAGACGAACCAATTACGGGACGTTTTGATGGAGAAAACTATAATGTAGGTTTTGTAGATGTTTGCGATAATCCTTTTGAAGAAGTTATAGAAAAGGTGAGAGAAACTACTTATTCAATGTATGAATATAGAAGAGATAACAATTCTAAAAAAACAGACAAAAAATAAAATATTTTTTCCTTTTCTTTTTGAAAAGAAACTTGAAAATAGCACTTAAAACAATGATTCATTTTTTAAATAATAATATAATTGTTACAATACTACTGTTTCTATTTACAAATAGTTTAATGTCACAAACATTAACCAATAAGTATGTAGATCAGTTAAACCCAATAAGTGCTAATTATAAAATAACAAAGCCTTTAACAAAAAGAGTAGAAATTAATTTATCAACAGTTAATGACTATGCAAATGTTAGTATTTTGGCGAACGACAGAGTTATTTTAGATAACATAGACGTTTTACACAAAGGAAAGCATCGTTTAAATGCGTTGGTAAACTTTCATAAAGAGGGTGAAACTAAGCTAACTTTCTTAGTTAGAGGCGGAAGTTTTACATTGAATAGTTTTTCAATAAAGAACCTAGATGCCGTTGCATATCCAAGTTTCAAAGATGTTACTAAGTCTTCAGGAATAGTTACTGGCCCCGCATTAAAATATGCAGGCCCAACAATTGCTGATATGGATAATGATGGAGACTACGATCTAATTTTAAATAACCATAATGATCCTGTTAATCCAAGTAAATTATTGTGGAATAATGGAAAAGGAATTTTCGATACTTCTTTTAAAATAGCAAGATGGAAAAAGCAAGATTTGCATGGGGCTTCAGCAGCCGATTTTGATAATGATGGAGATTTAGATTTAATTGTAGCTAGAGGAGGTGGGAATGGTACAAAACCTTCTCCCCCAGATTTTTATATTAATTCAAAAGGTAAAATGATTCTTTCTAATGAAAAAGTGGGTATTGTTGCCGGCGCTAGAGGAAGATCTGCAGTTTGGGGAGATTTTGATGGTGATAATGACTTAGATCTTATTTTTTTAAATGAAGAATGGAAAAACCCTAATGGAGGAAAACATGTAATTTATAGAAATAAAGGAAATGGAAGGTTTGAGAATATTAGAGTGCCAAAATTTGAAGATACAAAAGGAGACCGATTTGTATTAACGGATATTGATGGGGATAACATAGATGATTTTATTATCTTCTCTCCTATTTCTATATGGAAAGGAAATGGCGATTTTACTTTTACAGAAGTTACTAATAAATGGTTGCCTAAAGACGTTTTAGGATTAGATAATATTTTAGCTGCAGCAGATGTAGATATCGATAATGATGGAGATATGGATCTATATTTATCGAGAGGAAAATCTTATTATTTAGTAGCAAATAAAACAGTTGATTTTAATCCTGTTACAAAAAGAATGGACGCTAGAGATGAAGGAAATAAGGGGAGATCATTAATTGACTTTATAGCTTCTTCAGATACTATTAAATTATCTGAGTTTGAAACAGTGTACAGAAGTACTTATAATGGTGATTTTCCTGTTTTTTTAGGAAAATCTAAGACTCCTTTTTTACTAAAGACTTCCGATATTAAAAATATTTCAAATATTGAAGCAGATGGTTGGCCAAAGACTAGAGAGAAAAACGGATTGTATATAGGTTTTATAGGTAATGGTAAATGGAAATTAGAATCTGTAAGAAATGCAGACATTTATTGGTCAGTTCATTGGACAATAGATGGCGTAAATTCTATGAAGCCATCATTTCAATTAAACAATAAAAATAAGCAAGATGTACTTTTAAGAAATGATGGGACAAAGTTTGTGAATGTTAGTGACGAATGGAATATACCAAAAGGAGGAAATAATTGGGGCGTTACTACTGGAGATTTTAATAATGACGGATTTTCAGATCTTTTTATTAACAGATTCCCATTTTTAAAATATAGAGTAGCAGATTATTTATTGTTAAATACAGGTAAAGGAAGTTTTGAAATTAGTACTTCTCATGAAGCATCGGATAGAGGGAGTAGAACACACGGAGATATGAGTCAGGCTTTTGATTATAATTTAGATGGAGATGTTGATATTCTCGAAGGAAGTGATGAAAGAGGTACTTGGCATTTATTTGCTAATCAAAAGGTAAACAATAATAACTACCTTATTGTAAAAGTCGGATATTCAAAAAAATCTAATATCGACCCAATATCTGCAAAAATTATCGTTGAAACGGAATCAAAAACACTAACAAAGCGTGTAGGGTCTGCGGGCTCAGCCCATTCACAAAGTTTATTAAATATGGTTCATTTTGGGTTGGGAAAAGATAAAAAAATAAAGAAAATTATAATAAGATGGAGAAATGGAGAGACACAAATTTTAAGAAATAAAAAAGTTAATCAAATTATTAATTCTAATTAAAGGTTATTTATGTTAGAATTGTTTTTGGTTAGTTAAAAAACTATTTAAGAGATAGAAATTTCATTTTAATAAAAAAACATTTACTTTGTGTATGATGTTGAATTAACAATTATAAATTATGTTTTACAAAAGAGAATTAAAAAAATATTCAATAACAGCTTTAGTACTATTAGTGTTTCAAATTTCAATAGGATGTTCATCTGAATCTTCAGGAGAAAATGATACAAAAAAAGAAGATACTAAACCTGAAGCGAAGGATGATGTTATAACAGTTGAAGAAAATAGTAGTAAAGGAACCTCAAATCAGGTTAATGTTTCTACGAACGACAGAATTGGAGATAATGGAGGAGATGCAGATAATTATGATATAAAAGAACAAGCAGATAATGGAGTTGTAACAGAAATTACTGATGGTGTTTTTGAGTATGTTCCTAATGCAGATTTCTATGGTTCAGATTCTTTTACTTATAAAATAACAGATGTAGACGGTGATGAAGATACAGGTAAAGTTGAAGTAACAGTTAATAAATTTGTTCCTGATGCAAGTGCTTTTAAAAATATAGACCCAAATTTCCCTTCATTTACCTCTATTGATGATTCAACTCCAGAAGGAAAAAAATGGGTTAAGTTTGAAGCTATGTCAGATGAATTTGATGTTTGGGATGATAGTAAATGGTTCAAATCTGATTGGCCATACGATCCGCCAGTATTTATGTCAACAGGAGCTGAGAATTCTGGTGTAACAGATGGAAATTTATGGATTAAATCTACAGTAAACGAAAGTAACCCACAAGAAAGATGGTTTCAATCGGCTAGAGTTCATACATATGCAGAAACAAAATACCCAATGTATACAGAGGCAAGAATAAAAACATCACATATTTCTGCATACACTACATTTTGGTTAAATAATGGAGACTCTGATAATAGAGATGAAATAGATGTTATTGAAAATAACTCTAATCCATCTTGTGGGTGTCAGCCTGATTTCCCTAATCAAATGAATGCGCAGTATTTCCAAGTAGAAAAGGAAAAATCACCAAAAGTAGTTCGTAATAAAGGTAACTTCCTAAGGTCAGATTTATCTCCTACAAACCCATTAATAAATACAGGATGGAATGAAGACTATCACACCTATGGAGTTTGGTGGAAAGATGCTAAAAATATTCAATTTTATTTAGATGGAGAACCAGCAGGAAGTGTTACAGTAGGTAAACACCAAGATGGAAATACTTATGATAGAAAATTCACAAGAGATCTTGAAATTATTTTCGATTTATGGACAAGCAAGGAACCATGGGTTGGAGGACTTCCTACTAAAAGTGAAGCAAGTGATAACTCTATTAATACAATGAGAGTGGATTGGGTAAGAACTTGGAAATTAGAAGATAAATAATAAATTGATAATTATCGTTATCAGTATAAGCTGCCCTTAAAAGGCAGCTTTTTTATTTAAATGAAATTTTAAAATAATTTAAATTTAAAATTATTTACAATTTGTTTTTTTATTTAAATGTAAATACTATATTTATATATGAATAAATTTAATAAATAAGCTTACATGAAAAATATTAGTCAAGACGAAAAAGAGAAAATGAGTAAGAAAGGTGTTACTACTGAAGGTAAATTTGTATTTGATTTAAGTGGTAATAATTGGCAGATGGAAGGAATTAGACCAGGTGAAGGGGTGAAAATAGGTTTTCATGAATTGAATTTTGACATTACTGGAGATTCATTTAATTGGATTTATGCTAAAGTTCCTGGAGATGTATATACAGATTTATGGAGAGCCGGAAGAATAGAAGATCCTCATTACGGTAGAAATAGTTTAAAAGCGAAATGGGTGCCCGAAAATGAGTGGTGGTATAAGCGACAGTTTGATGTGCCTAAAGAAATGTTCAATAAAAGAATTCAATTGGTTTTTGATGGAGTAGATTATGCTTGTGATGTTTGGTTAAACGGAAAGTTTTTAGGAACACATGAAGGAATGTTTTCAAAGTTTAAGTTTGATGTTTCTAATACCATTCGTTTTGAAAACTTACGCTTTGGTACAAATGTATTAATGATTCGTTTGCACCCAGCACCCAGAAGATATAGTCAGGTAGCAGGAAGAAAACCAGCATGGCACGGAGATTATTGGGTTAGTTTACCACCTACAGGTATATGGAAACCAGTATACTTAGAAGCAATGGGTAATACAACTATAGAAGATGTATATGTAAAACCAACAATTATTTCTGAAAACGAAGCAAGGTTAGATATAGATGCAGAGATAGAAAATCATTTAGAAGATTCTAAAAAAGTACATGTTAAAGTAGAAGTTAATGGTAAGAATTTTACCTCTAAAACATATACTATATCTAAAGAAACTACTATTTCTAAAGGAAAAAATATCATTTCATTAAGCGTAGATGTAAACGAAGCTAAATTGTGGTGGCCTTGGGATTTGGGAGATCAAAATTTATATACAGCAAAAGTTACCGTATTAGAGAATGAGGAATTGCAAGACACTACTTCTACAAACTTTGGAATTAGAGAAGTAAAAATGGAGCACAACCCTGGTTTCACTAAAGAAGAAGTAGAAAATCCTTGGACAGTAATGATTAATGGAAAGCGTCATTTTATGCGTTCTGGAACTTGGGGAGGACCACCAGATATTTTTATGGGAAGAGCTCATAAGAGTAAATATAAAAAGTTAATTGAATTGGCTAAAGAAGCTAATTTTAATAATTTAAGAATTTTTGGTTGGCATCCAGAAGAAATACCTTATTTCTATGAATTATGTAACGAAGCTGGAATTACTGTATGGCAAGATGTTTTACCATTGGCAAGTTTATCATTACCAAAAGAAGAAGCATTTAAAAAAGCTGTATTTAAAGAAGCAATAGCATCTGTTAAAGAACAACGAAATCATCCTTGTATTGTTTTATTAGAGGGTTCTGAAGAATTATTTATGACAGCTTCAGACCCACAACATAATCTTAATTTTGTAAATGAACTAGGAGAAGCTATAAAACCCTATACTTCATTATATTATATTCCTTCTTCTCCTTTAAGTGATGAGGTAGGATTAAGCTTAGGTTTTAAACCTAAAGAAAGTTATCACGCAAACGATTTGTTTTATGGAGAAGGAGAATTTGTGATGGAAGACTATTTTCCTAGTTTAGATTATGCGGTAATACCAGAGTTGGCGATTTCTTCATGTCCAAATGTAGAAAGTATTAGAAAGTTTATACCAGAAGACGAAATATGGCCTCCAGGCCCTAGTTGGGGACATCATTGGACAGATTTTGATGCTTTAAGAACGCTCAACTACGAAGTTTTAGGAGATCAATCTACAGATGGATTAGAAAAATTTGTAGAAGCTACTCAAATAGCACAAGGAGCAATTTTTCAATATGCCTTAGAACATTTTAGAACTAGAAAACCAAAAACTAGTGCCATTTGTATTTGTCATTATATAACCTTTGCTCCCGATATGAAATGGGGAATTGTAGATTATTACCAAGAGAAAAAAACATCTTTCGATTATGTGAAAAAAGCTTACCAACCTTTACTTATTACTATGAAACATTATGATAGACGTTGGTTACCTGGAGAAGAATTTAAAGGAGAATTATGGGTAGTAAATGATTTTTATAAGTCTTTTGCTAATTGTAAAGCTACCATCCAGTTTTTAGATGCAAAAAAATCAGTTGTAAAGAAAGAGGTTTTTGATTTTGATGAAATTTTAGGAGATAGTTCAGAAAAATATGTAGATGTTTCTTGTGAAGTTCCTGGAGAAATTGGAGAAAAATTTTATGTAGAGGTTCATCTTGTTGATGATAAAGGAAATGAGTTATCAACAAATGATTATATGCTTTTAGTAGCAAACAAGAAGAAAGATAGAGAAGAATTGAGAGCTATTGGTATAGAAGCCTTTAATATTAAACAAAAATATGGTTGGGCTAATTATTTTAGATATTTTCCTGGTTTAGGCGCTGAAGAAGGCCATAAAGAAGCAGATGAAAAAATGCCTATTGCAAGAGGTTTTGAATGATATAAAAAAATAATAGAGCATTATTTTAAAATAATGCTCTATTTATAAAGTTGCAGTTTCAAATAAAGTATTTGAATATAACTCACCTATTTATGCGTGAGTTTTTTCTTTAACCATCTTAACAGGAATAATATACATGTTAGATTTTATGTTTTCTGTTAATTTCTTATAGTTCAATCTTGTTTTAATATAATCGTCTACAATTTTTTTGTTATAATCTGTAACAACAGATAATACAACAATTTCATGTTTTTCATTTACAAAAAATTTAAGAGTAATTGAAAAATCTCTTTCCAAAGGAAAACCTGGCTCTCTTAATAATTCTTGTACTGTTTTAGTAATAGTTGTTTTAATTTCGTTTTCTTCTGGATTGTTGTTAGCCTTTGCAATGAAACTAAAAGTCATTACTAAAATAAAGGTTAAAATGAATTTAATAGATTTCATAATAAATGTTTTTTGAGGGTTCTGTTTTAATTTTATACCACTTTCAATATTTTTCATATAATATTGAATAACAATTCTTTGCAAATGTATAGCAGATTTAGAGTTTGAATGTTATACTAATCTTAATTAAAAAAAATGCAGAATATGTTGAAAAACAGTTTTTTATGAGTATTTTCAATAGGTGTTTTTTAGCTATTATCAAAAAGTTGTTTTGTTTTTTGTGTATATAATAGTTCTGTGGTAATTAGATTGTTAGATAGATAAAAAAAGAGGGTTTTTATTCTTTAAAATAAAATCTATGTACGGTGTTTAAAAAACTATAAGCTTGTAGTAAATGCTTTTGATAAAAAAAGGACTAACTTTTTAGATATATAATAGCTAGTAAATATCAAATGTATTATATAGATAATATAAGAAAAAGATCTTATAAATATCTGTATATTAGCTTAATGTAAATTAAATGTTAATTTAAAGTTATTATTGTTTTTTGTGGTTTTTATGAAGATGGTTTTCGGAGTTAAATATTTGTAATATAGGTGTTTGATTGTTTTTTTAATGATAGTAGTTTATCGTTTACATAAAGAACTATTTGTTTTGTTTCATCAACTTTTTAACCCAATCGCTTTATTAATTGATTTTGCTGCTTCAAAAATACTTTCAACTAGGTATTCACTAGATTCTTGTTCTTTTGAAACATCTCCTAAACTAGAAATTGCTAAAGCTCCAAATAAACCAGATTTAGAACTACCAACAGGAACAGAAAGATCTGTTACACCAAGGTTAAAATTACTTTTTTGAAGAACATAACCATTTACTTTAATAGATTCTAATTGTTGCATAAATTGTATCTGTTTTTCGTCTGAAAAACTCATAAAATAATTATCAGACTGTAAAATATCATTTCTGTATTTATCATCTAAACAAGCTAAAATTACTTTTCCAGAAGCTGTTTTTATTAAAGGAAAAGTACTTCCTTCTTCAATAGATAAAGAAACAGGTCCTGGACTTTTTACTTGCGAAACTACCATTAATTCTTTGTCTTTTATTATACTTAGATGGCACGATTGATTTGTTTTATGAGAAAGTTTTTCCATAATAGCCTTAGAAGCACTTAATAAGCCATCTATAGGGCTATGGCTATGTGATAATTGAAATAACTTAAGCGTTAATGAAAATTTACCAGAAGAAGAATCTTTTGAAATGTATCCTCTTTCCTCAAGACAAACAAGCATCCTGTAAAACTCATTAGCACTCTTGTTAATCCCTTTTGCAATTTCTACTTGCGATAACGGTATTGCTCTATAAGATAAATATTCAAGAATATCTAATCCCTTTTCTAAAGCAGGCGCATTATACTTACTCATAAATAATAAAGTTTTGTGTCAAAAAATTTAAATATAAATAATATATTTACATATAAATAATTATTAATTGAATTTGTTTCAAATTATGAAAAAAAATCATATTCATCTGAAAGGAATTACATGGAATCACAGCAGAGGTTTTACCTCAGTAGTTGCCACAGCACAAAGATTCCATGAATTAAATCCAAATATAGAGATTACCTGGGAAAAAAGATCACTACAGGCTTTTGCTGACGAACCAATTAATGAATTAGCAAAACGATATGATTTGCTTGTAATAGACCATCCATGGGCAGGGTTTGCAGCTAAAACAAATGCAATTATCCCTTTAAATAAATATATAAGTAAAGAGTTTTTAGAAGATCAAGCTTTCAACTCTGTAGGTAAATCACATGAGAGTTATTCTTATAATAATGAACAATGGGCATTAGCTATAGATGCAGCTACACCGGTTGCAGCATATAGGCCAGATTTATTCGAAAAATTAGAACTAAACATACCAAAAACATGGGAAGATTTAGTAGAATTAGCAAAAAAAGGATTAGTTGCTATTCCTGGAATTCCACAAGATACATTAATGAGTTTTTATATGATTTGTTGTACCTTAGGAGAAGAAGTTTGTATAAATAAAGAATATATAATATCAGAAAAGGTTGGATTAAAAGCGTTAGAAATTCTTAGAGAATTAGGAAAATATATTTCTGAAGAATGTTATTCGATGAACCCTATTCAAGTATATGAATCCATGACAAAAGAAGACATTTATGTTTATTCACCTTTTGCTTACGGGTATTCAAACTACTCAAAAACAGGATATGCAAGAAAAGTTTTGAAATTTGATGATATGGTTTCCATCAATAAAAACCCACTAATAACTACATTAGGAGGAACAGGTTTGGCAATATCTTCAAACAGTAAACATATAGAAGAAGCAGTTAAGTATGCAGAGTATACAGCTAGTGCTAACACACAGAAAGGATTGTTTTTTAATAATGGAGGACAACCAGGGCACCGAAAAGCTTGGTTAAACACAACTATTAATTTTAATAGTTTAGATTATTTTAAAAATACATTACCAGCTTTAGATAGAGCTTTTTTAAGACCTAGATATCATGGTCATATGTATTTTCAAGATAATGCAGGAGCACCAATAAGAGAGTTTATGATGAAAGGGGGAGATGCTAAGCAGATTCTTGATAAACTAAATAACTTATACCAAAAATCATTATCTTAAAATAAAGATATGCTACCATTACAAGGAGTAACCGTTTTAGAATTTGCCCAATTTATGGCTGGACCATCTGCAGGATTAAAACTAGCAGACTTAGGTGCTCGAGTTATAAAAATTGAAAGACCTGAAAAAGGAGAGTCTGGTCGTCAAATAGCAATAAAGAATTTATTTATTGAAAATGATAGTTTAGTTTTTCATACGATAAATAGAAATAAAGAATCATATGTTGCTAATTTAAAAGATCCAGAAGACCTAGCTAAAATAAAAAAATTACTTTCTAAAGTAGATATAATGACTCATAATTTTCGTCCAGGTGTAATGGAAAAAATAGGGTTAGATTATGATACCGTTATTAAAATTAATCCCCAAATTATTTATGGAGAAGTAACAGGTTATGGAAAGAAAGGACCATGGTCAAAAAAACCAGGACAAGATTTATTAATACAATCGCTATCTGGTTTAAATTATTGGACAGGTAATGATAAAGATGCCCCTACTCCAATGGGAATAGCAGCGGTAGATATGTTTACAGGATTTCATTTAGTGCAAGGAATTTTAGCAATGCTGTATCAAAGTATAACTACTAAAAAAGGAGCAAAAATTTCTGTTAGTTTATTAGAATCTGCTTTAGATATGCAATTTGAAGTACTTACTACCTATTTAAACAATAATAAGGTACAACCTAAAAGAGCAAAACAAGGAAATGCAAACGCTTTTCTTGCGGCACCTTATGGAATTTATAAAACTAAAGATCGTTATTTAGCTTTAGCTATGATTCCTTTAAATGAATTGTTTATAGCTATTAAAGAAGAATTACCTTTAGAATTTAGCACCAAGGAAAGTTGGTTTGAAAAACGAGATGAAATAATGACATACTTAAATGCTATTTTAAACAAAAAAACAACCAAAGAATGGTTGTCTATTTTAGAAGCAAAAGATATTTGGTGTTCAGATGTATTTAATTATAAAGAATTCTTACATCATGAAGCTTATAAAGTATTAGAAATGGATCAAACTGTGGAAACTATAAAAGAAGAAATTATAAGAACTACTCGTTGTCCAATTCGAATTGATAAACAGCGTATTTTTTCAAAAAAATCTGCACCAAAAGTTGGACAACATACAACAGCTATTAATCAAGAATTTAATCTAAATTAATATGATATTTAAACCTTTAGAAGGAATAATTGTTTTAGATTTTAGTCAGTTTCTCTCTGGGCCATCTGCCAGTTTAAGATTAGCAGATTTAGGAGCTCGAGTTATAAAAATAGAACAACCAGAAACAGGAGATATTTGTCGTCACTTATATAATTCAAACGTCGTTTTTGAAGATAGCTCTTCAATTTTTCATGCGATAAATAGAAACAAACAAAGTTATCAAGGTAACCTGAAAGATGAATTGCAGAGAGAAAAAATATATAAATTAATAAAAAAAGCAGATGTCTTAATTCATAATTTTAGACCAGGAGTTGTAAATCGATTAGGAATCGATTACGATACTGTTCGTAAAATTAACGACACCATTATTTATGGTGAAATTTCAGGGTATGGCAAAGAGGGGCCATGGAAAAATAAACCAGGGCAAGATTTATTATTGCAAGCATTATCTGGGTTAACCACTTTAAGTGGTAACGATGGAGATGGACCAATACCAATGGGTTTACCAATTGTAGATCTTATAGCAGGAGCGCATCTTTCTCAAGGAATACTTGCTTGTTTACTTAGAAAAGCGAAGCATAAAATAGGAGGGTTGGTAGAGGTTAGTATGTTAGAATCTGTTTTAGAGTTTCAGTTCGAATCGATAACAACTTATTTTCACGATGGAGGGCAACCTACAAAGCGTACAAAAACGAATAATGCACACCCATATCTTGGCGCTCCATATGGAGTATATGCTACTAAAGATGGTTTTTTAGCATTAGCGATGGGACAAATACCTTTTTTAGGACAGTTGTTGAACTGCCCTAGTTTATTAAATTTTGAAACTCCAGAGAGTTGGTATGATGAGCGAGATGAAATAAAAAAGATCTTAGCAACTCATTTAAAAACAGCAAATACATTAGAATGGCTTGCAGTTTTAGAGCCTGCTGATATTTGGTGCGCAAATGTCTTAAATTGGTCTAAACTATTTGATGAAGAAGCTTTTAAAGTTTTAGATATGATTCAAGAAATAGAATTATCAGAAACTACAAAATTTGAAACTACAAGATGTCCAATACAAATTAATGATACAATACTTTGGTCAAAAGCAGGCACTCCTAAATTAGGAGAACATAATTCAGAAATTGAAAAAGAAATGATTTTATAACATAGTTTTAAGATGAAAAATATTCTATCAGAACTCTTAGTAAAAAAAGAAAACAACAAAGCTTTTGTTAGTCTAAATAGACCGCCAGCAAATAGTTATTTTCGAGATTATTTATTGCGCATAAACCAAACATTATTAGAAATTGAAAAAGATAGTAACATAAAAGTTGTTGTGATAAATAGTGCCTCCAAAAAGTTTTTTTGTGCTGGTGCAGATATTAAAATTTTTAGTTCTAATACCAATGAAGAAAATGCTGAAATGGTAAAAGTAGCACGAAAGGTGGCAGAAACAATTACATCTAGTGAAAAAATTTATGTAGCAAGTATTTGTGGGCATATACTAGGAGGAGGATTAGAATTAGCAATGGCTTGTGATATAAGGTTAGCATCTGAGGGTAATTATCTAGTAGGGTTACCAGAAGTAAAACTTGGATTAATGCCAGGGAATGGAGGAACACCAAGACTTATTGATTTAATAGGAGCATCTAAAGCAATGGAGTTACTAATAACAGGAGATAGCATATCTCCCCAAAAAGCTTACAGTTTTGGGCTTTTTAATCAGCTATATGCTGTAGAAACCTTCGAGGAAGAAGTAGGGTTATTTGTAGATAAACTTGCAAATGGACCAAAAATAGCGATGAAGACGATAAAAAAATATGTTATTCAACACAAAGGAATGAATGCTACTGAAGCATTAAATTTTGAAACCTCATGCGTAAATACACTATACGATACAGAAGATGCTAAGGAAGGTTTTAAAGCATTTGTAGAAAAAAGAATTCCCAAGTTTAAATAAACAGCAGCAGTTTTTCACTAAAAAAAGAATAAAATGAGTCAACAAATAAAACATTACAGAAGCTATATTAATGGAGAATGGTTAGATAGTTCAACAAGAGATGTTATTGAGGTAAGAAATCCTGTAAACAATGAAGTGTTTTCTACAGTAACTGCCAATACAGTAGAAGATGTAAAATATGCATTAGAAACATCGGAGAAAGCACAACTTACCTGGCAATTATTACCCGCACAAACCAGAGCTAATTATATTTTTACAATTGCTGAAAAATTGAAATTAGAAAGAGAGTATTTTGCCAAATTATTGGTGTTAGAACAAGGGAAAACATATCTAGAAGCATTAGGTGAAGTAGACGATACAATTCGTTATTTAACGTATTCAGGAGAAGCAGCTAGACGAATTCAAGGCGCAATATTTCCTTCAGATGCTGCGAATGAACATTTAGCCATACATAAGGTTCCTTTTGGAGTTACAGTGGGTTTATGTGCTTTTAATTATCCATTAGCACTTATAGGAAGAAAAGTAGGTCCTGCGTTAGTTACAGGAAATACAATGATTATTAAGCCTCACGAACTAACTCCTGTAACAGCCTCTGAGTTTTGTAGATTAGTAGAGGATGCAGGCGTGCCTAAAGGAGTTATTAATTTAATTTCTACTAAAGATGCACAAACAGCTTCTTTGCTAGTAGAAAGCCCAATAACAAAGTTAATTAGTTTAACAGGAAGTACGCGTGCAGGAAAAGCTATATACAAAGCGGCTTCAAATAATATTACAGGATTGATTTTAGAATTAGGTGGAAAAGCTCCTTTCATTGTTTGTGATGATGCGGATATTGATAAGGCTGTAGAAGCCGCTGCAATTTCTCGTTATGCAAATTGTGGTCAAGTTTGCATTTGTAATGAAATGGTAATGGTAGATGAAAAAATAGCAGATGAATTTACCGAAAAGCTTATTAAAAGGGTAAAACAAATAAAAGTTGGTGATCCTTTTGATCAATCTGTTCATATGGGACCAAATGTTAGTAGTTTAGGTTTGAATAGAGTAGACGAATTAGTGAAAGAAAATATAGCGCAAGGAGCAGAATTAGTTTTAGGAGGAAAACGACCAGAGGGAGCTTTTTTCGAAAAAGGAAATTGGTATGCTCCTACCATTTTAACTAATGTAAAAAATAATCAAGCAACAATTCAAAGTGAATTGTTTGCTCCAGTACTACCAATTATGAAAGTATCTGGTTTTGAGGAAGCTTTACAATACACAAATGAACGAGAAGAAGGGCTTTCAGCATATTTATATAGTAATGACTATAAAAAGCATATGAAAGCAATAAATGAAATGCAAGTAGGAACTGTATTTATTAATCATCAAATAGTAGGTTATATTCAAGGATATCATTCAGGACATAAAACTTCAGGAATGGGAGGAGAAGATGGAATTTTCGGTATTGAAGGGTATTTGCAAAAAAGAACAATCTATTTAGATTATTCAAATTAAAAAGCTAAAAACAAAAGTAGAAAAGTACTTATAAGGTGTTTTTTTACTTTTGTTTTTTCATCTAATTTTAAGATAGAATGGATGAAGAGCTATTTTTTTATAAGAAATTAGTTATAGTTTATTAAAAAAACGTAAGCTATCTTCAACATGATTTTCCCAGTAAGACCACTCATGTTTTCCTTCGAATTCTTCATAAATATGAGAAATGTTTTCCTTTACTAACTGCTGGTGTAACTTTCGATTATGTTCAATTAATTCATCATTTCTACCACAATCAAATCTAAAAGGAGAAATATTTTCTTTATTGTTTTTAATAGTTTCAAAAACAGATGCTTCAGCAGAATTTTTTTGTTTGTAATTTTTTAACTCTTCCTCTACAAATAAACCCATTTGAGGTATATCTGTAATAGAACTATGACCAGAAAAACCAGAAAATGTATTTGAATATTTAGCACCTAATCGTAATGCACCATAACCTCCCATAGAAAGTCCTCCTATAAAAACTTTAGAACTGTCAGTAATGGTTTCTACAACTTCTTTTACGGCGGTAATAACGTCTTCAGCAATCCATTTTTCAAAATTAAAATTATTGTGTGGTAAATAAGCAGAGCCATCTCCCCAAAGGCCATCAGAAGGCATGGCAATTACGGTAGGTTTTATTTCGTTAGTAGAAATCATTCGTTCTGCAGTACGATGTACACCTGCTTTTTGACTCCAAATCCAAGCACTACCATAAACACCGTGTAACAAAATTACCAATGGTGTATTAGCTTCTAATTTTGCAGAAGGAACATATAAACAAATATCTCCTCTTCCTTTAAGATTTGGGGTTTTTATAGTGATAAAGCGTAAATTATCTGATTCAAACTCTGCATTTGAAACTTCAATAGTTTTAAATTTTGATTTCATGCAGTTAGGTTAAGAAAAAGTAATAACTCCTTTAGCATTTTTGCCAGATAACATATCATCAAAAGCTTGTTGTAAATTATCTAAAGTGTATGTGTTTGTAATCATTTCATCAAGAAGTAAATCTCCCTTAGCATGTAAAGCTTCTAATTTTGGAAAATCTATTTCTGGTCTGCAAGAACCATATAAAGGATTGATATATTTTTTATCCCATTCAAATAAACGCATATCTACCGTTATTTCTTCTTCTATACCACTTACCTGAACAGCAGTTCCAGCGTTTCTAATCATTGCTAAAGGAGCAACACCTAAAGCAGGAACGGCAGTACATTCAAAAGCATAATCTGCTCCTCTATCATCTGTCATACTTTTTACAATTTTAGCAGCATTATTTAAACCTGTATCATTTGCATCTGCTAAAATGGTATCTGTAGCACCGAATTTTTTTGCCATTTCTAAACGATTTTCATTGATGTCAACAGCAATTATTTTTGTTGCTCCAGAAATTCTTGCAGCTTGAATTACGTTTAAACCAACACCTCCAGTTCCTAATACCACAACAGAACTTCCTAATTTTACTTCGGCAGTATTAAAAACAGAACCACAACCAGTCATTACCCCGCAACAAACAATAGAAGCTGCTTCAAAAGATAGTTTAGAACTTTCTTTTTTTACCAATGCAGATGACCTTACTAAAGAAAATTCAGATAAGGTTCCGATATTAAAAGATCTTTCAATAGGTTTTCCATTCCATTTAGTTCCTTCAATAGCTACATGTCCTCCCGGAAATTTGCCGGCATGACTTGCAATTACAGGAGAATTTTTTTCGCAAATATGTTGATTGCCTTCTTGACACTGAAAACATTCATAACAAGGAGTTGCCCAATTTAAAATTACTTCATCTCCTTTTTTAAATTTGGTAACCTCTTCACCAACAGCTTCTACAATACCAGCACCTTCATGACCTAATATAATAGGCATTCCCCATGTTAAAGAATCATGATCTGTATGGCATAATCCAGAAGCTTTCATTTTAACCAATACTTCATCTTTTTTTGGTTGATTAACAGTAATAGTTTCAATTGTAAACGTACCATCTCCGATAGAAATAGCGGCTTTACATGCAACAGTGCTCATAGTTTGTTGTTTTATTTAATTGTAGCTATTGATTTTAAATTAGATTCTGGATTAGCCAGTTTTATTTTATCAATAATTGTTTTTGTTTTAATATATTTTGTACCTAATACATAAGATTTAGCATTATTAATAGAATCTACAGCTAAAAGCTGATTTTCTTTAAAATACCAAATAGAAAACTTCTTTTCGGCTTCTTTTCTAATTACTAAATCATCAAAACCATCTGCCAAGCCTACCATTTGAAGTTTTACATCGTATTGATCTGACCAGAACCAAGGAATAGTATCGTATTCAGTTTCGATGTTATGAATGTTTTTAGCTGCTATTTTAGCTTGGTCTACTGCATTTTGAACAGATTCTAATCGTACAAAACGATTATAAAAACGATTGTAGTGATAGGTACAATCACCAATAGCATAAATGTTTTCCTGGGAGGTTTCCATTTTGGTATTTACACAAATTCCGTTCTTCATTTTAAGTCCAATTTGTTCTGCTAATTCAGTATTTACTTTTATACCAACACCTACAATAATAATATCAGCTTCAAAAGAAGAAGCATCATCACAAATCACTTGATGATTTCTGGTTATTTCTATGACATTTTTATTGGTGAAAATTTCTACTCCGTTTGATGTATGAAGCTGACTAAAAAAGTTGGACAAATGTGCTGTTGTTACTCTTGCTAAAATGCGTTCTTCTCTTTCTAAAACAGTAACATGAGCGCCTAATTTTTTTAAGGAAGCAGCAGTTTCAAGTCCGATATAACCGCCTCCAATTACCACCACTTTCTTCTGATTACTATTTTTTAAAGCCTTACGAATTTCATCAACATCCTTAGCATTTCTAAGGCTAAATACATGTTTAGCTTTCTCTATTCCTTTTATTGGAGGAATAAATGCACGAGCTCCTGTGGCAAAAACTAGTGTATCATAGTTTTGAGTTTCTCCTCCCTCAAGTGTAACGATTTGTTCTTGCGTATCTATATTAATAACAGATATACCTGTTTTTAAATCTATGTTCTCTTTTAGGTAATTTTCTTCAGACCTTAAAAGATGATTTTCAATACTATCTTCTAGTTCTAAATATTTTTTAGATAAAGGAGGTCTGTGATATGGTAATTTGGGATCTTTATCAAATATTATAATGTTTCCTTTCCAGCCTTCTTTACGTAAATTAAAAGCTAAATTTACTCCTGCATGACTGGCACCAATAATAACACAAGTTTTATCCTGCGACATATAATTTATTGTTTAGCAATGGTTAATTCTACGCCATTAATATCATCTGAAATTTCTATTTGACAACATAAACGACTAAATTCGTTAGCATCGTCTGCCAATTCTAGCATGTCTGCTTCAATACTACTTGCTTTACCTACTTTATTTAGATCTTTTTCTGCAACAAAAACATGACAAGTGGCACAAGAACAAACCCCTCCACAGTCTCCATCAATACCTTTTACTCCGTTGTTTACAGCTAATTGCATTACATTCCCAGAGTTTGCTTCTAATACTACTTTTTCGTTATCACTGGTTATAAAAGTTATTTCTGCCATTATTTTATTTTTTAATTAGTAAACTTTGCTATTAACTCATGAAATCCTATTTTACGACGGAATTCTCCTAGTTCTTCAATATTTTCTCTACTTTTTAGAATACTTATAGATGTTATTTTATTTGCTAAAAGCTTTAATAATATTCGCATTACCTGACGCGCGTGTGTTGCTCCTAAACAATTGTGATGACTAAACCCAAAAGCTACATGAGGGTTCATTTTTCTGTCAAAATTAACTTCGTTTGGATTTTCAAATACAGTTTCATCTCGATTTGCTGATGCCCAGCATAAAGATACTCTTGTATCATTTTTTATTGCATGTTCGCAAATTTGTGCATCTTCAGTAACAACTCTTCCCATGTGTGTTAAAGGAGAAAAGTATCGAATTAGTTCTTCTACGGCTCTGTTAATTTTATCAGGGTTCTTTTGAATGTCTAATAAGGATTCTGGATGTTCTGCGAAATAAGCAATGGTATTGGTTACTGCATTAATAACAGTATCTCTTCCTCCAGCAAATGTTAAAATCATGATTCCTTTTATTTCATCATGTGTTAGTTTTTTTCCATTTACTTCAGCTTGTAGCAAAACAGAATATAAATCTTCCCCTATATTTTCTCTTGCTTCATTAATTTTTTTATCTAAATAATCATATAAAACATTCGCTTTTGAAGCATCTAAATTATCTCCTTCACTTCTAAATACATGAGTACCCCAAGAAATGAAAGTTTCTGATTCTATATATGGAGTGTTTAATAGTAATGTTAATGCTCTCGATTGTAATTTAAGTGCAAAATCAGTTACTACATCCGTTGTATCCTTTTTTAACACGTCATCAATTAATGTAGAAATTTGATGAGTTAGTTTTTCTTGATATACTTCCTTATTTGGTCTTTTAAACCATTCTTCTAATAAGTTTCTAAAATCTTTGTGTAAAGGAGGGTCTACTTCAAAAGGAATTTGTCTAATATCTCTAATATTTACTTCAGATGGTACTACAATTCTACCAGGAATTGCACCAGATTGATATGTTTTCCAATTGTGCGCCGTTTTTCTAACATCTTTATGACGTAAAATCATAGCTACTGGATCATTTTGATCATCCATGTGCCCTAAACCCGAATCTTGTCTTGCTTCCTCAAAAGGATCTGGAAATTCACTTTTCATAAATATTGGATTGTTTTTTTACAAATTTGATATTATTTCAGTTTTAATTCTTGACGAATATTGTTAATTAATTGAACTATATTTCCTAAATAATGTATTTTTATAAATTTAAAGTACATATTGGATTATGAGAGCTATTAATGAGCAACTTTTTTATTCGAATCAACAATCTTTTTTGCTATCAGAATTCAAGCAAAACTATTTTGATTCGCCATGGCATTTTCATAATGAATATGAGCTTACTTATATTAATTCTGGATATGGAACTCGATTTGTTGGAACAAGTGCAGAGCTTTTTACTGCAGGAGATTTTGTTTTAATTGGACCAAAGCTACCTCATTATTGGCGTTGTGATACTGTTTTCTACGAAAGAAAAGAGTTAATTGCTAAAAGTCAAGTTTTTCAATTTAAAGAAGATTTATTTTTTACACAGGAACTTCCTGAAATGAAGAATATTCATTTGTTATTAAAAAAAGCAACAAGTGGTATTCAATTTATAGATGGAAAAAAGTATGAAAAACAGATAAAAGTTCTTGGTAGGCTTACAGGAATACACCGATTACTTGCTTTTTATACTCTTTTAGAGGAGTTAAGTCTAGATACTAATCAAAGATTATTATCAACAACACAGAGTTCCCAATTTTATCAAGCGAAAGATAGTGCTAGATTTCAGAAAATATTGAATTATGTTTTCGATAATTTAGAACAAGAAATATCATTAGAAATTATTGCAGAAAAAGTTCATATGAGTAAATCATCTTTTTGTAAGTATTTTAAAAAACGTACTAAAACTACTTTTACAGAGTATATTAATGGGCTTAGGATAGCAAAAGCCTCTAAGTTGCTATCGGAATCTGATTTAACGATTTCAGAAGTTTGTTTTACTTCAGGATTTAATAGTTTGAGTTATTTTAACAGACAATTTAAGAAAAGAAAAAATATAAGCCCTACTGCTTATGCGAAACTTTATCAAGTGAAAAAGTAACTAAACCAAAAAACATAAAACTACATTATGTGTAGTTTTATGTTTTTTATTTAGTAGCTATAAAATATTTTTTAAAGATTTTATGAACTTAATGCATGTGTTTTTACTGTTGTACAGGTTTAAAAATACGAATCCAATCTACTTTCATAGTATTATTTTCCTTATTTTCTAATTCTGCATTTGTTGGAGATAAACCATCATTTGCTCTCCAAGTTTGGTCTTCTGCATTAATAATAAGATCCATTGCCTTATTTAAACCAGTTCCATTGGTATGATCTTGTGGATCTATCTCTGCCTTTCCAGATCTTGTTCTTACTAGCTTACCATCGATATAGTATTCTAAGTTCCATGGATCTTTCCAATATACTCCATACCTATGAAAATCCTCTCTCCAAATAGTACTACCATCTGTATAAAAACTACCTTCATCATGAGGTTGCCAGTCTGTGAATGGATCTCTTATAAAAACATGATGACTTAAATGCATTCTATCTGGTGCAAACCAAGGATTATTCCAGCGATCACTACCATAAGCTTCTGCAATATCAATTTCTTGGGTATCATCTGTGCTTAACATCCAAATTCCATTTGCTAAGGTAGAGTTCATCACTTTTGCACTTGCTTCTACATAAACAGGAAACTGTACTTGTATTTTAGAGGTAATGATACCTGTATTTGTTATTGTAGTTCCAGCTGGTCTATCTCCAAGAATATGAAGCATTCCGTCTTTAACATAAGAATTTTCTCTTTTCCATTTTGTAGGTTCAGGACCTTCCCATGGGTTATGGTACCAATCCTCCCATTTTTTCGTAAAAGAACTTCCTTTATTCGCTGCTGGTGCTAAATATTTAAAATCATCAGAAACGTCAGCATTGAATTCCCATTTCATTCCAGCACCCGGATTAGCTGGAACAGGAATTGTTATCCATGTTTCAGCAGTATTTTCTCCACCATCAGTGCCTCCATTATTACCATCCGTAGCTTCATCGGTATCTCCCATTTCATCTCCTGAGTTAGAATCCATTGTTTGTGGTGAATCATCAGAAGAACAACTGAAGTGAAAAATTGCGATTATCGCTAAAAAAATAATTTTTGATTTCATATAATTTAAAAATTAACATCTATTATTGTTACAAATATAATGTTAAGGTCGTTTAAATTACATATTCCTTACTTGACAAAAACCTAACAGTATGATAAAACTATAACGTTTTAGCTGTTTTTATTTTAATTCAAATTTCACGTAATTGTTGTAATCTTTTGCTTAATATTTCTCAGATGAATTGCTAACTCTTCCCATTTACCATCTAAAATTAACTTTTTAGGAAAGAGTAACCCACCCATTCCGAATGCTTTTGCTCCTGCATTTAAATAGGCTTCCATATTATCGATGTTTACTCCTCCTGTTGGCATAATTTGAATATTATTTAAAGGAGCTAATACATTTTTTAAATAGCTTACTTCGGTATTAGCTGCTGGGAATAATTTAACCATACGAGCTCCTAACGACCAGGCGTTATATATTTCTGTAGGAGTAAAAGCTCCAGGAAAAACAGGTATTTTTAAAGCTACACATTTTGTTATAATTTTTTCATTTACAACAGGAGTTACTACAAATTGCGCTCCAGCTTCTATTACTTCATCTAAATCTTGTTCAGTTAATACTGTACCTGCTCCTACATTTAAAGAAGTAGGATACTTTTCTACCAATTCTTTAATTATTTCGGTAGCATTCGCTGTATTTTTAGTAATTTCAATATTGGTAAAACCTTCTTGATAGTAAGTAGCTACAATTTTATGTATTTGTTCTTTACTGTATCCTCTTAAAATTCCTACTACCGGAACTTTAGTTAGTAATGTTTCTGAAAAAGTAGTATTCATAAATTATTTAAGGTTTTAATTGAACTCTTAAAATTAGTTGATGGCATGTTATATATAAAACAGATTCGTCTTCATTAAACACACAGTTTGCTGTTAGTTTATCTGTTCTTATAGTTCCTAAATGTTTTCCCTCTGGCGTAAGAACTAAAACACCATCTGGTCCAGCTAGAAAAATGGTTCCATCTTTTTTTATGGCCATTCCATCTGGTTTTTGTTTTGCCACACTATTGGTTAGCATAGTTTGCATATCAAATAAGATTCTTTCTTTTATAAGAGTACCTTCCTCTGTAATATCGTAAGCTATTAAAAGAGCAGGTTCAGAGTTTGCAATATATAATGTTTTTTCATCAGGAGATATATGAATTCCGTTAGGTGTGGGCCACTTTTTTGTTAGTAGTTGTACATTTCCTTCTTTATTAATTTTAAAAACTCCCTGAAAATCTAGTTCTTTTGCTGTTTCTGGAGATAAGCCAAAGTTAGGGTCCGTAAAATAAATGGTATTATTACTATCAATTACTAAATCGTTAGGCGCATTGAATCGTTTTCCTTCAAAAGTTTCTGCTAATGTTTTGTACTGTGGATTAGCTCCTTGTGTACTAATTTGTTCTAAAGCAGCTACTTTTCTGTCTCCTGTTTGACAAAGGACGATATTTCCTTTTTTATCTAAAAATAATCCATTTGAACCTTGTCCTTTTCCTTCTTGAGTATAGCCACTAGGAGATAAAAAAACAGAAATACTATCTTTTTCTGTCCATTTATAAGCAGTATTTGCTACAACGTCTGAAAAGATAAGTGCTTGTTCTTCTTTTAACCATAATGGCCCTTCTGTCCATATATATCCTTTAGATATAATTTCAATTTTGGTATTTGGGTTTACATACGTGTCGAAAGCGTCCTCTATTTTTTGAATATATCCTATGGTTTCATAGACCTTTTTTTTAGTTGTCGTTGTTGTACAATTAAAAAAGATACTTGTGCATACAATTAAATAAAATAATTTTCTCATTATATTTCTATTCTTTTTACTTTTCCTATTAAAAATAAATAACTACAAAAACCAATAAAAGCTAGAGTTCCAATATAAAATAATGCAGGCTCAAAAGCACCTTCTTTTTCTGCATCTCCTTCCACTAAAAATCCGATTACAATTGGAGTTATAGCAGCAGAAAGGCCTCCTATAAAATTAAAAACACCGCCAATTAAACCAATTAATTTTTTAGGAGCCATTAAAGAAACAAAAACCCAGGTTATGGATGCTAGTCCATTTCCGAAGAAAGCAATGGATAAAAAGACAATAACTAAGGTTGTATTATTAGTATAATTTGCTCCAATAATGCAAATAGATAATAACATACCTATTAATACAGGGGTTTTTCTTGAAAACTCAACAGAAAACCCTTTTTTAACTAAACCATCAGAAACAAACCCTGATAAGAGTACTCCTACAAAAGCAGCTAAAAAAGGAATAGATGCTAAGAATCCAGATTTTATAAAGTCTAAACCTCTATAATCTACCAAATATTTAGGAAACCAAGTCAAGAAAAAAATGAATAATGAACCTAAACAAAACTGACCTATATACACTCCCCATAGTTTTTTATGAGAGAATGCTTCAACTAAATCTTTAAAATCAAACTTTTCTTTTATTTCTTTTTTAGAAGCACCATCTACTAAACCTCCTCCTTCAGCAATATATTTTAATTCTTCTTTATTAATTTTTTTATGATTGTGCGGATCTCTATAAAATGTATACCATATAAATGCCCAAACAATTCCAATTAATCCAGAAATAATAAATAAACCTCTCCAGCCAAAGGAAGTTTGAATAATTACTAAAATAGGGTTTAACAATGCTAATCCTATGAATTGACCAGATGTATAAATTCCAATAGCACTTGCTCTTTCTTTTTCTGGAAACCAACTTGTTACTACTTTATTGTTAATTGGATAGGAAGGAGCTTCAAAAATACCAATAGCGGCTCTACAGCCTATTAAAGACATTAAGGAACTCACAAACCCTTGTACCAAAGTTGCTAACGACCATAGAACTAAAATAACAGGGTATAAAAAACGAGCTTTGACTTTATCTACTAATACACCTCCAGGTATTTGTAATATTGAGTACGTCCATGCAAAAGCAGAAAAAATAAGTCCCATTTGTACTGTGGTAAGTCCCCATTCTTTTTCAATTGCACTTGCAGCTACAGAAATATTTACTCTATCTAAATAATTAATTACTACAGTTATAAAGACTAAGAATAGTATTTCATACCTTTTTTTGGTTGGTTTTCCCATTAATTTAATTTTTAAATCAAGTCTAAATATATAAAGTTTTTTTACTTTTAAGCATTATATATTGCATACTATTCAAAAAAGATGAATGATTTTATTTTTAGATATAAAGAAGGTCTTGTTTTTTGCAATAAATACAACTAAATATTTCGATTATTTATGAAAATTACAGACATTAAAACCTTTCCTATAAATGTTGGTAAAGGAAGTCAATTGGTTATTAAAGTAGAAACGAGTAGTGGAATTTATGGTTGGGGAGCTTCTGGACTTTCTACTAGAGAATTGGCTGTTGTAGGAGCGATTAAGCATTTTCGTTCATTTTTAATAGGGAAAGATCCTAGAGCAATTGAAGCCATTTGGCAAGAATTATATCGTAGTCAGTATTTTGAAGGTGGTCGTGTTTTAACTGCAGCTATTTCTGCTATAGATATAGCGCTACATGATATTAAAGGAAAATATTTACAGGTTCCTGTGTATGAACTTTTAGGAGGTAAACAACGTGAATATGTACCTTGTTTTGCTTCTTTGTTATTTACATCTTACGATGAATTACTTTCTAAAGCTACTACGCTTTTGAATAATAATTGGAATGTAATTCGGTTAGCTCCTGCCGAATATCTTTCTAAAAAGGAAACTTCTGTTTTTGATGCACGTACTTCTATACATGAAATTAGCGAATGGATTATTGCTTTACGTAAAGAAATTGGCAGTAAAGTGGTGCTTGGAATTGACTATCATTCTAGGCTTTCTGTACCAGAAACGGTTTCTTTTTTACAAAAAATGCCTGTAGGAACTTTAGATTTTATTGAAGAACCTATACGAGATGAATCTCCAAAGTCTTATGAGACATTACGAAAAATGACGGATGTACCATTTGCTATTGGTGAAGAATTTGCTAGTAAATGGCAATTTTCTCCTTTTTTAGAACAACAATTAACGCAATTTGCTCGTATAGATGTTTGTAATGTAGGGGGTTTAACAGAAGCAAAGAAAGTAGCAGCTATGGCAGAAACACATTATATTGATGTAATGCCTCATAATCCTTTAGGACCAATATGTACAGCTGCATCTATACATTTAGCAGCTGCTTGCGCTAATTTTAGTTGGTTAGAAGAAATTAATACGCCTGCAGAACAAAACGGTACAAATGATCCTAATTTTTATCCAGTACAACCTGAGTTAGAAGGTGCTAATTATAAAATTCCTACGGTTCCTGGTCTTGGTGTAGAGTTTAATGAAGAGCTAGCAGTTAAACAATTATTTAAACCTGTAGAGGTTCCTCGATTACAAAAGCCTGATGGTTCATTTACAAATTGGTAATTATATGAAAATAACTAAATTTATTAGTGTCGATTGGGGAACCAGTAATCTTAGAATACGATTAGTAGACTTCTCTAATTTAGAAATACTGTCTGAATATGAATCTACAGACGGCATTAAATTTGTATATCAAGATTTTTTGCAGCAACAAGAAGTATCTCAAAAAGATTTTTTCATAGAACATTTAGTTAAGTTACTTGCTAATCATTTTAGTAAAGCTAATATATATCCTGTTATTATTTCAGGAATGGCGTCTTCTAGTATTGGTATTATAGATTTACCTTATGCTAATATGCCTATTGTTAGTGGGGAACAATTTTATGTGGAATCTTTTACATCTAGAGATTATCATTTTTTAATAACCTCTGGATTTAAAAGTGATTTTGGTGTTATGCGAGGAGAAGAAACACAAGCATTAGGTTTAATTAGTCAACTTGCATCTGTAAAAAAAGGAATGCTCCTATTGCCTGGTACACATAGTAAGCATTTGTTATTTGAAAATAATAGTTTCTCGTCATTTTCATCTTTTATGACAGGAGAATTGTTTCAAATGTTGTCTCAACACAGTATTTTAAAAACGAACATACAAAGTACTCCTTGGACTATTCAGCGAGAACAGTTCTTTTTAAAAGGAGTGTCTAAAGGGTTTCATGAAAATGCTTTAGCAAATTTATTTAGTGTTCGAGTAAAACATTTATTAAATAAGATAGAAAAAGAAGATAATTTTTATTTTTTAAGCGGTTTACTTATAGGGGATGAATTATCTAATATTTCAACAACTGTAGATCATTTATTTTTAGCTGCTCCTGATACATTAAAAGAATTATATGCCAAAGCTATAGCGTATTGTTTTCCTGATAAAAAATGCACTTCTTTTAACGAAACAAAATTAGTTTCTGCATTCTTAAAAGGACAACAATTGGTATTGCAAAAGAATTATTCATGATAATTTGAGCGTATCTATTTTTGTCTCTTTATTACCAAGAAGAGAGACCTATTATTTCTCCATTAGGACCCGTGAAAAAAGTATATTTATCGCGAACATAATTATCATTTTCCAATGCATATCCTTCTTTTTTTAGTTTATCTCCTATAGGACCAATATTATTTACTTTAAGCATAAAATGATTGTGATTTGTGTTTCCAATAGGTGCAAGTGCGCTCATATATTGAGGAGGAGTTACAGATAAGGCAATCTCAAAATCATTTGCTTTTAGTTTTAAAACTAACATTCCTTCCACTCCAGGGCTTTTAAGTATTTCTGCATCCGACATTTTAAAGCCTAAAATTTCTTGATAGAGTTTAAGAGTTTTCTCAAGTTGCAATACATGTACACAGTTATATCTTAATCCAGTAACTCTCGCTTCTGAGTTGTTTTTTTTAGTATCAGTTTGTGAGTCTATTTCTTGAGCATTAACAGAATGTATGGTTGTGATTAGGCATGCAGTAAGAAGGCAAATTTTTCTAATAAGTTTGGTCATCGTGTTTTTATTTTTGTTGTGTTTTATTTAAATATTATTTGGAGTTGTCTTTATCAAATTTACCTTAAAAAGTAACATTGATTATATTTTTATACTAGATCTGCTTTTGAATATTAATTGCAGTATTATCTTTATGTTGCAAAAACAATCCACTACTCTCATTTTTTTTATCGCTTTTACTTCTACTTTGTTCTCCCTTTTGCGGTGTGATTTCAAACTCATCCATATAAACATCTCTTTCTAGAGGATATTGGTCATTACTAGTTGAACTTTTTGACGAAAACCCTAAGTGGTCTTTTAGATTTAGCTCAAAACGTTCTGCTATTAGTTTCTTTCTTATTGGTTGTAATCTCATAAATCATCCCGAAAGCTTTCAAGACATCAAACTTAAGTTGAAGAAATAAAGTTCCTGCTGTTGTAAGTTTCATCATAACCACATTTACTAGAACGGCGACTATATGATTGCTTTCTTTTGAAAAAAGTTGTTGATCCACATTTTTTAGAGCTATAACCATCTGTCCGTTTTAATTCAGCTAAAAATTCATGACAATTTCGATCTGTTGTAAATCGATCAGTAAAAGATTGTTTGTCAATCTCTTTTAGTGTCTTCATCCTGTGTGCGTTTACATACAATTCACAAAACAATATACTTGTTTGTAATTAACTGTTGTTTAGATAGATAGCTCTATAGAAATAGAATTAACTACGAAATGCTACTAGGATTAGATATTAATTTTTAAAATTTTATTATTCCGTTTTTTAACAGTGATGTTTACCAATATCTTTTTTTGTTCTTTTTCTCCTATTTCTATTGTATAATTACCTTTTTCAAATACTTTAGGTTGGTATATTTTTCCTTTAATTCTAAGAGAGGAAATTACTTCTCCTGTGGTTGATTTTTTAACTGTTATTATCTGATTTTCTTTTGAAACTTTTAAAGTTGGTAACTGAAATCCATTTTTAATAATAAAATTATCTGTTTGTTGAATTGTAATAGGCCATCCAGGATATTGTTTGCTTTTAGAATCTGTAATATCGACATTTCTTCCCCAGCATTCAAAGGTAATTTCTCTATTTTTTTTATGATATCTTACAATTCCGTATCCAGCAGCTCTAGTTGATAATTTACCTCCTTTTTTAATTTCTGGTAAAGTAGGGTTACTAACCGCATTAACAGTCATTTTATTTTTAAATCCATCTAAAAAATCACCAGTATAATAAGGGGCTTTTTTAGCTTTGTTTTTACCAGGTTGTTTAGGATCCCACCATCGCAACCAAAAATTAGCAATAGCAGGAGTACAAAATGAATAACCAGCATCTCCCCAATCATTAATACCATGTTTAACCACAGAACCTAAATGCTGATCACCTGCAACCATAAAAGAAAAACTTTTCCTAATTATAGAAAGAGCTTTGTTTCTTCCTGTTTGTGGCCAAGCGTTTGTATCAAAATCAGCAATTAATTCTTTATTGTGTTTGCCAGAAAAATTATTTACTTGTGAAAAAATAGTTTGTGATAGTACTGTTTTCATTTCTGCATTTTCCCAGTCGGTAGACCAATTTTCTAAAAATAATAACTGTCTTTCTCCTAGGAGTTCAGTGCCATCAACGTCTAGTCTTTTGGTATCTATTTTAGGATCGAATATGGCTTCGAAAGAGCCATTAGGAAAAATATCTGGATTTTTCTTAGCAACTAAATTAAGACCAGATTTAAATTTTCTGTCTTCAAGAATAGCAAAACTTATTCCGCCCCATTTTAAATCTGTATAATATACTCCTATGCCTTGTTTAATTGGAGTAGAGTCATATGGATCTGGTAAATGACTAGTTTGGGCTCTTTCTACCTCTTTTATATATTCTACAGGCATATAATAGCCACCAGATTTTCCTCTTCTAGATTCTGCTTTTTTTCCACCTTCTCCCCATAAATTTCCCTGACCAATATCGTGGTCATCAGGAATGGTAATAGTTGGAGTGTTTCTAATTAATTCTTCAAAATCTTTACCAAATTTTAACCAATACAAATAATGTTGACTATGATCATATACTTGATCTCCAGAAAAAAATAGTAAATCTGGTTTTATTTTTTTTAGATTAGAGATAATGTCTTCTCTAGAAATATCACCCCCATGACCAGGGTATATAGAGTTACAAGTAAGAGCAGCCATAACAAATTCCTCTTTATTTATCGGGTTTTTTTTGATAATACCTTCGTAAAAAGAGGTGTTATTATGGTTAACTCTATATCTTGTTTCTCTAGTGTCATTCCAGTTTTTTACCTTAAAAGGAGCTGTATAACCGGGGTAAATTACTCTAGTTTCTGCTATTTTTTTCCATTGATTGTTTTCTAAAATCTCTAAACTGATTTCAAAAGGTTCTGTGTTTTCTACAGGATATAATTGAGCTGTTAGTTTTAAAGTGTTTTCATGAACTGTATACAGAGTAAAAGCAATTCGATCTTTTGGCGCAATATAATCTGGTAATTTTAATAAATTTTTTTGTTGCGCTTCACAAGTAAAAAAAACAGCTGCTATAAATAATATTAGAAGCTTTTTGAAATAATTAATTTCCATTATTCTTGGTATCTCCAAATCTCCTTGTATATAAACTAGAGTTTATTTTCTTTGCTTTTTTTATCATTTCAGGATAAGGAATATCTGTTGCAGAAACAAAACCTACATTATAGTTTTCTCCATCATGAGCTCTACCTGTAAGAGGAGAATCTAAATATTGAAACCAGTGACAACCAACTAAATAAGGATTGTCAATTACAGAATTTGCATAATCTTCCCACATTCTTGCTCTATCATTTTGATCTTTTGCATGTATTAAACCAGAATGTAATAAACCAGAATCAGGAGCCCCCATGTGATATTCACCAATTAAAGTAGGCATGTCAATTTCTTCTAAAAACTCCCAATATTTTTTCCCAATTCCTTCTTTATAGTAGTTATAACTAAATACATCTACAAATTTAGCTGCTGATTTACGTACTTCTGGAGTTACTCCCCAAACAGCAAAACGACAACCTAAATACATATGATTTGGCATTTTTACCTCTAAAGCATCATGTACTACTTGGAAGTATTTTGTGGCAAATGTTTCTAATAAAATAGAGAAATCTTCAATCATTTTTTTACCAAAAACTTTACCTTTTTTGTAGTCAACTCCCTTTTCTAAAGCATCCCAGCTAGCAATATTTGTTTCCCAAGCTTTATTTAAACTACCAATGGTTTTATGTTTTTTACGCAATATTTTCATGAATTCTCTCTTCAAATAACTGTTTTTATCTTTAGATAATCCGTCTAATACTAAACCGTAATGTGTCTTATGTGAACTAGGAGACCCCCAACTCCTTTCATTATCTATAAATACACCAATACACCAAGGATTGTTTTTAACTTCTTTAGATACGATGTCGATAGATTTTTTAGCTCTACGCTCAAATTCAGGATCAAAAGGATCTGGCATTGGCCCCCAGTAATCTACACCTGAATATACCTTTTGAAAATCTCCAATAATCCAACCATTAGCAAAATAAGGTAGCTTGTTTCTATGATAAAACTCAGGATCTATCCAGTTTCCAAAAGAAGTGAATCCCCAATTACGCATTCTGTTTTCAGTAACTTCAAGCCATTTATCATTAAAAGAATTAGGGTATTGCTCTCCGTATCTTCTTTCTAAATTTGCTCTATAAAAACTGTATGTTTCTCCATGTTTTACAGGTCCAAAATGAGATTCTCTTCTGTAACTGTAATGATTTGCTAAAGGATCATCGTATGAAGGTAAGCCAATAAACATGTCGTTACGAAGTTTGTTGGACACAAAAGCAGTTTTTCTAATTTCATTAGGAATAGCAACAATCCCTTTAGAATCTTCTGGAGTTACATCTTCAGGATCTCTATGTTTAATACTATCATTTTTATAGTCGATACCAGTAAATGTAGTAGAATTAGCCATACGAACATTAGCAAGTCCTATAGAGAAGAATAAGTTTCCTTCTGGGTCCACTAAAGCCCATTTTCCGTTTACTTTTTCTTTACGAAAAAAACCTGTTGCTTTTAATTTAGGGCCATTTTTCCATCCTCCATATTGACTTCTGTCAGCCATTAATGTGTATTCTGCTAAAGATTTCAATTCCTCATCTGCAATTTTCTTTAATTCCTCATCAGAAGAAACCTTAATAGGGAAATCCATTTTAGCATTTTGACCATACTTATCTACAATTCCTGTTAAGAAATTTGGATCCCGTTCAGGATTTTCTAGAATACGAACATTATCTAATACAATTTTTTTATCGTTTAGACCTTGTTGTTTGTAGATTTCTATTGATGTTATTTTTGAATAGTCGCTTTCAGATAAAAGTCCATTTATCTTCATTTGTATAGCATCTGTTTCCCATGCTTTAGGTGTATCTCTTAGTCCGCTTGCTACATCTTCTTCTTGTATTGTGAAATCTAAATAGTATGATTTTAATTCATCAGGATGAATGTTAACTATTTTTCGTAAAGAATTACCCTGGTTGTTAGTAATACGTACCGCTATGAATGTAGAGTTTTTTCCAGAGCTTTTTGCTTCAAAAGCAAGACTATATTTTTTGTTTTTATCAAGATCCCATGGTTGTTCTGAATGGAAACTTACTCCGCTAATTTTTTCGTCTTTTTTAAATGCTATTTCTAGCGCTTTGTTTTCTTTAGAAAGTGCTACTAAATTAGTTGTAGCCTCAATGCTTTTTAGGTTTTTTGTATATAGGCTATCTTCAAAATTATTTATAATAACTTCTGAGTTATAGTTCCATATTTTTGATTTTTTTTCATCAGTTTCTTTTTCTTTTTTACAAGAAATGATTTGAGTAATTAATAGTAGTAGGGTAAATAGTTTAAAAAAAGATTTAGTGTTCATATATTTCATTTTGTAAAAAAAAACCACCTTAAAAATGATTAATTCAAATATTTAGATGGTTAAATTTGATTATATGTTAATTATACCAATGCAATTAACTAAATTCTATTGATAAAATTAGATTTATAGGGCTTTTAAAACGCTTTGTACAGTTTTTTTCAATTAATAATTATCTTAATTTATGCTGATAATAGGTTTTTCTATCTTATTAATTTTTTAATTGTTGTTTTTATGAGGCAAAAACGATCAAATTTTAATTAAATAATCCTACTTACCAGCTAAAAAATATTTATAGTATCGGTTCTAATTTTAAAAAACTTCATTTTTATGGTGTTTTAATATTTATTATTTAAAATTAGCTGGTGTTTTTTTAGATTATTTTATTTAATAGGTAGCAAAGAGTTTTTTTATTGAATGGTATAGGATTCGTTATACCAAAACCAAACAGAAGCTTTTTTAAAGCGATTATGAACATCGTTTGGCTACCATTACTATTTATATGAAGTGTTTTTTACGATGTAGAACTAACTTCATTAGAGTTGTTAGATTATTACTATTATTTTGATAAACGTAAAAAACAACTTCATAGTGGTACTACTTCTTTAGCTAGTTTTTCATTATGAAATGAAAAAAGGCTTATCTCAGATAGTTTAGTTTTTCTTAAAAATAAAGCAATTCGCTATATGCTTTCGGTAGAGTTTTATAATGATAAAATGGTTAAACGTGTAATTAAACAGCTTGAAAAGTATATCAAGGCGATGTCACAAGGATACCCTTCAATAGAGTTTTGAATAGATACGAATGCTACAGTGCTTTTGGTTTTTAGACATGGAAACGTACTTGATTTACTTTTAGAAAAATTGTTTAAAGATCCTTTTTTTATGCCTTTTAAAGAGTTATTGTTGTTTAAGACTTTAGATGAAGTTAAGATGGGAGAATTTGAGAAGAAGCGAAAGATGATTGATGGAGGAGTATGAGAATTGAACTTTGGATAAGCTGAAGAATAAAAGAGAGGAAAGGGAGAAAAAAGGGGAGTGGAAATGAAAAGAAATGGAGGAGTAGGTTGCTGGTAAAATCAGTCAGAAATGACTGAGCAAGTTAGCATATTATCCCGTTAAACGTGTTAAAATGCAAACTTGTAAAGGGGTCGATACCGCCCCTTTAATCCCCTAGATGTTTTCTTTATCGTAAAATCTCAAAAATTAAAAGTAAATTTTATTGATTATTTCTAATGTTACTATTTCAATTGGTAATCAGGATGTCCTGTTTGCCACAAGGCAAAGGAAATAATATTAGTAATTTCATTAATCTTTTTATCATTTTTTTGACTAAGACCATGTCCTCCTTTAAAATCAATGGATAACAGAATAGGTTTATTAGAAATGCTAGCGTTTTGAAGTTTTGCAGCAAACTTACCCTGATGCCATACAGGTACTCTAGAATCAGTAATCCCTCCAG
Organism: uncultured Tenacibaculum sp.; assembly: GCA_947498055.1. Taxonomy (GTDB): domain Bacteria; phylum Bacteroidota; class Bacteroidia; order Flavobacteriales; family Flavobacteriaceae; genus Polaribacter. Next base: position 64,089 of record CANMJA010000010.1, read on the forward strand.
TTAAGAGAATAGCTGGATATTCAACATTATTTTTAACTTTATGGTAGGCATCCATTTCCAATAATCCTTGAAATTCTAAAGAATCTTTTATCGAGCCAAATTCTTTAGCTAAGTTTTTTCCATTAGGTGCAAATTCAGATCTTAATGTATTAAAAACACCAACTCTTACAATTGCTGCTGAAAACAAATCAGGTCTTTCCGTAATAGCTCGACCAATTAAAATACCTCCTCCGCTAGCACCATAAGCAGCTAGTTTTTCCGAAGAGGTATATTTTTTTTCTATTAAATACTCTGCACAAGCAATAAAATCTTTCCAAGTATTAGGTTTTGTGATTTTATAGCCTGACTTATGCCAATTATCTCCTTTTTCTCCTCCACCTCTAACATGAGCTACTGCATAAATTCCTCCTGTATTAATCCAACTTAATAAATAGCGATTAACCCTCGGTTTTGATGATATACCAAATGCACCATAACCAGTCATTAATACTCTGTTTTTCGTATTCAATTTAATCCCTTTTTTGTAGATTAACGATAAAGGGACTTTTGTACCATCATGTGATTCAATTTCAACTTCTTCTATAATTATATTTGATGTTAATTCTGTTAATTTTATTAACTCTAGCTTATTAAACGTATAAGTTTGATGGTTTAACTTGTAAGTTTCTTTATTTGAAGTCCAGCCTCTTATATCAATAAATAAATCAGAATTAGTGGGGTTTTTCGAGTATACATTAATATATCCTGCTTTTTTAGGTGTTTCAATATATAGGGTTTCATTGTTATTATTTAATTGATATAATTTAGCATCAATTCCATTTTTTGTTTTTACAAAAAATACCCCATCACTTGTTAATGTAAAATCCGTTATCACGGAATTCTTGTCTTCTTTTACTAAAACTTCAGGAGAAGTGAAATCAGGGTTAGATATAGGTGTTTTACAAATTTTAAAGTTTTTAGCATTTTTAGCAGTTAAAAATATGATTTCATCATTAGTGTTAACATAAAACTTTTTAACTAAATCTTCTCTTTTAAATAGTTTAGTCCATTTTATTTTTTTTGAATTGATATTTTTAGCAGGAGCATAATAATAATCAGCATAATAACTGGCTCCAGAAACATTTGAAAAAAGATATTTACTATGTTGTTTTTTTGAAGATACTTCAGGGAAATCTTCTTCTTTAATATCTATTTCAGGATTGTTCTTTTTAGAAAAAATAACTCTATCTGTGTTTACAGATTTGTCTAATAGGTGTATACGAGTTTCAATATTATGTAAATAATTTTTATCGGTTTTATCTATAATAGGGATGTATTCATACGTAAAACTTTTACTATCAGATAACCATCTAATACCACCCAAAGCAGAAGGCCAACAATTTTTTATAACTTCTTTTTTTAGTACATTTTTTACAACATCAAAAATTAATATATCTCCAATTTCAGAGTCATTAAGTGTAACAGAAATAGCAACATAATTCCCATCCCAACTAGGAGAAATATAGTTTATTATTGCTTCTTGAAGATACTGATTAGGATTAAATAGTAGTTTTTCTTCGTGATCTATAGAATTGCGAAAAAAAAGTTCTTTATTATTTGTCTTATCATTATTTTTTAAATAGAAAATCTTATCATTATTTGTTATTCTTTGATATGAGATTAATGAAACATTTGTGTTAAAAGTATTTATTAACGATTTCTTTAATTCATTCCGATTGGGTATCTTATTTATTGTTTTCTTTTTGAAAAAAGTTTGTTCTTTATACCAATTTAATACAGAACTATCTTTCATGTTTTCCATAAATCGATACTCGTCAACAATAGTTTTACCATGTATGATTTCTGACATTGGTTTGGGTTTTATCTTTTTCATTTCAATAGAATTTGTATTCTTTTGAAGGGTACAGCTAGCAAGTAAAAAAGAAAAAAGCAGAAAAAAATATTTCATAAAAACAATTTAAATAATACGAAAATACTAAGTTTAGAATTCTAAATAGCCATTTTTTTAATCTTGTTCTTCTTTATCACTTGCTACAACTGGTGTGGTTTTGAATTAATGTCATTTCAGAATATACAAAGTATTATTAAAAAGGCTTTTTATCGATTAATTTTAATGTTACTATTTCAATTGGTAATCAGGATGTCCTGTTTGCCACAAGGCAAAGGAAATAATATTAGTAATTTCATTAATCTTTTTATCATTTTTTTGACTAAGACCATGTCCTCCTTTAAAATCAATGGATAACAGAATAGGTTTATTAGAAATGCTAGCGTTTTGAAGTTTTGCAGCAAACTTACCTTGATGCCTCATTCATATCCTTTTTTCCTAAAATAACGCAGTTTGAAAAGTATACTAGTTCTGGTTTGATACCTTTTTCATAATTACTTGTTTTCAGCAATTGTGAAAATGCAAAATTAGTTACGATTTATACTATCTGCCATTATAAGAGCATTGTATACATTTAAAATTTTTCCAGATTTAGAAAGTTTATTAAAAGGGGTTGTTTTTTTCTTATCTGTTTTAGTTGGCGTACTAACTTCAATCGTAAATTCTAAACCAGAATCCATTAGAATGTGTTTTACTTGTGAAGCAGTTAAATTAGGGTAATAAGAACGGATTAATGCAGCACTACCTGATGTTATAGCAGCAGCAGCGGATGTACCACCTGTAGATGTATTGTTTTTATTAACACCAATAGTTGAAATTTTATAACCAGGTGCAAAAAGATCTACTTCACTATTCCCATAATTAGAACTTTTTCTTTTGAGTTTTTCATTTAAAGTGTAAGAAGAAGCTCCTATTAATAAAAAATTATCAGAAATTTCATTAACACTATCAAATGAGTCATTCGGAAATGCTTTTTTATCTTTTTCATTCAAATTATACGAAAAATTTCCTGCTGAAGATATTAATAAAACATCCTTTTTTTCGGCATATTGTATGGCATCTTTAACCCAGTTAAAGTTTTTGGAAAACTCTTTACCAAAACTTAAATTAATAACTTTAGCACCATTATTAACAGCATATCTTATTGCTAAAGCAATATCTTTATCATGTTCGTCTCCATATCCAGAAATTACTATAGGCATAATTTTTGCTTCCTTTTTTTTCAGTATATTATTAATTACTCCAGCCATTTTAGTACCATGAGTCATCCAATTAAGATTTTCATTTACAATGTTATTGCCATATATACTATCTAGTATGTTATTCTCATCATCACCAGTAGTTATACGATCATTGTATTTTAGATTTAATAATTTATCTCTTCTTTGTTTTGCTAAAAATTCTTCGTTAGCTATATAAGTACTATCAATATTATATTTAATAAAACTTGTTAAATACGAAGCGTCTATATCTGATATTTTTTTAATTTCTTTTAAGCTATCGACCATTTTTATAGTTATCTCTTTCTTCTTTTTAAGTAATTGATAGACTTTGTTTTTAGATGTGTAATATATTTGGTTTAATTTTATATTATTTTGTTGTTCTTTCTTTTCATATTTAAACCTACGATCGTATGCTTTTTTTGCTCTTTTATAAAGCGCGTATTGATTGTCTTTTTTTATTGCTAAAGAATCTAGCTTTTTATATTTTTTGTTTAACATTCGTAAAATTCGAACATATTCAAAGTTTACAAAACGAGAACTTTCTCCTTTTTTATTTCCTTTAAAATTCCAACCGTTGATATCATCAATATATCCGTTGTTATCATCGTCTATATAATTATTAGGTATTTCTTTTTTGTTATACCAAATCTTACCTATTAATTTTTTATGGTGTATATCAACTTCAGTGTCAATAATAGCTACAGTAATTTTAGTTGTTTTTTTGTTAACCAATAAACTATCATAAGCTCTTTGTAAACTAATGCCAATAATGGAATCGTTCTCTATGTCTTTCAGATGCCAACCTTTAGTTGCTTTTTTATTTATATTAAAGGTGAGATTATTGAAGTCACTTTTAATATGTTTAAATTGATGTACAGATTTGCAACTTAAAAACACAAAAAATAGGATGGATGTGATATTTCTCATTTATAATATTTTGATGAAAACAAAAGCAACAGAACTTAATGTGTTGTTCTGTTACTTTTAGGATAGTTTTTAACTGAGAATATTAAAAAGTCTAACTTTTAATTACTTCAATTGATAATCAGTATGCCCCGTTTGCCATAAGGCAAAAGAAATAATATTAGCTAATTCTTCATTTTTTTTAAGTTGAGTTTTATTAAAACCATGACCTCCTTCAGGGTCTATGAACATTAAAATAGGATTATCCGAGCTAGTGGCATTTTCTATTTTAGCAGCAAATTTTGTAGTATGCCAGGCTGGAATTCTAGCATCGTTTAAACCAGCAACTAAGTACAGCGCTGGATATGCTGTATTTTCTTGAATAGAATGATAAGAATCCATTTTTAGAAGTGATTTGAATTCTAAAGAGTCTTTAACAGTTCCAAACTCTCCAATATTATTGGCTCCATTAGTGCCATGCTCAGCTCTTAAAGTGTTCAATGATCCTACTTTAATTATAGCTGCTGCATATAAATCTGGTCTTTCTGTTATTGCTCTTCCTATACATATTCCGCCAGCACTTGCTCCCCATAGAGCTATTTTTGAAGAAGAAGTATATTTTTTATTTATTAAATATTCGGTACAAGAAATTAAATCTTTCCATGTATTAGGTTTTGTATTCTTATAACCTGCTTTACGCCATTTCTCTCCTTTTTCTCCTCCACCTCTTACATGCGCAACTGCATAAATACCACCTTTTTCAACCCAGTGTAAAAGATATGAATAAGGATAAGGAGAATTAGATCTACCATAAGATCCATAAGCATTCATAAGGACTCTATTGTTCCCATTTTGCTGAATTCCTTTTTTATAAATAATAGATAAAGGAATCATAACTCCATCGTGAGAAGGGATTTCAATTTCTTCTATGACGATATCTTCAAAATTTTTATTAGTTGTAGAAACTGAACTTAAATTTTCTTTTTCAAAAATATTGGTTTTAAAATTATACTTAAAACGCTCTTTTTTGCTTGTCCAGCCTTTTATTTCAATCCATAAATCATCATATTTTGCTCCAATTGAAGAGACATTGATATATCCAGCCGCTTTTGGTAAATTAATTTTTTCTACATCACCATTTTTATGTAATCTGAATAATTTTGCATCTACTCCATTTTTTGTTTTCACAAAAAAGACCCCTTTATTTGTAATTGCTATATCTGTAATTTTGGCATTTGAATCTTGAGGAACAAGTAGTGTTGGACTTGAAACATCAGGAGAAGTAAGAGATATTTTACAGATTTTAAAATTAGGCGCATCTTTGGATGTCATGTAAATCATATCATCATTATTTTGTACAAACCTAGTTATTTGATCTTCTGTTTTAAAGAGAGGTTTCCATTTTATATTGCCCATTCGGGCTTGTTTAATGTCTGAATAATAACAATCTGTAAATTGAGTAGCACCTGAAACATGACTATATATGTATTGAGAATGTGGATCTTCAATTTCAATTTCACAGAAATCTACCTCTTGAATTTTAATGTCAGGATTATTTGCTTTTGAAAAGAGAGGTTTAATCTTATTCTCTCGATCTTCAATTTTGTGTAAAACAGCAGCACTATTAAATAAGTATTTTTTTGATTTTGTATCAATAACTGGTAAATAAACGTAAATAAAACCAGAATTATCAGGCAACCATTTAACGCCACCTAAGGCTGATGGCCAACAATGATCAAGAATTTGGGGGTATACTTTTTTTGATGATACATCTATGATAATCATTTCAGAAATTTCTTTATCTGATTCAGTGAGGCTCACCAAAACTTTAGAACCATCCCAACTAGGTTTGATATAGTTGATAAGGTAATTTTTTCCAGTTTCTTTTTTAAAATCTTGTGGATTATAAAGCAATGTTTCTTTTTCGTCTTCTGTTGTCTTTTTATAGAAAAGTTTAGCGTTGTTTATCTTTGAGTCTTTTTTTAAGTAAAAAAGATACCCTTTACTCATTACATTAATTTTACTTATTGAAGAAGAATTTTTTTTATTATTAATACTGTCTAATAATTTATCTCTATTAGCAATAGATTTAAAAATTTTTACTCCTTCATTATTTTTTTTGTCAATCCAATCTTTTACTGTTTTGTTTTTAGTGTCTTCTATAAATCTGTACGGATCATGAATAGAAACGCCAAAATAAAGATCTGTATGATCTTGAGGATGAATTGTATTTTTCTTTTTTGAACATGATGTACATAAACAAAGAAAAATGCATAACAGCATTATATTGTTTTTAAATTGCATAAGTATTTTGGTTGATTCTTTTTTATAAATTAAAGGTAGTAAATATTTCCTAAGATTTTTAATCCCAACAAAAAATAAATGATTTGTTTTATGTTGGGATTTAGATAGATTTTAATCTTCCTCTTGAGATTGATCAATCACTACTCTAGGTCTTCTAGCTTCATCATCTCCTCCATTAATAGAAGATAATTTAGAAATTTTAGAAGATTCAAATTTTTCAAAGTCCAATTCTTTTTTATCCTTCTTTGTTTTCATGGTTAAAGTGTTTTTCAAATTTGATAGCGAATATAATTAGCTTTATGAGGAAAGAAAACAAATACTTGTCTGTTTTTATAAAAACAGACAAGTATTTGTTGTTTTAATTGACTTAATTACAGGGTTTTATTCCTCTTTAAGTTTTTTTATAAAATAAGAAGGATATATACCTGTTTTTTTATAGAATACTTTTGTAAATGTTTGAGGTGTGTTAAAACCAGCTTCTTCGGCAATGGATTTTATGGTATAAGCTCTTAAAGTTTGATCAGTTTTTAACCGTTCAATTATATAATTTATTTTTAGACTATTTTGATAATGAGAAAAATTACCACCTTTAGTTGAGTTAATAACGCTCGATAAATAAGAACTATTAGTTTTTAACTCTTTTGCTAATTTATTTAATGTATATTTTTGTTTTACAAATTTATTTGAAGTCTCAAATTTATTTAGTTTTTCAATTATATTACGATAAATGTCTTCAGGAATATTTATTGTAGTAGTGGTAGTTTTTGAGTTTTTATTAGTTTCTGATTTTTGGTTAATAATTTCATTGAAACGTTTGTTTTGTTTTTTATTTTGTGATATAAAATACCCTAAAAAAGATAAAACAATCAAAATAATGACACCAAGAATTATAATACTTGTTAGTTGTTTATTTTGTGTCAGTTTAAGATCTGAAATAAGTTTTTTTTTCTCTGAGATTAAATTAGGGACTTCATATTTTTTTACTATTTCACTGTTTAAATTGGCATATTTTTCTTCTATTAGACTATCTACTTCTATCATTTTTGTTAGATAGACTAATTGTTCCTGAGGTTTATTAATACTTTTGTAGTAATTTTTTAAATATTCATAATTATCTTTTGCTAAATATAATATGGTAGGATTTTTTTGATAAATAGAGTCAACCTTAATGAGGTATTTCACTCCTAAATTAGATTTGTTTAAATCTCTATAGCTTTCATAAATATATAAATATGTATTCGCTAAACTTGCGTTATCATTTTTTAAATAAGAACTAGCTTTAGTAAGGCTATCTATTGAAGTTTTGTAATCTTTATCTAAAAAAGAATTGATACCATATCCATGTAAAAAATAAGAATAAAAGTGACTTTTGCTTTTTTTGGACTCTAAAATGCCTTTTTCAAAATATATAAAAGCTGAATCCAATTTGTAATTTCTACTATACGCATTTGCTAGTGATAATAAAGATTTGAAGTATTGATTTCTATAAATTGTGTCTAAATTATTTTTTATAATAAAATTAAGATTATCTTTAAAATCAGAAGTAGTTTCTTTATCATTAGTTTTTACATTTTTTAATACAACTATATAATGTCTAATTACAAGAAGTCCAAAAGTGTTGTTAATTTGTTCAAAATATTTTTTAGCTGAAACAAGGTTATTCAATGATTCACTATATGAAGAAAGATAATATTGTTGTATTCCCTTTTGTAAATAACCCTTTGCTAACAGGTATTTATTATTTGATTTTTCACCAATTTGAATAATACTGTCAGTATAAGGTATACTTTTTTTTGTATGAGAATGGAGTAAAGAATATAGGTAATAACCATTTGCTATTTTAGATGTATTTCTTTCTTTCTTCGCCCTCAATAAATAACTAGGTGCTATAATTTTCTTCTCTTCTTTTTTTAGATTAACAAAAGATTCTTCTATTTCATCTAATGATAAACTATAAATGTTATTGATATTCTGACTTTGAGAAAGACTACAAATAAACAAAAACAGAATAAATAATTTTAATTTTAAAAAAATAGAGATCATTTTTTTGATATAAATTTAAAATGAGGAAAAATAAATTCATCATTTGGAATACATTAATAATTGCTATAAAAGGCTTTTATATTAACCTACGTCAAATATAGTTATTGCATTTATATAGTATAAATATTGTTGATTTTTTAATTAAATTTCATTTAAAGTAAGTACTTTTGATTGATATAAATAATTGATTTTAATAATTATTTTCGTTTATTTTAAAAGGAATGCCAAAATTTCCGCATTACAGACAGTACGATAATAAAGATTGCGGACCTACATGTCTAAAAATTATTGCTAAGTATTACAAAAAAACAATATCCTTAGAACAATTGCGAGATTTAACTGAGACGACACGTGCAGGTACTAGTTTAATGGGACTTAGTAAAGGAGCAGAAAGTATTGGTTTTAAAAGTTTAGGTGTTAAAATATCTTTAGAAAAACTGTTACAAGCTCCATTACCATGTGTGCTTTTTTGGGACAAAAAGCATTATGTTGTTCTTTACAAAATTTCCAAGTTATTAAAAAAGAATCTTGTTTTTCATGTTAGTGATCCCGCGTTTGGTTTATTGAAATTTGATGAGGAAAATTTTTTAAAACATTGGATTGGATTTAATGCAGATTCAAAAACAGAAGAAGGAGTAACTCTATTGTTAAAAATTACTCCTTCGTTTTTTCAAGAAAGTCTTAATGATGATACTCAAGATAAAAGATTAGGTGTTTTATTTTTATCAAAATACTTCTTCCGATATAAGCCTCTTTTATTTCAATTATTAATTGGGCTTTTCGCTGGAAGCTTATTACAACTAATTATTCCATTTTTTGCACAAAGTATTGTTGATGTTGGTATAAGAAAACAAGATATTGAATTTATATACTTAATATTATTTGCACAGTTATCATTATTTATTGGTAAGGCTAGTGTCGAGCTTATACGTAACTGGCTCACACTACATATTAGCACTAGAATAAATATTTTACTGGTATCTGATTTTTTTATTAAATTAATGAGTCTACCTATTGCTTTTTTTGACACAAGAATAACTGGGGATATTCTTCAAAGAATTGAAGATCACAAACGTATAGAAAAAATACTTACAACCTCGTCTTTAAATACTTTTTTCCAAATAATTAACCTAATAATTTTTAGTATTATATTAAGTTATTATAGCCTTCAAGTGTTTTTTGTGTTCTTTTTAGGAAGCTTGTTTTATATGATATGGTTTATGTTGTTTTTTAAAAAACGTTATGAATTGGATTACAAAAACTTTTCTCAAATAGGAGAAGAAAAATCAAAAGTTATTGAACTTATTAATGGAATGCAAGAAATTAAACTTCATAATGCCGAAAAAATAAAACGCTGGTCATGGGAATATTTGCAAGCTCGTTTATTTAAAATTTCACTTGAAGGGCTGAAATTAGAACTTTATCAAAATATAGGAGCTAAGTTCATTAACGAACTTAAAAATATCTTGGCTACATTATTATCAGCAAAATTAGTAATAGAAGGTGAAATTACTCTAGGTATGATGTTAGCGATTACTTACATTATAGGAAAACTTAATTCTCCAATTTCAGATGTTATTAATTTTATTCACGAATTACAAGATGCAAAAATATCCTTAAATCGTTTGTCAGAAATACATAATAAAGAAGACGAAGAATTTACAAACAGTTACAAAATTAAAGATATTAATATCAATGCTACCATAAACATTCATAATCTTTCTTTTAGATATTCTGGTTCAGAAAACATAGTTTTAAAGAACTTAAATGTTACTATTCCGGCTAATAAAATTACTGCTATTGTAGGGGCAAGTGGTAGTGGAAAAACTACTTTAATGAAGTTGCTTCTAAAATTTTACAATCCGATTAAAGGTTCAATAAAGCTTCAGGGTCATGAATTAAAAAATATCTCTCAAAAAGAATGGAGAAAATCAAGCGGTGTAGTAATGCAAGAAGGATATATTTTTAATGATACCGTAGCTAATAATATAGCACTCGGAGATGTAAGTGTGGATAAAAAAAAATTAGTTTATGCAACTAATATTGCCAATATTAGTGAGTTTATAGAAAGTCTGCCCCTAAGCTATAATACTCAAATTGGCATGGAGGGTTTTGGATTAAGTACAGGACAAAAACAACGCTTATTAATAGCTCGTGCTGTATACAAAAACCCTAAATTTTTATTTTTTGATGAAGCTACATCTGCATTAGATACAAATAATGAAAAGAAAATAATAAATAACCTAAATATTTTTTTCAAAAACAAAACAGTTGTAGTTATTGCTCATAGATTAAGTACTGTAAAAAATGCAGATCAAATAGTTGTGTTAGATAAAGGTGAAATTGTAGAGGTAGGTTCGCATGAAAAGCTAATTAAAAATGAGGAAAATTATTATCATTTAGTCAAAAACCAATTAGAGTTGGGTAAATGAATAATTTAAATATTGCTGATAATACAAAGTTATCTAATTCATTTTTCTGCTAAAAATAGATGATTTTTTATAAACTATACTTCCATTAAAAAACATTATAAAAGTAAAATAACAGCTATAAAACCATAATTATTAAAAACAAGTAAGAAATTATTAAAAAGAACATTAACTGTATGTTTATCAGGTGTTTGTTGTTGACTATTTTTATAAAAATAAGGTGTTTATTTATAAAAGCTACTTAACTTAAGTTGTTTAATACTCGGTTTTGTTATTTGTTTGCAAGTGTATTCAAGAAAATTATACAAAGGAGGGAAGATTAATTTTTGAGAGGAAAAAAAGGAATCTTTTTTAGGACGGGAGATCTTTTTTTTCTTAGCGATAAGTTAGATTATATAATCCCTAAAAAGAAATCAACTCAAGTATGTGATATAGCTTGGGTTGATTTTAAAAAAGAAGTAATAAATAGTTAAAAAAATGGTTTAGTGTAGTTGTATAAATTAGTACTAATTATTAAAAAATGATAAATGAATTTATTTAAAAAACTAGGTATTGGTATCGCTTTTTTACTATTGTTAATAGCCTGTAAAACGACAAGCAATAATGTAAAAAATAACACGAATAGTGCTATAAAAAAAAGTAAATCGTATGCGAATTATTATAAGGTAGTTTCTGTAGCTGACAGCTTATTTTATTTAAAAAAATATAAAAAAGCTAAAAATATTTTAGAAGGACTTTTTAAACGTCTTGAGCCAATTAACACCTTTCGATTTGGAGAATATTACACTTATCTTATAAGTAAACATCATATAGGTGAAAAAATAGAAAAAAAGGAGTTTTTACATTTTATAACAAAGTACGGGTATACTAAGGAGCAAATTAAAAAAGATACCATACTAACCCTTTATTACACAAAATTTATTGACGATAAAAAATATGAAAATTTAAAAAATCAATACAATACAAGTATTTCCATGGAATTGAGAGAGAAGATTCATGAAATGCTAAAGAAAGACCAATACTATAGAACTGAATATTTTGAAGACGATGCTTTTTCTAAAGGAAAAAAAGTAGATGCAGAGAACGGTGAAAAATTGAAAGAATTATTTGATAAAAATATATATCCATCACAAAAACTAATAGGAGGATTATTTTATAATGATAAGGATGCTGATGTAGAAACCATTTTGCTACATACAAATGATAAAGATAGGTTTGAATATTTTTTACCCAAATTAAAAGAATTTATAAAACAAGGAAAAACCAATCCATATATATACGGAATGTTGATAGATCAATACCATTTATATAACGATAAAGAGCAGCTATATGGTACTTATAATGTTGATAGATTAGATAAGGAAAAGTTTGCTTTTTACAACAAGAACAGGAATAAATTAAAAATAGGCTTTCCTTCTGTTGAGTTTGATGTATGGAAGGATTCTATTTTCTTTAATAAGCATCAATAGAACGTGTCTATTTTAAACAAGTAATTTTAATTTAATATTTAATATCATGAAAAACAACAAATTTTCTTTAACAAACTTCAAAGGTTTACAAACTAGTGAAATGGTAACAATCAATGGTGGTGTGAACCCAGTAAATGTCGATAAGTATTCCACTTCTCCTTATTATGATGGAGGTGATACGGATTGTAAAGACGTAATTCATGGTGCTGGAGATGCTCCTGGAACAGGAATAATAAAAGTTTATCAATAGAGAATGAAATCTTATTGATTAAAAAAAGGCTGTGTTTTTATGCAGCCTTTTTCTATATCGTTAAAAGTATCTTATGGTTTTAATAATTAGCATTAATAACGATTATTCTACTAGTGAAATAATTTCTTGGTTTATTAAAAAAGATGTAAAATTCTTACGAGTTAATAAAGGCGAATTAGAAAAAATAGTTTTTGTAAATAATAGTTTTCAATTATTCATAAAAGGGAAATCATATAATTTGAATGAATTTAAGTTTGTATGGTATCGTAAAGGAGATTTGTTTCCTAATTACCTAAAAGAAAATACAGAAATGAATTCTTTTTTGTTTCAAGAAAATAAAAACCTAAAAAAATATTTCTATTATTTATTACATAAAATTCCGCACCTAAATTCCTATGAAAAAGGTGATATTAATAAGTTAATTGTACTAGATAAAGCAAAAGAAATTGGACTTAAAATTCCTAACTTTTTTATTACTTCAGAGAAGGAAGATTTTCAAAAAATTAAAAGCAAACAAAAAACAGAACTTATTACAAAAACAATTTCAGGGAATCCTTCTTTTTCAACCGCATTAAAAAGATACGTAATGTATACTAAAAAAGTAGAGACTATTACCGATGATCGGTTTTTCCCGTCTCTATTTCAGCAGTATATTAAGAAAAAATATGAATTAAGAATTTTTTATTTAGGAGGTGTTTTTTTCTCAATGGCTATTCTTCCTAAATCGCATAGTTCTATGATAGATATAAGAAATGAAAAAGAAGCTTCCAATAGAAATATACCATACAAATTACCTGAAAAAATAGAAGAAAAAATTATAAAATTGATGAAGTCTTTAGACTTAGAATCTGGGTCTATTGATATGCTTGTTACAGAAGAAGAACACTATTATTTTTTAGAGGTAAACCCAGTAGGACAGTTTGGTTATGTTGCAGAGCCGTGCAATTATAATATAAATGAAATGATAGCCAATTACATCATAGAAAGAGCAAAGACATGAAATCACCTATAATTTTACAAATAAGTGACACTGTTGCGTTAGCAAGAAAAAGCTCCAAAAAGTATCTTAAAAACGAAACTCTAAATTCATTAAAAATATTTAAAGAACCTTTTTTTAAACCAAAGACAAGAATATAGAAAGATGAATTATTTTAAACTATTTGCCAATTGTATACTTGTAAAAGGACATAATAGAACAACAATTAACGATTTACAAAGAAAAAAGATTCAAATTGTTAATAATAATATAGCAGATCTTTTAGGTAATCTTAATAATAAAGTGTCAGTAAAAGAACTTTTAGCAAATTACGATGATATAGAAAAAAAAGACATCATTAGTTTATTAGAAAATTTAGAAGAAATGGGGTTTGGTTTTTTTTGCACCAAAGAAAGTTTCGATAAATTTATTCCTTTAAAAAAAGAAATACATTATTCTAACGAAATTACCAATATTATCTGTGAGTTTAATGAAATTAATTTTGAAAGAGTAAAAAAAATATACCACCTTATTCAACAAACAAGAACGGAATCTATAACACTTATTTTTTATAACAAACTGAAAAACGAAAGCTTATTAGAAATCGTAAAAACATTAAGCACCTCATTTATAGTTTCTATAGATATAATTATAAGAGAAAGTAACGATTTGAGTGTTGATTTTTTCTCTTCTCTTAATTCTTTTACAAATCTTATAAATAGTATGATTATACATTCTAGTAAGGAAGAAACTATTCATAAAGAAAACTATAATTTTGAGATACGCTATATAAAAGAAAGAATCAAAGATTTTTCTTTCTGCGGAGCTGTATCACTAAATCGAATGAATATCCACCAAAGAAGTTTTTTAGAATCCATAAACTACAATTCTTGTTTGTATAAAAAACTAGCTATAGATGTAAATGGAGATATCAAAAATTGTCCGAACATAAAACACTCTTTTGGTACTATTGATACTATAGAAAATGTAGATTCTATTTTAGAAGACAGCATATTTAAGAGGATAGGAAACATAAAAAAAGACGAAATAGAAGTATGTAAATATTGCGAGTTTAGGCATGTTTGTACAGATTGTAGAGCTTATGTGGAAGATCCCAAAAACGACTATTCAAAACCATTAAAATGTGGGTATAACCCTTATACAAATGAATGGTCGGAATGGAGTGAAAATCCTTTAAAAAAAGCAGCTATTGAGTATTACAAATTATAGTTAGGAGTAATCTCCTCTTTTCGTTGCAATATTTCTAAAATAATAAATATACTTTTAATCTAAATTTTATAGTTATTAGGCTGGTATGAAAGGTTTTATATTCCTCTTTTTTCCTGCCTAAAACAATGCGGTTCGAGAATTGACCAAAAAAACCTAAAACTTTATTTTATCGACATCGAACCAAAAACAACGCTAAAAAACCTATTTAAGTATTTGATAATTAGATGTATAAATAAAAAAACATCGCTAAAAAGCGATGTTTTCCTGTTAAGCTCCCCCTCTTGGACTCGAACCAAGGACCCTCTGATTAACAGTCAGATGCTCTAACCAACTGAGCTAAGGAGGAGTTTGCGACACAATATTTGTGTTTTGCGAGTGCAAATATAACACTGTTTTTTTAATTCACAAGTTTTTTTTGAAAAAAAATAAAAAACTTCTTTTTTCAAACTTAGAGAATACTATTCTACTAAAAATTGTATTTTTGTAATTGTAATATTTTAATTACAAAAAAGTACAAACGTATATATGGACAAGTTTTCGTTCTTAAACGCAGCACACGCGGGTTTTATAGGAGAATTGTATGAACAATACCAAAAAAACCCAGATGCCGTAGAACCAAGTTGGAGAAGTTTTTTTCAAGGTTATGATTTAGCTAATGAGAATTATTCGTTAACAGACGAAGAAGAAGTTGAAATCCCTGAAGAAGTTCGCAAAGAATTTTTAGTAATCGATTTAATTAACGGATATCGTACAAGAGGTCATTTATTTACAAAGACCAATCCTGTTCGTGAGCGTAGAAAATATTCGCCTACATTAGAGTTAGAAAATTTTGGACTTGCGTCTCAAGATTTATCTACAGTTTTTAATGCAGGTCAAATTTTAGGTATTGGACCGCAGAAATTATCAGAAATAATTAAACATCTACAAGCTATTTATTGCGATAGTATTGGTGTAGAGTATATGTATTTGCGAAATCCAGAAGAAATTAAATGGTGGCAAAGCAGATTAAATCAAAACGATAATCATCCAAGTTATAACCTAGAAGAAAAAAAGTACATCTTATCTAAATTAAATCAAGCATCTACTTTCGAAAGTTTTTTACAAACCAAATATGTAGGTCAAAAAAGATTTTCAGTAGAAGGAGGAGAAACTTTAATTCCAGGTATTAGTGTAGCACTTAGAGATGCTGCTGAAAAATTTGGAGTGAAAGAATGCGTTTTAGGTATGGCGCACCGTGGTCGTTTAAATACATTGGTAAATATTTTTAAAAAACCAGTTAGAGATTTATTTAGTGAGTTTGAAGGAAAAGATTTTGAAGATGAATCTATTGATGGGGATGTAAAATATCATTTAGGTTTAACATTAAGTAAAGAGTATAGAGGCGGACAAGCAATGAAAATGAACTTGGTGCCGAATCCATCTCACTTAGAAACTGTAGACGCAGTTGCTGAAGGTATAGTTAGGGCTAAAGTAGATTTAGATTATGAGGGAGATGACGGAAAAATATTGCCAATATTAGTTCATGGAGATGCTGCAATTGCAGGGCAAGGTATTGTATACGAAGTTGTGCAAATGGCACAATTAAACGGGTATAAAACAGGAGGAACGATTCATGTAGTAGTAAATAATCAAGTAGGATTTACAACGAATTATTTAGATGCTCGTTCTAGTACCTATTGTACAGATGTTGCTAAAGTAACTTTATCACCAGTATTACATGTAAATGCAGACGATGCTGAGGCTGTATGCCACGCTATGCAAATAGCAGTAGAATACAGAGCTAAATTTAAGAAAGATATCTTCATCGATTTATTAGGATACCGTAAATATGGTCATAATGAAGGAGATGAACCAAGTTTTACGCAACCTAAGTTGTATAAAACCATAAAGAAGCATAAAAATGCGAAAGAAATTTATGTAGCTAAGTTGTTAGAAGAACAAACAATAACCAATGACTACGTAAAACAAATTACAGCAGAGTTTAAAGAGCATTTAGAAGCAGAGTTTACAGAATCTAAGAAAAAAACAACCTCTAAAATTAAGGATTTTATGCCTGAGGTTTGGGAAGGGTTTATGCGTAAACAGCTAGAAGATATGTTGCGTCCAGTGGATACCACATACTCTGTAGCGGCATTAAAAGACATAGCAAAAGTAATATCCTCAACACCTGAAGGATATAAATTTGTACGTAAAGCTGAACGTATTTTAGAAGGTCGTTCTAAAATGGTATTTGAAAAGAATGCTTTAGACTGGGGTACTGCAGAAAACTTAGCTTACGGGACTTTATTAGAAGAAGGATACAATATTCGTATTTCTGGAGAAGATGTAGAAAGAGGAACCTTTTCGCATCGTCATGCAATTATGCGTGATGAAAATACTTTAGAACGTGTTAATTTATTAAATACAAACTCTAAAAATAAAGGAGAATTTACAATTTACAATTCTCACTTATCAGAGTATGGAGTATTAGGTTTCGATTATGGGTATGCTATGGCTGCTCCTAATACATTAACTATTTGGGAAGCTCAGTTTGGAGATTTTGCAAATGGTGCTCAAATTGTATTCGACCAATATATTTCTTCAGCAGAAGATAAATGGAAGTTGCAAAATGGGTTGGTAATGTTGTTGCCTCACGGATATGAAGGTCAAGGGCCTGAGCATTCATCGGCAAGAATAGAACGTTTTTTACAATCATCTGCAATAGATAACTGGACTATAGCAAACTGTTCTACTCCAGCAAATATATACCATATCTTGCGTCGTCAAATGAAACGTGATTTTAGAAAACCTTTAGTTGTGTTTACACCAAAGAGTTTATTACGTTTACCTGCAGCAGTAAGTACTATAGAAGAATTGTCTGAAGGTACTTTTCAAGAGGTAATTGATGATACTATAGAAACTTCAAAAGTGAAGAAAATGGTTTTCTGTACAGGTAAATTTTACTACGATTTGTTAGCAAAACGTGAAGAATTAAACAGAAATGATGTTGCTTTAATTAGAATAGAACAATTATTTCCATTACACAACGATAAAATAAAAGAAGTGATGGATAAGTATCCTAACGTAGATCGTTATGTTTGGGCACAAGAAGAACCTAAAAACATGGGATCTTGGTCGTATATGTTAGAACGTTTTGATTTGGCTAAATTAGAATGTGCTTCAGAAGCATATAGAGCAGCACCAGCAGCGGGGTCAAAAAAGCGTTCTGTAGAGCGTCATGAGGCAATTATAAGTAAAGTTTTCGATTAAAAAGAATAAAAATAAATTTCAGATATATAAAATTTAATACTGATGGTTTTAGAAATGAAAGTTCCTTCTCCGGGGGAATCAATTACAGAGGTAGAAATAGCAACTTGGTTAGTAGAAGATGGTGATTATGTAGAAAAAGATCAGCCAATTGCTGAAGTAGATTCTGATAAGGCTACGTTAGAGTTACCAGCGGAAGAAAGTGGTATTATCACTTTAAAAGCAGAAGAAGGTGATGCAGTAGCTGTAGGTGCTGTAGTATGTCATATAGATATGAGTGCTGCTAAACCAGAAGGAGGAGCAGATACAAAAGAAGCTCCTAAGGCGGAAGAGAAAAAAGAAGAAGCTCCAAAAGCAACTCCTGCAAAAGAAACCTATGCAACAGGAACAGCTTCACCAGCAGCTAAGAAAATTTTAGCAGAAAAAGGTATTAGCGCTTCTAGTGTTAAAGGTACTGGTAAAGATGGTAGAGTAACGAAAGAAGATGCTACAAAAGCAGTTCCTTCTATGGGAACTCCAGGTATGGGATCTCGTGGTTCTGAGCGTAAAAAACTTTCTATGTTACGTAGAAAAGTTGCAGAGCGTTTAGTTTCTGTTAAAAATGAGACAGCAATGTTAACGACGTTTAACGAAGTTAATATGCAGCCTATTTTTGATTTACGTAAGGAATATAAGGAAGATTTTAAAGCAAAACATGGAGTTGGTTTAGGATTTATGAGTTTCTTTACATTAGCTATTGTTAGAGCATTAAAAATGTATCCTGCAGTAAACTCTATGATTGATGGTAAAGAGATGGTTTCTTTCGACTTTCAAGATATTTCGATAGCTGTATCTGGGCCAAAAGGATTAATGGTTCCTGTAATTAGAAACGCAGAAAATTTAACTTTTAGAGGAGTAGAAAGCGAAGTAAAACGTTTAGCTATTAGAGCTCGTGAAGGTCAAATAACAGTAGATGAAATGACTGGAGGTACTTTTACAATTACTAATGGAGGTGTGTTTGGTTCTATGTTATCTACACCAATCATCAACCCACCACAAAGTGCTATTTTAGGGATGCATAATATTGTAAATCGTCCTATGGCTGTGAATGGAGAAGTAGTTATTCAACCAATTATGTACGTGGCATTATCGTACGATCATAGAATTATTGATGGTAAAGAATCTGTAGGATTCCTAGTAGCTGTAAAAGAAGCTTTAGAAAATCCTGTAGAGTTATTAATGGATAATAATCCTAAGAAATCTTTAGAAATGTAATTTCAACGAAGATAATCTTACGAATACTATATTAAAAAACATCTTATATAAATAAGATGTTTTTTGCGTAATAGGAATAAAATACTTTTGTGAATATTTAAGAATCATTAGTATAAAAGATTGTTAGTGGTAACGTTTTTTATAGAAATTGAGTGAAGTCGAAATTAAAAATATTTGTGCTTCGATTATTTTTTAATGCAGCGTATATAGGTTTAGTACTTACATATATTAGTTAACAAAGTAATGGATGTTCTTCTTATAATATTTTTATCATCAAACATAAAAAAATGTAAAATGAATACGGTAACTTCAAAAATATCAATATCAGATGAACAAAAACGATTATTAACTTTTGGAGCAATACTTTTTTACTATAGAGGAGAGTCTATATTGGAGGTTAATTGTAATGGAGATAATGAAGAGTATAAAGAAGGTTTAAAGTTTCAATGGGGTATAAATGATTGAGAGGATGCTATAGAAACCTTAAATAATTTATTAGAATTGAACAGAAGTAATGAATTAAACTCTACTTTACAAGATCCAGATAGTATTGTGATTAAAAAAGAAATAGCAAAGGAGTTAAATATTTCTTTAGCAGAAGTTGAAGATGTAAAATCAACATACGCATGGGATATTTGTAGATTATCAGCTTTATCTAAATGGTGTTATTGGTGTGAATACATAAGCTTAGAGGAAATGTGGCAATTTATTACTCTTGGTGCTACAAAAGCTACAGAAAGAGGAAATAGTTGGAAAGAATATACTATTTCGTTTTTATTAGGAAGAACGACGCAAGGATTCGATTTAGAAGATGTTATAGATGAATGTAAAGAGTTGTATCATTCTAAAAAATCGACTCTTTCTTGGATATTTAGAACAAAAAATTTAGATGTATATAAAAAATACAAGTTTTAATTTTTAGGTATTTTATGTCATTACAGCCGTTTCTCAAAATTTTTGTTGGGGGCTCGAAATGACAATTAAAAAAGTTAAAATTCTTGCCTTTAAATCAGATTATTTGATTGTTTTTGAGAATCTTTAGTTGAAAATTGCTTTTGCGTTAGGGATTGGAGCATTTGTTGAAGCTCTTTAAAATTTATGAATATAAAATTTTAAAAGCGACTGCGGAAAGCCCGACCCAAAGGGAACGCCCAAGTGCTCTTTTTCTTTATAAATTAAAAAAACAATTTAGTTTCTATATTATTTTAGAAAACCCATTAATCCAGAAAGATTAATGGGTAAGTTTTATAATTAGATAAATAAGAAACTCTATTTTTTAATTAATTTTTTAAAAGTTGTTTTACCATTAATGGCTATTCTGCAAAAATAAATTCCGCTAGCTAAAGTTTCATGATTAGAGTTTATATTGAATTTATGAATACCACTATCTAAATTAGTATTAACAATCGTTTTTGAAGTTCCGTACATATTAATGAGTTCAATATTAACCGCATTAGAATTTGCCGGTAATTGAATTGTAATAATAGAGTTTTTTGTAATCGCATTTGGATAAATGGAGGTGATGGTAGAAGCTTTTTTTTCTTTAACATTCAAGCTAGATCTAGATTGTGTGTTATCAGGATTGGTATCATACCATTTTCCATTGTAATACCAACCAGTAGAACATCTATTAAGATCTGATGTTTTTGAACTTCCATTATTACTAAATATAATATTAGCACAAGTTGTGTTTTCAAAAGTATAACTATACCAGTTGTTAGTATATGTGGTCATTGGTTTTCCAGGCCATGAAGTGGTATGTGAAAAAGGAGAAGTATTCCAAAAATAAATAGTAGGATTACTAAATGTATCTGATTTAAAATAGACAGTTAAATCAGTTGTGTTTGATGAATTTTCTGGGTTGGTATCGTACCATTGTTCGTTAAAATACCAACCAGTTCCACACCTTTGTAAATCCACTGTTTTGTTTGTTCCTTTTTCGCTAAAGATTAGATTTGTACAATTTACTGCATCAAAAGTATAAGAATACCAACCATTTCCATCGTCTGTCATGCTTTCCCCTGGCCATGAAGTAGGAAGTGTAGATGGGCTCGTGTTCCAGAAATAAATATTTGGATCAGAAAGAATTCCTTTGTAATGTATGGTTATGGAGTTGGAAGAATCAGAAAATGAAAAGTTATTACTAATAATTGTTGAAGATGCATTCTCATTATCATACGCGATTGCTTTTACAGTAGTATTGGAAGAAATAGAAAGGGTAGAGGTATATAGATTAGAAGATTTTGAAGGAGTACTTCCGTCTAATGTGTAATAAATTTCTACTCCTTGATCATTATCATCTGTTGCGTTAAGTGTTACTGAAACAGTTTCACCAGAAGTGAAATTACCTCCATTTGGTGTCATAGTTAAAGATGGATTCTGGTTGTTGTTTCCACTTCTAGGATCAGAATCAAACCATGTATTATCTTGGTACCAACCATCTTTTACTCTATTTAAGTCGTCTGTTTTAGAAGAACCATTATCGTTAAATACTAAATTAGTACTTGTTACGCCATCAAAAATATACTCATACCAATCAGAGTTTTCTATTCTATTCATTTCTGGTCCTGGCCAATTACTAGCTGGTAATACATTTGGAGATGCATTCCAATAATGTACATTTACTTGCGACCAATTTGCAGGTTTTTTAAAATATACATGCAAGCCTTCAATGGGACCAATTTGATACGATTTAGTAGAAACATCCGAAGCTTCTCCATTACTATCGTAAGCAATTGCTTTAATAACTGTAGAGTTTGTTATTGTAAAAGAACCGTTATATCTGTTGCTTGATTTATTAGGGTTGGAATTATCTGTTGTATAAAAGATTTCTGAATTTCCAGTCCCTCCAAAGGCTTCCATAGATATTTGAATAGGATTTTCAGATCTTGTATTATTTGGATTGATGTTTACTGTTGGTTTACTAGGACCATTTACGCAGTTTTCAAAAAATCCACCTCCACAGGGACCAATTAATCCAGGACCGTTTAGTACATAAATTCCAGCAGACCCAGAAGTAACTGTAAAATTTAATCGACCACCTTGTGCGAAAGCTTCTCGTCCAGTAACAGCATCACGATAAATTCCATCAGAAACGCCAGAGATAGAAAAACTAGCACTACCATCTTTTGCTAAACCTACGACAACTTCACTATTTTCATGTGTTCTTCTATAAGAAACTGCATTACCAGGAGCTTCTTTCCAATCCCAGCTTCCCTTTTGTAAAGCAGGAATAGCTCTTCGCATTGCATTTAATTTTTTTATATGCTGGTATATTTTATGATTAGGAGCCTGGTCTATAGCATTTCCATAATATGCTCTACCTGTTTTATCAATAGATTGTTCAATTCCAGCAGCATTATGTATATCGTTAAATTCACCTGCTTTAAAACGCATTTCTGTACCATAATAAACTGTTGGAATTCCTCGCCAAGTAAACATAAAATTCATACAAGCTGCTAAATTTTCATCCGATCCTCCGTAACGACGATTCCAATCGTTATTAGGACCAAAATCATGGTTGTCTAACCAAGTAACCAAAGTAGAAGGATCACTATATAAATGATCGTATCTAGCAGCTGCTTTTACTGTAGGAAAAGATTGCCCTTCTTCAAAAGTTCCATGAAATGTTGCTTCTCCAAAAAAATCGATAACAGCTAAGTCTAAAGGAGCAGAGTTATTTACAGCTCCTCTCCAAGTATAGTAGTGAGGGTTTGTTTCTTCTACAGGGTGTAATTCATGACGTTTTTGAGCCACTTCACCAAAAATAAATAAATCAGGGTTTATAGCTTTAAAAGCATCATAAAAATAGATGATATCTTCTCTGCTCATGTGCTTTACAGTATCCCAACGAAATGCATCAACGCCCATGTTAATATATCGGGCATAGGCATTTACTAAATAATCTCTTACCTTTTGACTTCCAGTATTTAAATCTGGAGTGTCTCCTGCTAATGCTCTATTTTGTAAGTTTTCAGTATCATCAAATCCTTGCGCAAAACCGTTTCCAGAATGATGGTACCATTCAGGATCCGTAGTATCTACATAGCTTTCTTTACTAGGAAAATTATGTGCTGCTAAATTTTGGTTATATGGCGGTGGCATTTTAGCTACATTTGCTCTACTCCATATTAAACCATCCTCAGGGTTTGGAGTAATTCCATCGTATTCCCAATTGGGGTTATCTGTAGCTGCCCATGGTTTTGTAGGGTCTGTGTTATATTTAATTTCGGCAACATCTTTAATTCCAAATCTACCTGCATGGTTCGTAACAACATCTAATACAATTTTCATTCCTCTAGCGTGAATTTCATTTATTAAATCTTGAAATGTGGCACCAGGAGACTCTAGTCGAGGATCTACTTTTGTGAAATCCCAAGCATGATAACCATGATAGTCTAAAGGGCTTCGATTATGAACAATTGGAGTGATCCATATTGCAGTAAAACCAAGGTCTTTAATATAATCTAGTTTTTGTATTAAACCTTTGAAATCACCTTGCCAAGTAACATCATTTGGGTCTGTAATATCTGGATTTATATTTGGATCTGGATTGTAAGATGACCATTCTGTAGGAGCATTGTTACTTGAATCTCCATCGAAAAAACGACTTGTCATTAAAAAATAGATTGTCTCTTCTCTAAAATCTACTTGAGCAGAAAGTATACTAGGTAGTGTAATACTTATAAATAGTAAAACACAGCTTAATTTTTTGAAATAAGGTTTCATAAATAATAGGATTTATTGTGATTAATATTGAAGATTTAAAAAGTGTATTTTTTGTGTTAAAAAAATACAGATATCACAATTTAGATATTAAATATTATTTATCTTTTATTTTAACGAAACGAAAACGTTTTCGTGTTGATAAAAATACAATAAAACTAATTTTTTAGCTAAAATTAGTTACCTTCATTAAGGTTCCAGTTGTATTCAAGAAATGAAATTGTAGCCTCTTGGTTAATTTTTGTAGAAGAATATTTGTTTAAAAATAGTATAATGTCTCCCATTTCAAAATCTTCAGGATACCATTCAAAAACTTTAGACAATTGAACACTGTCTGGTTTTATTTTGTTTTTAGAAGTATCATTAATAAATTCTTTCATTAATTTTTCTAAACTCTCTTCTACATTATCTTCTGTAAAAGCATAATTTACTAGAGAAGGGCCAGAAATACTTCCAGCATTTAGAGCAACATGTATTCTACCATCATTGAATTTCTTTCGAATAATACCATGCTCTATTTGATTTAATGTATAGGTTTTTCCGCCAATTTTTGCAAAAGAAATATTCCAAACATCTTTTCCTTTTTTCTTTATATAAGTAATACTAGGTTTTGTAGTGTTGGTTATAGTGAAACCTATAGTGTTCGTTTCCTTATTATCTTCTTTTACATCCATTTCTTTTTTGGGTGGATAATTAGTTAAAATAATTTTAAGGGTGTATGCATTGTATGCATTTAGCCAAAAAGCTTTTCTTTTATTAATGCTCCAAGATTCTTCAGGTGTTGTGTTTTCAAAATAAGAAAGAAATGAAGGTAAGCTAACAGTGTCTATTGCTTTATAGTTTATAAAGCCATTTGTTTGCACATGTTTTTTAAGTAAATCATTGTATTTTTCTGCTTGAGAGTAAGTGTTTTGGAGTAAAATAAGTTGGATAAAGGAAGTTAATAAGAATAATTTTTTCATAATTTTACGACAATTTATAGGCTAAATATATGAAAAAACGACTGGTTTTTTTATTAAGTATAAAAGAAAAAGAGAATAACTTAGTTTAAGTTACTCTCTTTCATGTTTAAGGGATTATTTTTACAACAATTATTTTTCGTTTAAACTCCAGTCGTAGTCTAAATAAGAAATTTTGGCATTGTCATTTACTTTTATAGAGGAATATTTATTGATATAATCAACTAAGCTTCTAGTTGAAGTGAAATCTTCTTGATACCACTCAAATATTTTTGAAACTTCAATTTTTGTAAGAGTGATCTTATTTTTACTACTGTCGTTAATGAAATCTTTCATTAACATTTCTAGTTTTTTATTAATGTTTTTCTCTGTAAAAGCATAATTAGGAAATTTAGGTCCAGATACAGATCCAGCATTAATTCCTACATGAATTCTAGCATCATCATGCCATCTTCTTAAAATTTTATGCTCAATATAATCTAGAGAATACATTCTTTTACCCACTTTAGCAAAAGGAATTTTCCAAGCATTTTTACCTTTTCTTTTAACATCTGTAATCTTTTTTAAAGGGTAACTATCTATAATTAATTTAATAGTGTACGCATTGTAAGCGTTTAGCCAAAAAGCTTTTGCTTTTCTAGAAGACCACTTCTTTAAAGGAATCGTTTCTCCTAGTTGATTAAGATAAATGTCTAGTATAGCTTTGTTTTTTCTTAAGCCTTTGTAGTCTAATTTTCCGTCTTTAGTTACATAAGTCTTTAATAAAGCATTAAAAACTTCTGATTGCGATTGTGATTGTGAACTAAAACTAATTAGAGTTAGTAGTAAAGTAATTAATAGTTTTTTCATTGTAAAATTATTTTTATTCAAAATTTGGGGGTTTACAACTACTTTGACGAATTAGAATTCAAATCATTACAAATAAAAGTTAAAACTCTTTAAAAAGTTATTTTAAAAGAGAATTAAGAGGTGTTTTTGTTATGTTTGATTTAAAGAAATAGTTAGTTTTTAGAAAACTTTATTTTATTTGCAACTACTTTTTCTCTATTTATAAAAATTATATTGGAGTGTATATATGCGTAAATAGAATCGCTTATTTCTCTAGACTCAGAAATAATTTTATAAGCAAGACGTATTTTTTTAACAGAGTCATTAATTACTACATTATTACCCACTTGATGAATATTTTTTATGTAAGAATTTTTTAGAGAAAATTTATCTATAATTGCATC
Organism: uncultured Tenacibaculum sp.; assembly: GCA_947498055.1. GTDB lineage: Bacteria > Bacteroidota > Bacteroidia > Flavobacteriales > Flavobacteriaceae > Polaribacter. The sequence goes on from CANMJA010000010.1 coordinate 90,220, forward strand.
TTTTGATAAGTCTTTAAGTTGAATTAAAATATCTTTTTTAAATTCTGGATGTTGTTGCTTTAAGTTTAACAGGTCGTAATAAGTAATTAATTTTTGAGTAGTTAATTTTTCAAAACTGTTTACTAAAGGTGCATCAGTGTAGTCTAGAGAAGATTCACTAACCATATCTTTCGTTTTTCTAGAAGTATTTTCATTACTACATGAAAAATATAGTAGTATACTAAATAAGTAAATTAATTGTCTCATTTCACGATAAATTTTAGCTTAACAATTTTATTGCCTTCAACTTTACGGTACAAAATCTTAATGTTTTTCAAAGTTTTTGTAGGAATTGTTATCAGTCGTATAAAATCTTCTTTAGAGTACACTTCGATACCAATATTGTGATCAAAAAGTTGGTAAATTTTTGCTTTATCAGAAATTAGTGCTTCTAATTGTTGTTTGTGTTTGCTCCAATCTTTTACATTTCCGTTAGAATAGAAATGAAGCATCAAAGCATAGTCGTCTGTATGTAACTTAATAGTATTTTTGGTGTTCGAACTTATATACCGAATAATAGTATCTGTTTTGTGGTATGGAGATTGTACCACAAATTTTATATAGTCCTTTTTTGTTTCAAAATTAAAACAACCTAAGCTGTCTGTTTTATAGTAAATAGGAGATTCATTTTCTTGCAATATTTTTATGTCTAATGAGGTATTAAAAATGATTTTATTACTAGTATCATTAATAAAACAAAATTGAAAGTTATTGTTTCTTTGTGTAAGTTTCCATGCTCCAATAAGAGTAAATACACTAATTAAAAAGTATAAGTATATCGGTTTTTTAGAAGATGTTTTAATATTTTTTTTTCGATGATTTTCTTTAAAAGTATTCCAATTTTTAAATTCTACATAGTTGCTTAATAAATTAAGCATATCAATTCTAGGTAATTTTTCAGGAGTATTCTTAAAGTAAGTATAAAACCACTTTTCACTTACTTTAGTTTTTAACTTTTTATATAAATCTTCTTGAAAAAGAATAATTTCCTCTCCTTTCCATTCTTCTATAGAGTTTGATCCCTTGTTATTTTTTAAAAAGGTAACTACAATAGCTTTTTTTAATAAATTAAAATAATAAATGTCTTCTGTATTCAAAAATATAACAGTTTGTTTTTTAGTGCTTTTCGTTTTGTAAAATAATTTACAAACCATTTACAAGTCCTATACAATAGTCTGTTTAGTCTATTAATTAGGTTTACCAATAATTACTAAAAATATAAAATTATGAAAGTAAATCAATTAAAAAGAAGATTAAAATTTTTGGCCATTATCTTTATTATAACAAGTTGTAGTAAATCAAAAATGCATAATGAAGAAATTATTGTTTCAAAAGTAGATATAAATGAAAGTTATGAATCTGTAAAAGAAGAACAAGTAAATCAATCAGCAATAGATAATAATGTTACATTTAAAACACCTAAAAATTTAAAAATAATTAAATCTGCGAATGCAAAATATAAAGTTAAAAATGTAAAGAAAGTTACGAATCAAATAAAAAAAGTTGCAGCTAAATATCATGCTTATATTTCTGATTTAAGGTTTGAAAATAATTTATATAAAAAAGAGAATAGATTTACGATAAAAATTCCAGAACAATTTTTTGATGTAATGATGGATTCTATAGGAAGTTTTTCAGAATTCATCGATTATGAAAACATAACAACAAAAGATGTTACTGAAGAATTTGTAGATCTTACATCACGCTTAAAAACAAAAGAAGAAGTAAAAGAGCGTTATGAATTAGTTTTAAGAGGTAAGGCAAAAACGGTTAAAGATATTTTAATAACAGAAGATAAGTTACGAATTATTCAAGAAGAAATAGATGCAGCGAAAGGGAAATTAACATATATTACAAATAAAGTTTCTTATAGCACAATTCAGATAGATTTATATGAAACGGTAGCTTATAAAGAGGAGCCTTTATCTTATAAAAAAACTTTTCAATCGAAATTAAAGAATGGTTTGTCTTTTGGATGGGAATTTATTAAATCGATATTAATTGTAATTGTATACGTATGGCCTTTATTTGTAATTGGAATTATAGTTTTCTTTTTTCTAAAAAAGAAAAAATAATACGAATCATTAGAAAATTCTCGTTAATGAGAATTTTCTAATGATTAAGCTCTATAAATGTTTAATAATAAACAAATTTCATTTTTTTCTGTTAAAAACGATAAATAAAATATTTTTTTAACATTTTATTTGTGTTTTAGATTAATTGTAAATAATTTTACTTCAATTAATTAACCTATAAACTCTTCAGAATGAAAAATTTATTTTTCAATGTGGTTCTTGTTACCACGTTATTGTTATGTGCAACAAACTTAAAAGCACAAAAAAAAATAAAAATAGGAGATGAATTTGATGTCAATCTTAAAATGAGCAAAAATAAGTATGCTCAATCCAATAAAACTTCACCTGATGGACAAAAGAATTTGGTTTTTGAAAAGGAATTTTATTCAGAAAACTCTTCTTATGTTAAATTATACTTCAAAAATTTTGATTTATCTCCAGGGGACTACCTAGAAATTACAGGAAGTAATAATAAGGAATCTATTATTTACGCAGGTAAAGGAAAAATTGTTGATAGTAATATGACTATGATTAGTGATTTCTGGTCTAAAGTTATACTTGATGATAAAGTAGTTGTTAAATTTTATTCATCAAATAATGCTGATATAAATAAAGGTTTTGAAATAACAAAAGTTGCTTATGGTTATAGCAAAGATAGGATTGTGAAAAAAATCTTAAATAATTCATCACAAGAAAGAACAATTTGTTCTGCAGATAATAAAGAACGTATAGCTTGTTATGAAGGAACAACAATGTATGAAAAAGCAGAAGCTGTATGTAGATTAATTATTGGTGGTAGTGGTAGTTGTACAGGATGGTTATTAGGAAGTGAAGGTCATGTAATGACAAATAATCATTGTATAGGCTCGGCTTCTGACGCTCAGAATACTGATTTTGTTTTTAATTTTAAAAATGCGAACTGTACAGGTTCAGCCAGTTCTCCTTCTGCTGTTGTTGCTTCTTCTTCTACTTTTATTAAAACAAGTTCTAGTTTAGATTATACACTTGTAAAATTACCAACAAATCCAACCAATACGTATGGGTATTTAAGTTTAAGTTCGGTTGTAGCATCCGCTGGAGATAGAATTTATATACCTCAACATCCAGGGGGAAGAAGAAAAGAAATTTCAGTTAAAACAGATACAGATCCAACTGTTGATGGATTTTCAAGGGTTTTTGCAAGTTCTTTAAATAATAGGCAGCAAGTAAGATATCAAGCAGATACAGAAAGAGGGAGTTCAGGATCTCCAGTATTAGATTTTAATTCTAATTTAGTAATTGCAATTCACAATACAGGTGGTTGTCCTAATGGTTCTTTTGGAAGAAGTGATAGTTTAATAAGTTCAATAGGTAATGATATGCCTGCAAATGGAATTGATAATGGAGGGAGTGGAAATCCAAATCCTACTCCTACAGGATGTTCTTCAACTGTTTCTTCTTTTCCTTATAGTCAAAGTTTCGAATCTAATGTTGGTTGGATACAGGAAACTGGAGATGATGGAAATTGGGTAAGAGATGCTTCAGGTACTCCATCATCAGGAACAGGGCCAAGTACTGGTGCTGATGGAAGTTTTTATTTGTTTTTAGAAGCTTCTTCTAATAGTAGTACTGGCCAAATAGGGGCAAATGCTACTGCAATTTTACGAAGTCCATGTTTTAATCTTTCTGGTTTATCTTCTGCTAATTTTTCTTTTAGTAATCATATGTTTGGTACAAGTGTAGGTACTTTAAGTTTAGAGGCTTCTACAGATGGTGCTAATTGGAGCAGTATATGGAATGAATCTGGAAATCAAGGGAACCAATGGAATGATGTTTCTGTAAATTTAAGCGCTTATTTAGGGCAAAGTGAGGTTAGATTACGATTTGTAGGAACAACAGGCTCTAGTTGGTCAAGTGATATCGCAATAGATAATATTTCATTAAGTTCAGGAAGTGGTAATCCAGATCCAACACCAGCATGTGAAGCTATAGATTTTAATGATTTTACAATTAGCTCATTTTCAAATCAAGATTCTACTGGTAATTCTTCGGTTAGTAGTAACGGATCTTCATTAACATTAACAAATAATACGTGGAAAGAAATTTCTTTGAATTATACAGTAACTGCAAATACAGTTATTGAATTTCAATTTAGTAGTACTTCACAAGGAGAGATTCATGGTATAGGTTTTGAAGATGATGGTACACTAACTTCTTCTAGGTATTTTAAAGTTCATGGAACTCAAAATTACGGCATAACTAATTTTGATAATTATACAAGCGGAACTCAAACATATACAATTCCTGTTGGATCTTCTTATACAGGAAGTATGGATAGATTAGTATTTATTAACGACAATGATGGAGGTTCTGGTAATACATCTACATTCTCGAATGTAAGAATTTATGAAGGTTCTTGTGAGAATTCTAATGTTGTTGCATTTGAAATGTTTGGTACAAGAAGTGATGTTTTAGGAAACGAAGACGAAGATATATTTACATCTATTCAAATTGCCCCTAATCCAGTTAAAAAAGGAAAGTTATTAAGATTAATTGGACCTAATAGAAATTTAAAGGAGTCTACTTATTCAATTATTAATATGTTAGGACAAACAATTATGAAAGGTAGTATGAAAGAAAATAATGCTATTAATGTTAATCAATTCAAATCAGGAGCTTATATTTTAAGTATTGAAAATGAATTTACAAAAACAACAAAGCGTTTCATTATTGAGTAAATAAGATCTTATTTACAAATAAATTAGTAATAATAAACCTCTTGAAATTTTATATTCAAGAGGTTTTTTTATAAGATTAATTAGGAGTATGTGGTTAATTTTTAATTTCAGGTAATACTATTGTTACAGGAGTTGAAGATACATTACAGCCATAATCTGTTGCGCAATTATCTTTTCTAACGTAAGTAAATGTAGTTTTTAAACTATATTTTTTTAAAGACCTAGAACCTTCATATGGTCTGTATGATAACTCATTAGAAAAAGAGGAGTCATTTTTAGTTCCATTCTTTTTAATATTCTTTTTAAAACGACGACGACGCTCATAAGAATAGTTAACAATTAATGTTAAATTTGTGTTTATAGCATAAGGAGCATTATTAACACATGGTACATCTCCACGGTATTTAATTTTTGATTGTAAAGAGAAATAAATTCCTGCTTTTTGATATACATGTTTGGCATCTGCTAGCCATCTTTTACAGTCAAAACCAGAGCCACATTGTGCTTCTGATAAATAAACTTTTTTATCTTTTAGAATATTCGTCGTGTTGTCTAATCCTCCAAAAAAATTACAATCTGATAACTGGGTGTTTTTGTTGACCATTAATGCTGATTCAAGACCTTGTTTATTAAGTTTTTGTTGCACCATATTAGTATTTAAAGTGCCATTCGAATTTTCTTCAAGTAAAGATAATACGTCATCCTCAGTAGAAAACCATTTTATGTTTGGTTTACTAATATCCATTTCTTTTAGAAATGTTTTATATTCTTTGTTCTTTGAGTCAACAACAGCAACCAATTCTTTGTCTAAATCGATAAGAAAAGTCCATGATCCAATAGTTACCATTTTATCATTATTTAGAATGTTTAAAATAGGAGAGCTCTCTTTCAAAGAAAAACTCTTATAATTTTTGAGTTTTTTTGCTAGTTTTTTATGCAAACTAGTAAAAGATGAATAGTTAGAACCTAGTTTATTAGAAAGACTTTCTGTTGTTAGAGCTCCTTGCGCTAATAGGTTTTCATAAGATTCTATTGAAGAGAACTTTAATTCTCCATTTTCTAGAGTGATTTGTGGGGCTGATTCACTGGAAGTTGATAGTTTATCTTCATTACTACAGCTTAATAAGATAACGGTTAGAATAGTGCAAAAAATAGCACTTAATTTAAAATTTTTCATTAGAGTTTTAATTTATAGGTTGTTAATTAAATCAAAGATGGAAAATTTAAATATTTTAATTTTCACCCTAAATGGGTGATTTTTATATTGAATTATTTTTATGGATATAAAGAATAAAATTTCAATAGAAGATTTATCGTTTATAACGATATGAAAAAACGGGTTAAACTTTAATTAGTTTAACCCGTTTTTTATTTTATTAATTGATTTGATTTTTATAAATCAAATCCAATATCAACGCCTAACTTGTCAGCGATTATGTTGGTAATTCTCTTTTTTACTTCTGGTATTTTTACACTTTCTAAAACAGTATTAGCAAAAGCATACATTAATAAAGCATTAGCTTCTTTCTTAGGAATACCTCGTTGTTGCATGTAAAATAATGCTTGATCGTCTAATTGACCAATAGTACAACCATGAGAACATTTTACGTCATCAGCAAAAATTTCTAACTGAGGTTTAGCATTAATAGTAGCTTTATCACTAATTAGAACATTGTTGTTTTGTTGGTAAGCATTTGTTTTTTGAGCTTCTTTCTCAACAATTACTTTACCGTTAAAAACACCAGTAGAACGATCACTGTAAATTCCTTTATAATCTTGATGACTTTCACAGTTTGGTTCAATATGATGTACTAATGTATGATGATCTACATGCTGTTTCCCTTCAATAATAGTAATACCCTTCAAAATAGAATCAATATGCTCTCCTTTTTGATAAAAATTCAAGTTATTTCTTGTAATATTTCCACCAAAAGAAAAAGTATGTACAGAACAAATTCCTTCTTTTTGTTGTTCTACAAAAGTATTATCAACTAAAGAAGCATTTATATTATCATTTTGAATTTTGTAATAATCTACATTTGCATGGGTATCAACAAAAATTTCAGTAACAGAATTTGTCAAAGCAGCATTGTCTGTAAGACTTTGATGACGTTCTATAATTTGTACATGCGAATTACGTTCAGCAACTATTAAATTACGTGGTTGTAACATCGTAGCGTTTTCAGCACCTGTAGTAAAATTAATTATCTGTATAGGTTTTTCTACTTCTACATTTTTAGGAATATATATATAAGCCCCTTCATTAGCAAAAGCAGTATTTAAAGAGGTTAAATTATCTTGCTTTGCAATTTTATTAAAATAATTTTCAATAACTGCCTTGTATTTTGGCTTGGTTAAAGCAGAAGATAGTAAGCAAATATCCATGTTATCATGCGTAGTTTCAGATAAGAAAGAACTGTATTTCCCATCAATAAAAACTATTTTATAAGTATCTATATCATGTATAAAATACTTTTTTACATCAGCAAGCTCAATGGCTGTTTCTGCTTTAGGAAAAATACTATAATCTTCTTTTAAAACAGCGTTTAAAGAAGTGTATTTCCATGCCTCTAACTTTTTTGTTGGAAAGCCTAAGTCTTCAAAATTTTGTAGTGCTTTAGATCTTATTTCATGAATATCAGAATTGATATCTACTCCATTCTCAAAAGCTACATATGATGATATTAATTTATCTTTTAATTCCATTTTTTCTTAGTTTAAAGCCAAAAGGAAAAAGTCGAATTCTTACTAACTTTTTTCTTTAGACTTTTCTCTTTAGACTTTTAACCGTTTACTTCTTCTTTAATCCAATCATATCCTTTTGCCTCTAATTCTAAAGCTAAAGAAGCATCTCCTGTTTTTACAATTTTACCATCATGTAAAACATGCACGAAATCTGGAGTGATATAGTTTAATAAACGTTGATAATGTGTAATAACAATGACTGCGTTGTCTTTAGATTTTAACTTGTTAACTCCATTAGATACAATACGAAGCGCATCAATATCTAAACCAGAATCGGTTTCATCTAAAATAGCAAGTTTAGGTTCTAACATTGCCATTTGAAAAATTTCATTACGTTTTTTCTCTCCACCAGAAAAACCTTCGTTTAAAGAACGAGATAAAAATTTACGATCAATTTCTAATAATTCAGATTTTTCACGAATCTTCTGTAGCATTTCTTTAGCAGGCATGTCTTCTAAGCCTTGTGCTTTACGAGATTCATTAATGGAAGTTTTTACAAAGTTAGTTACCGTAACTCCAGGTATTTCTACAGGGTATTGAAACGATAAAAATACACCAGCATGTGCTCTTTCTTCTGGAGCTAATTCACTAATATCTTCTCCATTCAATTCCATAGAACCAGCAGTCATTTCATATTCTTCTTTACCAGCAATTACAGAAGCTAAGGTACTTTTTCCAGCTCCATTAGGTCCCATTATTGCGTGTATTTCTCCTGCTTTAACCTCTAAATTCAATCCTTTTAAAATGGATTTATCTTCTATCTGTGCGTGTAAATTCTCTATTTTTAACATTTTCTGCTTTTAGCTATATGTTTCGTATATTATATTTTGTAATTATTTTTTTAACTTAGAAATTATCCAACACTTCCTTCTAAAGAAATTTCTAATAGTTTTTGTGCTTCCACAGCAAACTCCATTGGTAATTTATTTAATACTTCTTTACTAAAACCATTTACAATTAAAGCAATGGCTTTTTCAGTATCTATACCTCTTTGGTTACAATAAAATAATTGATCTTCACCAATTTTACTGGTAGTTGCTTCATGCTCTATTTGAGCAGATTTATTTTTAGTTTCTATGTAAGGAAACGTGTGTGCTCCACATTCATTTCCCATTAGTAAACTGTCACATTGAGAGAAGTTACGTGCATTTTCGGCTCTAGAGCCAATTTGAACTAAACCTCTATAGCTATTCTGCGATTTACCAGCTGAAATACCTTTAGAAATAATAGTCGACTTCGTATTCTTTCCTAAATGAATCATTTTAGTTCCAGTATCTGCTTGCTGAAAATTATTAGTTACAGCAATGGAATAAAATTCACCTACAGAATTATTTCCTTTTAAGATACAACTAGGATATTTCCATGTTACTGCAGATCCTGTTTCAACTTGTGTCCATGAAATTTTAGCATTTGTTTCACACAAACCTCTTTTTGTAACAAAATTGAAAACACCACCTTTTCCTTCAGCATCTCCAGGGAACCAGTTTTGTACTGTTGAATACTTTATCTCCGCATCGTCTAAAGCAATTAATTCAACTACAGCGGCGTGTAATTGATTTTCATCACGTTGAGGAGCAGTACATCCTTCTAAATAAGAAACATAACTTCCTTTGTCTGCAACAACTAATGTTCTTTCAAATTGTCCTGTACCACTTTCATTAATTCTAAAATAAGTAGAAAGTTCCATTGGGCAACGAACTCCTTTAGGTATATAACAGAAAGAACCATCTGAAAATACCGCAGAATTTAGTGCAGCATAAAAATTATCAGTTGTTGGTACAACAGAACCTATATATTTTCTTACTAGTTCAGGATGTTCTTGAATAGCTTCTGATATTGGCATAAAAATAATGCCTTTTTCAGCTAACGTTTCTTTAAATGTAGTGGCAACAGAAACAGAATCCATTACAATATCAATAGCTACATTCGCCAATCGTTTTTGTTCTAATAGAGAAATCCCTAATTTTTCGAAAGTAGCTAACATTTCTGGGTCTACTTCATCTAAACTATTTAATTTAGGTTTTTTCTTAGGCGCTGAATAATAAGATATATCTTGAAAATTTGGTTTTTTATAATGTACATTGGCCCATTCAGGCTCTTCCATTTTTTCCCAAACTCTAAACGCTTCTAATCTCCATTCTGTCATCCATTCAGGCTCATTTTTCTTTTTAGAAATAGCACGAACAATATCTTCATTTACTCCATTAGGAAACTTATCACTTTCTATATCTGTATAAAAACCATATTCATATTCTTTGGTTTTTAATTCTTCTCTTAAATCGTCTTCTGTATACTTACTCATTGTTCAGTTATTATAGGTACTTTATAGAGAAAAACTTTCTCCACAACCACAAGTACGGTTAGCATTAGGATTATTAAATACAAATCCTTTTCCATTTAAACCTCCAGAATATTCTAAGGTAGTTCCTACAAGGTATAGGAAGCTTTTTTTATCTACTACAATTCGTACATTATTTTCTTCAAAAACTTTGTCGTTTTCTTGTGTTCCTTTATCAAAAGTTAAATCGTATGATAATCCTGAACAACCTCCGCTTTTTACACCAACTCTAACATAATCTGTTGTTGCATCATAACCATCATCTGTCATTAATTCTATGACTTTCTTTTTTGCTGTGTCTGAAACTTTTATCATAATTTAAATAGATTAAATCTAAATGAGTTGCAAAGATAATCACAAAATATGATTTTTATCATTTTTTAAAATGAATATCCTTTATAAACCTATAAGAATTACCTATAAGTGTAGTTTTTTATGGATTAAATGATGAATTATTAATAAAATCGTAGTCAGAAAGAGATAATAAAAAAGCTTTTAAATCTTTTTTATCTTTATTGGTGAGTTGTGTACCTCCTTTATCTATTTTTTTCATTAAAGGATCTATGGTTGTTGAAAATTGTAACCCTTCTGAATAATGATCGATAACTTCTTCTAGAGTTGAAAAGCGTCCGTCATGCATGTAAGGAGCTGTGAACTCTAAATTTCTAAGAGAAGGAGTCCTAAACTTTCCATTATCATTGGGGTCTCCAGTAACAGCGCCTAAACCTATGTCTGAAAAATTAGTATCTAAACCATTATTATGAAATTTGTTGTCTGTCCAAAGTGGGTTTTTTTCACTACCATGACAATGAAAACAATCTCCTCTAGCTTCGTCTATAAAAACAGCAAAACCATTTTCTTCTTCAGGAGATAATTCTATTTCTCCTCGTAAAAATTTATCGAATTTAGAATTTCCAGAAATTAATGTTCTTTCAAATTGCGCAATTGCTTTTACGACTAAATTAGAGTCTATAGGTGTATCACCGAATGCTTGCTTAAATAACGTGGGATATTCCGTATGATTTTGAAGTTTATTGGCAACTTCTTTCCAGTTACTATTCATTTCTAAATGATTAGTAACAGGTTCAAAAGCTTGTTCTTCTAATCCGAATTCTTTGCCATCCCAAGCAAAACGTTCATCAAAATTCCAAGCTAAATTAAAAAGAGGCATAGAGTTTCTAGTACCTAAATTATCATTAATTCCTTTACTAAATTGCAAATTGTCTGTAAATGCTTTTTTAGGGTTGTGGCAAGTTGCACAAGAAACGGTATTGTTTTTGGATAGTATTTTATCAAAAAAAAGTTTTTTACCTAAAGCAATACCTTCTTTAGTTAAAGGGTTGTTTTCGGGAATTACAGGGGCAATTATTTTATCTCTAAATAATTGAGGCGATTCTAAACTAACAAAAACAGGCGTATAACCTTCATCTTCTTGTTCGTTTTTTTCTGAAGAACAAGAAAGTAGTAGTAAAAAGAAAAGTAGATAAGATAGTTTACATATCTGTTTGTAAACTGAAAACTGATTGTCCATTTTCATTCATTAATATTTGCGCATCATAATCTGGCATTAATACAGTATTCAATTTGTTTAAATCCCATGTGTGTGGATTTTCAAACCATTCTGCAATATTCGAATTCACATTAATGATAACCTCTCCACCTTCGTTTACTAAAATGTCTGAAAAAGTAACGCCAAAAGAAGTGTCTCTAGGTTCTCTTGGAGTTGGTTGTGCTGGGTTTTTTATGTCTTCAGCTTTAACAGCATGGTAGTTAAATGGAGCAGGAGTAGTTGTGCTACTACTTGTATATTTGCCATCAAATTGCATATAATGATAGCCTCCATTTAATGGACTATCACTGGGAACATTGAAGTTAACTGAATTTAAATCGTTATAATCTTTTTCATTATCTTCTCCACTAAATCCAAAATTGAACTGTAAACTATAAGTGCCTTCTAATATTAATTGTTCTGTAGAAAAAGATAAGTTCTTTTCTTCTCCTACATTAATTAATAGGTAATCACTTAGTTTCGTTTCTATATTATTTGCATCTACTAATCGAATATTAGACAAAAGATAACGGTACTTTTCAATACTTACTTTTTCGCCATTTTTATTGGTAAATTTTACATCATTAAAATCGTCTTTTGTCACTTTTTCATCTTCCCAAGAGTGGTTAAAATTAATAGTAATTTTTGTGTTTTGTAATTTAACATCGTTATCACTAGAACACCCTAGAATAAAAAATGAACTAACTAAAAAGTAAAAGATTATTTTTTTCATTATTTAATTTTGATTACTAATACATCTGAAAAACCTTTGTTTTCAGGTATGTCTATGTCGTTACTTGTGCTTTCTCCAACCGCAATAATAGCACCGTTTTTCAATTCTGTTACATCATAAAGAAAATCAATTTGACTTCCTCCTATAAATTTTTCCCATATTTTTTCTCCTTCAGAAGAAATTTTTAAAAGCCAGGCATCATTTTGCCCTTTGTTTAAAAAACCATTATTTGTACTTCTTGAGCTTCCTACAATAATAAAGCCACCATTATTACTTTTATGTATGGCTCTTCCAGAATCAAAATTAGTACCTCCAAAAGATTTTTCCCAAATTAAATTTCCAGTAGTAGAAATTTTTATCACCCATAGGTCAGAACCTCCATTATTACTACGAACATTTTTATCGTTGCTACGAGTGTTACCAACAATAATAAAATTAGCATCCTCGGTTTTAGTAATTCCATAGGCTTCATCTATTTGACTTCCTCCAAAAGATTTTTCCCATACAAGTTCTCCTTTATTATTTATTTTAATAATCCAAAAATCGTAAGTTCCCTTATTATTTGTGATATCTACATCATTACTGTCAGATAAACCTACTATAATAAAATCTCCAGTATCAGTTTCTATAACATCTTGAGGAGTTTCAGAAAAATTACCTCCAAAAAAATTACTCCATTCTTTGTCTCCACTAGCATTTAATTTAATAGCCCAGTAGTCTCCTCCTGCATGCCTGTTTGCCGATCTAGATTTCCCTAATCCTCCAGACGAAGACACATCTAGTTCACCAACAATTAAGAATCCATTATCAGATGTTTCAATAAGAGAAAACCCATTGTCTCTCCCTATAAAACCAAAAGATTTTTCCCAGAGTAAATTTCCAGAAGTATCTAGTTTAATAATCCATAAATCGGCATCCCCTTCGTTTTTACTACTATCTATATCATCACTTTTACTAGCACCAAAAATAGCATAACCGTTATCTGAAGTTTGAACAACATTGAGTCCTCTGTCATTTTTAGATCCACCATAAGTTTTAGCCCATTCTAGTTGATCTTTACTATTGTATTTTAAAAAATAGTAATCAGAATCATTATTGTTTTTAAAAGAAACATCTTTGTCGTTACTATCTGTATATCCAAAAATAACATATCCGTTATCAGATGTAGAAATAACAGCATTAGCAACATCATTCTTGCTGCCTCCTATCGTTTTTACAAAGTCAATATTCCCTGTGAAACTAGTGGTTGATTTCGGATCAGTATCAAGATTTGTTTTACTACAAGAGTGTAATATAAAGCAGAAGATGATTGGAAATATGCGTTTAAAATCAGTCAAGCTATTTGAGAATTAGTTTTTTTCCTACAGAATTATTTATTTTTACTATATAAATACCTTTAGATTTATCACTCATAGGTATAACGAAGTTTTTCTGGTTGATATTTTTTTTCTGAAAGACTTTTTTACCTAAAATATTAAAAACTGTAATAGATTCTATAAGTTGATTGGTAGAAATAATTGTAGGATCCTTACTTGTAGGGTTTGGAGAAATAGAAAATTTATTTTTTTGATCTATGCGATTATCTCGAACAATAAATAACCCTCTATTAATATCATTTATAACAATATTTCCACTAGAGAAATATGGATATATACTCCAAGCTCCACCAGAGCCTGTGTCATCATTTTCAGGAAAGGTGTCGAAAAATCCCGTTTCAGTCATGGAGTTAGAAGAAGCACTGATATTAGTAATGTCTAAAACTCTCATACCGGCAGTATAGCTAGCCATAAAATATTCATTACCTTTTACATAACCATTATGATCGATGGCTTGTGTAGGGCCAAAGTAGGTAGAAGATAATGTAGGATTGTCTAAATCGGTTAAATCGAAAACAAGAGTTCTTGTGTTCATGCCAAAGTTTACTTCATCTGTTTCATCACCTAAGATAAAATAACGATGATCTTCGGTAAACCAACCTTGATGCGTATAGCCTATTTGAGGATAATCTATAGAAGATAATTTGATAACATTATTTTTATTAGTAACATCTAAAACAACGATTTCATTTTCATTACTACCTATGTAAATTTCTTTCCCAACATGATTGGTGTCTGGTCCATTGTAAGTGATAACTTGTGCATCATGTGAGTATCCATCTACAGTATAATCTCCTAAAAAGGTAGGGTTCAAAGAATCGCTAATATCAACAAAAATAGGGCCTCCAGCATTTGTACTTCTACATCCTACTAAATAGGCAACTCCTTTATCTTCATTAATAACAATATTATGACAACTTTGAACTCCAGTGTAGACTGTGTTAGTAGTAAAGGTGATAGGTGGAGAAGTAATGTTACGTAACTGAGTTAAGTCGAAAACTTGCATGCCATGCATACCAACGTTATCTGCAACAATAAAAGCATAGTTATTATAAATTTTTACATCTCTCCAAACATTATTACGCGCATTAGAATTTAGTCTTCCTAAAAAAACAGGATTAACAGGATCTGAAATATCTACAAAAGCTGTGCTATTCGACATACACGCTATTGCATACTCTTTCCCTGTAGAGGTGTCTGTCCAACCCCAAATATCGCTTCCACTTGCTGTAGTAGAACCAGAAAGTGTATTGATGTCTATTACTGACATTAAATCGTAATTTTTACAAGGATAAGTTCCTGCAAAACCATTACTGTCACAAGGAGTTTGTGCGTTTAAATAGCTGATATATAGTAAAAAAGCTAATTGTAGTAATCTTATCATACTATAAATTTACTAATAAATTTGAAGTATAAGAGGTAATATGTTGAAATATTTTAAGTAACAACTATCTTTGTAGCATGTTAGAAGATAAAAACACACAAAAAACATCGATAGCTGAATTAGGAGAGTTTGGCTTAATAAATCATTTAACAAAGTATTTTAAAATACAAAACAAGTCAACAATTAAAGGTATTGGAGATGATTGCGCCGTAGTATCTAATAAAGAAGAAGAGATGGTTGTTAGCACCGATTTATTAGTAGAAGGAGTTCATTTCGATTTAAGTTATATGCCCTTAAAACATTTGGGTTATAAAGCAATAATGGTTAATTTATCTGATGTGTATGCGATGAATGCTAGAGCAGAGCAAGTAACCGTTTCTATTGCTATTTCTAATAGATTTCCATTAGAGGCATTAGAAGAGTTATATGCAGGAATTCAATTAGCATGTGATACTTATAAAGTAGATTTAATAGGAGGAGATACTACATCTTCAACAACAGGAATGTTAATTTCTGCAACAGCAATTGGTTCTGCAAAGAAAGAAAATATAGTGTATAGAAATGGTGCTAAACCTACTGATTTAATTGTAGTAACTGGTGATTTAGGAGGAGCTTACTTAGGGTTGCAAGTTTTAGAAAGAGAAAAAGAAGTTTTTAAAGTCAACCCTCAAAATCAACCTGATTTAGATAGTTATTCATACATAATAGAGCGTCAGTTAAAACCTGAAGCAAGAAAAGATGTTATAGGCTTAATAGATAGTTTAGAGGTGAAGCCAACATCTATGATAGATATATCAGACGGTTTGTCTTCAGAGATCATGCATATTTGTACGCAAAGTAAAGTAGGTTGTAACTTATATGAAGAGAAATTTCCTTTAGACCCTCAAGTTATTTCTACTTGTGAAGAATTTGATATAGATTCTACAATGGTTGCTTTAAGTGGAGGAGAAGATTATGAACTATTGTTTACTGTTTCTATAAAAGATTTTGATAAAATTAAAGGAAACCCAAATTTTACTATTATAGGGCATATAACTGAAGAAAATGAAGGGATGAATTTAGTGACACGTGCAAATCAACAAATTAAATTAAAAGCACAAGGATGGAACTCTTTCCATGATGAAAAATAAAAAATTTTAGTATAAAATTTGTATATTGCTGAAACGAATAAACAAATATTAATAACAAAAAATTAAAAAAGAATGGGATTATTTTCATTTATTAAAAACGCTGGAGCAAAAGTTTTTGGAATAGGTAAGACTACCGAAGAAGAAGCTGCAGAAAAAGCAGGAAAACTAATAGAAGCTGTAAATGCATTAGAATTATCTGTAGCTGATTTAGGAATTAGTGTAGAGGATGATAAAGCAACAGTTAGTGGAGAAGCTGCAGACTTAGCTACTAAAGAAAAAGTTGTTTTAGTAGTAGGTAATACAGAAGGTATTGCTACTGTTGAAGATAATATGAGTGTTGCAGAAGTAGAAGAAATAGCTGTAGAAGAAATGGCGCAATTTCATACTGTTGTAAGTGGAGACACTTTAGGTAAAATTGCAAAGGAATTTTATGGAGATGCAATGAAATACCCTGTTATATTTGAAGCTAACAAACCAATGTTAACTCATCCAGATAAAATTTATCCTGGACAAGTATTAAGAATTCCACCTTTAGTGGACTAACCAAAAGTTATACAACCAAAACCAGAAGCATCATTTTTTTAAATGGTGCTTTTATTTTTTAAAATAATTTTTATTTTATTTATAATAGTACTAGGTTCTATATTTCTCATTACATCTTCATATCCTTCAAATACTTTATTACCATATATCGAACAAGGTAGTAAGGGATATTTTTTCATGTTAGGTACTATTTGGTGGCTTTCTGGTTGATTAAAAGGAGCAAAACCAGCATAAGGATGCGTATTTCCCCAAATAGTAATAGTTGTCACATTATACATTGCCGCTAAATGAGCATTGGCACTATCCATTGATAACATAAGATCTAAATTAGAAATTAAATCTAACTCATTTTTTAAACCGTTTAGTTTACCAGCAACTGAAAGTACATTTTTGTTTTCACTTTCAATAGTAGTTAAAATTTCAACATCCGATTTTCCACCAAATAACAAAACTTTAAAATTATTTTGAGATAAAGATGCAACAACTTGTTTCATTAAATCTAATGGATATGTTTTTGAATTGAAGGCAGCAAAAGGAGCTATGCCTATCCAAATAGACTTTTTTTTGCCCACTAAAGAAATGGTTTCGTTGTCTAATGCTTTTTTTTCTAAAGATTTTATACTGTTTAAATTAATTTTAAACCCTAGTTCATTAAAAACAGTTGCGTATCTTTCAATAGAGGTTTTTAATGGTTTAAAAACTTTATTTTTCTTTCTTGTTAAAGCTTTTTTTTCTTTTCTACCTTTATCTATTTTTGCAATAGAAACATTAGTAAGTAAAGAGAAGTACAATCTCACAATTTTAGATCGTAAAACATTATGTAAATCTGCAAAATGAGTAGGGTTTCGTTTTTTTAGATCAAGAAATAAACGAAATAAGCCAATAAAACCTCTATGTCTTCCCTTTGTTTTTACAGAGAAAAAAGATAAATTTTCAATGTCTTTAAATAAAGGTTTTAAAAAGGGTTTAGAAACAACAGTTACTTTAATATTAGGGTGTTGTTTTAGAAAACCTTGAATAAGAGGAACAGTTATCGCTACATCTCCCATTGCCGATAATCTAAAAACGATAATATGTGTTTGTTTATTCACAAAAATAAGGATATAAAAAATCCACTCATCAGAGCGGATTTATTTTTTATAGAAGCTTTATTTTTAACAAAACTCTTCATAAGCTTGAGATAAATTCTCAGCAATCATTTCTGCAGATCTTCCTTCAATATGATGTCTTTCTAGCATATGAACTAATTTTCCATCTTTAAATAAAGCAATTGCAGGAGAAGATGGAGGAAAAGGAATCATATATTCACGAGCTTTCGTTGTAGATTCTTTTTCAACTCCAGCAAAAACTGTTGTTAAATGATCTGGTTTTTTATCAGTTTGAATAGAAGCAATTGCTCCAGGTCTAGCTGTTCCAGCAGCACAACCACATACAGAATTAACCATTACTAAAGTGGTACCTTCTTTTGCTAAGGCATTGTCTACTTCTTCAGCAGAGTATAAAGCATCAAAACCAGCGTTAATTAATTGATCACGCATTGGTTTTACTAATTCTTCTGGATACATATTATTTAAGTTTAGAGATGCAAAGATACTTATAATCTCATTATATTTGAAATTCAAAACAATAGTGATGGGAAAATTTACAAAATGGTTAGGAGCTGGCTTAGGTTTTACTTTTGGAGGACCTATAGGAGCTATAATTGGATATGCCTTAGGAAGCGTTATTGATGGCGTAAGCGTACAAGATTACAATGAGGAAAAGGAAAAGTATAGAGAAAAACAAAGACATCAAAAAAAACAGGGACGTCCTAAAGTGAAGCAAACTACCTCTGGAGATTTTGAAATTAGTTTACTTATTTTGGCTTCCGTAGTAATAAAGTCGGATGGAAAAGTAGATCAAGTAGAATTAGATTATGTTAGATTACATTTTATTGATTTATATGGAAAAGATAGAGCCAACCATGCCTTTAAATTATTTAATGGAATTATAAAAAAAGAAGTATCTACAAGACAAGTATGTATTCAAATTAGAGAACATATGTCTCATTCTTCAAGATTACAATTAATTCATTTCTTATTTGGAATTTCTAAAGCAGATGGTACTGTAACATCTTCAGAAGAAGAAGCTATTCAAAAAATTGCTGGTTATTTATACATAAGTCCTGGCGATTATAATTCAATAAAGGCAATGTTTTACAATGAAGCAGATGCAGCATATAAAATACTTGAAATTTCTAAAGATGTTTCAGATGACGAGGTAAAGAAAGCATATAGAAAAATGGCTAAAAAATACCACCCAGATCGTTTGCAAGATATTGGAGAAGAGCATAAAAAAGTAGCTAAAGAGAAATTTCAGAGTATTCAAAAAGCTTATGAGAATATTAAAAAAGAAAGAAATATAACGTAGGTTTATTTCGTTTTTATCTTTAATGCTTATCAATGATTTTAAATAGGAATGTCTGTTTTATAATTACTGCTATAAGTTTTTTTGAATATGATAGTTGTAAAACATCATTATGTAGTGTTTGTTTTAGATAAATTATAGCTGTTTTAACTAGATTTATACTAGATTATTATGGTGTAGAATAAAAAGATATAATATTATGAATAAGATGTTTAGATATAAAGCGATAGTTTTATTAGTTTTGTTAAATATGTATAGCTTTGTTTTCTCACAACAAGATCCTCAATACACACAATATATGTATAATACCATGATTGTGAATCCGGCATATGCAGGTTCTAATGGGCATACCATTATAACGGCATTAGGTAGAACTCAGTGGGTAGGATTACAAGGAGCTCCAGATTCTCAAACTTTAAGTTATGATACTCCAATTGGTTATAGTGGAGTAGGCTTAGGAATAAATTTGACAAATGATCGTATAGGACCATCGAATGAAATTTATTTAGATGCAAATATATCTTATACGGTAAGAACAAGTGATGTAGGTAATTTAGCTTTTGGATTAAAGTTAGGAGGTCGTCATTTAGGAATCGATTGGAATAAAGGAACAGCACAACAACAGGAGCGTATTTTTGATGGGAATATTAGTAAGTTTTTACCAACTATAGGTGCAGGAATCTATTATTACCAATCTAATTGGTATGCAGGAGTAGCAATCCCAAATTTTTTAAGAACAGATCATTATGACGATACAATAACTACCAGTAGTTTTGGTAGTGGAGATGTGGCAGAAGAACGATTACATTTCTTTGGTATTTTAGGGTATGTTTTTGATATAAGCGAAAGTGTAAAATTTAAGCCAGCTAGTTTAATAAAGGTAGTAAATGGTGCGCCTATTTCTATAGATGTTTCTGGAAACTTTTTGTTTTCAGAAAAATTTGCAGCAGGGTTGGCGTGGCGTTGGGATGATTCTATAAGTGCATTATTAGGTTTTCAAGCAACTAATAATCTAAACATAGGATTTGCATATGATTTAACAACATCGAATTACAGTAATTACAACTCAGGGACATATGAATTAATGTTACGCTGGGACATATTTAGAGAGAGTATAATGAAATCCCCTAGATTTTTTTAAACTAATTATTCATGAAGAGAATATTATTAATTTGTTTTATAGCCTTAAACTTTACAGGTTATAGTCAACGTAGGTATGCAGCAGATAGGTATTTTAAAGAATACGCATATAAGAAATCTGCAGAATTATATGAGATATTATATCAGAAAGGAGATAGTTCGCAATTGGTAGTGAGTAGATTAGGAGATTCCTATTATTATAATACGGATTCTAAATCTGCAGAGAAATGGTATTCGATTTTACTGACTCATTATGGAAAAGAGGTGCCTTCTGAATATATTTTTAGGTATGCACAAGTATTAAAGAGTAATGGTAAGGTAAAAGAGTCTGACAATTGGCTTCGAAAATTAAAAGAGGTGAAAGGAAATGATTCTCGAGCCTTAGCTTTAGAAGATAATTCGAATTATTTTGTAGAGTATAGCAATAAGAAAAAGACGTTTGTTAGTTTAAATAATTTATCTATAAACACTAAGTACTCAGACTTTGGCGGTTTTATTTATGGAGATGAATTGTATTTTGCATCTACACGACCAGAAGGTACAAAATACGACAAGAAGTTATACAAATGGAACGACCAACCTTTCTTAAATATATACAAAGCAAAGGAAAAGTTTAGCCAAGGAGGAGCAGGGTTGGAATTAGAGAAAGCAGAACGTTTTTCAGATATAAATACACGTTACCATGAATCGAACGCAGTAATTACTTCCGATGGAAATACCATGTATTTTACACGAGATAATTTTGATGGAAAGAAACTACGAAGAGATTCTAACCAGGTAACTCATTTAAAGGTTTATAAATCAGAATTAAAAGAAGGAAAGTGGCAACCTATAGAAGAGTTACCGTTTAATAGTGATTTATATTCTTGTGGACATCCGGCACTGAGTTCAGATGAGAAGACTTTATATTTTGTATCAGATATGCCAGGCGGAATTGGTGCAACAGATATTTATAAGGTTTCTATTAATGAAGATAAAACGTACGGAACTCCAGAGAATTTAGGAAAAACAATTAATACAGAAGGAAGAGAAATGTTTCCGTTCATAGATACAGAAAACACGATGTATTTTTCATCGGATGGTCATTTAGGATTGGGAGCTTTAGATGTATTTGAGTCAAAAGTATCAGGCAGTAATTTCACAAAACCAGTTAATTTAGGAAGTCCAATAAATGGTCCTTTAGATGATTTTAGTTTTGTAATAAGTGAAGATAAGTCTTATGGTTATTTTTCTTCTAACAGAGAAGGAGGAAAAGGAGATGACGATATTTATAGTTTTGTAATTTATCGATGTAAAGAAGATGTTACAGGAGTAGTTACCGATGTAAAAACAGGAGCACCTATAAACCAAGCAACAGTTCGTTTAATAAATGAAAAAGGAGAACCAGTAGCAAGTCAGGTAACAGGATCAGATGGACGTTACACATTTAAAGATATAGAATGTGAGAATAAGTTTACAGTAACAGCATCGAAGGATGATTATAGAAATGATCAAAAAGCAACAGCAACAGAAGATATAGACAAGAAATCGATTCAGGCGGATTTGGCATTATCGTCTTTAATAGTAGATAGTGCA
>CANMJA010000011.1 GCA_947498055.1 uncultured Tenacibaculum sp.
GATCAGAAGAAAACTCCGAAATTCCAGCGCTCTCCTCCGAAAAAATTATCCTTACGAAATGAACTATTGCATCACAACAATTATATATAGTTACCTTGGTAACTATATATTTCTTATGTAAGTAGCTAATTTAGTAAATCTTTTATGTTTTTAAAATTTTTTATAGCAACATGGGTATAAATTTCAGTTGTTTTACTAGGGTTATGACCTAATAAAACTTGTATGTATCGTAAATCTATTCCTTGCTCTAGGAGATGTGTAGCAAAACTATGCCTTAAAATATGTTTATATGCCGTTTGTTTAATTCCTGCTTTTTTAAGTTAATAAATACAAAACATCACAAAAACATATTGAAAACTTATAACTTAACAGTGAAAACATTATTTAAGTAATCTAAAAATTCTTAAACTTTTCAAT
Organism: uncultured Tenacibaculum sp.; assembly: GCA_947498055.1. GTDB lineage: Bacteria > Bacteroidota > Bacteroidia > Flavobacteriales > Flavobacteriaceae > Polaribacter. The sequence continues at coordinate 418 of CANMJA010000011.1, forward strand.
TAAAAATACATTACCAAAAAGCATGGTAAAAGCATAGCCAATATCTTCTATAGGAATGGTTAATAAACGAATACCTAAGTTTTCATTATTATTATACCAAACTACTGGTTCGGAAATTCCTGTACCTGTTAAAACTCCATTTACCATAAAAAAAGGAATTAAGATGATTAAAAAAGCGATATAAAATCTTCTTAAATATTCAATTCCGAAGAAAAAACCAATAAGCAATATTGCTATTAAAAAAGAATAATTTACAGTGGTATATGCTTTGCCCCAATTCAAAAATAATATAGGAACTAATATACCAATTGTTGCTAATGTTATTACTTTCGTAATTTTTATAGAAATTAATAAATTAGGCTTAAAATATTCTAACGAATAATGAATAAAAACACTTGCATATGGAATACAAAAAAAGAATAACCATTCTTCAATAGGCATTCCAAAAAGTAAATATGGTAAATGATAATCTGGATTAAAACCCCAAACACCATTTTTAGTAAAAATAGCGTCCCATATTAAAAAAATGGTAGCTACTATTGTTAAAGATGCTAATACTGGCTTCCAATGTTTTATAAAACGCATCTTTTTTTCAAAAGAATACAACAAAGGAATACTTAATGAACCTAAATTAAGAATCAAATATAAAAAGCTCATTACTTTTTATATTGTTTAAAATATTTAAAAGGAACATACAACATTCCGAAACACTCCCCGTCTTGTTTTCCTAAATGTTTGTGATGAATTTTATGTGCTTTTCTTAGTCCTTTAAAATACCAATTATCTGTTTTATCAAACCATTTAAAACGTCTATGAATTAGTACATCGTGTATTAAAAAGTAGGCCAAACCATACAATAAAATGCCTAAACCAATAAAAAACAAGAAATTTAATTCGGGTCTTATTCCATAAAAAAACAACAACATACTGGGTATAGCAAAAACTACAAAAAAAGCATCATTTTTTTCAAAAACATGTGGATATCCTGGCTGGTGGTGATCTTCGTGCAAGTACCAACCAAAACCATGCATAATATACTTGTGAGTAAACCAAGTAACCCCTTCCATTGTAAAAAATGTACTTAAAGTAACTAAAGCAAAAATAATCATTGTTTGTTTTTAATATTGAATAATTAAATCAAGTTTAATTTATATTTTACATAACTTCTAGCCAACAAATTTATCTTCATCGGGTTAGAAATCCTAATTCTAGTATCCATTATTTTAGAAGAAGGAGTTGCTTTTAACTTCTTTAACAGCTTTCTATAATACCTGTATGCCATATAGACTCCAAATTTAGCCTCTACAGGCAACTGTAAAATTCCATTTTTAAAGGCATACTCAAAATCTGCTTCTATTTCTGCTATAATTTGCTCTTTAGAAGTTGCATTTAACTTTTGCAAATCTACATTCGGAAAATAAGAACGATTTAATAATTCTACATCATCTTTTAAATCTCTTAAAAAATTTACTTTCTGAAATGCAGATCCTAAGCGCATAGCTGGTGCTTTTAACTCTTCATATCTTTTTACATTTCCTTTTACAAAAACTTTTAAGCACATTAAACCAACTACATCTGCAGAACCATATATATATTCATTGTACTCTTCTTGTGTTTTATACTCAGCCTTTGATAAATCAGCTCTCATACTTTTTAAAAAAGCTTTTACAAGATCATCAGATATATCAAATTTATTTACCGTGTATATAAATGAATTTAATATCGGATTTAAACTAATACCTTGATGTTTAGAAATATAATAATCTCTTTCAAACATATCTAATAATCCTTCTTTATCATACTCATGAAATGTATCTACAATTTCATCTGCAAAACGAACAAAACCATAAATATTATAAATATGTTCTCTTATTGATTTTGATAGCATTTTTGTAGCTAATGAAAAAGAGGTACTATAAGCATTTGTAACTAACTTACTGCATTTATAAGATACGTTATCGAATAGTTGTTTCATTTTTGATAGGTTTTTAAGATTAAATCTGAGGCTATTTTACCAGATATTAACGAAGGAGGAACTCCTGGTCCAGGAACTGTTAATTGCCCTGTAAAATATAAATTTTTCACTTTTTTACTTTTTATTTTTGGCCTTAAAAAAGCTGTTTGCGTTAATATATTTGCTAAACCATATGCATTTCCTTTATAAGAATTATAATCTTCTATAAAATCACTTACGCAATAACTCTTTTTAAAGATAATACTTTCTTTTACATTCTGGCTAGTTAATTTTTCTAATCTTTCTATGATAATATTAAAATACTTTTCTCTTATTTCATTGGTATCTTCAATTCCTGGAGCTAAGGGTATTAAAAATGTACCTGCTTCTTTTCCTTCAGGAGCAAAGCTACTATCTGTTTTACTTGGAAAACTTGCATAAAAAAGAGGTTTTTCTGGCCATTCAGGAGTATCGTATATAGATTTAGCGTGTACATCAAAATCGGTATCAAAAAACAATGTATGATGTTCTATGTTTTCTATTTTTTTATCAAACGCTACATAAAATAATAATGAAGAAGGAGCAAAAATTCTTGAATCCCAGTATTTTTCTGAATATTGTCTTAAATTTTCAGCTAATAAACTTTCTGTATGATGATAATCGGCTCCACTTAAAACTAAATCTGTAGCAATGTTTTCTTTATTAACTATTAACCCTGTTACTTTTTGTTTACTATCGGTTTCTATTTTCTCTACAACCGCATTTGTTTTAAACTCTACTCCTAGTTGTTCTGCTAAAGTTACTAAACCTTCTATTACTTTATACATTCCTCCAATAGGATGCCATGTTCCTAAACCAAAATCTGCATAATTCATAAAATTATAAAAAGCAGGAGTATTACTAGGTTTTGCTCCTAAAAATAATACTGGAAACTCTAAAATTTGAATTAATTTTTTGCTTTTTATTTTTTTTCTTACTTGTTTACGTATGGTTGAAAAAAATTGACCTACTCTCACAGCAGTTTGCGGAGTAATCAATTCTAAAGGAGATATCCCAGGTCTATAAACTACATCTTTAACAGCAATATTGTAGTTATCTTGGGCGCTTTTAATAAATTTTCTAAGAGGAATAGAACTGCCTTTTTCTTCTTCTTCAAAAATGGTACATATTTCTTCAAAGCTCCCTGGAATTGTAATACTATCATTTTTTCCAAAATATACTTGATAAGCAGGTTCTAATTTTTCTAATGAATAATAATCAGAAGGTTTTTTACCAAAATCGGCAAAAAACTTTTCAAATACATCTGGCATCCAATACCAAGTGGGACCTATATCAAATGTAAATTCATCTTTTATATATTGCCTAGCCCTACCTCCTAGAGTGCTGTTTTTTTCGTAAACTGTTACTTTATAACCAGCTTTAGCCATATAGCATGCAGAAGATAATGAAGAAAACCCTGAACCAATTATCGATATTTTTTTTCTCAAACTAAGTATTTAAATTCTGTATAAAAATACAAAAAAAATATTTTGTTTAACTAATTTAACAATAAATTAAACAAAATATTTTAAATATCTTCTAGTAGCTCTATTAATGAAGGATACAAAGTTATATCTGATTGAAAATTAACTCCCTCATCTCTTAAATCCATTGCTTTTTTACCTACTGCTATTAATTTATGATCTGTATTATTTAAAATACCATCAATTTCTTTAAAATAATCAGAAACCTCATCATCAAATGGCTTGATAGTCATAGAAGTGATAAAACAGACTTTAAGTTCACCTTCAAAGAAATAACTTAAATTATTAAGTGGCAAACTTTGTCCTAAATAAATAGTTTGTGAACCTCTTAATACTAATTCAAAGTTTAAATACATTAAACCTATTTCATGAATTTCTCCATCGGGTAAAAAAAGCACATATGTATAATCTGTATTGGTAGCAGCATGCTCTAATTTTTCAGTATTTAATTGAATTTTTTGAATAATTAAATTAGATATAAAATGCTCATGTGCTGGCATTAACGTTTTTGTTTGCCATAAAAGACCAATCTGATTTAAAAAAGGGATAAAAACCTCTTTAAATATTTGCCTAAATGTTTTCTTTTGCAACAATCTATTATATGTATTATTAAATAACACTTTATCAAACTGAAACATAGACATTTTAAAAGCATTTATCGCTTCATCATTTACTGCAAATTTAAAAGCTAACTCTCTTGCATTAGTTATAAATTGATTCTCAGACATCTGAGCTATCTTAGAAATTTTATAATTATGCTTATTTAATAAAGCTACGTTTAAGAGCTTCATTAAACTTTCAGAGGAATAATATCTAATATTAGTTTCTGTTCTATTGGGTTGCAACAAATTGTAGCGTTTTTCCCATATACGTATGGTATGAGCCTTAATACCTGAAATATTTTCAAGGTCTCTAATGGTAAAAACAGTTTTTATATTGTTCAACTTAAATCATTTTTTATTAAACAAATATACAAAATTAATAACTATTTAAAATTTTAATTAAAAATATTGTAACATTTTATATATTCGGTCTACTTATTGTATAACAAACTTTACCATAAATAGTGCAGAAAAGTCTTGAAGACAAATTTTTAAATGATTTTGAAACAAATCAAAATATAGTTCACAAGATTTGTAGAATTTATACTACAAATCAAAGTGATCATAACGATTTATTTCAGGAAATAACTATCCAAGTTTGGAAAAACTATTCCAAATTTAGAGGAGATGCTAAGTTTAGTACTTGGATGTATAGAGTCGCTTTAAACACAGCTATTTCCTTATATCGAAAATCTACTAGAAGTGTAAAGACCCAGGATTTTTCCGACTTAGAATTTAAGATTAAGTCTGTTGAATATGATGATACTGAAGAACAACAACTAAAATCGCTTTACAAAGCAATTCAAGTGTTAAATGATATTGAAAAAGCTTTAGTTTTTTTATATCTAGAAGGTAAACATTATAAAGAAATATCTGAAACATTAGGTATTAGTGAAGGAAATGCTCGAGTGAAAATGAATAGAGCTAAAGATAAATTAAAAAAAATACTAAACCCATAATATATATGGATGTATTAGATAAGTACAAAAAAGCCTGGAATAACCAACCTAATGATTCTGAAAAAGTTTCTAAGGTAGATATATATAAAATGATGAAGTCTAAATCTTCATCTATTGTTAAGTGGATTTTAATTATAAGTATTTTAGAATTTTTAATTCCACACGTAGTCTTTTTATTTGTTGATTATGATGAATATAATAAAATTTATAGTGATTTAGGGTTAGGTGAACTTGCTTTCTATGGTTTCATAATAACGTATATAATTTCTGCTTTTTTTATTTATAAGTTTTATTGCAGTTATAAAAATATTTCGACAACATTAGACACAAAAAGTTTAATGGATAAAATACTAAAAACAAGAAAAACAGTAAAAACGTATTTTATCGTTAATTTAAGCTTGTTTTCTATCTATACTACCATTTTTTCTATTGTTTCATTATATGATAAATTAAAACCTGCTTCTAGTTATAAAGTTTTTATTTTCATTATATCATTAATAATAGTATTATCAGTATCCATTCTTTTATTTTGGTTATTCTATCAATTATTATATGGTTTCTTACTTCGAAAATTATATGGTAATTATAAAGACTTAGCTAAACTAGATGAAATTAGTCAGTAGTTAGTAGTCAAAATATTTTTCTATATTTAGTATCCAATAAAATTTAAGAAATTCTTAATTATGAAAAGATATTTACTCCCTCTTTTGTTTTTATTTAGTTTAAACTCTTTTTCTCAAGATACTGCTCCTGAAAATTTTTGGGATAATGTACGATTTGGTGGCGGATTTGGATTAGGTTTTGGTAATAACACTACAACTATTGCTGTTTCTCCTATGGCTATATATGACTTTAATGAAACTTTTTCTTTAGGCGCAGGAATTGGTTATCAATATTCTAAAAGAGGAGACTCTAAAGCAAATGTTTTTAGTGCCAGTATACTTTCACTATACAACCCTATATATGAAATACAGTTATCTGCTGAATTTGAGCAGCTTTTTGTTAGTCAAAGTTTTGGAAATTTAAACGATAATTTTAGTTATCCTGCTTTATATATTGGTGCTGCTTATCGTGTTAGTCAAAATTTTACTTTAGGTCTTCGTTATGATGTACTTTATAATAAAAATGAAAGCATTTATGCTTCAGCAATTTCACCTATTATAAGAGTCTTCTTTTAGATAGAAAAAAGGCTTATTCTATTACCTCAATTTGTTTAAAAGCTTTATAGGAAATCTCTTTTCTTATCATTGGAAACATTTCCATATTAAAGTCTTCTTTAGGCTCTATATTTGTTGCAAAAAAGTATACTCCTTTTTTAGTTTCTATATACCCAACAAACCAACCATTATTATTTCCGTTTCTGATAGACCATCCTGTTTTTCCACTAATTTTAAAGGCTTTATTCTCTTCTATTATCATTAACTTTTTCATTATTTCTTCTGTTCGTTTAGAAATTGGTAATTCTGAAGTATAAAACCTCTTTAAAAAGTTAATTTGTTGAAATTGGTTAATTTTTGATTCTCCAACTAGCCAAAAATTATCTATAGAAGTAGTATCTATTTGCATAGAATGGTAATTCAATTTTGTTACATATTCTTTCATCCTTTTTACTCCTATTCCTCTTGCTATTTCTTGATAACAAGGAACACAAGAATAATGAAACGCTTGATTAAAAGTTAAATCTTGTTCCCATATTTTTAACCTTCTCCTTTCTCCGTTCCATTTAAAAAGCATGCTATCGTTTTTAACAACTCCTGTCTCCAAGGCAATTATTGAATTTGTTATTTTAAAAGTAGATGCTGGTAACCGTCCTTTTTTTGCCCATTCAAAATCGTTTGAATACCAAATTTTCTTTTTAAAATCATGAATTAAAATAGATCCATTAACATTAGCTGTATCAATAATCGATTGAAGCTCTTTTACTATTACTTTATTCTCTTTTTCAACTTTTTTTACTTCTTTATTTTTACAAGAGAAAAGTATTATTAATAAAAACCCAATGTATGTTTTTTTCATTTTAAGTTTATTTCTTTCTTATACGATTTACGATAAAAATTTTCGCATATGACAGTTCGAGTGTTTTTTATGATGAGATAACGAAATAAAAAATGTACCGAGAACAGTTTGATAGCTTCTCGATACAAAACTATTCTTCATTTTATTACGAATAATTTCACTCGAAGTGACAAAAATATTTATATGAAATTAAATTACGTAAATGATATTATTTCTAAAATTCTGGTATTGGAAAATCCGAAATCCACATCATTATCATCCCTACAATTCCACCTAACAGCATTAATGGAAAAAATAATTTAATTTGTTTCGCAGTAATATTTACATTTCCATTAACAATCGATCTTCTTTGTAATATACCTGAGTGAGTTTCAAGAAATTCTGCTCCTTTTTTAAAATAAAACCATCGTACACTTAATATCCATAATACAACTATTGAAAAATGAAAAGTTAACACTAATGGTTTCATTGCTTTTGGGTTAAAATACTCAAAAACATTTTTAATCGTCCCGCTTAAATCTCCAATCATCATAATAACCCAAGGAATATTACCATAAATAAGTAATCCTTTAAAAAACTTATGATAACTATCTTTCAATCCTGAATTTTCTACAATGTATTTTTTCGTACGATATTTAAGAATAAATACATTTGCTATAGTTACAGCAATGAATATTACCCATGCACGTTTAAATATTATTTCCATTTCTTTCAATTAGTAATCAGTTATATAATAATTACAAGCCACTCTAAAAACTCTTCAATTCTTGTAATAACTTACCATGCATTTCATCTGTATAATCTAAATGCGTAACAATTCTTATTTTTCCTTCTCCCATAGAAATTAACAGAATTCCTTTTTCTTGTAGTTTATGCATAAAATCATCTGGGTTCATGTTATCTTCTACATAAAAAATAACAATATTCGTTTCTATAGGTTCTACTTTTTTAACGTAACTACAACTTTCAAGCACCTCTCCTATTTCTTTTGCTTTTTTATGATCTTCTGCTAAACGTGTTACTTGATTCTCTAAAGCATAAATTCCAGCAGCTGCTAAAAATCCTGCTTGGCGCATTCCTCCTCCAAATAACTTACGAACACGCAAAGCTTGTTCCATGTGTTTTTTTGTTCCAATTAAAATAGAACCTACTGGTGCTCCTAATCCTTTAGATAGGCAAATAGAAATAGTATCAAACAATTCTCCGTATTGTTTTGGTGTTTCTCCTTTCGCTACTAAAGCATTGAACAAACGTGCTCCGTCTAAATGATAGTCCAAATTATTATCCTTAGCTACTTTTTGTATCTTTTTTAACTCTTCAAAATCCCAACAAGCTCCGCCACCTTTATTCGTCGTATTTTCAACGCAAACCAATCTATTATAAGGTGTATGAATATCATTTCTACCAGAAACCAAACTTCCTAATTGATTGGCTGTAAACATTCCTCTATTTCCGTCTATTAAACAAGAGGTTACTCCCGAGTTAAAAGCTACTCCGCCTCCTTCATAATTATAAACATGCGCCCATTTATCGCAAAACATTCTATCTCCTGGTTGCGTGTGTAATTTAATAGCAGTTTGATTTGCCATAGTACCAGACGGAAAAAATAATGCAGCTTCCATATGAAATAGGTTCGCTACTTTTTCTTGTAATAAATTTATAGTAGGATCGGCATTAAAAACATCATCTCCAACCTCTGCGGTCATCATTGCCTCTAACATTCCTTTTGTTGGTTTTGTAACCGTATCGCTTATTAAATTAATTATCATTCTTACTTTATTATTTGGTAATTGGTTTATTTTATTTTAATTATTCTTTGTATAATACCATTTAACTTCAAATGAAATCAAAGGGTTTAAACCCCTTGTGAAAGTTTTAACACGAAATTATTATTTTAAAATCATGTTAATGCATTCCTATAGGAGAACCATCAGGGATTTTTGGTGCAATATCTTTTTTATATTTAGAAGGATTCTTTTTATAATCAGTTATCATTTGTAAATATTCTTTTGCCATTACAGATTCTTTATCTTGTTGTAATAACCTTTCTAGTTTAGAAAATTGATTATTTATAATTGCTTTTCCTTGAAAATAAAGAGATTCATTTCTATATAAAATAAATAAAGCTTCTAAAACTTCTTTTTTAACAATTTCGTGTAGTGCTTGGTAATACGAATCGCTAAAATTTTGTTGAAATGTTACTTTTATCAAGTTATCTAACAATTCTTCAACCCCTAATTGACTAATATCAATACTTTTATGTTGCAGTAATCGATTTACTCTTTGCACATGTAATAAGAAACTTAATGTAAATTCACTAGCGGTTTCAACTGCTGCATACGGATCGAAAGCAACACCTGTTCTACTTTTAAAACTTTCTCTAGTCCTGTTATAACCATAAGCTCTTGGTGGAAATAATTTTAATAAGCGTTTCGGAATTGCAATTTCTTTTACATCAAGTGTTTTTAATAAAGTTTTTAATGCTTTTTTTTCTATTGCTCCCTCTACTCTTTTAACAATAACTTCTTTTTGATCTTTTACGGCATACGTATAATCTAAACCTCCTATTAATTTTGAAGTAGCATCTACTTGGTAACGATGAAAAAAATATAAGGGAACAAAAACATCTTCTAGCACAGAATATGGTTGTTTGCTCTTAATATTGTCCGCAGAAAAATTAGCAATTGCTTTTTTTCTTATTTCTAATACGTTATGCAATTCATCTGCTGCATTTTCACCATTATCCCATAAATGTGCATACGCATGCGCACTCCCTTTTGGTCTTGCATCTGCATCTGTTATAAAGCGAAAACCTTTACCAAAAGCGTCCTCTAAAATTTTATCTAGCTCTTTTTTTTCTCCCTTTACAAAATCTTGATAGGCATATGCTACAGTCACCTTATCCCATGCGCCTATTTTAGTATCGTACGCATTTGAAAAATCTATTTTCCCATTTTTAAGGGATAATTTAGGATGCGGATAATCCATGACCGATGCTCTATTATTGGTACTAGCTGCAAAATTATGAGCAAAACCTAAAGTATGTCCTATTTCATGTGCAGAAAGTTGGCGTATTCTTGCCAACGCCATTTCTAATGCAAAATTATCATCTTCATTATTCCATTTATAAGGTGCTTGTAGCGCTTGTGCTATTAAAAAATCTTGACGAATACGTAAAGATCCTAAACTTACATGTCCTTTTAGTATTTCTCCTGTTCTAGGATCAGAAATACTACCTCCATAACTCCATCCTCTTGTAGAACGATGTACCCATTGAATAACATTGTATCTCACATCTAAAGGATCTGCATCTTTTGGTAGCATTTTTACTTGAAAAGCATTTTTATAACCTATTGCTTCAAAAGCTTGGTTCCACCATCTTCCGCCTTCTAATAATGCAGATCTTACTGGTTCTGGTGTACCTCTATCTAAATAATAAATAATCGGTTCTTTGGCTTCGCTTATTTTTGCATTCGGATTTTTCTTTTCTAATCGATGACGATAAATAAATCGTTTTACGATAGGTTCATCAATTGGCGTTGCATAATCCATATACGTCATTTGCCAAGAACCACAACGAGGATCGTATACTCTTGTTTTGTATTTATTATCTGGTAATTTCACAAAAGAATGATGTTGATTTACAGAAACTAAAGAAGCATTCGGAGAAACGCTTCTTATGTTATATCCTTTAGGTTTTCCTTTAAAAGTTAACAAAACATCAAACTCTACATTCTCAGGAAATGCTTTGGTTCTTTGTAAGTTAATAGCACTTTTACTTTTATCTAATGTATAATTTCCTTGATTTCTACTTGCTAATCTACCAATTACATCATGTGCATCTCTCCTAAAAAAATCAGTTGCATCTACTAAATAACGTCCATTTTTATGCTCTTTTATTTTAAATCCGAATAAAACAGATTTAGCGAATGCTTCTTTTACAGACTGCTTTTCTTCTATATTATCGGTATTTGCTCTGTAATCTTGATTGGGTTGTATTAACAATAATTTATTTCCTGCCTTTTTAAAATGAACTACAACTCCATTACCTAACTGACCTCTATCTAAACCAATATCATTTGATCCTACACCTTCAGAAAGTGCATTTACGTATAAAAAATCGGTATTTAATGTGGTTATTTCTAAAAATAATTTATCTGTATTTTCATCATAATAAAAAGGAATATATCCTTCGTATTTAGTTATGCCTTTTTTGTCTGTAAAAAACTGACTAAAGACATTAAAAGAAACTATAAAAAGTATAAAAAAAGCAGTCGTTTTTTTCATTTTAATAAGTTGATTAGATTTAAATGCGAATAAAAATACTAAATCTTTTTTTTAAGTTATTTTTGCGATTATGATTACACTTGAACAGTTAAAAAACATTACTGAACGCGTAGCCAAGTTAAAAGGTTATTTAGATATTGACAAGAAATTAATTGAGATTTCTAATGAAGAAGAAAAAACAGTAGATCCTAATTTTTGGAATAACCCGAAAGAAGCAGAGACTTTAATGAAATCTTTACGATTAAAGAAGAAATGGGTAAACGATTATAACGAAATTGTTTCTTTAAATGAAGATTTAAATGTCTTGTATGATTTTTATAAAGAAGGAGAAGTAGATGAGGAAGAAATTAATATTCAGCATGAAAAAACAAGTTCTTTTTTAGAAAATATTGAATTTAAAAATATGCTTTCTGAAGAAGGAGATAGTTTAAGTGCTGTTATTCAAATTACTGCGGGTGCTGGTGGTACAGAAAGTTGTGATTGGGCAGAAATGCTAATGCGTATGTACACCATGTGGGCAGAGCGACAAGGGTTTAAACTAAAAACGTTAAATTATCAAAGTGGAGATGCTGCTGGTATAAAAACTGTTACTATTGAATTGGATGGTGATTATGCTTTTGGTTGGTTAAAAGGTGAAAATGGAGTACATCGTTTAGTTCGTATTTCACCTTTCGACAGTAATGCAAAGCGTCATACTTCTTTTGCCTCTGTATATGTGTACCCTGTTGCAGATGATTCTATTGAAATTGAAATAAATCCTGCAGATATAGAAATTACAACAGCTCGTTCTAGTGGTGCTGGTGGACAAAATGTGAATAAGGTAGAAACGAAAGTACAACTGCATCATAAACCTACCGGAATTCAAATTCAATGCTCTAATTCTCGTTCTCAACATGATAATAGAGCTACCGCCATGCAAATGCTAAAATCGCAATTGTATGAAATTGAATTACAAAAACAACAAGCTGCTCGTGCCGATATAGAAGCTAATAAAATGAAGAATGAATGGGGAAGTCAAATTCGTAACTATGTAATGCATCCTTATAAATTAGTAAAAGATGTAAGAACTGCTCACGAAACTGGTAATGTAGACGCAGTTATGGACGGAAATATTAGTCCGTTTTTAAAAGCGTATTTAATGATGATGGGACAAAAAGAAAGTTAGTAGTTAGTAGTTAGTAGTTAGTAGTTAGTAGTTAGTAGTTAGTAGTTAGTAGTTAAAAATAAAATTTATTTAAGTCTTTATAATAAAAAAATGATACAAATTTACCATAATCCAAGATGCTCTAAATCTCGTCAAGGAGTTGCTATATTAGAAGAAAGTAAGGTCGATTTTAAAGTAATCAAGTATTTAGACACCCCTCTTTCTGAAAAAGATGTATCAGAAATCATACATCTTTTAAAAATTTCTCCGATCGATTTAGTTAGAAAAAATGAAAAAATTTGGAAAGAACTTTTCAAAGGGAAAGAATTATCAGATGCCGAAATTATAAAAGCAATGGTAGAAAACCCTAAACTTATAGAAAGACCAATAGTAGTAAATAAAGATAAAGCAGTTATTGGTCGCCCACCAGAAAGTATTTCTGACATACTTTAAAACTAAAAATTATTTGAATTAACATACTAACTTTTATAGCTAAAGTAATAGGAGTATTTGTAAAAAAACCATCAAAATTCAATACCTAAACAATGAAGAAATTTTTAAAATTCTTAGGAATACTAACGTTAATCCTTCTCCTCGTTTTAATCTTTTTTTATTTTACAAATAATGAAAAATTACCAGAAGGAAAAGAAGGAAAAGAAGCCGATAATTTAGCAAACAAAATGTTAGTTGCTCTAAACCATGAAGCTTATAAAAATACAGAGGTTATTGAATGGTCTTTTCGAAATAAAAACTTTTATAAATGGTTTAAACAACAAAATGTGGTAGAAGTTTCTTGGAATAATAACAAAGTTATTCTAAACACCAAGTCACCAGAACAAAGTGATGTTTTTGTAGATAATATAAAAACAGATAATAAAGCATTAATACAAAAAGCGATTAACAATTTTAATAATGATAGCTTTTGGTTAATAGCTCCGCATAAGGTTTTTGATGAAGGAGTTATAAGAAAAATAGTAAAGCACGAGAATAAAGATGCACTATTAATAACCTATACGTCTGGAGGTTCTACTCCTGGTGATTCTTATTTATGGATTTTAGATGAAAATGGAGTGCCTGAGACTTACAAAATGTGGACTAAAATAATACCTATTGGCGGAGTGAGTGCTACTTGGAATGAATGGCAAACTACAGAAACTGGCATTAAATTACCTAAGAGCCATACTTTATCGTTATTTGGAATGCAGATAGATATGGGAGATGTAAAAGCTACCAACCCTAAATCAGACGGTTTAGCTAACAAAATTTTAAAAGCAATAAACCACGAAGCTTATAAAAAAACAACTTATTTAGAATGGAGTTTTGGAGGTAGACGTTCTTATAAATGGAATAAAAAAACGCATATTGCGGAAGTTTCTTGGGATACTACTAAAGTTATTTTACATACAAATAACTTAGATAAAAGTAGTATTTATTTCAATAATAAATTAAATAATTCAATAGATAAAAGCATTATTAAAAAGGCGGAAGATTATTTTAATAACGATAGTTTTTGGTTAGTAGCTCCTCACAAATTATTTGAAGAAGGTATTATAAAAACTGTAAAAGAAGTAGATGGTAAAGAAGCTCTTTTGGTTAAATATACTACTGGTGGTACTACCCCTGGCGATTCTTATTTATGGATTTTAAATGAAAATTATGTTCCTAAAAGTTATAAAATGTATGTACCTAGTATGAAAATGGATGGAGTTGCTGCTAAATGGGAAGATTGGATTACAACAGAAAGTGGTACGCTACTTCCAACAAATCATTCTTTTGGTAAAAATGGAAAATTAAGCATGGGAGAAGTAAAAGCGTATAATTAGGGGGTAAGGAGTTAAAAAGTTAAGCGCTTACTAACACTCCTTAACTTCTCAATTCCTTAACTTCTTAACTACCTAACTACCTAACTACTTAACTCCTCACCTACTATTTAAAATATAAAACCATTACTTTTGCAAAATGCGAATAGATATAATTACTGTAGCTCCAGACTTATTAAAAAGTCCTTTTGAACATTCTATTATAAAAAGAGCAATAGATAAAGGAATTGCTGAAGTACATTTTCACAACTTACGTGAATATGGCTTGGGTAACTATCGCCAATTAGACGACACACAATTTGGCGGTGGTGCTGGTATGGTATTAATGATTGAGCCTATAGATAGCTGTATTTCTAAATTACAAGCAGAAAGAAATTACGATGAAATTATCTATATGACTCCAGATGCCAAAACATTAAATCAATCTACAGCAAATACACTTTCATTAAAAGAAAATATTATTATTTTAACAGGGCATTATAAAGGTGTAGACCAACGTGTACGAGATAAATTTATAACAAAAGAAATCTCTATTGGCGATTATGTTTTAACTGGTGGAGAATTAGCAGCTGCTGTTTTATGTGATGCTGTTATTCGTTTAATCCCTGGTGTTTTAGGTGATGAAACTTCTGCTTTAACAGATTCTTTTCAAGACAACTTATTATCTCCTCCAGTATACACAAGACCTTCTAATTATAAAGGAATGCAAGTTCCTGAAATACTATTATCAGGTAATTTTCCTAAAATTGAAGAATGGAGAAGTGATAAGGCCTATGAACGAACTCAAAAAATTAGACCCGATTTATTAGACCAATAATTACAAATATTTATTGAAACACTACAAATTTTAATCCAAAAAACTATAACGTAAATTTAGAAATAAGTCATTATCTCTTTTCATTTAATTTAGACAAAAAAATAAATTTAACAAAATGAACCCCGAAGAGATTATAAAAAAAATGGAGAATAAAAAATTCTTCAAAAAAGTTACAAATAGTGGAAAAGGATTTTTTAGTTTAATAAACCCTTCTTTTAAACGTTTTACTACATCTACTAATAAAAAAATAGTACGGCAAGAATTATTACATTATTACAAACCAGAAGTAAAGAATACAAATACTAAATCGGGTGAATATGGAATATTTGCTAGTATTGTTAATGAAGCTGGGGAAAAAGAATTAAATACGATTAAAAATAATTTAAAAGAAAATGGCTTATTTGATAATATTTCTAATTTATGTAAAGAAAGTCAGAATGCTTCTGGGGCATGTTTTGTAGATAATTTTAATAAAAAAAATAATTTGGTAATTAGAAGTTTTTCTACAAGTAATGTATATGTTTATGCTTTAAGTTCTTTAGACAAAAATAGAAAACTAAAAAATTTGAAAACAGTAGTGAGTTGTTTACATCCAAAACTAGGTAGAAATGTGTATCCTATAGAAAATTTTTAACTTTTTTATTAAATTGAATTAGCTAAGTATCAAAAAGGAAATCAATTAAAAGTATATTGTAAAAAATTAATAGCGAACTTACTAAAACAATAATTTAAATTAAAACACAAAAATGGACGCTATAAAAATCGCCAAAAATGCATTTTCAATTGTGGGAATTTTATTATTAACAGGTACTTTTTTTATGTACGAGAGTACTAATGAGTTCTTAAAGACATCTATTACTGCTGAAGGTAAAGTTATAGATTTATTACAATCTCGCTCTAGTAGTTCTTCAGATAACTCTATTACTTATAAACCATTGGTACGATTTATTGAAAAAAAAGGGACTAAAATAGAATTTACATCTTCTACAAGCAGTAATCCACCGAGTTATCATGTTGGAGAAAAAGTAGAAGTTCTGTATAATCCTGAATCTCCGAATAATGCTAAAATAAAAGGCTTCTTTTCTATATGGGGAGGTGTTACTATAGTTGGTACAATAGGTCTTGTTTTCTTTATTGTTGGTGCTAGCATTTTTATTTTTCATAAAAATGAAAGCTCTTTTTTAAGACATTAAAAACAGAATGAAACATCAATGAATTCTGTTTTTTAAGGTGTAATAATTAACCATTCTCTTACTATTAGTAAAAAAACATTTACAAATTATTTTATAGCGGAAAATACTGTAACATCAAAATTACCTATTTTTACAAGTGATAATATTTGGTTTTCCCAATCTGATTTTATCAAACATGATAAAAAATTATTCATCGATAAGAGAAACCTAAAAAAATATTGGTAAATTTATCTTTCTAATCAGAAATTAAGAAGTAATTTTCTTTCTTACTACTAAAATATTACTAATATTATTTTTCTAGTAGAAATAAAAACACATATTTCACAATATCTTCTCCTCTTTTAATGGGTATTACTTTTAGTTTCGTTATTAAAGTATACTCTTTTCCATATAATATTTTAGGGTCTTTATAATTTCTACTATCTGTTATGTATAAAACTCTATTTTTAAGAAAAGGTTTCTCTTTATTAATCCAATAATATTTATGAATATCACTCAATTCTCCTACTCCATAAACCTCCATATTATTAGGTCGTGCTATGTAATAATCTATATGTGATGCAGGATACCATTTGTTTGAAATAATAGGCAACTGAAATAACTTTTTTGTTTCAAAAAAAGTTGTTAATTTTTCTGATGCTTGTTTCCATCCAAACATATCTAACAGCACCTCTTTTTTTCCTAGTTTTTCTTTTAAAACAATTTCTTTTTTTGGCAAAAACCACCCTTTATTAATTACAAATACAGCTACAATTAATAGTATTAAAAAACTTAAAGTTCCTGTTTTTAACTTTTTTAATATCCTTTTTTGTTTTGAAATGTAAACAGCTATTAAAGGTAATAATGTTAAATAAGATACTCCAGACCAATGTGGTAATGTATCTCTAGACATTGATAAATAAATTGTAGTTCCTATTAGTGGAAATGAGCAGGCAAAAAATAATTTTAATAGATCTTTTCTAAATTGAAATCTATTTTTCAAATAAGCCATTACCATTAAAATAAGTGTAATAACTATATATGGATTGTTATATAGAAATTGCCCTAAAACTTCTCTTAAAAAAGAGTTTTTATTAAATTGAAAACTAAATAAAGAAACCCTATTATTATGAAATTTGTAACTAATAAAATCATTTTGATAATTCCAATAAAAAATAAGGAAGATTGCAAAAATTGGAAACATAAACCCTATATAAAACGGTAATTCCTTTAGCCATCTTCTGTTATAAAGTAAAACATATAATACCACTCCAAACAATAGAAAAACAGCCTGATACTTAGAATAAATAGCACATCCTGTAAACAAAAAAGCCAATAGTGTTTTTTTATAAAGTTTTCTATTAGGCTCTTTAGTAATCGTTTGTAAAAAGAAATAGAAACCCAATAACCAAAAGAAAACCATGGGAGAATCAGGCAAAATAAAGGTTCCACCAATTATAAATCCATAAATGTGAATGTTGTATAACAATACACCAATAAAACCTACTTTTTCATTTTTAAGATAATTTCCTATTAAAAAAATTAAATACATTGAAGTACTTGTTGGAATTACAGCAGCTAAACGTATTGCTAATTCAGAATCGAAAAATAAATTAGCTGTAAAGAACTGGATAAAAAAACCAACCATAGGAGGATGATCAAAATGGCTTATATCAGGATATTTAGCATATAACCAATAATAAACTTCATCGTTCCCAAACTCTAAACTACCAGATAAAAAAAGTCTCACTAAAGTACTAAAGAACAATAACCATAATGTAACCCTTTTATATGATTGTTGCATCTAATGAACCATTTTTCTTTTAGGATAAAAAATACTCATACTTATAAATGCTATTAAAATACCAAATATTGACCCAGCAAAAATATCTATTAAAAAATGTTGAGATAAATATACTCGTGAAAAACCAGCTATAACTGCCAAGAAAATCCATAAGTATTGAGAAAAGCATTTTCTAAAATATAAGCATAATATTGCAAAAACAGTAAACGCTGTCATTGTATGACCGGAAGGAAATGAATTCCAAAACGCCATTTTTACTCCATCAACTAAATGAAGACTATCAGACTCTAAAAACTTTGCTGGTCTAGGAACTCCACTATAAATTATTTTCTTAAAAAAATGCGTTATTATTAAAGTTAATACCCCCCCAATAATAAAAACTAAAGCCATTTTCCTTTTTATAAAGAAGAAAATAACTGTTAAAACACCAAACATTACACCATCACCAAGGTGTGTTATGTATTTAAAAAATTGATCGAAAAAAGAACAATGAAATTGATTGATTGTTAAATGTAAATCTTCTTTCTTAACAATTAAAATAAGTAACATTACAATTATAAAGAAGAAACCATAAACATATAAAACTTCTTTTCTAATAGATTTTATGTAAGATATAACAGTATCTAAATATTTTTTCCGTTTAAAACGGAAATTATTTTTCAACTCTAAGTAAATTTTCATGATCGTTTTTATTAGTACTTAAATATATCTTTAGAGCTTATGATAATCTTTAACTAAACTTTAACTAAACTTTAAATAAAAATCATATAAAAAATATTGTTAACTGTTAGCCAATCATTTATTAATCTCTCTATCTTTATATTTTACCTAAATTTAATTTCACATTTTAGTATCTCATATAAAAAAAATCATATATATTTGCACACGCAAAATTAACCTCTGACGAAAATCGTGTATGTTACTTTGTCTAATAACAATACATTAAAGCAATGGATTTAATTAAATTTGTTCAAAACGAATTCGTAACAAAAAACGATTTACCAGAATTCGCAGCAGGTGATACTATCACTGTTTATTACGAAATTAAAGAAGGAAATAAAACTCGTACTCAGTTTTTTAGAGGTGTAGTTATTCAAAAGAGAGGAAGCGGTACTTCTGAAACTTTTACAATCAGAAAAATGTCTGGTACTGTAGGTGTTGAACGTATATTCCCTATTAATTTACCATCTATCCAAAAGATAGAAGTAAATAAGAAAGGTAAAGTACGTAGAGCTAGAATATACTACTTTAGAGGTCTTACTGGTAAGAAAGCAAGAATTAAAGAAAAAAGAAATTAATTTTTTTCTATTAAAAATATACAAAAAGCGATGTGAAAACATCGCTTTTTCATTTTACACTCGCAAAATTTAATAAAAAAACACCAAAACGTTCACTTTAATAATAATTTAACATTAAAAAAACCAAACGTAATACTTAAATTTGCATCACTTCAAATTAAAACAACTAGATAATATATGAGTACAACTGCAAAAATTATGTACACAAAAACTGATGAGGCACCAGCGTTGGCTACTCGTTCGTTTTTGCCAATTGTAAAAGCATATACAAAATCATCTGATATAGAAATCATTACTAAAGATATTTCTTTAGCTGCTAGAATTTTAGCTAATTTTTCTGATTATTTAACAGAAGAGCAACGTGTAGAAGATGCTTTAGCATTTTTAGGAAGTTTAGCAACAAAACCAGAAGCAAATATTATTAAACTACCAAATATAAGCGCTTCTGTACCACAATTAAAAGCAGCGATAAAGGAACTTCAAGAATTAGGTTATAAATTACCAGACTATCCAGAAGAGCCAGCATCAGATGAAGATAAAGCAGTTTTAGCTCGTTATAACAAAATAAAAGGTTCTGCTGTAAATCCTGTTTTAAGAGAAGGAAACTCAGATAGACGAGCTCCGAAAGCAGTAAAAAATTATGCAAAGAAGAATCCACATTCTATGGGAGCTTGGAGTTCAGATTCTAAAACTCATATAGCTACTATGAGTAGTGGTGATTTTGCCCATAACGAAAAATCTGTTACGCTTTCAAATGCTACAGATGTAAAAATAGTACACATAAGCGAAGATGGTAAAGAAACTATTTTAAAAGCTAGTACACCTTTATTAGCAGGGGAAATTATTGATGCCTCTGTAATGAATAAAAAAGCATTATTAGCATTTTTAGACAAAGAAATTAAAGAAGCTAAGGATATGGGAGTTTTATTTTCTCTTCATATGAAAGCTACTATGATGAAAGTTTCTGATCCTATTATTTTTGGTCATGCTGTAAGAACCTTTTTTAAAGATGTTTTTGCAAAACATGAAGAAGTTTTTGAAGAAATTGGAGTTGATGTTAATAATGGTTTTGGAAACTTATTAAGTAATTTAGAAGAAGTTTCTGCAGATAAAAAAGCGGAAATTTTAGCTGACATCGAAAAAGCATATGCTAATAACCCAGATGTAGCAATGGTTAATTCTGATAAGGGCATTACAAATTTACACGTTCCTTCAGATATTATTATCGATGCTTCTGTACCTGCAATGGTTCGTACATCTGGCCAAATGTGGAATAAAGAAGGAAATCTTCAAGATACAAAAGTAGTAATTCCTGATAGTTCATACGCAGCGTTATATCAAACCACTATAGATTTCTGTAAAAAACATGGTGCCTTCGATCCTACTACTATGGGTACAGTACCAAATGTTGGTTTAATGGCTAAAAAAGCGGAAGAATATGGTTCGCATGATAAAACCTTTGAAATTTCTAGTAATGGTAAAGTTGCAGTGATAGATTCTAACGGAACTACATTAACAGAACACTCAGTAGAAAAAGGAGATATTTGGAGAATGTGCCAAACTAAAGATGCTCCTATTCAAGATTGGGTTAAGTTAGCGGTTACTAGAGCTAAAGCAACACAAAGTCCTGCTATTTTTTGGTTAGATGAAAATAGAGCTCATGATGCTGAATTAATTAAAAAAGTAAATACTTATTTACCAAACCATGATACCAGTGGTTTAGAAATTAAAATAATGTCTGTAGCCGATGCTACTGACTATACTTTAGCTAGAGTAAAAGATGGTAAAGACACTATATCTGTTACTGGTAATGTGTTACGTGATTATTTAACAGATTTATTCCCTATTTTAGAATTAGGTACTTCTGCAAAAATGTTATCTGTTGTTCCATTAATGAATGGTGGTGGTTTATTTGAAACTGGTGCTGGTGGTTCTGCTCCAAAACATGTACAACAATTTGTAAAAGAAAATCACTTACGCTGGGATTCTTTAGGTGAATTTTTAGCTTTAGCTGTTTCTTTAGAACATTTAGGGCAAACAAATAATAATGATAAAGCTTTAGTTTTAGCGGAAACTTTAGATAATGCCATTGAAGAATTATTAGACAATAAAAAGTCTCCTTCTAGAAAAGCTGGGGAGTTAGATAATAGAGGTAGTCACTTTTATTTAGCAATGTATTGGGCTGAAGAATTAGCTAAGCAAAATAAAAATGCGGATTTAAAAACACAATTCACTTCTGTTGCTAAAAATTTAAAAGCAAATGAATCTACCATTGTAAATGAATTAAATGAAATACAAGGTAAATCTATAGAAATTAAAGGTTATTACATGCCTAATGATACTTTGGCTGATAACTTTATGAGACCAAATAATACTTTAAATACTATTTTATCAGAAGTATAATATATTATTACATTTTATAGAAATTAAAAAAGCAAATGTTTAACATTTGCTTTTTTAATTTAAGAAAATTATATACCTAATTTAAATCTTAATAGTATGATTAATGCTACTTTTGCAAGATAAAATAGGTAAAATGAAAATTTATTTAAATCCCTTTTTTTTGCTTTTCATATTGTTGTTTTCACTCAATATTTATAGTCAAGAAAAAATTACATTAAGCGGTACTGTATATGATAAAAACAGTAATGAAACACTAATTGGTGTTACTATTTATTTACCAGAAGTCGGTTCTGGTACCATGACTAACGAGTATGGCTTTTATTCAATAACTGTTCCTAAAGGAAACTATAAAGTACAAGTAAGCTACTTAGGCTACTCAACAATTTTGCAAACCTTAGACTTATCTTCTAAAACAACAAAAGATTATAAATTAGTTGAAGAAAGTGAAAGTTTAGAAGAAGTAATAATTGAAACTAACGTAGAAAAATTAAACGTTAGAACACCTCAAATGAGTGTTAACAGCCTATCTGCATCTACCATTAAGCAAATTCCAGTTGTTTTAGGAGAAGCAGATGTTCTTAAATCTTTAATTCTACTTCCAGGTGTAACCAGTGCTGGTGAAGGTGCTTCTGGTTTTAATGTAAGAGGTGGTGCTGCAGATCAAAATTTAATTTTACTAGACGAATCTATCGTTTTTAACTCTTCTCATTTATTTGGTTTTTTCTCTATCTTTAATCCAGATGTTATTAAAGACGTTAAACTATTTAAAGGTGGAATTCCTGCTAGGTACGGTGGAAGATTATCTTCAGTATTAGATATTTACCAAAAAGAAGGGAATAGTAAAGAATTTAAATTAACAGGAGGAATCGGATTGGTTTCTAGTAGGCTTTTAGCAGAAGGGCCTATTGAAAAAGAAAAGAGTTCTTTTTTAATTGGTGGTAGAGCTTCTTATGCACATCTATTTTTACCTTTATTTGATATTGATAATACTGCTTATTTTTTTGATTTAAATAGTAAAATAAATTATAGGTTTAATAAAAATAATAATCTTTTCTTATCAACATATTTTGGAAAAGATCTTATACGAATTGATGACAGTTTTTCTAATAATTATGGAAATACAGTTATCAATCTTAGATGGAATCATTTATTTTCAGATAAATTGTTTTCAAACTTAACTGTTATATATTCAGACTATTTTTATGGCTTAAATGTAGATGCAGCAGGCTTTGAATGGAACTCTGGTATTGGCAATTTCAATTTAAAATATGACTTTAAACATTATTTAAATAATAAATTTAAATTGGGGTACGGTATTAATAACATACACTCTAGTTTTAATCCTGGGAAAATTAAACCAAATACAACAGATTCTGGGATTATTGAACGACAATTAACTAAAAAATATGCGAATGAATTTGCTGCATACATAGAAGCTGAACATAAAATAAGTAATAAATTAACTTTACAATATGGTCTACGTTTCAGTAATTTCTTACGTTTAGGGCAAAATGAATTAAATGTTTATCAAAATAATCAGCCAGTAATTTATAACGAACAATTCAAAAAATATGAGTCGGCTGTAGCAACGAGTACAGACAGTTTTCAAAGAAGTGATGTTATTAAGAGTTTTAATAATTTAGAACCTCGTTTTTCTTTTTCTTACTTATTAAATGAAAATTCTTCTTTAAAAGCTAGCTATAATAGAATGGCACAATATTTACATTTATTATCTAACACTTCCTCTCCTACTCCTTTAGATGTTTGGACACCAAGTGGTAAATACATTAAGCCTCAATTATTAGATCAATATGCTGCTGGTTATTTTACATCTATAAAAGATGGAGATTATTCTTTAGAAACAGAAATATTTTATAAAGACATTCAAAATAGAATAGATTATATAAACGGTGGAAACTTAATTGCAAACAATGAAATAGAAACAATAATTTTAAATGGAAAAGCTAGAGCATATGGTTTAGAAGTTCTTTTCAAAAAAAATTCTGGTAATTTTACTGGTTGGTTATCTTATACTTTATCTAGATCTGAACAATTAACTCCAGGTAGAACACCTATTGAACCTGGTATTAATAATGGAGATTGGTATAGCACAGCGTACGATAAAACACATGATGTTTCTATAAACACTACTTATGAATTAAATGAAAAATGGAAATTCAATTCGAATTTAATTTTTCAAACAGGGCAACCTACTAATTACCCTGTTGGTCAATATGAAGTACAAGGTTTAAACGTTCCTCTTTACGATGATAATAGAAGAAATGCAGACAGATTACCTGCATACCATAGATTAGATATTTCTGCTACTTTTACTCCTTCTAGAAATAAAAACAGAAAATGGAAAGGAGAATGGGTTTTTGGTATCTATAACATTTATGGTAGAGATAATGCTGCTTCACTAGCTTTTAGTCAAAACCAAGACACTTTTAAAAACGAAGCTATACAAACTTCTATATTTGGTATTGTACCTTCAGTTACTTATAACTTTAAATTTTAAAAAATGAAAAAAATACTAATACTTCCAATTTTAATACTTTTCATTTTAGCAAGTTGTGAAAAGGTAGTAGATATAGATTTGCCAAGTACAGCTCCTAAGTTAATTATAGATGCTTCTTTTGAAGTAATGTTTAATAAGAATCCAATAATCGCAAATACCACAGTAAAATTAAGATTATCTGCCGATTATTTTGAAGAAAATATTCCTGTAGTTACAAATGCTTCAGTATTTATAACCAATTTAGCAAACGGTAACGTAATAGATTTTTCTGATACTGATTTAGATGGAGATTATGAACCAACAACCTCCTTTATTCCTGAAGATAACTCGGTGTATGAATTAACTGTTATTTATGAAAATGAAACATATGTAGGAAGAGCTACCAAAATAAAGTCAACTACTTTAACAAACGTAACACAAGGAGAAAGCACTTTATTTTCTGGTAATGAAACCGAGTTAGAATTAAATTTTATAGATGATGGTAATCAAGATAATTATTATTTATTCGATTTTACCAAAAATAACTTCTTCACATTAGAAGATCGTTTTTTTAATGGCTCTAATTATAATTTTTCTTTTTTTTATTTAGAAGATGAAATTGAATTGCCTTCTAATGTAACGGTTAAAATGTCAGGAATTTCAAAAGAATACTTTACTTATTTTAGAATTTTAGTTAGGCAAAGTGGACAAGGTGGCGGTGGTCCTTTTCAACCTGTTCCTACTTCTTTATTAGGAAACATAGTAAACACTACCAATGATGCTAATTTTCCTTTAGGTTATTTTCATATTTCTGAAACGGATACTTTTAGTTTAGATTTAGTAGATAAGACTAAATAAAGTCTTTTACCTTATACATAAAAAAGCTGACTAGCATTAAAATGTTAGTCAGCTTTTTATATAGATTTGAATAATTTGTTTTTTATAGAGTTCGCAAATTGATCGTTCTATAAGTAATCTTTTGTTAGTTATGAATTTTAGGCAAACTCCATCCATAATTTTGGAAAAACATCAGGTAATTCTTTTTCTGAATATAGTTTTTCAATGTTTTCAAAATAGTTTTTTTTAACATCAGATTTAGGAATTAATTTATTGTTTAAAATTAAATAACAATCTTCTATTAAATCATTTATTGTTATTGGGATCAAATTTTCAATCTTAATTTTATCAATTAACTCTATATTAAGGCAAGTGTTTTTAAAAATCACTTGATTTTTAGATATAAGGTAATTCATTAATAAAAAAGTAAAATGTATATCTGTACTTTTAAAAATAATTTGAGAAGCTCCAATAATTTCTTTAGTTAGATATTTCTTGTACATATCAAGAATAAGGTTATCAATTTCAATGAGTTCTTCAGAATTAATAGTAACCAGTTTATCTTTTAATAATCCAATAAAATTTTTATATGAGTTTTTACTTTTTAGGCTAATGGTTTCAATTATTTCCCAAAAAACTTTCTCTTCAAAAATATTATCATTTGTTCTTTCTTCTCTATTTTTAATCAATTTTTTTATTTCGTTTTTCCTATTCTGATTCATTTTTTCATCAGCTTCTTTAGAAATTTTATTATCATAAATATATTTAAAAAACCTGAAGATCAAAATCATAGCAATAGGTATTAAATATAAATTATTTTCCATATTAATTATCGTTGTATAAGTTTTTTTTACAGTTATCTTTTTATATAAATAAACCAGAACAGTTTCTCCTTATTATGAAACATATTTTGTTTTCTTTATAGTGGATAAAACAATGAATGCGAATAAAAAGAATAATGCTAAACACAAAACACTCCATTGCATAGATCCTGTAATAGCTGATAAAACTCCAAAAATTAATGTTCCTAATACAATTGCTATTTTTTCTGTTACATCAAAAAAACTAAAGTATGTAGCATTATCTTCTGTTTCTGGTAATAATTTAGAATAGGTAGATCTTGCTAAAGACTGTATCGCTCCCATTACGACACCCAACACTCCTCCTAAAATATAAAAATACACCAAGATATTATTTAAATCTTTATGTAGAAGAAATGCTCCAAAACAAACTAACATCCATGCAACAATAGTTATTTTTAACGCCTTTATATTTCCCATTCTTTTAGATATTCTAGAAAATAAAAAAGCCCCTACAATTGCTAATGCTTGTATTATTAATATGGTTATTATTAAGTTATCTTCTTTCAATTTTAACTCTGAGGTACCAAATAAAGTTGCTGTTAAAATAATGGTTTGTACACCTACGCTTAGTAAAAAAAACGTAATTAAAAACTTCCTTAAAGCAGGATGCTCTCTTTTTACTTCTCTAAACACTTTTTTTAACTCTTCAAAACCCTTCCATAAATATCCCTTCTCTAATTGCTCTTTTGGTATTTTTTTATCTTTGGGTAATCTTCTAAAAGTAATCTGAGCAAAACCTAACCACCAAATACCTACTATTAAAAACGATATACGAGAAGCCATTCCACTTGTAATTCCAAAATTATCAGGAAATAAAATTAAAACTAAGCATATTAATAATAATATAATAGATCCTATATAACCATTAATAAATCCCTTTGCACTTACCCTATCTTGGTCCTCTGGTAAAGCTACTTCCGGTAAATAGGCATTGTAAAAAACAATACTTCCCCAAAAACCAATACTTGCTAAAATACTTGCTATAATTCCAACCCAAGTTGTCTCACATCCATCAAAAAAGAATAAACTCATTACAGATAAACTTCCTAAAAGACAAAAGAACTTCATAAAACTTTTTTTATTCCCTCTATAATCAGCAATACCCGATAAAATAGGAGAAATAAAAGCCACTATTAAAAAAGAAAAAGATAAAGCATATGTATATAATGAATTAGGGTGCTCCCAATTAATGCCTAAAAAATAAACAATTTTACTTTCAGTTATAGAATCATAGTACATAGGAAAAATTGCTGTACTAATTACTAATGAATATACCGAATTAGCCCAATCATAAAAAGCCCAAGCATTAATTAATTTTTTATCTCCTATTTTCATACCTGTTTGTTAAATTAAAAAACCGTTCTTTAAAGATAAAGAACGGTTTGCAATATAGGTAAAGTAATTTATTTTATTTTTTAGATTTCATAGCTACACCTTGCTTATTGTATTGAAGAGCATATCTTTTTGCCTTAGGTAAATAATTCCTTAATTCTACAATACGAGATTGGTTAGATGGGTGCGTACTTAAAAACTCTGGTGGTGCTTTGCTTCCACTTTTCTTTGCATTCTCGCTCATACGTATCCAAACATTAATAGCTTCTTCCCCTCTATAACCTGCCATAATCATAAATACCAATCCTAAATGATCTGCTTCTGTTTCATGAGTTCTACTAAATTTTAACATTCCTAATTGAGAACCTATTCCATACGCCATATTAAAAAGATTACTTTGCTTACTACCACTAGTTCCTAAAGCTACTGCCATACCTCCATACTGCTGTAATTGAGAAGAAGACATACGTTCTTGACCATGTTTAGCAAATGCATGCGCAACCTCATGACCCATTACTGCAGCAATACCATCTGTATTGGCACAAATAGGCATAATACCTGTATAAAAAACTACTTTTCCTCCTGGCATACACCAAGCATTTATAGTTTTATCGTTTATTAAATTAAATTCCCATTTATAAGAATTTGCTTCGCTAACCATATTATTAGCTCTCATAAATCTATCTACAGCAGATGCTATATTCTTTCCTATTGTTTTTAATTCTCTCGATTTAGAAGTATTCTTTATTAACTTACTACTATTCTCTTTTAAAAACCCATTATATTGCTGAAAACTCATTGGTAAAACTTTAGCATCACTAACAAAATTAATACGTTTTCTTCCAGTAATTGGTACTGTACTACATTCTACAAAAAGTAATGCAACTCCTAATAATGTGAATATTTTTTTCATTATAATGATCTTTTATGTTTCTATTATCTATAATTATGACTCCATTTCCTGTTAAAAAGTCACTATGCACTCTATTTTTTAAAAATACAAATTCTATCTTTACAATGAAAATTTTTAATTAACTATGATTCAAACAAATCAAGATAGAATATTACCTCCAAGTATTTCCATTCCTTCTAAATTTAAAAGAATTGGTAAAACTATTCAGTTTTTTTCTAATAGTTTAGCAACAAAATTTTCTTCTAAACTTTTCTCTACTCCTGTAAAATTTCCGAAACCAGAAAGAGAAAAAATGATGTGGGAAAGTGCAAAAAAAACACGTTTAAAAATAGTTTCTATTGATAAAGAAATTGAAGTACTTACCTATGGTTTTTCAAGAAAAAAAGTTTTATTAGTGCATGGTTGGTGCGGTAGAAGTACCCAATTGTTTATGATTGCAGATAAATTATTAGAAAATGGTTACATGGTAATTTCTTTTGATGCTCCTGCCCATGGTAATTCAGAAGGTAAAAATGCTGTAATGCCCGATTTTATAGATACCATTCATCAAATTAATGAAAGCTTAGGGCCTTTTGATGCTGCTGTTGGACATTCTTTAGGAGGCATGAGTTTGTATAGTGCTGTTGAAGAAGGTTTTTCTATAAATTCTTTAGTTACTGTTGGTGCTGGTGATACCATATCGGCAGTAATTAATAATTTCATTAAAAACCTTGGTTTAAAATCAAAAATTGCCATTAATTTAAAAAACTATTATGATAAAATTCATCAGATAGATATTGATACTTACTCAAGTTCTATAAAAGCAAAAGGCGTTACTATACCTACATTAGTAGTACATGATTCTGCAGATGGTGATGTACCTGTAAGTTGTGCTTATAATATTCGTCAAAACCTACAACAAGGCTCTATTTTAATTACGCATGGTTTAGGACACACTAAAATATTACGTGATAAAAATACGACTAGTAGAATTGTAGAATTTATTAAAAACAACCCATGAAAAATTTAATTCCTTATTTCACTATCATTAGTTTACTTATATCTTGTCAATCTTTTGCTCAAAAAAAATCGACAGAAAAAAAATATGCTGTTGAAAAAACAAAGGCAGAGTGGAAAAAAGCTTTAACTCCTATGCAATTTTATGTATTAAGAGAAGCTGGCACAGAAAGGCCTCATACAAGTAAATATAATAATCTTAAAGAAAAGGGTACTTTTGTTTGTGCTGGTTGTGATACTCCTTTGTATACATCTGATAGAAAATTTGATTCTGGAACTGGATGGCCTTCTTTTGATAAAGCCATTAAAAAAAATGTAGAAACAGATGTAGATTATAAAATTGGCTATGCACGTACAGAGTTAAAATGCAATGGTTGTGGAGGGCATTTAGGTCATCGTTTTAATGATGGGCCAAGAAATACAACAGGACTTAGAGATTGTATAAATGGTGTTGCTTTAAAATTCATTCCGAATAAAAAATAACGTATCTTAGGGTTAATATATTAACCCTTTTTTATGTCTGATTCTTCTTATTTAAATAGTGTTTTAAAACAATTTGAGTATTATAAAAGTTTAGGAGATAAAACATTCTCTCAACTAAATAAGGAACAATTATTTTGGGAGTATAACAGCGAAAGTAATTCTATTGCAATTATTGTCAAACATATAGTTGGTAATATGTTATCACGTTGGACTAACTTTTTAACTGAAGATGGTGAAAAGAAATGGAGAGAAAGAGATAATGAATTTATAAATACTTTTTCTAAAAAAGAAGATATGTTAACTTATTGGAACAAGGGTTGGAATTGTTTATTTAACGCTATACAAGTTCTAAAAAAAGAAGATTTAGAGAAAATTGTATACATCAGAAATCAAGGACATACTGTTAGTGAAGCTATTAATAGACAATTATGCCATTATTCGTATCATATAGGACAAATTACCTTTATTGGTAAAATGATCTTAAATGAAAGTTGGGAATCTTTATCGATTGCTAAAAACGCTTCTAAAGATTACAATAACAATAGGTTTTCAAAAGAAAAAACTCGAAAGCATTTTACAGAGGATTTATAAAATATTTGGCTTTTTCATCTTTTTTCATTAGGCTAAATGAAATATCTTAAAAATTAAGTTTAGCTTGAGAAAGGAACACTTTAAAATCACAAAAAACGATTTAACTATCTATAAATCTATATTTTTCCATAAATAATTTTCAATTTACCTCCTATCCTTTTTTCTAATTCACTTATAAAACTTGGTTTAAATTCACTCCAATTCCAAAACGTAATACCAAAATTCCCAAATGCCCAAGTAGGTGTAAATTCGTATTGAGTTATAGGATTTATTATTCCACAATTTTGACATTTAAGTTTGTTCGATTCGGTTCCAAGAATCCAATTATTTAGAGAATCACTCCAATTATTTTCAATATTGTTTTCCTTACAACCCGAACAAATTACATGCTCTAATTCATTTCTTCCACTATCAAAAACTTTTTTTTCCGTAATAAACTCAACTCCATTTACTTTAAGTTTAGTTAAATCAAATTCCGTGTTCTTTAAAATTTCTTGATAATTTCTACCTGGTAAGTATCCATATGAGAAGCCTAAAACACAATCCGTAACTTTTTTTTCAATAATTTCTTGTTGAGTTAAAAACTCTATTATTTTTATAGCTGCTTTCTTTGAATCTGTGGAATTTAGTTTTTCTGAAACTAGTGTAATATAAAAATCACTCATTCTTTTAAGATTACAAAAGGCTAAATATGTAAACTATATGACTCCTTTAAAATACTCAATTACTTTGCCTAAACCTTCCTCTAAACCTATTTTTGGTTCCCAATTATTTAAAGTTTTCTTTGCTAAAGTAATGTCTGGTTTACGTTGCATTGGATCATCCTCTGGTAAAGGCTCAAAAATTATTTTAGATGTAGATTTCGTTATTTCTATAATCTTCTTTGCTAAATCTAAAATAGAAAATTCTGAAGGATTCCCTATATTAATAGGTCCCGTAATAGTATCATCTGTATGCATCATACGAATCATACCTTCTACTAAATCATCTACATATTGAAAACTTCTTGTTTGATTTCCTTTTCCGTAAATAGTAATATCCTTTCCTTTCAATGCTTGCACAATAAAATTAGAAATAACTCTACCATCATTCGTATTCATTCGCGTACCATAGGTGTTAAAAATTCGTATGATCTTAATACGAACATCTTTTTGCTTATGGTAATTGATAAATAATGATTCCGCACAACGTTTTCCTTCGTCGTAACAAGAGCGTAATCCAATAGGATTTACATTTCCCCAATATGTTTCTGGTTGCGGATGAATATGTGGATCTCCATACACTTCACTGGTTGAAGCTTGTAATATTTTAGCATCTATTCTTTTTGCTAATCCCAACATATTTGTAGCACCAACAACCGAAGTATTTATAGTTTTTATAGGATCGTGCTGATAATGAATTGGTGAAGCCGGACAAGCCAAATTATAAACTTCATCTACTTCTGCATAATAAGGTTCTGTTATATCATGCCTTACAAGTTCAAAATAAGGGTTATTTAAAAGATGTATAATATTCTTTTTACTTCCTGTAAAGTAATTGTCTAAACAAATTACCTCATTGCCTTCGTTTAATAATCGTTCACATAAATGTGAACCTATAAAACCTGCTCCTCCTGTTACTAGTATTCTCTTCACTATTTAAAAAATAATTTTGGAAATTGTTGTTCTGGTTTTTTCTTTAGTAAGCGAATGTAAAAAGTAGATTTTAAAAAAGCCAATCCGTAACCAAAAAACTGTACAAATACGGCACAAATAGATAAAAAACCAACTTTAACACTCTTATTAAGAAACGTTGCGTGAAAAAACAACAGTATTAAATACGCCATTAATGGAATTAAACACAAAAAAGATACGCATAAAATACTAGCTAATACAGATGTAATTGCAAATAATATAAAAAGTGTAGGAAACCAAAAAGTGATTTTTGCTGTTGTTGGATGCCATTTTGTTAATATAGGTCTTACCAAACCAAACTTTTTCACTTGGGTATAAAACTTTTTCCACGAAATTCTTCTTTTATGATACACATAAGCATCTGGCAAATAACCAGTTTTAAACCCTTTATTTACAATTCTTTGCGATAAATCTGGATCTTCTCCTGGATGTATTTTAGCAAAACCATTTGTTGCTTCAAATGCTTCTTTAGAAATTCCCATATTAAAACTTCTAGGTTCAAATTTTTGTATGTTAATTTTACTACCTCTTATTCCTCCTGTTGTAAAAAAGGAAGTCATTACATAATTAATTGCTTTTTGTAAATCGGTAAAACTATCATGCGCAGCATCTGAACCACCAAAACAATCTAAATAATTATTTTTTAAAAAAAGGTCTATTGTTTTCAAATAATGATTTGGTAAAATAACATCAGAATCTAAAATTATAAAGTAATTTCCTAAAGCTCTTTTCATTCCATAATTTCTAGAATCTCCAGGCCCGCTATTTTCTTTATAAAAATAAGATATATTTAATAGCTCTTTGTATTTTGAAACTACTCCTTCTGAAGATTCACTAGACCCATCTTCAATAATTACTATTTCGTATTTTTTTTCAAAATCTTGCTTTGTAAAACTTTCTAAAAGTTCATCAATTTCATCTGGTCGATTATAAACTGGAACAATTAAGGATAAATGAAGCTCCATTATACTAAAACTTGTTTGTTAATTTTCTCTGTAATTCCACTCCACAAATCAATACGTTTAAGAATTGATTTTTTTGCATAAAACAATACCTCTTCCCATTTATTAGCATCAGATCCACAAAGTTCTTTAATCATTGACAATGCTAAAGGTCCATGCTCATCTCCATCTAACTCTATATGTCTTTCTAAATAATATTTTAATTTTGTGTATTGTTTTCCTTCTTTTAATTCTGCTTTTTTTATTATTTGTAAAAACATATTTGGTATTATATCCTCTCTACCAAACGTAAAACTTGCTGCTATAATATGCGGCTCTTTTGTTTTTATTACTTCAAAAGTAAAATTTACAAATTCTTTTGTTTTTTCATCTACATTTAATTCTTCCAACAACCTTTCGACACTATTTATATCTGTTACTTTTTTTGTAAAGTTTAAAATTTGTGATGTATTTGCAGAAATTTCTTCCATTGCTTCTACATACATTTCAAAGTGACTTTTAGGTTCTCCTATCTCGTTTATATCCGTTTCCTCTCCATGCACTATTTCATTAATAAAACGTGCAGTTATAGAGTTTTTTGGCGGTAACCATGGTAAAGTAACACATGTTAACTGTTGTTGCAATGCTTTTAACAATGACATAAAATCCCAAACTGCAAAAACATGTGCTTCCATAAATGTTTTAACATCTTCTAAATCATTTAAAACAGTATATAATTCGTGGGTTTGTAATTTCTCTTGTAATTCCTTTAACTCGTCTTCTATAAATTGTATTTTACTCATTATGAAAATCACTGTAATAAAAAATGCAAATCATTAGATTTGCATTTTTTTAATTATTTTTTACTCCTCTATAAAATGTTCCATTACACGATCGCTAACTCCCATGTTAGAAAAACCTCCATCATGAAAAAGATTTTGTAATGTAACTTTCTTTGTTAAATCTGAAAACAAAGTAATAGTATAATCCGCACACTCTAAAGCAGTTGCATTACCTAATGGCGACATTTTTTCAGCATAGCTAATAAATCCATCAAAGCCTTTTACTCCTTGTCCGGCAGTAGTAGGTGTTGGTGATTGCGATATTGTATTTACACGTACTTTATGGTCTCTTCCAAAGAAATATCCAAAACTACGAGCTATTGATTCTAAATATGCTTTATTATCTGCCATATCGTTATAATCAGGAAAAACTCTTTGCGCAGCCATATAAGTTAATGCTACAATGCTTCCCCATTCATTCATTGCTTTTTTATTGTATAAAACATTCATTGTTTTATGAAAAGATACTGCTGAAACATCCCATCCTTTTGTAGTAAAATCATATTTAGGATCGGTATAATGTTTTCCTTTACGTACATTAACAGACATTCCTATAGAGTGTAAAACGAAATCTAATTTACCTCCTAAAATTTCCATTGCTTTTTCTACTAAATTAGTTAAGTCTTCTACAGAAGTAGCATCGGCAGGAATTATTTGTGCTCCTGTTTTTTCTGCTAATTTACTTAATTGTCCCATTCGCAATGCAATAGGAGCATTTGTTAGCACAAATTCAGCACCTTCTTCATGCGCTCTTTCCGCAACTTTCCATGCTATGGATTTTTCATCTAATGCCCCAAAAATAATTCCTTTCTTACCTTTTAATAAGTTGTACATATTTAGTATTTATTTGATATGATAACTATTTATAAATAATAATTCTTTAGTTAAACTCTAACTAATGATAATTAAATCTATTTATTTTATTAGATAGCTTAATTAAAAAATCGAATCAAACATTTATAAACTGTATTATTTGTTGATTAATTTTATTTTCTGGATAAAACTCATCTTTCCTTTTATCCTATTAATAGAAGCATAAATTGCATCTATTGTTTTATTATTTAAAGTTTCTTTTACCGCTTTATTATAGTAGGTATATGCCGACATTACTTCGCCTTTTAATTCATAAGCTTGTCCCATTTTATTAAAAATAGTCGATTTGTCTGCTATCGAATTAAGAATTACTTTATTACCAAAAGCAATCATTTCATCATATAAATTCATGTCTATTAATAAATAGGCATAATTACTATAAGCAGCATGGTAATCTGGTGCAAACCTAACGGCTAACTCTAAATGTTTTTTAGCTTTAGGATAGTTATTAAATTTAATATTATAAAGCCAACCTATATGATTATGTGCTCTTCCATAATCAGGAAACTCTGCTAATAATTCTAATAGCATCTCCTTTGCTTCCACTATTTTGTTTTCATCTATTAACTGATCTGCTTCAAAAAACAAATTCTCTGCTCTATTATCACTCATAAACATTTAATTTAATAGTTCTTTAGCATGTATTAATGCACTTTCAGAAATATCTTTTCCACTTAACATTTCTGCTATTTCTATAATTCTATCTTCTTTACTTAATTCTCTTAAATTAGAAGATGTTATTCCTTTTACTTCTTCTTTGTATACTTTATAATGTGAGTTTCCTTTTGCTGCTATTTGCGGCAAATGTGTAATTGCCATTACTTGCATATAATTACTCATTTGTTGCATAATATGTGCTATTTTATTAGAAACTTCTCCAGAAACTCCTGTATCTATTTCATCAAAAATAATAGTTGGTAGTTTACTGTTTTCTGATAAAACTTTCTTTACAGATAGCATTATTCTAGATAATTCTCCTCCAGATGCCACTTTTTTTAATTCCCCAAAAGTGCCTCCTTTATTTGCTGAAAAAAGAAATTGTAACTCATCTTTACCATTAGATGTATATGTATTTATTTTGTTTAATTCAATTAAAAAACGAGCATTTGGCATTCCTAATTCAGATAGTAAATACTCTAATTCTTTTTTCAAATTAGGAATTGCTTTATTTCTTGCCTTGGTAATTAATAAAGCTACTTCATCTAACTTTATAGATACTGCTTTAATTTCCTCTTCTTTTTTGGTAATTATTTCAGATGCATTTTCTACATTTCCAACTTTATTAGATAATTCTTCATGAATGACTAAAAGTTCAGAAATACTTCCTACTTGGTGCTTTTTTTGAAGCGTATATAATAATTGTAATCGATCGTTAACTTTTTCTAATTCATTAGGGTTAAATTCTATATCTTCAT
The DNA here is from genome assembly GCA_947498055.1 of uncultured Tenacibaculum sp. Lineage (GTDB taxonomy): Bacteria > Bacteroidota > Bacteroidia > Flavobacteriales > Flavobacteriaceae > Polaribacter. The sequence continues at coordinate 36,473 of CANMJA010000011.1, forward strand.
TAGCACTTTCTAATTCTGAAACAACATCTTCTAATTCAATTTTAATGCTTGTGATACGATTAAAAAGAAGTTCATATTTTTCTGAAAAAGCACTAATTTTACCTAAATTATTTTCTAACGTATATAAAAGTGTTTGTGCTCCGTTTTCTTCTCCTGTAGTAATTTGTATTGCTTCCGATAACTGTAGCTTTATTTCTTCTACATTATTTAATACATCTAATTTTTTTTCTAACTCTTCTTGTTCATTCGCTTGAAAATTAGCTTCTTCTAATTCCGTAAATAGATGTAAATTATAATCGTACTGTTGTTTTTCAGCTTCCTGATTTTCTTGCAGTTTTTGTAGTTCCTTTTGTAAAACTGTATATTTCTTTAAACCTCGTTTATAAGATGCTATTCGTTTTTCGTTCTTTGCTAAAGCATCTATTACAGTAAATTGAAAGTTAGTATCTGATAATTCTAATGTTTGATGCTGCGAATGCACATCTATTAATTTAGATTTTAATTGGTTTAAAACATTTAATACAACAGGGGTATCATTAACAAATGCTCTAGATTTTCCTGAAGGAAGTATTTCTCTTCTTATAATCGTCGTATTTTCATAATCTAGATCATTTTTATTGAAAAAATCTTGAAGCGCATATTCTTCTATATTAAATTCTGCTTCTACAACACATTTAGAGGTATTGTTTTTTAAGGACGATAAATCTGCTCTTTTACCTAGCACTAATCCTAAAGCTCCTAGTAATATTGATTTACCAGAACCTGTTTCTCCTGTAATTATAGATAAGCCTTTTGTAAAGTTAATAGACAGCTCGTCTATTAAAGCATAATTTTGTATTGATAAATGTAATAACAAATTCGTTCTTTTAGAGCTGATAAAAATACGGAATTTGTGGAAAATACAAACTGTTAATTTTAAGCCAATTCTTTCCAGTAATCACTGTAAAAATTGGTAGTCTTTAATAATTCTTGGTGATTTCCTTTCATTGCTACTTGTCTGTTTTCTATCACATAAATAGTATCTGCATATTTTTTACGTTTTATTACTTTTCTTTATTTTTTTTATAAGAGTTTCTATAGCAAGTGACATATAAAGTGGTATTGGCAGTAGATTATCTAATTTGGTCATCTTTTCTTCAAAAAAAAGTAGTAAAAACAAATAATATAAAAATAACCCTACCGCTATCACCAAAAAGATTTTCATTATTATTTTTGTCACACTTTAATTTTTTTAAAATTTTAAACTAATTAAAATTTAACCACAAAACATTTATATACAAATCGTTAATAAACAAAATGATAAGTATGCTCTTTTTTAATAAAACAACTTAGATATGGAATAAGATTGATTAAAAAATTACCAGAATCTAACTTATTGATTTCCTAAAATATTTAATTTGTAATTTTAGCTTATTAAGCTCTCTAAAAATATATACTTTTAGAAAAAAATAAGCTTAAAAAATTTAGGTGAATAGCAATTATTTTCTGAAATTTTATTCATAATAAAATATCACAACTTAATTCCTTTCCAAATTTGACTTTGCGTGGGCGCTATTCTTTGTAGTGTTTCCTTTAATTTTTGTTCTTTACCAGATGTTTTTCCTTGAGAAAATATAGATGCTATTTCGTTTGCTTTGGCATCTAAAAATATTCGAATCATGTAATTACCTACTGTAATATTAAACAATTCTTCTAATTTAATAAGATTAGAAGCAATAGTATTTTTAGCTTCACTCTCGTTTTCTAGAAAAACATCGAAACCTTTTCTATGGTAATTGTAGTATATTTTTCTTAATTCACTAAATTTTGAAGACAAAAAACTATCTATTAAAGTAAAACGATTTTGTGCACCAATCTCATTTTCCCAACCAGATTCTCCTCCTTGTTGTGCTTGCAACATTACGTTTTGTGCTTGTTTAAAATAATTTTCTCCTCCTTTTAAAGCAAAAGTATCTGCATCTACCCCTAAAATGGTATACACATAAAATACCATGGTAGATACTAGATTCGATTCAAATGAATTTGGATTAAATATTAATGGTTCAAATTCGTTGTACTGAAAATTTAAATTGGTGTCGTTTATGTTTAGTGTACGAGTTTCATAAGATGAATTATAAACAGGTCGTGAAGCTTGTACTTGCAATGTTGCCGTAAAGTTATTAGAGTTTTGTTCGTTAATTATGATTGTGAATGCACAATTAATTCGTTCTTGAGGCAAAAACTTTCTATTCGTCCACTTAGTTTGGTTTACAAATTCAGTAAGTGATTCTTGTAATGTTTTAAAAATCTGTTTATTAGTACTTTGTACTTTATCAGCATTCACTACCACAACGGCATTTAATTCTTCTTGCGCAATGGCAACTTTTGCTGTTAAAAAAAACAAAAAGATAATAACAAGTCTATTTTTCAAAATCGTACTATTTTTAATGACAGGTCAATCGCAGTTAAGACCTATTTTTTTCAATTAACAATTCTTCGACTGCGTTCGAAGCAACAAAATACGTTTTTATTACGAAATTCGTGTTAGTATCTCTTCAATTATATCTTTCGCTACTTCTTTTTTAGATTTTAATGCAAATGCTTTTTCTTTAAAATCGGAGTCAATTATCGTAATTTTATTTGTATCACCAGCAAAACCAGCTCCTTTGTCTCGTAAAGAATTTAATACAATTGCATTTAAATTTTTACTTTCTATCTTCTTTTTAGCATTCGATATTTCATTGTTTGTTTCTAAAGCAAAACCAACTAAAAACTGATTGGTTTTAATAGCTCCTAAAGATTTTAAAATATCTTTGGTAGGTTCTAACTCTATTACTAACGAAGTATCTTTCTTTTTTATTTTTTGAGTAGCAATATTTTTTGGTTTATAATCTGCTACTGCAGCAGAAAGAACCGCTATATCTACTTCTTTAAAATATTGATGACATGCATCGTACATTTCTTGTGCAGAAGTAACATTTATTCTGTGAACTAACGAATTATTAATTTGCTGATTGGATGGTCCTGAGATCAAAAACACCTCAGCTCCTTTGCTTGCGGCAGCTTCTGCTATTGCAAACCCCATTTTACCTGAAGAATGATTTCCTATAAAACGAACAGGATCTATAGCTTCATAAGTAGGTCCAGCAGTTAACAACACTTTTTTACCTCTTAATGGTAATTTAGAAATTATATTATTTTCTATGAAAGAAACAATATCTTCTGGTTCTGCCATTCTTCCTTCACCAATCAAACCACTAGCAAGCTCGCCAGAAGTTGCAGGAATCATAATATTACCAAACTGCTGTAAACTTTCTAAACTTCTTATAGTAGAAGCATGTTTATACATATCTAAATCCATTGCTGGAGCAAAATACACAGGGCACTTTGCCGATAAATAGGTAGCTAGCAACAAATTATCGCAAGTACCATTTGTCATTTTAGACAGGGTATTTGCTGTAGCTGGTGCTATCAACATAATATCTGCCCATAAACCTAATTCTACATGATTGTTCCACAATTCATTTTCTTCTTCTTTATTATAAAAAGTAGAATGAACTGGATTTTTTGATAGTGTTGAAAGTGTAAGAGGTGTTATAAAATCTTTAGACGCAGGAGTCATAATTACTTTAACTTCTGCGCCCGATTTTATAAATAAACGAACTAAACTAGCCGTTTTATATGCAGCAATACCAGCTGTTATTCCTAGTAATACTTTTTTTCCTTGAAGTACAGACATTTATTTTACGCCTTCCTCTGGTGATCTATGGTATATTTTTCCATCTAACCACTCTTCTACTGCTATTGCAGAAGGTTTAGGTAAACGTTCATAAAATTTAGAAACTTCTATTTGTTCTTTATTTTCAAAAACCTCTTCTAAGCTATCATTATAAGTAGCAAACTCGTCTAACTTATCTACTAATTCCTTTTTTAAATCTGAATTAATTTGATTTGCCCTCTTAGCGATAATCGAAATTGCTTCATAAATGTTCTCCGTTGGAGCCTCTAGAGCTTCTCTATTGTAAGTAATTGTACTAACAGGTGCTTTTGTTTCTTTATAATTCATGTTTAACTTTTAACTAATTGTTCTTTAATTTGTGCTTTCTCTTTATGAAGCGTTGCTAACATTTCTTCTGATTCTTTTTTATATTTAGATTCAGGAAAGTTACGTTTTAATTTCTCGTATGCTTTTATTGCCGTTTTTATTCTTTCTTCTTTTCTTCTTTGCGTACTTCTTATTGCAAAATCGTGCGCTGCTTTTAATCTATAATACAAAGCTTCTTCTTTATAACTTGTTCCTAAGTAATCTGATAATAAATTATCAAAAGCTGCTATAGAAGCTCTGTAATTACTCGGATAAGTTACTGCTGTTGTATAATAGTTTTTTGCTATTTCGAAAGCTTTTGTTTCTAATTTATAGCGTAATTCACTATAGTATTTATTCGCTTCTTCAATTTTAGGTGAATCTGGATGTTTATCTATAAAAGACTGAAATGCTTCTATCGCTTTATTCGTATCTGTAGGATCTTTACTGTATATTGGAGCCCCTTTATAAAAGCCTAATGCAGATAAAAAATCTGCTTCTTCTCTCTTAGAACTTTTAGGGTAATTTTCTGAAAAACGTTTAAAGTAATAACCCGCTATACTATAATTTTTCTCATTTAAATTAGAATTAGCAACCATATACTGTATACGTTCCATCTGTGGCTTACCTCTATAAGCTGGTGTTATTTTTTCAAATAATCGTAATGCTTTGCTATATTTCTTAGCTTCATACAGTTTAACAGCCATCTTATATTGCTGGTCTATCGTTCCTCTATTTAATATTTTATGGTACTCACCACATGAGGTAAATATTAATAGTATTAAAACAAAATATACTCTTTTCATCGATCTTTGCATTTTGCAAAATTAGTAATTAATTATGTATTATTAAAATCGTTTTCAATAACGTTTAATTAATGCATAAGTACTATTAAACCTTTGTTAAATTTATTGTGGCGGAGTTTGTAAAGTAACTAATTGTTTTACGTCGTTATCAAATAAATATAAACCTCCTTTATCGTCTCCAATTAATTGTATTTTATCTAAAATAGTTCTAGCTAAAGCCTCTTCTTCTATTTGTTCTGCTACATACCATTGTAAAAAGTTATGTGTTGCATAATCTCTTTCTTCTAAAGTAATGTGTACTAAATCATTTATCGATTGTGAAACCATTACTTCATGATCAAATAATGTTTGAAACATGTCTTTAAACGATCCAAACTTTGGAGAAGGTGCTTCTAAAGCAGGTACCATTGCATGTCCTCCTCTTTCATTTACAAACTTTACTAATTTTAACATGTGCATTCTTTCTTCATCAGAATGTGCATACATAAATTGAGCAACTCCTTCAAATCCTTGAACTTCTGCCCAAGAAGCCATTGCTAAATATACCTGTGAAGATTGTGCTTCTATTTGTATTTGTTTGTTAAGTGCTAATTCTATTTTTTCTGATAACATACCTATTCTTATTTGGATTGTACAAAGATGCAAAAAAAGCTCACAAATTTTCATTTATGAGCTCATATTTCTTTAAAGATAAATATGTTTATAGATTATCTATAAAACTCGACATCCTTTTTTGTAAATCTGAAGTAGCTGGAACTAGTGGTAATCTTACTGTTTCCTTACAAATATCTAGTTTTTGTAGTAGAGCTTTAATTCCTGACGGATTATTTTCTTCAAAAATTAAGCCGATTAAATCCATTAATTTATAGTGAATTTTATAAGCTTCTTTGTTTTTCCCTTCTAATCCTAAACGAATCATTTTTGAAAATTCTTTAGGTAAAGCTTGACCTATAACAGAAATCACTCCTGCTCCTCCTGCTAACGTAGTACCTAAAGCTAAATCGTCATCTCCTGAAATAATTAAAAAGTCTTCTAGTTTATTTTTAAGCAACTCATAATATTGTTGTTGATTATTTCCTGCCTCTTTTACTGCTACAATATTTTTAAAATCTTTAGCTAATCTTAAAACAGTTTCTGGCAACATATTTTTAGCCGTTCTTCCAGGAACATTATAAGCTATTATTGGTTTTGAAGTAGCTAATGCAATGGCTTTAAAGTGTTGGTAAAAACCTTCTTGGGTTGGTTTACTATAGTAAGGAGCTACAGATAAGATTCCATCAATATTACTTAAGTCTAATGTTTTTAATTCATGAATTACAGTTTGTGTATTTGCTCCTCCTACACCCAAAACTAAAGGTAAACTTCCTTTATTCTCGTCAGCAATTACTTTTATAATCTCTTCTTTTTCTTCCTTTGTAATCGTTATACTTTCTCCAGTTGTTCCGTTTATAACAAGATAGTTAATTCCATTATCAATATTATATCTCACTAGTTTTCTAAGCGCATTATAATCTACACTTAAATCTTCATTAAAAGGGGTTACTAAAGCTACGCCTGTTCCAATAAAATCTTGCATACTCATTTAAATTTTGTTGTAAAATTACTGCTTTATTTGAATTTGTAATCTATTTTAAAAAGAATACACAAATTTTACTTTAGTGTTTAATTTTTTCTTCTAGTTCTAATACAATAAACTGATTCATTTGTTTGTCATATCTCTGAAAATTATCGTCGGAAACGAATAATAATGATCTGTTTCCATTATTTAATAGAGGCCCATATGTAATTCCTTCTATATTATCAATGATTCCATTTTTTAGATGTGACTTAATTTCATTGAAGTTTAATAATAATTCTTTTTTCATTGGAATGTAGGTAGTACTTTCTAAAGACTCTATATTTAATGTGTTAGTGCTTGTTTCTTTTATTGTTGCCTTATACAATTTAACTGTATTACCATAACTTCCATAACCACTTTGATAAGCTCTTTCTAAAACAAAAAACGAATTCTCTTTATCTGCTAAAATAGCAGTAACGCCATTAAGGTTTACACTTCCTTTTTTAGGTTTCTCTACACGATCTAACATATACACATACTGTTTTGTCGCCTTTTTCAAACTATTATTAAAAAGTGTAATTCTTATTGGTGAATTTGTTTTCTTAAAAGTAGGCTCTTCTCCATCTCCTTTTATTACTCCTTCCATTGCAACCCAAACACCTTTTTTATCTATACTTTTAGTTGAGCTTTCAAAACTTGCATTGTGTTTTGCTTTTACTTTTAAGTTTTCAGGAATATCAAAAGTACTCACAAAATTTCCTTCTGCATTTACTTTAAAAATAGATGGTTTTTTCCCTTTTTTTATAAGCCCTTCAGAAACTAAATGAAACTCCTCATTTTCATGATACAATATAGATTCTAGGTCTAGTGCATTCTCTTTTAAAAAAGTAGAAGAATCTTTTACTTGAATAACTTTTAAAAAATCAATTTTAGAAATAGTATCTTTTTTAAATTGAATTTTCGCTTTTATAATTCTTGGATTCGTAGAATCATCTACCACAAGATAAAAATTTTCTCCATCGTAATCTATTCCTGATAAACCTCCTACTAATGTATTTTGAAAATATAAAGAATCTTCTAATACAAATTCATCTATAAATTTTAACTTTATTTTATTTTTCTCCTTATTGCAGCCAATTAGGAAAATAAAAAGTAAAAAAACTATGATTATTCTATTCATTTTATTTTTTATGTAAAAAATGGTGTTGTTATGAACTAATACAATCCTTTTTTTATTTTTTTTAAAATATAAATATTTGTGAAACACAAAATAAATATGTCCAATTTACATCTCTTTACTTTTTTATGTTTACATAAAAAGAATAAGTATTAAAAAGCTTACCTATTAATTTCTAATGGATCTTTTATTAAAATAAATGCTCTATAAAAAATGTAATTTGAAACCATAAAAGTACTCAACGAAATTAAATCAAAATAAACATTTGATTCGTTAAAAATGGTCATTGCATATACTAAATCTGAAAATACTCTTATCCCAAATGCTGTTAATAAAAGTCCATTTTCTTTTACCATTTTATGCAAATAATTAGATAAGATTATTGAAAAAGCTAAACTCATTATTAACCCATAAAAAATAATTGGATAATAAGAATTTCCCATATTACTTAAAACGTATATAAAAATAATAGCAAAAAGTCCGCTTCCTAATAAAAAGTATTTCATTATTTCTTTTTTTGCTTCTTTTTTTAGGGGGTCATAAATCATTTTAATTAAAAATAAATGAGCTATTGCATATATAATGATTCCAATAAAAAACTTTCCCATGGTATTGGTAATAATATCCCCTATTACAGTTACCACAAATATTGAAACTACTAATGGGTTTGTTTGTTTTTTATATTTGAAACAATAGAGCATTAAAAGAATTAAGATAGGCACTGATTTAAGTGCCGATCTTAAAGGCTTGTTACTTGGATCTATAACTACCAACATGTATAAATATACTGCTGAAATTATAAAAAAAAGCACTGTTAATACTCTTTTCAATTTTACTTCATTCATTTCTTAAAAAATCACTTAATCAATGCTATAAAATCTTCTTCAGAAATAATTGCTATTTCTAAATCTTGTGCTTTAGTTAGTTTACTTGGCCCCATGTTATCTCCTGCTATTACAAAATTTGTTTTTTTAGAAATAGAGCTGCTTACCTTTCCTCCGTTATCTTCTATTGCTTTTTTGAGTTCATTTCTACTCATTTGATGAAAAACACCAGAAACAACAAATACTTTACCAGATAATTTATCTGTTTGATTTTCTAAACTTTCTTTAGAGACCTCTAATTGTACGCCATAGGATTTTAGTCTTTTAATTAATTCTATATTTATAGGATCGTTGGAAAAATCGAGTATACTTTGCGCTATTCTCTCTCCAATCTCATCTACAGAAATTAAAGTTTCTAAATCTGCACTCATTAAATTATCGATAGATTTAAAATGTTTTGCTAGTTTTTTAGCTACAGTTTCTCCTACAAATCGAATTCCTAATGCAAATAACACTTTTTCAAAAGGAATTTCTTTCGATTTTTTAATTCCTTCTATCATATTTTTTGCAGATTTTTCTGCCATACGCTCTAAAGGAATAATTACTTCTTCTTTTAGTTCATATAAATCTGCATAATTTTTAATTAACCCTTCTTTACGAAGTAAGTCAACTGTTTCTCCTCCTAAACCATCAATATCCATTGCCTTTCTACTAATAAAGTGTTGAATTCTTCCAGTTATTTGAGGAGCGCATCCAAATTCATTAGGGCAATAGTGTTTTGCATCTCCTTCTGTTCTTACCAGCTCTGAATTACATTCTGGGCAATTAGTAGCATATATTGTTTCTTGAGAATTACCTGCTCGTTTAGTAAGATCTACCTTTATAATTTTAGGAATAATTTCTCCTCCTTTTTCTATATAAACGGTATCTCCAATACGTATATCTAATTTCTCTATTTGATCTGCATTATGTAAAGAAGCTCTTTTAACTGTAGTACCTGCTAAATGAACCGGTTCTAAGTTCGCTACAGGTGTTATAGCTCCTGTTCTACCAACCTGATATGTTATTTCATTTAAAACAGTAGTTACTTGTTCTGCTTTAAATTTATAAGCAATAGCCCAACGTGGAGCTTTTGAAGTATATCCTAACTCTTCTTGTTGTTGTAATGCGTTAACTTTAATAACAACACCATCTGTTTCGTAAGGCAAATCGTGCCTTTTTTCATCCCATTTATTTACAAATTCTAAAACTTCTTCTATAGATTTTGCCAATGCAATTGTTTCAGGAATTTTAAATCCTATTCGTCTAGCTTCTTTTAAATTTTCAAAATGAGTTTTATACTTTCTTTCGTTGGTTACTACTTGATATAATAAACAATCTAATGGTCTTTTTGCTACTTCTGCACTATCTTGTAGTTTTAAACTTCCACTAGCGGTATTTCTTGGATTTCTATATGCTTCTTCTCCATTACTAATTCGCTCTTCATTCATTTTATGAAATCCTTCTAAGGGTAATATAATTTCCCCTCTCATTTCAAAATCAGATAAAAAGTCTCCTTTCATAGATAATGGTATCGAGCGAATTGTTCTAATGTTAGTAGATACATCATCTCCTTGAAATCCATCTCCTCTTGTTACCGCACTAACAAATTTCCCGTTTTCATAAGTTAAATTAATAGAAGCTCCATCATATTTTAACTCACAAGTATATTCTATCTCTGTAGTTCCTAAGTTTTTTTGTACTCTTTTTTCCCAGTCTAATAAATCTTCTTTAGAATAAGAATTGTCTAAAGAGTACATCCTATTTTTATGAGTAACGGTTTCAAAATTTTTTGTAATTCCTCCTCCTACTCTTTTTGTTGGAGAATTAGCGTCAAAAAATTCAGGATTCTCTTCTTCTAATTTTTCTAGTTCTTTTAATTTAATATCAAATTCATAATCTGAAATTGTAGCATTATCTAATACATAATAATTATAATTATGTTGACTCAATTCTTCTCTTAAAAACTCTATTTTTTCTTTAATTGTCATTATATTTCTTTCTTCAAAAAATTCTATCCGTCTTCTATTTCCTTAATTATTCTCCTTTCTTTCCTGTTAAAAATCGTACTCCTTTAGGCAATGGATTTCCAGAAGAGCGCCTAAAAGAAACTACTTGTCCTACATGCCAAGTTGCATCAGCAATAGGACCATTAATAGCATTCCAAAAGTCATATTTAGTTTCTCCGAAAATGATTTTAAGCTTCGATAAATCGGTACTTTCTTTTAAAATATCACTAGCTTTTTTTAAATTTTCTAAGGTTCTTTTTCTTTTCTCTTCAAAAGTCATTTTTGTTGGCGTTTTACCATTCGGAATGTTTGCTGCAGCATTTAATATCATAAAAGATAAGCCTAAAATATGATCGATAGTTTCTCCCGTGGTTCTTCCTTCTTTAGATGGTTTATATGCTAAATCTTTCTCTTTTAACCCTTCAGTAGCCCAATAGTAACGAAACCCTAAACCATCTACCATTCTGCTTGCTACCGTACCTGCAGTATATTTTTTTGGAGCTTCTTGTATTTCGTAATAAGGTAAATCTTTCTCTGTTTTTGCTTCCATATTTATATTTTCAAATACTTGTTTTTCCATCATTTTTGAAGATTCATTATATAAAATCATTTCTTTTTCTGTTATTGATTCTATAGCAATTGTGTCTCTACTTTTACGATTATCTGGTTTAAATACGATAAAAGAGTTGTTCTTTATAATCTCCCAAGTTCCACCTTCTTTACTTTCTATATTGCCTTTTTTTGCTCTAAATGCTTTATAATCACCATTTTTAAAAAAGGAAATCCATTTTTCGCCTTTTTTTTGTTTAGAAATCTCCGTTTTTTTATCTCCTCGAATTTTGTATGAAGGTATCCATTTACCTGCTATTAAAAATTCTTCATACGATTCTGTTTGAGCAAAACCTAACGTTGTAGATAATAATACTATTAAAAGAGTTCTTTTTTTCATCTGATATGATATTCGTTTTTTGTTTAACGAAGATAAATAAAAAAAGCCTGAAGCATTTTTATTTACTTTCAGACTTTTCGTTTTATTTGGTAGTTTTTACTAATAATACGTATATCTACGAACTTTTGCTATGTGTTTAGCCAAACGCATTACTTGATGAGAATATCCATACTCATTATCGTACCAAACATAAATTACAATGGTATTTCCGTCTGCAATTGTAGCTTTACTATCAAAGATGGAAGGAGCAGTTGTACCAACTATATCTGAAGACACTAACTCATTATGCAATGAATATTGAATTTGCTCTACCAAATCTCCTTCTAAAGCATATTGCTTCATAATTGCATTTACCACTTCTACAGTAGTTTCTGAATTTAATTGTAAATTTAAAATAGCTAAAGATCCATTAGGTACTGGAACTCTAATTGCATTAGAAGTTAATTTTCCTTCTAATACTGGTAATGCTTTAGAAACTGCTTTACCTGCTCCTGTTTCTGTAATTACCATATTTAAGGCAGCTGCTCTTCCTCTACGATTCTTTTTATGCATATTATCTACTAAATTCTGATCATTTGTATATGCATGAATGGTTTCTAAGTGTCCTTTTTTAATACCAAAATTATCTTCTATCACCTTTAAAATTGGAGTTATTGCATTTGTGGTACAAGAAGCTGCTGAAAAAACATCTATTTTATCAGGATTGTTTTCTAAATGATTTACTCCATGTACAATATTCGGAATTCCTTTTCCTGGAGCTGTTAACAATACTTTACTTGCTCCATTAGGTACTAAATGACGTTGTAAAGCTTCTTTATCTCTAAATGCTCCTGTATTATCAATAATTAGAGCATCGTTAATACCGTATTTCGTATAATTTATATCTTCAGGTTGCGCTGCAGAAATCATATAAACAGTAGTTCCGTTTATAATTAACGCGTCATTTTCAGCATCTACTTGTACCGTTCCTAAGAAATCTCCATGAACAGAATCTATACTTAATAGAGAAGCTCTTTTTTCTAATACTGTTGCATCTATTTTTCCACGGGTAACTACAGCTCTTAATCGTAATTGAGATCCTTTTCCCATCTTACTACTTAATTCACGAGCTAATAAACGACCTATACGACCAAAACCATATAAAACGACATCTTTAGGTGCTATTGTTTTTGCTTCTGTTACATCTTTTAATTGATTTTTCACAAAATCAACTTTGTCTGTATTTGTATCGTTTATTAAATGATATTCATAAGCTAGTTTTCCAATATCTAATTTTGATGCTGGTAATTTTATAGACTGAATTGCTTTGGCAATTTCTAAAGCATCTTGAATAGAAATTGGCTTGGCTACAAATTCTTTAGCGTAATCAATTAAATTTAGTACTTCACTAGCTCTTTTATCTACTAAAGGGTTTCTAAAAAGTACTAATTCTATAGATCTATCATACCATAAATCGTTTACAATATTAATAAATTCTGTGGTTGCTCTTCTTACTTGTGCTTGATTCACCACTTCTTTTTCGTAATTTGTTATAATTGACATAGTTGTGTGTTAACTAATTTTATAAAATTTGTGCAAAAATAGTTATTTCAAACGATTTCGTAACTTTTTTTAAAACAAAAAACTCGATATTCTAAAATATCGAGTTTTTAAAAATATTTAAAATATAAAATTTATAACTTCAAATCATAATAATAACTCGGTTGATCAAGAATGCTTACAAATGTATCTCCTAAATATGTATATTCCCATACGCCATCATCTCCATGATGAACACATTTTCCAAATCCACACACTCTACCTCCCTGAATTTTTCTTTGATCTTTTTTTGATATAATTTTTCCTTCAAAATTTTTAAAACTTGTCATAATTTATTATTTTTAATTAAGTTCATGAATTTACAAAAAAATTATAAACCGTAACGAATTCTTTCTCCTTCTAGGTTGATAACTTCAATTATATACGAATATTCATCATTTCTACTTCTTTTTGCTAATAATTTTCTTTTACCGTCTGCTGCATTTAAAACATTTTTATTATTTATTTTAGTAATTATAAACCCAGATTTGAAGCCTAGTTTTTTAAGACCATAATTTGAATTCTTAATTATTTTAGCTCCTGATTCAATATTAAATTTCTTCAACTCTTTTTTTGTTAAATCTTTCAAAATCAAACCTAAACCTAATACTTCTTCATAATCTTTCTTGTCTAAAATAACCTCTCTTTCAAGTTGTTTATTATCTCTAGAAATAGTTACTAAAATAGTTTCTCCTGGTCTTTTAGCTTTTAACTGTCCTTTTAAATCAGAAAACTTCGTGATTTTCACATTATTTATTTTCTTTATTACATCTCCTTCTTTCAATCCCGCTTTATAAGCTCCACTATCTTCATCAATAGCTGCAATCTTAACGCCTTCTATTTCTTCGCTATTTTCTATCTCAGGATAAAAACCTAATAATGCTTCTTGTACATTCCCAAATTCTAATAAATCATCTATAATTTTTTTAGTGATATTAGATGGCACTGCAAAAGAATATCCTATATATGAACCTGTTCTAGAAGTAATAGCTGTATTAATTCCTATTAATTCTCCCCTTGTATTTACCAAAGCTCCTCCACTATTCCCAGGGTTTACTGCTGCATCCGTCTGAATAAAAGAGTCCGTAATATTTCCATTCCCTTCTAAATCTCTTCCTTTTGCACTAATAATACCTGCTGTAACTGTAGAGTTTAAGTTGTACGGATTTCCTACCGCTAATACCCATTCTCCAATTTTAGCATTATCAGAATTACCAAAAGCAATATATGGTAACTCTATATCTGTATCTATTTTTAATAAAGCAATATCATTTTTACTATCTGTACCAATCAATTCTGCTTTTACCTTCTTTCTATTATTCAAAGTAATTTCTATTTCTGTAGCTCCATCAATCACATGGTTATTCGTTACAATATAACCATCAGAAGAGATAATCACACCACTTCCTGTACCAACTTGTTCTCGCTTACTTCTTCCATTTCCACCAAAAAATTCTTGAAAAGGATTGTAAACTTCTTTTACTGCTGTATTTTTAACATGTACTACCGCATTTACTGTTTTTTCTGCCGCATCTGTAAAATCTGTTGGTGCTGCTACTGAGTTTATAACAGTTGGGGTATAATTTGCTTTTACAGTTTGTAAAGCTGGTTCTGTTGTTCTTTCTACAACTACCTGAGGTTTTTCAATAAATAATTTGTAACCTCCTAATGCAAAAACGCCTCCTAAAAAGGCAATTCCTAAAATTCCTAAAACTCTCTTCATAAATTACTACATATTTTGATACTCAAATATACAATTTTAACATTTTAAGTCAATCTGTTTAACTTCTTTTTAACGGACTTTAACCAGCGTTTAACACTCCCTTTTTTATTGGTAAATATGTATCTTTGTTCTTATATGAACATTACTTTTTATAAATACCAAGGAACAGGAAATGATTTTATAATCATAGATAATAGGTCTGAAATATTTCCTAAACAAGATACAAAATTTATTAATACACTTTGCCATCGTAATTTTGGAATTGGTGCAGATGGATTGATTCTTTTAGAAAATGATGTAGATGCAGATTTTAAAATGGTGTATTTTAATGCCGATGGTAATGAAAGTACTATGTGTGGTAATGGAGGACGTTGTATTGTTGCTTTTGCTTATAAATTAGGGCTTTTAAATACTACAACTACTTTTAATGCTATTGATGGTTTACACAATGCTAGTATTAAAGATGGTATTGTTTCTTTACAAATGATTGATGTTCATGAAATTAATTTTCATGATGGTTATATGTTTACAGATACTGGTTCTCCTCATCATGTTGAAATAGTGGATAACTTAGATAAATTTGATGTGGTTACTGAAGGTAGAGAAATTAGGAATACTATTTATGGCTCTGAAGGAAGTAATGTTAATTTTGTTGAAAAGGTTAATGACCAATTTTTTAAACTTAGAACTTACGAAAGAGGTGTTGAAAATGAAACTTTAGCTTGTGGAACAGGTGCTACTGCTGCTGCAATAGCAATGCATGCCTCAAAACATACTCAAAATAATGAAATAGATTTACAAGTAGAAGGTGGTCGTTTAAAAGTTTCTTTTCATTATAATGATACTAGTTATACTAGCGTATTTTTAAAAGGTCCTGCAACATTTGTTTTTGAAGGGATTATTACTCTATAATAAAAAAAGGTTTTACCTATTTTAAATAGTACTTTTTTACACAAACTTTTGTGTTTATAAATCAACTAAATTGAAAACTTCTATGGTTACATTAACTGGAAAGCAAATTAATTTACGTGCTATAGAGCCAGAAGACTTAGAATTTTTATTTCAAATAGAAAATAACGAACTTTTTTGGGAGGTAAGCAACACGCAAACTCCCTTCTCTAGGTTTTTACTAAAAAAATATATTGAAAATTGTCATTTAGATATTTATGAAGCGAAACAGCTTCGGTTAGTTATTTATGAAAACACTACTAATATTTCTGTTGGTTTAATAGATCTTTTTGATTTTAACCCGCAACATAAAAGAGCTGGATTGGGAATTATTATTCATCAAGATTTTCAAAAAAAAGGATATGCTTCGGAAGCTTTAGACTTGCTAATTAATTATTGTTTTATACATTTACATTTACATCAATTATATGCAAATATAACAGTAGACAATAATGATAGTATATCTCTGTTTAAGAAGTATAATTTTAAAGAAATAGGTATTAAAAAAGACTGGATTTTATCTAAAGGTATTTTTAAAGACGAAATTTTATTTCAACGAATCAATGAAAAATAAACTAATTTATACGTTTGCTGCATTACTTTTAATTGGTGCAGGTGTGGGATATCATTTTTATACTAAGATATTTGGAAAAGCAATTATTAAGAATACTGAAATTTTTATTCCTACAAATAGTAGTTTAAAAGAAGTAACCAATATTTTAGAACCGTTTATTAATAATTCGAATAATTTTACATGGGTTGCTAAACAAAAGAAATATACCAAGCCAAAAGCCGGAAAATATATTCTTAAAGAAGGTATGAACACCAATGAACTGGTTAATTTACTTCGCTCTGGTAATCAAACTGCCGTAAAAGTAAGTTTTAACAACCAAGATTCGTTAGAAAAATTAGCTGGTAGAATTGCACAACAACTAGAAACAGATAGTATTTCTTTATTAAAAGCAATGTCTGATATTACTTTCTTAAAAAAGCAAAATTTAGATAAAAGAGCTGCTTTAGGCATGTACATTCCTAATCAATATGAATTTTATTGGAATATTAGTCCTGAAAAATTCAGGAATAAAATGCTAACCTATTATCATAATTTTTGGAATAAAAGTAGGTTACAAAAAGCAGCAGCTTTAAACTTAACAAAAAATCAAGTAACTACATTAGCTTCTATTGTTCAAAAAGAGACAGCAAAAGTGGATGAAAGACCTATAGTTGCTGGTTTATATTTAAATAGATATAAAAATGGATGGGCATTACAAGCAGACCCTACAGTAATATATGCTTTAAAGGAAAAAAATGGGCAAGATTTTGTAGTAAAACGTGTACTTAATAAAGATTTAGAAATAGATTCTCCATATAACACTTATAAAAATGTTGGTTTGCCTCCTGCTCCTATTGGAATGCCAGATATTTCTGCTATAGATGCTGTTTTAAATCCGGCAAAGCATAATTACTTCTACATGTGTGCTAGTGTAGATAAAATAGGTTTTCATGAATTTGCTAATAGTTTGGCGCAACATAACAGAAATGCGGCAAAATATCAGCGTTGGATTAATGAAAGAGGTATTAAGAGATAATATTTAACAAAAAATTATTTTTAATTAATTAACGCATTTTCAGATACTTTAACAAAAAACAAAGGAGCAATTTTATATTATACATAATATAATTACTCTTTTTGTACTAAAATAACAAACCTTAAAATATACGTTAATTTTTTAAGTGCTTTCATTTGTATTTTTATTATATATTTGCGCCCGCCAAATAGAAAGTATATTAATTATCAGAAATTTAGGACTTTTATTATTACTATTTATGTTAACTAGTTTTACCAAAGATTTAACTAGCTCTACTAAAGAAAAGATTGCTAAAACAAATAAAACGGCGCCAGAGAATGATACTACTACTGCTAAAGACATTCTAATCTTAGATAAAGATTTTATTGGTTTTAAAGAAGCACTAGCTTTTAAGGAGTCGCAAGGAAGGTATACCGTTATTAATAAGTTAGGTTATTTAGGGAAATATCAATTCGGAAAAAGTACTTTACGTAGATTTAAAATTTATAATTCTCAAAAATTCCTGAAAAACCCTCCTCTTCAAGAAAGGGCTTTCACTGCACTGTGTAAGGTGAATAAATGGATTTTAAGAAGGGATATTTCCCGTTTTACAGGTAAAAAAATACATGGTATAGTTATTACAGAATCAGGTATTTTAGCAGCTGCTCATTTAGCTGGTGCCGGTAACGTAAAGAAGTTTTTACGTTCTTATGGTACATTTCGTTTTAAAGACTCTTTCGGAACTTCGATAACATCTTATATGAAAAAATTTGCTGGTTATGATGTTTCTTATATTATAGCAGACAAACATGCTAGTGTATAGTATTTAACGTGAATTCGATGTAAGAAAATAGATTGACTAGAGTGAAATTCTGAAAAGAATTTAATATCTAGAATCCTATTCTTTTTTAAATTGTCTTTCTCGATACAATTTTCTATCGAAAATTACTCGAAAAGACAATTTAAAAAGTTAACATCCTTACATCGAGCTCAAGTTATTTACTAACTAAGCTCTCTTATTATGTAATTTTCTTTATAGTTTCTGAGGTAGCTGCTGTAACAGATAATGGTAATACAATAATGAAACCTATTACTGGTATCAATAATAGTAATATAAAGAGTATTCCATTTCCTATAGCTAAACCTCTATTTTTTCTAACAAACTGAATACTTTCTTTATATTTATAATGACGTTCTAGTGTAAAATCTATATTACCAAAACCTGCATAATAGGCTTGTATTAAAAATAATATTATTGGAGATATTAAACCAAGAATTGGAATAAAACCAAGAATTAAAACAGGAATTGTAAACATTAATTCTCTTCCTAAATTTCTAACACTTATTTTAATTCCTCTAGATAATTGCTCTGAAAAAGTAGTTACTCTATGATTGTGCTGATTTCCTAAGAAATGTTTCTCTATTTTCTCTGAAATTGGACTCATAAAAGGTGCTACTAAAGCCATTACAATATGTTTATATAAAATAAAACCTACTGCTAAAATTAGGAGTCCACTAATAAAAGTAGCTATTGCATTAAAAGTATCTTTTCCAAAATCCCATCTCCAAATACTTCCCATATAAGTCCCTATATTTCCAGCAAACAATAGGGCAGATCCACCAATAACTAAACCTACAATTAGGCTTATAATAATAGGAATTCTAAAATATTTCCACAATTTTAGTTCATTTATTATTTTAAAAGCTTCAAAGTATGCTTTTACCCCTTCAATTACATTTTGCACCATAGTTATATAGAATAAAAAAACCTCTTTCAAAGTTAAGAAAGAGGTTTTAAAATTTTATTTATTTTTTGCTTAATTTATTACTTGACTAATAAAAGTTTCAAATTCTTTGGCATTAGATGCATTTACTTGATCCCAACTCATTGTTTTAGATGGTGTTGCAGCTCCTCTCTTCACATCTATAAACTTCTTGCTTTTATCTATTAAGTAAGCTGTAGGATAATCTAACTTATGTACAAAACCACTGATATCTAAATTTCCTTTCTCTACTTTATCTTTAGCACTAGCAGGTACTAATACAATTCTTTTATCTAATTTATCTTGAAATCTTTTAATCTTATCTTTTTTATCCCAAAAGATCATTACAAACTCTACTTTATCATGATATTTTTCTACCATTTTATTTAAAGCTGGTATTTGACCAAAACAAGGAGCAGACCATCCTGCAGATGCAATAAGCATTATTGGTTTTTTTATTTTTTTGGTACTTATCACTTCATCTTTTGCGCTTATAAAATCGTAATTTAATAAGTAACTATCTTTAATACACTTGTTTATTAACTCTTCTGAAGATTTATTAGCACAACTGTTTACTGCCTGATTATAATAAACTCTTTGTGCAAATACACCTGATGATACTACAATCATTAATAAGGTTATTACTTTTTTCATGGGAATTATTATTTATTTTTCTAATTTATTCTAGTTTATACTCTTTTACTGCATCAATAAATGCTTTTGCATTTTCTATTGGAATATTGGGTAAAATACCGTGCCCCAAGTTAACAATATATTTGTCCTTTCCAAAATCATTGATCATTTGTGTAACCATTTTCTTAATTTCGGCAGGTGGAGATAATAATCTAGATGGATCAAAGTTTCCTTGTAATGTTATATTTCCTCCTGTTAAATATCTTGCATTCCTTGCAGAGCAAGTCCAATCTATACCTAAAGCAGATGCTCCTGATTTTGACATCTCATTTAACGCAAACCAACATCCTTTTCCAAAGGCTATTACCGGCGCATCTTCTTTTAACGCTTCAATTATTCTATCGATGTATTGCCATGAAAATTCTTGATAATCTGTTGGAGCTAACATTCCTCCCCAAGAATCAAATATTTGAACGGCATTTACACCTGCTTCCACTTTTGCTTTTAAATATGTAATTGTGGTCTCTGTTATCTTAGTAAGCAATTGGTGTGCCAAAATTGGTTGTGTAAAACAAAATTCTTTTGCTTTATCAAAATTTTTAGACCCTTGCCCTTGTACCATATAACATAAAATAGTCCATGGAGAGCCCGCAAAACCTATTAAAGGCACTTCGTCGTTTAATTTTTCTTTGGTTGCTTTTATAGCATCCATAACATAGCCTAAAGTTTCTTGAACATCAGGAATGATTACTTCTTCTAAGCTTTTTTTATCTCTAATAGGGTTTGGTAAATAGGGGCCAAAATCTGGTTTCATTTGTACCTCCACATTCATCGCTTGAGGAATTACTAAAATATCAGAAAATAAAATTGCCGCATCCATACCGTATCTACGAATTGGCTGTACTGTTATTTCCGATGCTAATTCTGGGGTTCTACAACGTGTAAAAAAATCATATTTTTTACGTATTTCCATAAATTCAGGTAAATATCTTCCTGCTTGTCGCATCATCCATACTGGTGGCCTATCTACCGTTTCTCCTTTTAAGGCTCTTAAAAATAAATCGTTTTTTATCATTCTATTCTTCTACGAAAACTATACGTTTGTTTGTTCTATTTATAGTAACTATATGTAAAGGTTGCATTATTGCTGTAGTTACCATATCTGTTGGTTTAGGTCCTTTATTATTTACAATTACTTCTATTGTATCTTTTCTATCTCTAACCTCCTTAATCTTAATCGAAAAACCTCCTGTATTCCTTACACGATCTATAGTAACTAATACACTTTTTTTTACGAAATCTATATTATTATCAAATTCGTTAGAAACTTTATTCGTTATATCTAATTGTTTTAAAAACATATCCCACTCTTTTTGAGTAGTAATTATTAAGTTTTCTTTTTTAAAGCCTTCTGCTCCATTTCCAAAAAGACTTCCTTCATAAATACTTTTCAAACCTTGCTTTATTTGATTGTTCATGTAAGTTTTATTTGAACAACTGATTACTACCAAAAATAGTAATGAGAGGATAATTTTATTCATAAATTACATATTCGCAACCGCTTTCATCGCTTTATTTATTGCTTTTTTGGTTAAATTTACGTCTTTTTTACTTAATGCACTTGATAAAAACCAAGCTTCAAATTGTGATGGTGGTAAAAAGACTCCATTTTTTATCATTTCCCAAAAGAAAACTGCAAACTTTTTAGTATCGGTGGTTTGCGCTTCTTTAAAATTGGTTACTTTTTTATTCGTGAAAAATGGATTTATCATTGAACCAAATCGATTCACCGTAAGTTCAACGTTAAATTCATCTGCATATTTTAATAAAGCTTCTTCTATTTCTTTTGCTACTTCATTAAATTCTTTATAAGGATTTTGCTTTTTTAATTCTGTAAGTGTTGCTATACCAGCTGCCATTGCTATTGGATTTCCACTTAAAGTTCCTGCTTGATACATTCCTCCTAACGGAGCAACCATTTCCATAATTTCATTTCGAGCCCCATAAGCTCCTACAGGAAACCCTCCTCCTATTACTTTTCCTAAACAAGTGATATCAGCTTCCACTTCAAACAATTCTTGTGCTCCACCAAATTTAGAACGAAAGCCTGTCATTACTTCATCTGCAATTAATAAAGCTCCTTTTGTTTTTAAATACTCTTTTAATTCTTTTAAGAAATTATCTTTAGGCGTTACTACTCCCATATTACCAGCTACTGGCTCTATAATAACCCCTGCAATATCATCATGAGTGTCAAAGTGAGCTTTTACACTTTCTAAGTCGTTATAATTTGCAATAAGTGTATTTTTTACAGCTCCTTCAGGTACTCCTTTACTACCAGGCAAACTTAAAGTAGCCAAACCAGAACCAGCAGCTACTAGTAAAGCATCTTGGTGCCCATGGTAACATCCTGAAAATTTTATAATTTTGTCTTTCCCTGTAAAAGCTCTGGCTAAACGAATTCCGCTTAATACAGCTTCTGTACCTGAATTTACAAAACGAACTTTATCCATTCCTGGAAAAGCATCACATACAATTTTAGCTAATTTTATTTCATTTTCTGTAGAAGCACCAAAAGAATAACCGTTTTCTAAAGCTTTAGTTATTGCTTTTTGCACTTTTTTATGTCGATGTCCTAAAATCATTGGTCCGTAAGAAAGTACTAAATCAACGTATTTATTATCATCTACATCTGTAATTTTACTTCCTTTTGCTTTTTTAATAAATAAAGGATTTCCTCCAACAGAAGCAAAAGCTCTTACTGGGGAGTTTACAGCTCCAACTAAATTAACTAATCCTTTGTTGTATAGTTTTTGTGATTTTTTAAAGTTCATTTATTTAGGTAATTTTTATAAAATTAAATTATTCATTTAATTCTACGTCAATAAAATTTTCAATTTTTATTACTTTGTATTTACTATTTCTAAACTCCTAATAGTAAATCTATATTTTATATTACTTATTTAAAATCTTAGCAGCTTCTTTTGCAAAATACGTAATAATAATATCTGCACCAGCTCGCTTCATTGATAGTAAACTTTCCATCATTATACGCTCTCCATCTATCCACCCTTTTTCTGCTGCTGCTTTTACCATCGCATACTCACCGCTTACATTATACGCTGTGACAGGTACATTATAATTATCTTTTAGTAATTTAATTATATCAAGATAAGCCAAAGCTGGCTTTACCATAATCATATCTGCACCTTCTTCAATATCTAAATCAGCCTCTATTAATGCTTCGCTAGTATTAGCTGGATTCATTTGATAGGTCTTTTTATCTCCAAATTTAGGAGCTGAGTCTAAAGCATCACGAAATGGACCATAAAAAGCGCTTGCATATTTAGCTGTATAAGACATAATCGATACCTGTGTGTACCCAGCTTTATCCAATACATTTCTAATGTACCCTATACGGCCATCCATCATGTCAGATGGGCCAAGAATATCGGCTCCTGCTTCCGCTTGTGCCAACGCCATTTTACCTAAAATGGCTAAAGTTTCATCGTTTAAAATCTCTCCATTTTCTACAAGACCATCATGTCCATCACTAGAATATGGATCCATAGCTATATCTGTCATTAAAGCAATATTAGGAAATTGCGCTTTTATTTTTCCTAATGCCTGAATATACAAGCTATTTTTGTTAGAACCTTCTGTTGCAAATTTGTCTTTTTTTTCTTCGCCTAATGAAGGAAATACACAAAACCCTCTAATACCAAGATCGACACATTTTTTAATTTCTTTCAACAATAAATCAAGTGAATAACGATAAATACCTGGCATAGAAATAACCTCTTCTTTTTTATCTGAACCCTCAATGAGAAATAAAGGATAAATGAAATCATTTACAGACAAAGTGGTTTCCTCTACCATAGCCCGAATTGCAGCAGATTTACGATTTCTTCTTGGTCTTCGTGTTTTAAACATCTTTATTAATTATGACATTAAATTAGTTTACTTTTTTTAACTCCTTTTCTATTTGAGATAAATACACTTTATCATAATGATAAGAATAAGGATCTCGCATAAAATATCCTTCTTTGTACATTTTTTCAGAATCTTCTATTCTTTTCTTATAAGCATCAAAATCTTTCAATGCTTTATAGCATAAAGAAATATAATATTGATTTTCTGCTAAATTGTTCTCGACTTCTTGTTTTTGAAAATGTTTTAAAGCCTTTTTGTAGTTTCCTTTTTCAAAATATAAAACTCCTAGATGATAAAAATTAAATAAGTCTGACTCATTATCATTTTTCTCTAAATATGTTTCTATTATTTGAATTGCTTTTTCTTTTTCTCCTATTGCTTTATAACAAATAGCTTTTGCAATTAATAGATGATAATCTCCATTTTGACAATAGCCTACATCTCCTTTAATAATCTTTTGAAACTCTTCTATATCTTTAATAGCTCCTTTATAATCTCTAAAAAACTGATAACGACACCAACCTCTATACCCTAAATGTTTTTTGGGATTTAAATCTACTGCTTTATCAATTATTTTTTTCCATGACAAAAAATCACCACTTTTTAAATAGGCTATTGATTTCGCCCAATACGCATCATCATAAGTAGGGTCTATAGCAATAGCTTCATCTAAAACTTCATGATACTTATGATTGAATTGATAATAATACTCTGATTCCTTTGCTTTTTTACAAGCTTCGTACTTTTTTAAATTCCCTTCCCATTTATATGCATTACAGTTTTGAGAAGCGGCCTTAAAAAAGGTTATAAGAAATAAATATAGTATTATTTTTTTCATGGCAAAATTTCTACGATTTTTCCTTCTTTAATTTTAAAAATTAAATACTGATAATAATCAAGAGCTACATCCTTTCTTTGTTTTATCATCCAACCAGAAAGTTCTTTTGTTATTTTTAATAATTGATTTATTATTTTTTTATCAAAAGAAAAGGCTTCATAACTATCGTTCATTTGAATAACTCGAAACATTCCTGTTTCTCCTTTACAATTTACAATAAACCGTATTCTTATTAAGCCGCTTTGTGTAGTTTTTACTGGTTTGTATTTTTCTTTAATTGTTGTTACTAAAGCTAGTTTTTCACCTTCATAACCTAGTCCTCGACCATCATTAAAATACTGATAAACATTATTCTTGTTACAAAGAACAAAATTTGAATCATCTTTTTCAGCGTTAAAAGTAATATCTCCAATACTATTAGGATATTTATTAACCTTCTCTTCTTTTTTACAGAAGTAAAAGGTTAATAACAATATCATTAATAATATTTTTTTCATTTTATTCTTTTATAAAATATGAATTTGCTAATTCTATAACAGCTTCTACTGTTGGCATTTTTGCTACTTGTACATTTTCAAAATGCTTTCTTGCTTCTTTTGCTGTACTTTCTCCAATACAAAAAGCTATTTTATTTGGCGCATTTTTTTGAAGATAACTTGTTATTGTTGATGGACTGTAAAATAGTACTCCATCTACTTTTTCTTCTATTTTAACAGGACTATACATTGTTTTATAAGCCTCTACTTCATGTACAGTAATTCCTTTTTCTGATAGTTTTTTAGGTATTGTATCTAATCGCAAATCACTACAAAAATAAGTAACCTCTTTTTCTTTAAGTTCGTCTATTAAATAAGAAGTTAGTTTTTCTGCATTTTTTTCAGATTTTATTACCGTTCCTAAGCGCTGTTCTATTAGTTTTTTAGTTCTTCTACCAACACAGTAAATATTTTGAAACTGTAGCTCGTCTTTGGTAAAGCTATTTAAAACAGCTTCTACTCCATTTTGACTGGTTATAATAACATTTTCTATCTCATTTTTAACCACTTTAGAAGCTATTCTATTAAACCGAATTTTAATAAAATCACTATCTTCAATTTGTACTGTAGCTGGTATTAATTTCTTCTGAATTTCGGAAAGTTTTTTTGTTGAATAAATAGAAAACTCTTTTTCTATACCTTCCTCTTCTACCATTAATTGTTTTCCGCCTCTATTAATAATATAATCAGCACAATCTTTTGCTAAAAATTTATGTCGTCCTAGCTTTGCTGTTTTAGCTACAGATAATTTCTTTTTACCGTCTCTAGATAATAATGCTCCTTTAAAATTAACTTCTTGCGTTTTTTCGTCTATATAAGCTAAAGCTCCGATTGGCGCGGTACAGCCACCTTCTAATCTATTTAAAAAATCACGCTCAACTCCTGTACAAACCTGAGTTTCGTAATGATTTAGTTGTTCACAAGCATCTTTAGCATACGAATCTTTTTCTAAGGCTGTTATCATAATAACTCCTTGAGCTGGTGCAGGAAGCATCCATGATAAAGGAATAGCATCTTTTGGTTTTAACCCAATTCTTTCTAAACCCGCTGCTGCAAAAATAGCACCGTTCCAATTATTATTTTTTAATTTTTGTAAGCGAGTATTTACATTTCCTCTTAAATCAACTACTTTATGTGTTGGATATCTATGCAACCACATTGCTTTTCTACGCAAACTTCCTGTAGCTATAATACCTTCTGGTTGCCCAAAAAACTCTTCGTTATCTTTTAAAACTAAAATATCATTATAACTACCTCTTTTTAAAACTGCTGCCTGAATTATACCTTCTGGTAATACTGTTGGTACATCTTTCATAGAATGTACAGCAATATCAATATCACCATTTAACATTGCAACATCTAAATTTTTAGTAAAAATACCTGTAATACCTAATTCGTATAAAGGTTTGTCTAAAATAATATCTCCTGTAGATTTTATAGGAACGATTACTGTTTTATACTCTAATTCTTCTAACTGTTTTTGCACTTTTTTAGCTTGCCAAAGTGCTAACTCACTCTCACGAGTTCCTATTCTAATGATTTTTTGCATCGATCGTTTCTAAATTTGTGCCAAACACTTTAGCCATTACTTGTATACTTTGGTTTACAGAAGTTTCTTCTTCTTTTAAGTGTTTTACAAACTGTGTCGTTATTTTTTGTATAAATCTTGAAGTAATTGCTTCTGCTTGATCTACATCAAAATTTTCTATTTTCTTTTTATGAAAATTAATTTCATTTTGTTGAATCGTTTCTAATGATTGTTTTAAGGCATTAATTGCGGGAGTAAAACGACGATGATTCAACCATTCATTAAACTCTTGTTTATGAATTTCTATTATGTTTTCTGCTGATGGAATTTCTTGTTTACGAACAGCTAACGTTTCATCGGTAACTTTAGATAATTCATCTACATTAACCAAAGTTACATTTTTTAAGTTTTTCACCTCTTCTGAAACGTTTGCAGGAACCGATAAATCTAAAATTAACAGTTCTTTATCTGTTTTAATAGTATCTCTAGTAATAGTTGGTAATGCTGCTCCGGTAGAAACAATTAAGATATCACAATTAGTAACTTCTTCTGATAAATAGTTGAATTTTGCTTTTTTTATAAATGGATATTCTTTTACAAATTCATCTACTTTATCTTCTGTTCTATTTATTAATGTAACCGATTTATTATGCGTATATTCTGCTAAATTCTTACAAGTATGTTTTCCCATTTTACCCAAACCAAAAACTAAAATATTTTTAGCATCGTAATTAGGTAAATTTTTTATTAAATATTGAACAGCCGCATAAGAAACAGATGTAGTACCAGAACTTAATTTGGTTTCGTTTTTAACTCTTTTACTTGCTTGCATTACATTATTAAGTAACCTTTCTAAGTATGCATTCGTTGTTCCTGTTTGTTTTGCTAATTTAAATGCTTGACGTAATTGTCCTACAATCTCATAATCGCCTAAGATTTGACTATCTAATCCTGTTCCCATTCTAAATAAATGGTGTATTGCTTCTTGATTTTTATGTACATAAGATACTTTTGCAAATTCTTCTACCGAACCATTTGAATGTTTACAAAGCATGCTTATAAGTTGAAATGGATGTTCTGCAAAACCTATAATTTCTGTTCTATTACAGGTAGAAACTACAAATACTCCTTCAAAATCTTTTAGTTTTGCTTCTTCAAGTAGCGCTATCTGATTTTCCTTAGATAAAGAAAATCTACCTCTTGTTTCTGCATCTGCCTTTACATAACTAATTCCTATGTTATAAAAGTTTTTAGGCTTACTATCTTCTAACATTTACTATTTATCAAAAATCTTGACAAAAATAGAAACTTACTTCAGATAAAAATATCGCTAGAGGAACTTAAAGTGTCGTTTCTTGATTTTTATTCTAATAAATATGTAAAAAACTAGATTTTAACTACTTTTGCAATAGACATAAGCGTTTACGATATCTTTATGTAGAATAATTCTAAATAAAAAAGTTATAAACAAAAATAGTAACAACGATGAAAAATATCGCTGAAAGTACTTTTACAGAAACCAATCTAGAAAATGGTTTTTTATTATTAGAGTTTACAAACAACTCTACTGAAACGCAACGATTTGAACGTGACATAGATAACTCTTTCATTCAATTACATTTTTGTATTCATGGAAATAGTAAATTTCATTTTAATAATGGTAGTTATACTTTAGATGTTATAGAAGAGCATTCTATACTACTATATAACCCACAACAAAATTTACCTATTAATTTAGAAATAAGACCTAAAAGCACTTTGGTTTCTTTACTAATTTCTATAAAAAAATTTCATGCTTTATTTTCTAATGAAGCTAGCTATATTCCATTTTTAAGCGAAGAAAACAGTAATCGAAAATATTATGATGATTCCATAATTAAACCTACTGTATTAATTGTTCTAAAACAAATTATTAATGCTTCTATTAATAGTTCAATTAGAAATCTATACATCAAAGGAAAAATATACGAATTACTAAGCTTACACTTTCAGAAAGATGAAACTGCTAATGGTGAATACTGTCCTTTTTTAGTGGATGAACGAGATGTTTTAAAAATTAGAAAAGCTAAGGATATTATCATTTCTCGTATGGCAGAACCTCCTACTTTGCAAGAGCTTTCAAACGAAATAGGATTAAACCTTAAAAAACTAAAAGAAGGCTTTAAACAAGTTTACGGCGACACCGTTTACAGCTTTTTATTTGACTACAAGATGGAATGCGCAAGAAAATTATTGGAAAGAAACCAACATAATGTAAATGAAGTAGGATTACAAGTTGGCTACAGTACTTCTAGCCATTTTATAGCTGCTTTTAAAAAGAAGTACGGTACAACACCGAAACAATATGTAATGAGTATGAATAAAAAATAATAGTAATAATTTTACATAGACATAATTCTTTTTCTGTGATTTACTCCCCAATTTCTCATTAAAACTAAAATTTCATCTAACGATTCTCCATAAGAAGTCAAACTATACTTAGTTATAGTTCCATTTTCTTCTACTTCTCTTTTAATTAATTCATTTAATTCTAAATCTTTTAATACTTTCGACAACATTCTTGGTGTTATTCCTTCTACTTGAATTTGCAACTCTTTAAAACGATGACTTTTAAAAGAAAGAGCGGTTAAAACTGGCAATGTCCATTTACCTCCAACAATATCTATAACATCTCTAGCCGGACGTATAAAAACTTTACATTCCTCTGGAGTAGAACCAAAAAACTTACTTAAAATACGCATATACTAAACTATTTAAAACTTGGTATACAAAAGTATACTATTTTTTTTTCAACAAACTAACTCATTATTTTAAAAAAAGTTACTTTCGAAGTGTCAATTACAATAACGATACTTTTTAACAAAAAGTACGTTATTATATTAGATTATATAAAATGAAGAAATTAATTTACCTTTTGTTTTTTTCTTTTACATTTTACATTATGTAGTGTAAATTAATAAAATTATAGAAAAATTCTGAAGTGGTTAAAATTCTTTTTACAATAAAAACACAAATAATAAAAAAGTTCAGCATACTATAAATCTTAAAACAAATAATAAATCCCATATTCCCTAAATATGAAAAATTTTATACAAGCAATTTCTTTTTCTTTATTCTTTTTACTACTAATATCTTGCAGTAAAGAAACTATGCAAGAGCCTGAAGAAGATCCTATTGAGGATCCTATAAAAGAAGAAGATCCTGTAGTAGATAATTCATCTCCTTGCGACTTTGATTTATCAAGCACAAAAGAAGGTGAAACAATAAATCTAAATTGTATTTTAGATTTAGAAGGTAAAACAATTAATTTACCTAAAAATGTAACGATTACATTTGACAAAGGTGAAATTAAAAACGGAACTCTAAATTTTGCTGAAAATGGTAAAATAGATGGCCAATTATTAAATGCTTCTGTTACAATAGATGGAAAAGCCCAATTAATAAGCGATGAATTTGAATTTATTCCGAATAAATGGGGTATCGTAGAAGGAAAAACGACAGACGAAGTTTCAAGAGAAAACAGAGATGTTTTTGAAGAAACTATGCAAAAAATCAATGATTTAGGAGGTAAAACATTTAAAATTGATAAAATGGATGCCTATTTTAATGTTGATGAATCTAAAACAGCTCCTACACAATTTCCTGCCCTTACTGCTATTACATTACCAAAATCTGATTTCACTTTAAAAATGACGGATAATACACATTTAAGGATGCAGCCCAATGGAGCGATAAGACCAACCTTACTTGCTACTTTTACAGCAAACAATATAACTATTGATGGTGGCGTATTACATGGTGATAGAGATGAACATGATTATACTACTATTAGCAGTACGCATGAATGGGGACATCTTTTACGCATAACTGGTACTAAAAATTCTGTTTTCAAAAATATAAAATTTGAAGATGCTACTGGTGATGCTATCGATGTTCATGCGTTAGGCCATTCATTTGACCCTAATTACACCTATTGTGATAATGTTTTAATTACAAACAACACAATGATTAGAAGTCGTCGTAATCATATTTCTATCACAGATGGCCGAAATATAACTGTAGAAAAAAATGATTTTATAGATGCCAGTATTCATACAGAAAAATCTAGAGGTGTTGCTCCAGGTTTTGCTATAGATGTAGAAGCTGTAAGACATGGTAATCCTCGTGGAATTTCTGAAATTGCAGAAGATATTTTCATAAGAAATAATACAGAAAATGGAAGTCGTATTGGAGCCGTTACTGTTCATACAGGAGATAAAGTAACTATTGAAGATAACACCTTTGAAAATAGTATCTCTTACTCTACTTCTATAGGTACTATTATTAAAAATAATAAAATTACAGGTAAAACACCGAAAAATACAGATAAAGGTATTGCTATTACTGCTGGTAGAAGCGATGTTTATGATAAAAACTATGGCAATAAAGTGTATGGTAATATTATTAAAGATTATTCTATAGGCATTGTAATGTCAAATAAAGATTTAGAAGTTTATGACAATGAAATTTCTAACTGTAAATTAGGAATTACAATAGGGACTATCAGAGAATCTAAAATTTATAATAATATAATTAAAAGTAATAGAGATAGTAGTGATGGAATTGTAAGTCATCCTACTGTAGAATACATAGATAATGTTGTTGTTGGTGGAAAATCAAAAGGAAACAACATTGAAGTAACAAGAACACCTGTAAAACTTGTTAATGTTAATGATAAAAACGGACAAGAAGATTTTAAATTAATAATAACCCATAATACGATTACCTCTACAAGTACTAATACATTTAGTAATGCACATGGTTTTGAGTTTAATGAAAATATTATTAATCAAGGAGGGTTAAGAATTGTTAATTCTGAAAACGCTACGTTTATTGCGAATACGATTACTTCTACAGTTGCAAATGGTATTAGATTAGATACTGGCTGTAAAAACTTAACCATTAAAGACAATACCATAAAAGTTACCGGAACTAATTTAGAATGTATTAAAGTGAATACTACGGATGGTGTTAATATAAACATTGATAATAACACTTGCAATTAATATAAATTTTAGAATTAGAATTTTGTTAAATAAAAGAATTTAAGGAGTTCGAGCTCCTTAAATTCTTTTTTAAAAATTATATCCTAATAAATTACACAAAACAATTTCTAAGATGAAACAACAATTTTTAATGTTACTTATTGCATTATCAATAATATCTTGTAGTAAAGATACTATTAGTGGTCCTGTAATAGAAGAAGAGGGCTCAGAAGAACCAGTTCCTGTAGAGCCTGATAACACAGCTGTAAAAGATTGCGACTTCGATTTATCTACTATAAAAGAAAACGAAACTGTTTTAATAGATTGTAATTTAAACTTAGAAGGAAAAACAATTAATTTACCTAAAGGAGTTACTTTACAATTTGAGAAAGGAGAAATTAAAAATGGAACTCTAAATTTCACTGAAAGTGGGAAAATAGATGGACAATTATTAAATTCTTCTATTATAATTGATGGAAAAGCGCAATTAATTAGTAACGAATTTGAATTTATTCCTAGCAAATGGGGCATTGTGGAAGGAAAAACAAATCAAAAAACAGCCTTAAATAATAAAAACAATATACAACATGCTATAGATATCGTAAAAAAACTTAACGGAAATACTTTTAAAATTGATAAATTAAATGCTTTTTTTGAAGTTGGTAATCACGAAAACCTATCAGTATTTAGATCAGTAGAACATGCTATTAAAATCCCTTCAGATTTTAATTTAGTAATGTCTAAAGAAAATACATTTTTAAAAGTTTTTCCTAATAACTCTCCTAATTATGCTTTAATAGCTGTATTTGATGCTAAAAATATAACAATAGATGGCGGAAATCTTATCGGTGATAGAGATGACCATATTTATGTAGGTAATAGTCCACATGAACATGGACATTGTTTACAAATACGATCTGGTGTTAATATTATAGTTAAGAATAGTCATTTCTCTTATGGAAGTGGTGATGGTATTGATATTAATAGTATCGGATTCACTTTTGAACCTGGATACAAACCTTCAAATAATATCAATATTTTTTCAAACACTTTTGATACAAATAGAAGAAATAATATCTCTATTACAGATGGAAACAATATCACGATAGAAGATAACCTTTTGTTAAATGCTGGAATAAACACAGGAAAATCTAAAGGAATAGACCCAGGATTTGGAATAGATTTAGAATCTGTAAGAGATAGAAATTCAAATGGTGAACTTGTTTTTTTTCAACGTTCAGAAGATATATTTATTCGAAACAACATAGAAAGAGGAAGCAGAGTTGGTGCAATTACTGCTGCAATATCTTACGATGTTGTAATAGAAGATAATATTACTGAAAATGCTATTGGATATAGTTTTGGAAATGGAATTACTATTAAAAATAATAAAATAACAGCCAAAGACAATAATGGAGATGGTAAATCTGGTATTTTTGCAGGAAAAATAGGAGGAGATGCTACAGTATATAACAATATTGTTTCTAATAATGAAATTAATGGGTACTCTGTTGGTATTACTGTTTTTAATAGAGACACCAAAATTACAGATAATATTATTAATGATTTTAAAACTGGTTTGTTTTTAAAAGATTTAAAAAATGTTACGTTTACTAATAATATATTAAACAGCAAACAATCAGAAAGTAAAGGAATCTTTGTAAATCTTACTTCTTTAAACAATGTTTCTTTTTCAAAAAACAAAATAAATGTTACGGGAAACGCCTTCAATTTATCTAGCGTTAATAACATGGCTAACCAAAGTGCTTATGAATTTATAATAGAAGAAAATGAATTTAGTTCTAACTCTTCAATATTAATTAATAAAACAACGGGGCTATTTTTATCAAATAATATCATCAATACAAACATTCAGTTATTCAATTCTAATAACATCTCTTTCTCTTCTAATAAAATTACCTCTTTGAATAATCATGGTGTTTTTTTAAGACAAACAAACAAGAATATACAAATAAATAACAACAATATTTATGTTAATCAAGAAAACTATGATTGTATAAAAATACAAGATAGTACAGATGAGAAAGAAATTTCTAAACAGAATAATAGTTGTAAAAAAAAAAAATCCTAAAAAATGAAAAAAATATTTTTATTAATCTTTTGTACATTATCAATAATATCTTGTAGTAAAGATACTATTAGTGGCCCTGTAATAGAAGAAACCCCAGAAGAACCCACTCCTGAAGAGCCTGATAACACAGCTATAAAAAATTGTGGTTTTGATTTATCTAACGTAAAAGAAAATGAAACTGTTTTAATAGATTGTAATTTAGACTTAGAAGGAAAAACTATTAATTTACCTAAAGGAGTTACCGTACAATTTGATAAAGGAGAAATTAAAAACGGAACTCTGAATTTTACTGAAAATGGAAAAATAGATGGAGACCTTTTAAATAAAAACTTAACTCTTAAAGGAAAAGTTCAACTTACCAAGAATGAATTTGAATTTATTCCTAAAAAATGGGGCATTGTGGAAGGAAAAGTTAATGATGAAATAGCAAGAAATAACCGAGACATTTTAGAAGAAAATATGTTCTATATAAAAGACTTGGGTGCTTCTAAATTTATTATAAATAAAATGGATGCCTATTTTAAAGTGGATGAACCTTCTGGTAAGCCTGTACCTTCTTTAGCCGCAATAAATGTACCTTCAGATTATCACTTAA
This sequence comes from uncultured Tenacibaculum sp., assembly GCA_947498055.1. Lineage (GTDB taxonomy): Bacteria > Bacteroidota > Bacteroidia > Flavobacteriales > Flavobacteriaceae > Polaribacter. The sequence continues at coordinate 70,657 of CANMJA010000011.1, forward strand.
AAATGAGTAACAACACGCATTTACGCATGCAACCAAATAGCTATAAAAGACCAGACTTATTGGCTGCTCATAGAGTTACGAATGTTATTATAGAAGGTGGAATTTTACATGGTGATAGAGATGAACACGATTATTCTGATGGAAAAACTCATGAATGGGGACATACACTTCAACTACTTGGAGCTACAAATACGACAATAAAAAATGTAACCTCAATGGATGCTACAGGAGATGGTATAACGATATCTTCTTATGGTCATGCATTCGATCCTCATTATACACCATGTGATAATATTTTAATTACTGGTTGTAAAATAATTAGATCTAGAAGAAATGGTATAGGTTCTGGTGATGGTCGAAATGTTCTCATAGAAAAAAATGAATTTATAGACGTAGGGCAAAACACTGATAAATCTACTGGTACCCCACCGAGAATGGCTATAGATATTGAAGCACATAATAGAGACGGTAAAATATTTCAAATTGCAAAAGACTTTACTATCAGAAATAATATAGAACGAGGAAGCGTCGTAATGTCTTTTTATATTGCCTCTGGATATAATATTATTATTGAAGATAATAATACAGAAAGCCCTATCTCCTATTTTGGCACGCATAACTCCATTATTAGAAATAATACAATTACAGCAGCTACAGATAGACAACGTAATAATATTATTGGTATTTGGGCAGGTTCTAGCACCTCTGAAGTTACTAATTACAATAATAAGATTTACAATAATACTGTAAATGGATATGCTGTTGGTATAGATATCGTAAATTTTGATAATGAGGTATATGACAACACTGTAAAAAACTGTAGAACAGGAATTGTTTTAAATACATTAAAAGATTCTAAAATATATAACAATACAATTATTAGTAACAGAGAAAGAAGCGCTGGAATAGCTTCAAAACCTCAAACGGAAACCATAAATAATGTAATTGTAGAAGACAACAATGTAGAGGTAGTACTACAAGCATTTAGCTTTGTAGAAGTGAATGATAAAGATGGAGATACTAATACCTTTGAAATAAAAAACAACAAAACCAAAGCTGAAAAAACATCTTCTTTTAACTTTTTAAGTGGTATCACTTTTAGTAAAAATGAATTAGGAGGCGGAATGCGTTTAGTTGGAGCAAAAAATTCAGAGTTTTCTAACAATACAATAACAACAACTGGCGATATACATGGTATTGATTTTTCTAGCTTGAATGATAATATTAAAGCTATCGACAATACTATTATTATCAAAAAAGGAAGAGCACAATGCGTAAGAGATAAAGAAAAAAACACCAATCTTACTATTTCTAATAATAGTTGTACTCAAAATTAATCATTATGAATATTAAAAAAGTATTCTACTTTATATTTTTCCATATTTTTTTTATTTCCTGTAGCAAAGATACTATTAGTGGCCCTGTAATAGAAGAAGAAAGCTCAGAAGAAACAGTTCCTGTAAAGCCTGATAACACAGCTGTAAAAGATTGCGCCTTCGATTTATCTGCTATAAAAGAAAACGAAACTGTTTTAATAGATTGTAATTTAAACTTAGAAGGAAAAACAATTAATTTACCTAAAGGGGTTACTTTACAATTTGAGAAAGGAGAAATTAAAAATGGGACTCTAAATTTTACTGAAAGTGGGAAAATTGATGGAGCATTACTAAACTCCTCTTTAGAAATAAAAGGAAATGTAAAACTAGCAAATACAACTTTTATTTTTATTCCTGAAAAATGGGAAAATATTGCGCAAGGTGAAACTAATTTTGATACAGCTTTAAAAAACACTACTGAATTTGAAAAATTACTTTTTTTCGTACAGTCTTTAGGTGGAGAAATTTTTGAAGTAGATAAATTTGATGCATTTTTTGAAGTTACAACTGTAACTAGTACTACTAGTGATCAAAACTATAGACCCAGTAAAGAAGCTATAAATCTACCCTCTAATTTTCATTTAAAAATGTCTGATAAGACTTTTTTAAGAATGTTTACCTCAGCCCCCACAAAAACTGACGGATTTGTTTTGGCTGTTAGAGATGTGGATAATGTAACTGTTACTGGAGGAAATATTATTGGTGATGTTTTAAAAAGAAAATTTGAAACCAGTAATCCTGGAGGAACAGGTTCACTCCTTTTTGGAATTCATTCTGGCAGAAACATCAAACTTAATAATATTCACTTTGAAAATGGTTCTGCTGGAGCAATTACTATTTTTTCCTTAGGATTCCCTTTTAACCCAGATTACAAACCTTCCACAAATATCGAAATACTTAATTGTGTATTTAAAAACAACAGAAGGATGTCTATTTCTATAACAGATGGTCAACAAATTGTTGTTAAAGGATCTACCTTTGAAAACATCGGTCAACCTATTGGCGGTATTGATGGTGGTGAAGTTGGTTATGCAATCAATATAGAACCTTTTAGAGAAAGAGATGCTAATGGTAGTTTAATTGAATATCAACGTGTTTCAAATGTTATAGTACAAGATAATAAAGAGAATAATAGTCGAGTTGGTTTTTTAACTATCGCTTCTTCCAAAAACATAATTGTTGAAAACAATATAGTAGAAACAAGAATAGCTTTTGCTTTTTCAAGCTCTGTAAAAGTTAAAAATAACACACTTACTTCTCCTGCTAATATAGATTCTAAATTCGCCATTTTTGCCGCAGGTAAATCAAGTCAATTTAATAATGATAATGAAGTTTATAATAATACTATTAAAGGCTATGGTTCAGCAATATCTATAACCTCTGAACGCGTAAAAATATATAATAACACAATTAGTGATGTCGATGTAGGTCTCATAATTTCAAGTAGTAAAGAAATAGAAATATTTGAAAACACTATAAATTCAAAGAACATTGGTATTATTTCTAATTTAACCATTGTTGACGACATTCAAATTTATGATAACACAATTAATACTCAAGGTTTTCATATTAAATTTAGTAAAATAAATGAAACTAATGAAGCTAAAAACTTCCAATTAACTGTAAAAAACAACCAGTTTATAACACAAAAACCTGTTTCTCTATTTTTTGCCAATGGAGTTAATCTTATTTCAAATATAATAAATGGAGGTGTAGAAATAAATAATTCGTCTAATATCAATATTAGTAGCAATACAATTATTCCTGACAATAGACATGGAGTATCTATTTCTGGTGATAATACAAACATCCTTTTAAAAAGCAATAAGATTTCTATACCAACAGGAAATGATCGATTTAAATGTATAAATAATAACTCAAATATACCAAATGATATAATTGAAGAAAATAACACCTGCAACTAATGAAAAAAGCACTCATATTACTGGTAAGTATTTTAACAATTTCCTGTAGCAAAGATACTATTAGTGGCCCTGTAATAGAAGAAGAAGGCTCAGAAGAAACAGTTCCTGTAAAGCCTGATAACACAACTGTAAAAGATTGCGCCTTCGATTTATCTACTATAAAAGAAAACGAAACTGTTTTAATAGATTGTAATTTAAACTTAGAAGGAAAAACAATTAATTTACCTAAAGGAGTTACTTTACAATTTGAGAAAGGAGAAATTAAAAATGGGACTCTAAATTTTACTGAAAGTGGGAAAATTGATGGAGCATTACTAAATTCCTCTTTAGAAATAAAAGGAAAAGCACAATTAATTAGTAATGAATTTGAATTTATTCCTAGCCGATGGGAAATTACAGAAGGAAAAACAACACAACCCATAGCTTTCAATAATCATTTAACTATACAAAAGGTTATTGATTTAGTTAAAAACATGGGAGCTACAACTTTTAGTATTGATAAGCTAGATGCCTATTTTGAAACGAGTAATGGTAAAGAAGCTAATACTGCTGCAATACATTTACCTTCAGATTTTCATTTAAAAATGTCTGAAAACACTCGCCTCCGTGTTTTTCCTGTAGATGAAATCTACAGTAGTAGATTAATTAGAATCGAAGCAAAAAGTAATATTAAAGTTTCTGGAGGTTTTTTAATTGGAGACAGAGTAAATCATGGGCCTACTAAAGGAGGTAATGTCTTGTTTGTTGTAAAAGGAGGACAAGATATTGTTATTGATAATGTGAATATGAATTTTGGGTCTTCTACAGGTTTAACAGTTAACAGTGTATTGTTTCCTGGAGACAGTAGATATGTTCCTAGTAAAAATATCTTAATTAATAATTGTGTGTTTGATTCTAATAGAGCTAACAATTTATCGATCACTGATGGATTAGATGTTCGTGTAGAAAACTGTAAATTATACAGGGCTGGTAACGAAGTTAAAGGTAAATTTGGACCTTCTCTTGGTATTGCTCCTCGAATAGGAATTGTTATAGAACCTGTACAAGGACAAGTAGTAGATCGTGTTACTATCAAAAATAATACGATTGAAGAAAGCCAAACAAATTCAATTTTGGCTGCTGGTGGCTTTAATATTGTTATTACAGGTAACACAGCAGATGCTGTTGTAGGTTGGACTACCGCTACTAACGTTAAAATAATTGATAATCCTAACTTAAATGGAGGTATTGTTGGTGGACTTGATTTACCTTATGCGCTAAGTGTTAGTTCAAATAATATAATCTCTGGGAATACGGTTAAAAATGCAAATACAGGTGTTTTTATTACCAACGACGATGTAAAAATGTTTGACAACCAATTAGTGGATTGCCGAATAGGAATTATGTTAAGAAATTTAAAGGATTCTGAAATTTATGACAATACCATTACCAGCAACAAGGAAGCTTCCTTTGGAATTAATGGGCAAATTTCCGTTAACAACGTCATTGTTAGAAACAATATTGTAAAACTTTCTGATGGTAGACCCATGAATATGGTAGGTGTTAATAAGGAAAAAGAATTTATTGATCATAAAATTATTATAAAAGAAAACATTTTTGAATGTACTAAATCTGGCATTATAACTTTCAGTAATGGTTTTGAAATAACCAAAAATGATTTCTCTTTATCAGGTTTTGGACTAACCAATTCAAAAAATATTTTAATTAATAACAATAAAATAATAAGTAAAGATGGTAATGTTTTCAGTATTAATAAAACAGAATCTTCAAAAAATATTACAGTAATAGGCAACACCTTTCAAAACACCAGTGTTACTAGATTAGGTGCCTATGGTGTTAGAATTAATACAGTAGGAACTTCTGCTATCTCAGAAAATAGTAGTATCGTTTTTAGTAAAAATAACATTAAGGTAGTTGGCACTAATTATGCCTTGCATGTTACTAATTTTGATGATGTTACTATTACTGAAAACAATATAGAAAACGAAGAATTGGCTTCCATATACTTTCGAGGAAATAATTCTAAAATTTTAAATAATAAAACTTCAAGTACGGATATAGAAGGCACTAACAATATAACAGATTAATACTTATAAAATATACAACTATGATCAGTTCTAAAAATAAAAACATTTTATACATTATATGCTTATTTCTTTTTTTTAGTTCTTGTAGCAAAGATTCTATTAACGGACCTGTTATAGAAGAAGACACTTCTGAAGAACCTATTCAACCAGATAATACAGCAACTACTCCTTGTGATTTTGATTTATCCTCTATTAAAGAAGGAGATAAATTAACTATAAATTGTGCACTAGATTTAGAAGGAAAAGAAATTAACCTTCCTAAAAACGTAAGTATTGTTTTTGATAAAGGGAATATAAAGAATGGTACTTTAAACTTTTTAGAAAAAGGAAAAATTGATGGTGAGCTTTTAAATGCCTCACTAATTATAAAAGGAGATGTAAAACTTAGTAAAAATGAATTTGAATTCACCCCTAAAAAATGGGAAATTACAGAAGGAAAAGTAAATGATGAAATAGCCAGAAAAAATAGAGATATTTTAGAAAAAAACATGGTTACTATAAAAGAACTAGGAGCATCTAAATTCTTTATCGATAAAATGGATGCTTATTTTAATGTAGTAGAAATTAAATCTAATTTCAGACCCTCTCAAGCTGCAATTAGTATTCCTGCTGACTTTCATTTAAAAATGAGTAATGATACTCACATCCGAATGCAACCTAATAACTTTAAACAACCATCTCTTTTAGGCATTTTCACAGCAAACAATGTTACCATTGAAGGAGGCAATTTATATGGTGATAGAGACGAACATGATTATTCGAGTGGAGGAACTCATGAATGGGGACATTGTGTTAATATTGATGGCTCAAAAAATGTAACCATTAAAAATATAATAATAACAGATGCTACTGGTGACGGTATTAATATTCATGATTTTGGACATACATTTGATCCTCACTATACGTTTTCTGAAGATGTATTAATAACAGGAAATAAAATTATAAGAGCACGAAGAAATGGTATTAGTATTACAGGGGGAAAAGAACTTATAATAGAAGAAAATGAATTAATCGATTCTGGAGTATCTACCGACAAATCTATTGGAACAGCTCCCCAATGGGCTATAGATATAGAACCTGTTTGGTCAAATGGCATTAAATTTGAAATCGTAGAAAATGTAATTATTCGTAACAATACCGAACGAGGTTCAGAAAAAGGAGGCTTTGTAAATGCTAGAGGACATTACATTACTTATGAAGGTAATAAAATGGAAAGCACCATTGCTATAGGTGAAACTATAGGTTCTATAGTTAGAAATAACACATTTAAAAACCCTACTAAGAATTCTAAAACAGCTATTCTTGCTGGTATGAATGATCCTAGAGGGCATGGAAAAGAACGTAATTCAGATAATCAAGTATATGAAAATACAATAATTGGTTTCGATAAAGGTATCTTTTTACAAGATCCAGAAATAGATCTTCATAGCAATATAATTACAAATTGTAAAAGCGGAATACAAATATTAAACTCAAGAGATTCTAAAATAAGAAATAATACTATTACAAGTAATCGTGAAAGAAGTGAAGGTATCTCCAATAAAGTAAGTGAATATATTGATAATGTAACTGTAATAGATAACACTATTGAAGTAGTTGGATCTCCTTTTAGATTTACTAGTGTAAATTTAGAAGAAGCTCAAAAAGATTTTCGTATTACCATTGAAAATAATGAGGCTACCTCTACAGAGAATAATAATTCAAGTTTTAATAAAATAAGAGGGTTTTTCTTTAAAAATAATCTGTGCCATAACTCTGGTATTAGAACAGTAAGAGCATCTGTAGGTAACATTTTAGAGAATACTTTTGAAAATGGTATTATAATAATTAGTGAAAACTGTTCTGATCTAAATTTTACAGATAACACTATTACTGGAGGGAGATGTTTTAATGAAAGTAGCACTAATGTTACAAACATAACTAAGAAAAATAACAAATGTGACTAATAATCCCAAAATGAAAAAAACATACTTATTTATTTTAACGATGGCAATTATTACAATAATTTCTTGTAGTAAAGATACTATTGATTTGCCTGTTAATGAAGAAAGTACTTCTGAAGAACCAATAGAACCGGACAATTCAGTAACTACTCCTTGTGATTTTGATTTATCTTCTATTAAAGAAGGAGAAACAATTGTAATTAATTGTGTTTTAGATCTAAAAAATGAAACAATTAACCTACCTAAAGGAGTTTCTTTCCTTTTTGATAAAGGAGAACTTAAAAACGGTACTTTAAATTTTCCTAACAATGGAAAAATTGATGGAGAACTTTTAAATGCTTCCTTAATAATAAAAGGAGACGCAAAACTTAGTAAAAACGAATTCGACTTCATTCCTAAAAAATGGAATATTGTAGAAGGAATTGTAAGTGACGAAATAGCTCAAGATAACACCAATAAGTTAGAAGCCTTGTTATTAGAAATAAAAAAACTAAGTGGTAATGTATTTAAAACAAATAAGCTAGATGCTTACTTTAAAGTAGATGGTTTTCTTATTGATGGTGTACCTGCTGTGCATGCGATTAATGTTCCTTCTGATTTTCATTTATCAATGACAGATAACACCCATATAAGAATGCAACCAAATGGGCATTTTAGACCTACCCTATTAGCAGTATACGATGCAAAAAACATTACTATATCTGGTGGTAATTTACACGGAGATAGAGATACTCATAATTACAACTCTAACTTCGTAGATTCAGATGGTGCAACTGGTCCTACTCATGAATGGGGACATACAATGGAAATTAAAGGAGGACAAAATATTACAATCGACGGAGTAACTTTTAGCGATCCTGCAGGAGACGGTTTAAGTATTAGTGGCATTTATCATTACTTCGACCCTAAGCATATCGCATCAAAAAATATCACCTTAAAAAACAACAAATTTGAAAGAGCAAGAAGAACTAACTTGGTAATTTCTAATGGTAGAGAAATTTATATAGAAAACAATGAATTTATTGACGGAGGTGTAGATACTCCTAAATCAAAAGGTACTGCACCTTCTTCAAATATCAATCTAGAACCTGTACGTTCTAAAGACAAAGTTACAAATGAGTTAATTGAATTTGAAAGAGTAAGTCATATTTACATTAGAAATAACAAACAAATAGTAAACGATATTGTTAGTAACCCTAGAGCAGGAGATTTTCAATTATCTCATGGTAATGGTCCTATAATTGTTGAAGACAATGAAATGATTAATTGTGGAGTATCTTTTACAACAACAGACGGTGTTATTATTAGAAGAAATAAAATTACTCAAGGTTCTATTACAGCTGGTAGCGCTGATAATTTTGACCGTACCGATTTTGTATTTGGTAATGAAGTTTATGAGAATACTATAATTACTGACAAAACAGTTTTAATTGTTGTTGGTAATGGTGTAATCGCTAAAAACAACACACTTGAAGGAACCACTGGAATTGATATTGGCCCTGGTGCTACAGATAAAGCAAAAGGAACTTCTAATGCTGTTATAAAAGAAAATAACATTAAAGCAAGTAATGTAGGAATACGCACCATTAATACATTAAAAAATGTAACTATAAGTGATAATTCCATTGAAATGCTTAAAGGTGCAAATTTTTCCATGGTTATTGCTAACGAATGGAATTCTTCAACAGAAAAATCAAATTTCATTATTCAGAATAATACCATTAAAGGTGTAAAAACAGCTTCTACTACAGGAGCTCCTCCTTCTTTAATAGGTGCTAATTATGTTACAATTACCAAAAATAATTTTGGCGACATTCAAATAAATGGAGGTAGTAATATGAATATAATAGATAATAAAATAGATGCAAATATAGGAGCAAGTGGTATTGCCTTATCTAAAAACCCTCCTAATAGTAATTTTTCTGATAATGATATAACAATATACACCTCTAAAACCCCATTAAGTATACAATGTGTAGAGACTAAGGCTGGTGTTAATTTATCTAGTTCTGTAACAATTACACCAAATAACTGTACAGAAAAATAATTTACATAACTAGTAAATTTAAAATGACCTATTAGTAAATAGAAGTATTTTACATACGTCATTTTTAAGTTTAATAGTACTTTTTTTAATCTTTTAGAACTCTTTATTACTTACCATTGCTTTATTTTTTTCAGTCCCTAATAAAGTAAAGTGTATATTCAAGCTAAAATGAATTTCTCAAAAATAATTTCACTTATTAACCACATACAATATTAAAAACTTACCTTATTTTAATAACTCTTCATTAATTGTTTTAAAACAAATACAAAGTAAGTACTTTTGTAAAACAATGAAGAAAATAACAAGTTATCAAAACCCATATATTAAAGATCTTTTAAAGCTACAAGAGAAATCTAGAGAGAGAAGAAAACAAGGTCTGTTTTTAGTAGAAGGAAAAAGAGAAATTTCTTTAGCTATAAAAGGAAAATATACCATAGAAACTTTTATAGTAGCTACTGAGATTTTTTCTAATGATGACAAACAACTTACTACTTTAATTAATAATAATAAATGTATAGAAATTAGTAAGGAAATCTATCAAAAATTAGCATACAGAAACTCAACAGAAGGAATTATTGCAATAGTTAAAACTAAAATTTTTTCTTTAAGCAACTTAAAATTCGCCTCCAAAAACCCATTAATATTAGTAATGGAAGGAATCGAAAAACCTGGTAATATTGGTGCTATGTTAAGAACAGCAGATGCAGCAAAAATAGATGCTGTTATTATTACCAATAGTAAAACAGATATATATAACCCTAATATTATTAGATCGAGTATTGGCTGTGTTTTCACCAATCAAATTGCCGTAGCAACTAGTGAGGAGGTTATTTCTTTTTTAAAAGAAAAAAATATTGCTATTTATAGCGCTACACTTCAAAATTCTAATAAATATTATGAAGAAAATTATACGAAAGCTAGTGCTATTATCGTTGGTACAGAAGCAACTGGTTTAACAAACCTATGGAGAACACAAGCTACTCAAAACATCAATATTCCTATGGAAGGTGTCATAGACTCTATGAATGTATCTGTAGCCGCTGCAATTGTTCTATTTGAAGCTAAAAGACAACGAATACATAAATCATAAAATAAATTATAATGAAACTACAAAAATCCCTAAAAAACATCTCTCTATTTGCTTTTTCTTTACTAATTCTTTCTTGTTCCGATTCAGAAAATATGCAAGAGGAAGAAAAAGGAGATGAAAACAATGGTACTCCAACGAATACAACTTGTAATACTCCAGAGAACTATATTTTTGCAGAAAAAGATGCTTTTATTAAAGTAGAATTTGAAAATGCTGTTTTACCTTCCGAATGGCAATTAAAAACAACTAATAATGCTTCTGGCAAAGGCTATGGCGTATGGACTGGATCTCAATCGTTAGGAAAACCAGGAAATGGTTTAATAGAATTTAAACTGGATATAAAAACAAGTGGAATTTATCGTTTCTTATGGAATTCTGCTGTTACAGAAGGAAATAATGGCTCTGACCATAATGATAGTTGGTTAAAATTTCCAAATGCTTCAGATTTTTATGGCGAAAAAAATGGAAACAAAATCTACCCTAAAGACTCTGGTAAAACTCCAAATCCTAAAGGAGCTTCTGCAGATGGCTGGTTTAAAATATATAGAAGTGGTAATGATTTAGATTTTAAATGGCAAGCTCTTACTTCTGATAATGATTCTCATAAAATTTATGTAGAATTTAAAAAATCTGGCATATATACTATGCAAGTATCAGCAAGATCAACTGGTCATGCTATAGATCAATTTATTTTATTTCAAGAAACAAAATACACACAAAAAGAAGCTACAGAAAAAGCGACATTTAGTGAAATAAAATGTAATTAATGAAACTTTTTTTGCTGCAAAATATATAAAAGGGGGCTTTCCCCCTTTTATATATTTAAAATGATTATACATTAAACGTTTTACATTTGTCTTATTATTAAAAACTTGTTCAATACAAATCTTTATAGTAAATTCACTTTTATAAGCTTAATATAACCTTTATCCCTCATACATGAAGTACAGTGCAACTATAGAAGAAGAGAACAAGGAAATAGCGAATCGATACAAAGATTTGTTAAAAGGTACTTATCAAACATTATCAGAAAATGATAAAAAATTAATACGTAAAGCTTTTGAAGTTGCTGTAGAAGCACACTCTAAACAAAGAAGAAAATCTGGAGAGCCTTATATATTTCATCCTATAGCTGTTGCAAAAATAGTAGCTTATGAAATTGGCTTAGGAGCCACCTCCATAGCTGCTGCTCTTTTACACGATGTTGTAGAAGATACTTATTACACCGTAGAAGATATGGAGCAATTGTTTGGAGAAACCGTTGCCCGAATTGTAAGTGGACTAACAAAAATATCTCGCTTAAAACAAGACCAAGATTATTCTATTCAAGCAGAGAATTTTAGAAAAATGTTACTCACCTTACACGATGACGTTCGTGTAATTTTAATTAAAATAGCCGATAGATTGCATAATATGCAAACGATGGACGCTATGCCTCCTCACAAACAAGTAAAAATAGCTTCAGAAACCTTATATATATACGCTCCCCTAGCCCATAGATTAGGTTTATATAACATAAAAACAGAACTAGAAGATCTAGGATTAAAATATACAGAACCAGAAGTATATAATGATATTCTTTTAAAAATAAAACAAAGTAAGGAAGAACAACAAAAATACATAGACCTCTTTAATTCCAAAATAAGAGAAGCTTTAGATAATGAAGGTTTTCAATATGAAATTAAAGGACGCTTTAAATCTATATTCTCTATAAGAAGGAAAATGCGTAAGCAAAATGTCTCTTTTGAAGAAGTATATGATAAATTTGCTATTCGAATTATTTATACTCCTACTTCGGAGGATGAAAAATTTGACGCTTGGAAAATTTACTCTATTGTTACCGATTTCTACAAACCAAACCCTTCTAGATTAAGAGATTGGATTTCACAACCAAAATCTACAGGATACGAAGCTTTACATGTTACTGTTATTGGTCCTGAAGCTAAATGGGTAGAAGTACAAATTCGTTCAGAAAGAATGGATGAAATCGCAGAAAAAGGATACGCCGCACACTTTAAATACAAACAAGGAAATATTAATGAAAATGGTTTAGAAGGTTGGCTAAATAGATTAAAAGAAACCTTAGAAAACAATACATTAAATGCAGTAGATTTTGTTGAAGATTTTAAACTAAACTTATACGCTAAAGAAATTTATGTTTTTACTCCAAAAGGAGATTTAAAATCCCTACCAAAAGGTGGTTCAGCATTAGATTTTGCTTTTGCAATACATACAGATGTTGGACTAAAATGTAGGGGTGCCAAAGTAAATGGAAAATTAGTTCCATTGAGCCATGAGTTAAAAAGTGGAGATCAAGTAGATATTTTAACTTCATCAACAAACAAACCTAATGCACGATGGCTAGATTTTGTAATGACTGCAAGGGCTAGAACAAAAATTAAATCTGCATTAAAAGCTGATGAAAAGAAAATAGCCGAGGAAGGTAAAGCGGTATTGATACGAAAAATGCGTCATTTAAAAATAAATTATGACGAAAAATTAGCACATGAAATTGCTAGTTTTTTTAATTTAAAAACTAGTTTTGATTTATTTTACAGAATAGGTAATGGTGCTATTGATAACGCTCAACTAAAAGATTTTGTTAATCAAAGAAGCAGTCCTATTATTAGTTTCTTTAAAAATACATTTAAAAGAAACACACCTAAAAACATTACCGATGACGAAGAGGTAACTAATAAATATGATGCACTAGTTTTTGGCCAAGAAGAAGAAAAACTAGAATATTCTTTATCTGTTTGTTGTAAACCCATACCAGGAGATGCAGTTTTTGGCTTTGTTACTATTAATGATGGTATTAAAGTACATAAAAACAATTGCCCTAATGCTATTTCTTTACAATCAAACTTTGCATACAGAATTATAAAATCTAAATGGATCGACTCTACCAAACAAGAGTTTTCTGCAATCTTAAAAATTAGTGGGGTAGATAATAAAGGTATTGTAAATAATATTACTCGAATTATTTCTAGTAATATGGATGTTTTTATAAACTCTATTAATATTTCTGGAAATGCAGGAATATTTGAAGGAAAGATCTCTTTAACTGTAAAAAACAGAAATCAAGTTACAAAACTTATTAACAGTATTAAAAAAGTAGACGGTGTACAAAAGGTGCAACGTGTTAATAGTTTATAAATATATTCTTTATACTTGCTCTTTTTTTATTGATAAATTAACGTAAATTTGTTTTTTGGTAAAAATTTTAAATTATGAGCAGTTCGGCTGAAAATCAAGAAGTAGTAAAAAAGGTTTTCACTTCTTTCTTAGAAGAAAATAAACATCGTAAAACACCTGAACGATATGCTATTTTACAAGAAATATATGAAGCGGACGAACATTTCGATATAGAGTCTTTATACATCAAAATGAAAAATAAAAACTATCGTGTTAGTAGAGCTACTCTTTATAATACGATGGATTTATTATTAGATTGTGGTTTGGTGCGTAAACACCAATTCGACGGGCAATCTATGGCTCGTTATGAAAAAAGTTATTTCGATAAAAATCACGATCATGTTATCTTAACAGATACAGGAGAAGTAAAAGAATTTTGCGATCCTCGTATTCAAATTATCAAAAAAACTATTGAAGAAGTATTTGATATCGATATTCAAAACCATTCTCTTTATTTCTACGGAACAAAGAAAAAAACTAAATAATCTTAACAACACAATAACAACACACTAAATAATGGCAGTAGATTTATTACTTGGTTTGCAATGGGGCGACGAAGGAAAAGGTAAAATTGTTGATGTTTTAACCAAAAACTACGACATAATAGCTCGTTTTCAAGGTGGGCCAAATGCAGGTCACACTCTTGAGTTTGATGGTATAAAACACGTACTAAGAACAATTCCTTCTGGAATTTTTCATGATAAATCAATAAATGTAATTGGTAACGGTGTCGTTATCGATCCTGTAGTTTTTGTAAAAGAATTAGAAGGGCTAGATCAATTTAAAATTGATTATAAAAAGAAATTAATCATTTCTAGAAAAGCACATGTAATTTTACCTACCCATCGTTTATTAGATGCCGCATCTGAAGCATCTAAAGGAAAAGCTAAAATTGGTTCTACACTAAAAGGAATTGGTCCTACTTATATGGATAAAACTGGTAGAAATGGAATTCGTATTGGTGATTTAGAATTAAACGACTGGAAAGATAAATATCGTGCATTAGCTGATAAACATGAAGCTATGATTGAATTTTACAACGTAGATATTCAATATGATTTAAAAGAATTAGAAACAGAATTTTTTAATGCAGTAGAAGTTTTAAAAACATTACAATTTATAGATTCTGAAGAATATTTATACCAAGCACAACAAGAAGGAAAAACTATTTTAGCAGAAGGCGCACAAGGTTCTTTATTAGATATAGATTTTGGTACCTATCCTTTTGTTACTTCTAGTAACACAACTGCTGCTGGTGCTTGTACTGGCCTAGGAGTTGCTCCTAACAAAATTAAAGAAGTTTTTGGTATTTTTAAAGCCTACACCACTCGTGTTGGTTCTGGCCCATTTCCAACAGAGTTATTTGATGAAGTTGGAGCAGAAATGGCCAAGATTGGTCACGAATTTGGTGCAGTAACTGGTCGCCCACGTCGTTGTGGTTGGTTAGATTTGGTAGCTTTAAAATATGCTTGCCAAGTGAACGGAGTTACCCAATTAATGATGATGAAAGGAGATGTATTATCTGGTTTCGAAACAATTAAAGTATGTACTTCTTACAAATATAAAGGGGAAGAAATAACACATTTACCCTACAATATTGAACCAGAAAACTTAACCCCTGTATATTCTGAATATAAAGGATGGTCTGAAGACTTAACAAAGATGACTACCAAAGAAGAATTACCTAAAAATCTTTTAGATTATATTGATTTTATCGAAAAAGAAACAGGGATTCCAATTAAAATTGTTTCTGTTGGTCCAGATAGAAAACAAACAATTTTAAGATAAAAACACTAGTTAAAAGAGCTCTACAGAGCTCTTTTTTCGTTAGTAACTTTATTTTTTTCGCTAAATTTAATACGGTAGATTACCATTTAAAAATCTCTTCAAAACTTTACTCTTCATTAATTTATTATAGTATTAAGAAAATTGGCATACTCTTTTCATTATTTTTGCGTATAAAATTATATAATTTTGAAAAGAATATTTCTTTTTATTACAATACTAGCAGCTATTAATCTTTTTTCTCAAGGAAAAAGAATTAAAATACTATCCTCTAAATTAACAACTACAGACGAAGAAAAATACCCAGGTGCAACTATTTTAATTGGCGATGTAAAAGTAACACATGAAGGCGCCACTTTAGATTGTAAACGTGCATTATTATACAAAGAGAAAAACCTTTTTAAAGCGGTAGGCGAAGTAGTTATAGAACAAGGAGACAGTATTATTCAATACTCAGATTTTGCAAATTATGATGCAAATACAAAAATTGCAAAATCTTGGGGTAATGTAGAAGTGAATGACAAAGAGATGAAATTAACTACAGATACTCTTTATTTTAATCGTACTAAACAACAATTATTTTACCCTACCAAAGGAAAAATTAGAGATAAAAAAAATACTCTTACCAGTAACAGAGGAACTTATTACTTAGAAGACAAAAAGTTTACAGCCAAAACAAAGGTAAAAGTAGTAAATCCAGAAAATCTCTTAAATTCAGATCACCTAGATTATTATACAAATTCTAACCTAGCATACATCTATGGCCCTTCAACAGTTTTTAACTTAAAGGATAGCACAAAAATCTATGCAGAAAGGGGTTTTTTTGATACTAATACAGATATTTCTTACTTTGTTAAAAACGCAAAACTGTATTTAAAACAAAAAACAATAGAAGGTGATAGTTTATATTACGATAAACGTAAAGGTTTTGCTTCTGCTAACAATCGAATTAAGGTAATCGATACTGTTCAAAAAACAATTATTAAAGGAAATTATGCAGAAATTTTTGAACTACAAGATTCTTTATTCATTATTAAAAAACCAGTAGCTATATCTATTTTAGAAAAAGACTCTTTGTATATACATGGTGATACCATTTTAATGACTGGTAAAAAAGATAATAGAATTATACGTACTTATCATAATGTGAAAATTTTCAAAAAAAATCTTCAGGGTAAATGCGACTCTATTCATACAAACCAATCTACCGGACTTACAAGAATGTTCAAAAATCCTATTTTGTGGTCTGGTAAAAGTCAAATTACAGGAGATAGTATTCAATTTTTAACGGATAAAGAAACCAATGAATTAGATTCTTTAAGGGTTTTAAAAAATGCTTTCATTATACAAAAAGACTCTATCGAACCTACTCTTTTTAATCAAATTAAAGGTAGAGACATTTATGGAAAATTTATTGACAATGATTTAAACACCATGCTAGTAAAAGGTAATGCTGAGTCTTTATATTATAATAGAAATGAAGAAACTTTTAAACTAGAAACCATCACTAAAGAAATTGCTAGTGATATAGAGTTTTTATTAGAAAAAAACGAGATTGTTCAAACAAAATATTTTAAAAAATCTGAAGGAAAAACGTATCCGCCATCTGAATTCCCTGAAGAAGACAAAAAGTTTCAAGGTTTTATTTGGCGAGAAGAAGAACAACCTCTTAAAATGGAAGACATTTTTATTAAAGATTCCGAAAAGACAAAACAAAACATTGATAAAAAAAATAAAGCCGTAGAAAAAGCAAAAGAAAGATTAAAAAAAGAAAATGTAAAACGAAATAAACTCATTGAAGAGGAAGAAGAATGAAACAAGATTTTCTTAAATATCAAGCACAAACCACCCCTCACCCACTTGGTATACAAATAGCACGGGCAAAAGGAAGTTATATTTATGATTCTGATGATAATGCTTATTTAGATTTCGTTGCTGGAGTTTCAGCAAATAGTTTAGGCCATTGTAATGAAAAAGTTAATAAAGCTATAATACATCAAATAAATACTTACACACATGTAATGGTGTATGGTGAATTTATTCAGGAGCCTCAACTAAATTTATGTAAAGCACTTATTAAAACACTACCTAATTCTTTATATTCGGTTTACTTAGTAAACTCTGGCACAGAAGCAACTGAAGGAGCACTTAAATTAGCTAAAAGATTTACAAATAGAAGTGAAATTATTGCAGCAAAAGATGCATACCATGGAAACACTGCCGGAGCAATGAGTGTTTGTGGAGCAGAGCAACAAAACAGTGCTTTTAGACCTTTAGTACCTGGAACTAAATTTATAGAATTTAATAACGAAGAGGAACTAAATAAAATAACAACGAAAACAGCAGCAGTAATATTAGAAACTATTCAAGGTGGCGCAGGGTTTATAGAACCTAAAAATAATTTTTTAAAAAAAGTAAAAGATAGATGTAAAAAAGTTGGTGCATTATTAATTCTTGATGAAATTCAAACTGGTATAGGTAGAACTGGTACTTTTTGGGGATTTGAAAATTACCATGTTGTTCCTGATATTATTATTACTGGTAAAGGATTAGGTGGAGGAATGCCAATTGGAGCATTTATTGCATCTAATAAAATAATGAGCTGTTTAAAAGACAATCCTAAACTTGGTCATATTACAACCTTTGGAGGACACCCAGTTATTTCTGCCGCTAGTTTAGCTACTGTAAACGAAATATCAAACTCAAACATTATACCTGAAACTCTTAGAAAAGAGCAAATTATAAGGCAACATTTACAACACCCATTAATAAAAGAAATACGAGGTAAAGGATTAATGTTAGCGTTAATAATGGAGTCTTCTAATATAGCAGATACGGTAATCTTAACTGCTTTAAAACAGCATGTAATTTTATTTTGGCTATTATATGAAAAAAAAGCAATAAGAATTACACCCCCACTAACGATATCTGACAAAGAGTTAATTAATGGATGTGAAATTTTAACAAATATTTTAAACAATATAGCAAATTAATCCGCGTTCTATAATTGTCTATTATAGTTGATTGGGGATATTATTAACTATTGAAAATCGGTCAAATATTTTTTTTGGCCGATTTTTTTATTTAAAACTTTCTCTACGCAGAAAAAAGACATGTATTATTCATACAATACCCTATCAAATAATACTGATTTTACTACAATAAAACATGCAACAAACTTTAATTAAATAATTTATTTTAATCGTTAAAAATTAATTATTTACTTTTTTAAATCTATTTTTTCAATTAAATATTTAAAAAAGGCATCTAAAAATCAGTAATTCAACAGAAAACATTTTTTGTAGGAACAACTAATTTTTTATATTTTGTATGACACAAATTTAGGTATATATGTCGATTGAAATTAAGCGTCTTTTTGATTTTCCATACTATCAATTAGAAAAATATGATCTTAAAAAATCATTAATAACAAAAAATGGAGAGAAATGGGAAGCAACTTCTACCAAGGAGTATATAGAAAAAGCGAATGCAATAAGTAGAGGCTTATTAAGATTAGGAATTAAACCAAATGATAAAATTGCTATTATTTCTACGAATAACAGAACAGAATGGAATATTTGTGACGTTGGTATATTACAAGTTGGAGCCCAAAATGTTCCTATTTACCCAACTATTTCAAAAGAAGATTATGAATATGTATTAAATCATTCAGAATCTATTTATTGTTTTGTATCTGACGAAGCAATTCTTGAAAAAATAAATCAAATTAAAGGAAATACTAAACTAAAAGAAGTATTCACTTTTGAAGATATTTTAGGCGAAAAAAATTGGTCTGAACTACTAGAATTAGGAAAAGATAAAAGTAACCAAGAGGAAGTTGAAGAAAGAAAAAATGCTGTAAAAACAGATGATTTAGCTACTCTAATTTATACTTCGGGAACAACAGGAAAGCCTAAAGGTGTTATGCTTTCACATAAAAATATTGTTTCTAATGTGCTTGCTAGTGCTCTTAGAGTTCCTCTAGATAAAGGAAAAGGAAGAGGTTTAAGTTTTTTACCCATCTGTCACATTTTCGAAAGAATGATTTTATATCTATATCAATATTGTGGTATTTCTATTTATTTTGCTGAGTCTATTGAAAAATTAAGCGAAAATGCTCAAGAAACAAAACCACATGTAATGACTGCTGTTCCTAGGCTTTATGAAAAAATATATGATAAAATATATGCAAAAGGAGCTAGTCTTTCAGGAGTAAAAAAGGGATTGTTTTTTTGGGCAATTAATTTAGGGTTAAAATACCAACCTTATGGTCAAAACGGTTGGTGGTACGAAAAACAACTTTCTATAGCTAGAAAACTTATTTTTACCAAATGGCAAGCTGCTTTAGGTGGTGAACTTAAGTTAATGGTTTCTGGTAGTGCCGCTTTACAACCTCGTTTAGCTAGAGTTTTTGCAGCTGCTAATATGCCTGTGATGGAAGGTTATGGCTTAACTGAAACATCTCCTGTAATATCTGTTAATGATATAAGAGATGGGGGATTTAAAATTAATACTGTTGGTAGGTTAATTGATGGTGTAGAAATTAAAATATCTGAACAAGATGAAATTTTAGTAAAAGGTCCTAATGTAATGATGGGGTATTATAAAGACCCAGAAAAAACTGCGGAAGTTATTAAAAATGGTTATTTCCATACAGGAGATAAAGGTAAAATTGAAAATGGATTTTTAAGCATTACTGGTCGTATTAAAGAAATGTTTAAAACCTCTGGAGGTAAATATGTTATACCTACTTTGTTAGAAGATAAATTAAAACAATCTAGATTTATAGAACAAGTTATGGTAGTAGGAGAAAGTGAAAAAATGCCTACCGCCCTAATACAACCAAACTTTGATTTTGTTAAAGAATGGGCTAATCGTAACGATATAAAATTCTCTAATCTTAAAGAACTAATTTCTAACAAAAAAGTTATAGATAGAATTCAAGAGGAAGTAGATGATTGTAATATTAATTTTGGTAAATGGGAAAGAATAAAACGCTTTACATTAACTCCAGAAGAATGGACTGTAGATGGAGGACACTTAACACCTACCATGAAAATGAAACGGAAAATTATTAAAGAAATATACAATGATTTATACGAAAAAATGTACGATAGATAATAGTACATTTTATTTTTAACTAAAAAAAACTGTTTAAACAGTTTTTTTTAGTTAACATGAATATCAAAAACAAGAAGTAATAGTATTATATCAAAAAACAATGCAAAAAACACTTTGCTTAAGTTTTATTCAAAAAAATAGTTTTTGGTATAGTTATTGTTTAACATAATTTAACAAAAACTATATACTATGCAATTACCAATTACTATTAAAGGTATATTGAAGGGGGAACTTTGTTATGAAAAACTATGAAACAAAAAAGACTGCTTAAAAGCAGTCTTTTTTTATTATATTTTTATATTGATTTTTTATACATTAAACCTAAAATGCATCACATCACCATCTGAAACAACATACTCTTTTCCTTCAACTCTAACCTTCCCTGCTTCTTTCACTTTTGCTTCAGAACCATAAGTTTCGTAATCTTTAAAACTTATAGTTTCCGCCCTTATAAATCCTTTTTCAAAATCCGTATGTATAACCCCAGCTGCTTGAGGAGCAGTAGAACCAACAGGTATAGTCCAAGCTCTAACTTCTTTTACTCCCGCAGTAAAATAAGTTTGTAAATTTAATAACTGATATGCAGATCTAATTAAACGTGATACTCCTGGTTCTTCCAAACCTATATCATTTAAAAACATTTGGCGCTCTTCATAGTCTTCTAATTCAGTAATATCTGCCTCTGTTGCAACTGCTAAAATTATAATCTCTGCATCTTCATTTTTAACAGCTTCTCTAACTTTATCTACATAAGCATTTCCTTCTTTTGCAGAAGCTTCGTCAACATTACATACGTATAATACTGGTTTAGCTGTAATAAATTGCATAGAAACAACTAACTCTTGTTCTTTTTCTGTAAACTCCATTGTTCTAACAGACTTACCTTCTAATAAGGTTTCTTGAATTTTCAACAATAAAGCTAATTCTGCTTGCGCTTCTTTATTTCCAGTTTTAGCAGTTCTTTTAACCTTCTCTAATCTCTTCTCTACAGTTTCTAAGTCTTTCAACTGCAACTCTATATCAATAGTCTCTTTATCTCTAACTGGATCTACAGTTTCATCTACATGAATAATATTTTCATTATCAAAACAACGCAACACATGTAAAATAGCATCCGTTTCTCTAATATTTGCTAAAAATTGATTTCCTAGCCCTTCTCCTTTACTAGCTCCTCTTACTAAACCAGCTATATCTACTATTTCTACAGTAGCAGGAACTACCTTTTCTGGATTTACCAACTCTTCTAATTTCTCTAATCTTGTATCTGGTACATTTACAACTCCCAAATTAGGTTCTATAGTACAAAACGGAAAATTTGCACTTTGAGCTTTGGCATTTGATAAACAATTAAATAATGTTGACTTTCCTACATTAGGTAATCCGACTATTCCGGCTTTCATATTCTACGATTTTAGCGGTGCAAAGGTACTATATTTATTTATTAATATATAGTCTATTATCAAATCTTCAATAACCCTTATACAATATTATTAATTACATAAAAAAGTTAAAAAACAAGAAAAAAAAATAGAAAAAAGTTAAAAAAATAAAAAAAATGAATAGTTTTAACCCTAATTAACTAAATATTTTTAAATTATGATAAGAACAAAACTATTAATTTTATTTTCTCTATTTAGCAGTATAATTTTATCTGCTCAAACTAAAATTAGCGGGAAAATTACTGATGTTAATAACGAACCCTTACCTGGTGCAAGTGTCGTTGAAAAAGGTACTAGCAATGGTACTTCTACCAATTTTGATGGAATGTTTGAATTAAATGTTTCAAGTGGTGCAACATTAGTTATTAGTTTTACAGGATTCGACACCAAAGAAGTAAAAGTAAATGGTAAAACAAATTTAACCATTGTTTTAAAAGAAGGAGTTCAATTAGATGAAGTCGTAATAACTGGATCAAGAACTCCAGCTAGAAGTAACACTACAAGTCCATTACCAGTAGATATTGTTGGAGTAAAAGAATTACAAGCTACAGGACAAGCTACTTTTGATAAAGCTTTACAATATAAAATACCATCATTTAACACAGTACAAACTCCTGTAAACGATGCTACCTCTTTACTAGATCCTTATGAAATAAGAAATATGGGACCTAGTAGAACATTAATACTTATTAATGGTAAGCGTAAAAATTTAAGTGCTTTATTATATACACAAACCTCACCTGGTCGTGGAGAAACAGGTGCAGATATCTCAGGAATACCCACAGACGCTATTAAATCTATTCAGATTTTACGTGATGGAGCCTCTGCTCAATATGGATCTGATGCCATTGCTGGTGTAATGAATATTATTTTAAAAGACGATTACAAAAATGGTTCTGCTACTTTTAGATCTGGTATTACTGGGGAAGGAGACGGAGAAATGCTTGGTGTAAGTGTTAATAATGGAAGTAAAATTGGAGAGGATAAAGGTTTTATTAACTATACTATAGATTTTTCTAAAACGGCATTAGCGAATAGACCTGGAACTGTAGATGCAGATGGAGAATTTGGTGATTTTGTTTTCACTAATCCTAATAGTTATAACAGTTTTCTTGATGGTTCTTTTTTAGGAGGACAAGATTTAACAGGGTTTACCGTAGATCAAGCAAATGCAGAGTTTAATAATAATTATATAGGAACAGCTGATTACAATACAAGATTAGCTACTATAAATTCAAATAATACTACTGGAAGACAATCTGTTGATGAATTTTTATCAAGAAGACCAGATGCTGGAAATATTAATGGATCTCCTGAAACAACTGCTGCTAAATTTTTAATTAATGGTAGTTTCGATTTAACTAAAGATAGCGAGCTTTATTTTAATGCTGCTTATATTTATAAAAAAGTAAATAGTTTTGCTAATTATAGAACTCCATACTGGAGAACTGTTTCTGACTTTCCTTATTTAGCTAACTTTTTCCCTGGAGGTAATCCAAATAATCCAGGAGGATATGATGGGTATGTACCAACTTTTGAAGGTAATTTAAATGATTTCAATGCTACTTTAGGATTTAAATCTGTTATCAATGAATGGAATGTAGATGCAAGTGCAACTTTTGGTGGTAACCAACAAACATATAATGTAAATAATTCACATAATAGAAATGTTGTTTTATCTCCTGCTACATGGGTAGATGCTAATAACAATGGAATTGTTGATCCAGGAGAAACTACAGAAAGCGCTCAATTATACAGAGAAAATAGCCCTATTAGTTTTGATCCAGGTGGTACTGCTTTTAATCATGTCGTTGGAAACATAGATATATCTAGAATATTGTCTGATCAAGTAGCTATCGCAGTTGGTGCCGAATTTAGAACAGAAAATTTTGAAATAATTGAAGGAGGTTTAGCTTCTTACGATGGCGGAGGAGCTGATTCTTTTGCTGGTAACAGCCCTGAAAATTCTGGTAACTTTAATAGATATAACTTAGGTGGTTATTTTGATGTTGCTTGGGATGTTACTGAAGATTTTTTATTAAATGGTACCGTAAGAGCTGAAAACTTTTCTGATTTCGGAAGTACTTTTGTATGGAAAGCTAGTTCTCGTTATAAATTTGCAGAAGACAAATACACCGTTAGAGCTTCTGTTTCTACAGGGTTTAGAGCACCTACATTACATCAAATATTTACACAAAAAGCACAATATAGCTTTGTTCCTGGCGCAGGTATACAAGTTGGAGGTTTAGTTAATAACGTTTCTCCTCAAGCTCGTTTATTAGGTATTCCAAAATTAACTGCTGAAGAATCTACTAACTTTACGATAGGTATAGGTGCTAAGCCTTTTAAAAACTTCTCTTTCACCATAGATTACTATAATATTGCTGTAGATGATAGAATTGTTTTAAGTTCTGAAATAGGAGGAACTGCTACAGATGCAGTTGGAAACAGCATTGGAAACACTGCTTTAGACCAAGTTTTAACAAATAATAATTTAAGTGACTTAAGCTTTTTTGTGAATGCTATAGACACTAAAACTTCTGGATTAGATGTTGTTGTTAGTTATAAAAATTTAGCTTTAGGTAATGGTAAATTAGGTTTTAATTTATCTGGTAATTATACTATAGAAAATGAAAGAGTTGGTGCTGTTAAGAATCCTAAAATAGTTGCAGATGCTGGACAATCTGTAGTTAATGCTACACAAGAAGCTCTATTTTTTACTTCTAGACCACAAACTAAATGGATTTTAGGTACTACTTATGATATAGATAAATTTGCTTTTTCATTAAATAATACTTTCTTTGGAAAAACAACTTTTAAACAACAAGGTTTAGATAATAATTTAAGAACCGAATTTATTCCTAAAATTGTAACAGATTTGGGAGTTAATTACAATATAACAGATAATATTACGGTTTCAGCAAATATAAACAACCTTTTAGATGTATTACCTGAATGGGAATTTGTAGCTGAAAATGCAGCAGGTAGTGCTATTTTAGCAGATCCTGCTCAAACAAAAGCCCAATCTAATCTAATTACATTTAACCAACGTTATTCTCAGATGACATATGATGGTTATCATTTTAGTCAATTAGGGAGAATGTTTAATTTATCTGTAAACTATAGATTTTAATTTTTTATAAAAATTAATTATAAAAAACACCGAAATCTTTAGTAGATTTCGGTGTTTTCATTAAAAATAAAGTCAATTAACCTATACTATAAAAAATGCAAAGTCTCTACACAAATGGATTTGAAAATCTCTATGACGAAATGTATAAAACATTTATAAATTATAAGGATGAATTTTTATTTTACTCTAAAGTTTTAAAACAATATCAAAAAGAAAATGTCTTAGAAATTGGTTGCGGTTCTGGTAATCTTGCTAAAATTTTTATTAATTCTTCTATCAATTATACAGGATTAGATCTTAGCAACGCTATGATTAAACTTTCTCAAAGTAAAAATCCTACAGGTAATTTTATACAAGGAAACATCGAAACTTTTAATTTAAACAAACTAACAGATTCTATTATTATAACAGGAAGAACTTCTAGCTATTTAGAAACCAATTTAACTGTTAATAATGCTTTAAATTCCATCTATAAAAATTTAAATTCTAATGGTATCCTATGTTTCGATTTTATTGATGCAAATCGATTTTTTAAAGAAATAAAAAATGGAAAAATATTTAATCATCAAGCAAAAGTTAACAACGAAATTTATTATAGAGAAAGTTACATGGAGCCAAACAAACAGCTCGATAACTTCATGTTTAACTGGAATTCAACCTACTACAAAAAAGAACAACAAAAAGATAGCATCCTAACCAAAGATATATCTACTGTAAGAGCTTTTACGAAAGACGAATGGAGATTACTTTTAGAACTTCATAATTTTAAATTACTAGAATTTATAGATAGAAAAAGTTATGCTTTTGATACTTATGTTGTAGTTGCTCAAAAAACATAAAAAAACCCACTATAAAATGTGGGTTTCCTATTCTAATTATATAAAAAGTTCTTACTCTTTATGCATAAAACGCTGCTTTCCTAATAATTCTTCTTCTGTTTCAACATTATCATCATCTGGTACACAACAATCTACAGGACAAACAGCCGCACATTGAGGTTCTTCATGAAAACCTTTACACTCTGTACATTTATCTGCTACTATATAATATATTTCATCAGAAATAGGCTCTTGCTCTTCATCTGCATTTGCTTTATTTCCGTTTGGTAAAATTATATTTCCCTCTAAATCTGTTCCTTCCGAATATTTCCACTCTTCAGCACCTTCATATATTGCAGTATTTGGGCATTCTGGTTCACATGCTCCACAATTTATACATTCGTCTGTTATTATAATTGCCATACTATATCATTTTCAGTTTTCGTAACTTTGCTCACGCAAAAATAAAGCCAATTTAATTTAGAACCAATTTAAATGGATAAAATCGAAAAACGAATTCAAGCATTTGTAAAATTAGGCACCTTTTTAAGTCAATTCAATAGAAAAGAAATACATCAAAAAGAAAATATCGAGTTTAATGATCTATTTTTTGATGGATTTAAACATCAATTAAAAGTTGCAGGAGAGAAAAACACTTGGTTTACAAAAGAAAACTTATTATTTTCTTGTGAAAGTTGGGCCAATGCTTTAACTCTTGAAAACATTCATAAATGGATTGAAAAAGAGGATTTAAATACCGGTTCTTCTAAAAAAGTAGCTATTATTATGGCTGGTAATATTCCTTTAGTTGGTTTTCATGATTTTATTGCTGTTTTAATTTCTGGTCATTCTGTATTGGTTAAATTATCTAGTAATGATAAACATTTACTTCCTTTTTTAGCTAAATATTTAGAATATGTAAATACTGATTTTAAAGATACTATTGAATTTACAGATAAAAAACTAACTGGCTTTGATGCTGTTATTGCTACAGGAAGTAATAATACTGCTCGTTATTTTGAATATTATTTTAAAAACAAGCCTAGTATTATAAGAAAAAACAGAAACTCTGTTGCAGTAATAACAGGGAAAGAAACAGAGGAAGACTACATGAATTTAAGCGAAGACATATTTTGTTACTTTGGACTAGGTTGCC
Source organism: uncultured Tenacibaculum sp. (assembly GCA_947498055.1). Lineage (GTDB taxonomy): Bacteria > Bacteroidota > Bacteroidia > Flavobacteriales > Flavobacteriaceae > Polaribacter. Next base: position 97,772 of record CANMJA010000011.1, read on the forward strand.
GTTCTGTTTCAAAATTATTTGTTCCTAGAAATTATAACTTCGATCCCTTTTTTAAAGGCATGTTTCATAAACAAGAAATTATTAATAATTTTAAATATGCTAATAACTACGATTATAACAAAGCAGTGTATTTAATGAGTGAGTTTGATCTTTTAGAAAATGGTTTTTTAATGATTAAAGAAGACACCAGCTACTCCTCTCCTATTTCTTCTGTTTTTTATGAATACTATGATAAGGAAGAGGATTTAAAAATTAAATTATTTGAAGACAGAGAAAAAATTCAATGTGTTGTAGCAAAAAATTTTATAGAAAATGAAATTGCTTTTGGAGAAACACAACAACCAAATTTATGGGATTATGCAGATGGCGTAAATACGTTAGATTTTTTATCTAAAATTTAATTAAGAATCTGTAAAATCGCATCTTTGTATTATTAACTATTTTAACGATGAAAAAACATAACTTTAGTGCCGGTCCATGTATATTACCAGAAGAAGTATTACAAAAAGCTTCTGAAGCTGTTATAAATTTTAATCAAGATAATTTATCCCTTATTGAAATTTCACATCGTAGTAAACCTTTTGTAGAGGTTATAGAAAAAGGTAGAAGTTTAGTTTTAGAGTTGTTACATTTAAATGATTCGGAGTATGCAACACTTTTTTTACACGGAGGTGCTAGTACACAGTTTTTAATGATTGCTTATAATTTTTTAAATAAAAAAGCAGGCTATTTAAACACAGGTACTTGGAGTAACAAAGCTATTAAAGAAGCTAAGTTATTTGGCGATTTAATAGAAGTAGCTTCTTCTAAAGATGATGCCTTTAACTACATTCCTAAAGATTACATTGTTCCTGCAGATATTGATTATTTCCATTGCACAAGTAATAATACCATTTACGGAACTCAAATGAAAGCATTTCCTGAAGTTAAAGTTCCTTTAATTTGTGATATGAGTTCTGATATTTTTTCACGTGAATTAGATTTTTCTAAATTCGATTTAATATATGCAGGAGCTCAAAAAAATATGGGTCCAGCTGGAACAACGTTAGTCGTTATCAAAAAAGAATTATTAAACAATATTACTAGAGAAGTTCCTTCTATGTTAAGTTATAAAACACATATAGAAAAAGATAGTATGTTTAATACTCCTTCTGTATTTTCTGTATATGTTTCTATGTTAACTTTAGATTGGTTAAAAGAATTAGGAGGTATTCCTTTTATCGAAAAAGTAAATACTAAAAAAGCTGATTTACTATACAGTGAAATTGATAGAAATCCACTTTTTAAAGGAAATGTAGCCACAGAAGATAGAAGCATTATGAATGCTACATTCACACTAAAAAACAAAGACTTACAAGAGAAGTTTGATACTATGTGGAAAGATGCGAATATTAATGGGATAAACGGTCATAGATCTGTTGGAGGTTATAGAGTAAGTATGTATAATGCTTTACCTTTATATAGTGTTCAAGCATTAGTAGACGTTATGCAAGAATTAGAAAGAAAAGCTTAAATAAATTATTAGAAATGAAATAAGTTCTTTCATTTCAATTATACAATAAAGACAGATACAAAATAATGAAAATATTAGTAAATGTAGGAATTAGCACAAATGCAATTTCACTTTTAGAAGAATCCAATTTTGAAGTTATAACTACAAATGTAGCCCAAGAACAATTGGAAAATTATATTAATGAAGAACATATAAATGCCATTTTAATTTCTAATTCCATAGAAATCACTCAAGAACTAATCGATGGTTGTCCGAGTCTTAATTTAATTGGCTGTAGTGGTATTCATTTAGATAATATCGATGTTCAATATGCAAAAGATCAAGGTTTACATATTATAAATACTCCAGAAGCATCTTCTAATAGTATTGCGGAATTAGTTTTTGCACATGCATTAGGTATGACTCGTAATTTACATCAATCTAATAGAGAAATGCCTTTAGAAGGAGATTCTAATTTTAGAGGTCTTAAAAAATTATATTGGGGAAATGAACTTCGTGGAAAAACGATTGGTCTCATAGGAATGGAGCAAACTGCTATTGCTACTGCAAAAATAGCTTTAGGAATGGGAATGAAAGTATTAATGTTTGATTATGAGCCTAAAGAAATCACGATAGAATTTGAGTTTTTTGATGGACAAACTACTAATTTCAACTTTCATTCTGTAGATGTAAATGAATTACTAACCGAATCTGATTTTATTTCTGTACACGTTCCTAACCAAGATACATCTATTTTAAGCACTTCTCAGTTTGAAAAAATGAAAGATGGCGTAGGAATTATTAATTGTACCTATAGCGGACTTATAGACGAAATAGCGCTTGTAAATGCTATAGAAAGCGGAAAAATAAGATATGCTGCTTTAGATGTTTTCGAAAACGAACCTAATCCAGAAATACAATTATTAATGAATCCTAATTTATCTCTTTCTCCTAATATCGCTACAGCTACTTTAGAGTCACAAGACAAAATGGGAATCGAATTAGCAACGCAAGTTACCGCTTTACTATCTTAAATTATGGCTATTGTAAAACCTTTTAAAGCAATACGACCTACACGCGATAAAATTGCGTTGGTTTCTTCTAAATCCTATGAAGCCTATGACCCAGGTTTGCTTAATGCAAAACTAGCTTATAACCCATATACGTTTTTACATGTAGTAAACCCTGGATACAAATACCATAAGCAAGAAGTAACAGGAGAACAACGTTTTAAATTAGTACACAATCGTTATTTAGAATTTAAAGAAAGTCATATTTTTACACAAGATGAAACTCCTTCTTTTTATGTATATAAAAAAATAACACCTACCAATTCTTTTTGTGGAATAATTGCTGCAACTTCTGTTGAAGATTATCATAATAATGTGATAAAAAAACATGAACGTACTTTACAAAAAAGAGAACTATTATTTGAAAACTATTTAAAAAATACAGGGTTTAATGCAGAACCTGTACTCCTAACCTATCCTGATAATTCAGAAATTGATGCTATTTTAAATAAATACCAACAGCAAAGAGCAGAATATGAGTTTTCTACTACCGATAAAGATGTACACTTTTTGTGGCTAGTTAGCGACAAAAAAGATGTTACCTTTATAGTAAATGCTTTTGAAAAAATTAATACATTGTATATTGCTGATGGGCATCATCGTACTACTTCTTCGTGTTTATTAGCTAAAAACTTGGCAAAAGAAAATCCAAAACATACAGGAAAAGAAGATTATAACTTTTTTATGAGTTATTTACTTTCTGAAAGTCAATTAAGTGTGTATGAATTTAATCGCTTTATTAAAGATTTAAATGGATATACTCCCGATGAATTTTTAATTGAATTAGATACCTATTTCAGAATTGAAAGACGCGGACAAGAACTATACAGACCTAAAGAAAAACATCATTTTAGCATGTATTTAAAAGGAGAATTCTATGCTTTATATTTAAGAAAATCCGTTTATGAATTTACCGATGAATTAAGCAAACTAGATGCTGAAGTTTTATACAGAACAGTTTTAAAACCTATTTTAGGAATTGAAGATATTAGAAATGCTTCTAAAATAATTTATTCGCAAGATAAATCAGACGGTTTAGAATTAAAAACAAAAGTAGACAGTGGTAATTTTAAAGTTTCTTTTGGTATGTTACCAACAACCATACATGAAATAAAAAATATCGTAGATGCTAATAGGATAATGCCGCCAAAAACTACTTACATAGAACCTAAATTAAGAAGTGCCTTAACTATATATGAATTTTTAAAATGATTATAGAAAATTTACAAAACATACAAAATGAATTGCCAGAAAACGTAACATTAGTTGCTGTTTCTAAAACCAAACCTATTACAGATATTAAGGAAGCCTACAGTGCTGGTCAACGAATTTTTGGAGAAAATAAAATTCAAGAAATGGTTACTAAGTATGAAGAATTACCTAAAGATATTGAATGGCATATGATTGGCCATTTACAAAGGAACAAGGTTAAATATATGGCGCATTTTGTAAGCTTAATTCATGGAGTAGATAGTTTGAAAACCTTAAAAGAAATTGATAAACAAGCTAAAAAACACAATAGAGTTATACAGTGTCTTTTACAAGTTCGTATTGCGCAAGAAGAAACTAAATTTGGTTTCCCTATTTCTGAAATAAAAGACATTTTATCTTCTGAAGAAATGATACAACTAAAAAACATTACAATTTCTGGTTTAATGGGAATGGCTACTTTTACAGATAATAAAGAACAATTAAAAAATGAATTTACTTCTTTAAAGAAATTATTCGAGGAGCTGAAAAAAGAATATTCACAACTTTCTATTCTTTCTATGGGAATGAGTGGAGACTACCAATTAGCTATAGAAAACGGTAGTACAATGGTTCGAATTGGTAGTGCTGTTTTTGGAAATAGAACCTATACTTAATAAAGATTAAAAGATAGTTACTTGATTTTATCTATATTTGCCCTATAAACTTTTCCTGTATCATCATAAACAGGAAATTTTGGCTACATGTACGCTATCTTAGATATTGAAACAACTGGGGGAAAATTTAACGAAGAAGGCATCACTGAAATTGCCATCTACAAGTTTGACGGTCATGAAATTATCGATCAATTTATCTCTTTAGTTAACCCTCAAAAAGAAATACAAGAATTTGTTGTTAAGCTTACTGGAATTAATAATAAGATGCTTAAAAACGCTCCTAAATTTCATGAAGTAGCTAAACGAATAATTGAAATTACTACCAATTGTATTATTGTAGCACACAATGCTGCTTTTGACTATAGAATTTTACGAACTGAATATGATCGATTAGGATATGATTACATTAGAAATTCATTGTGTACAGTTACATTAAGTAAAAAATTAATTTTAGACCAACCTTCTTATAGTTTAGGAAAACTATGCAGAAACTTAGGCATAGCTGTTGCAGATAGACATCGTGCTAATGGAGATGCATTAGCTACAGTAAAACTATTTAAATTATTGTTAGAAAAAGATGTAGATAAAAATATCATACAACAAACAATAAAATATTCTGATAATAGAAATCGTAAATTAAAATTAAGATCCATATTAGATAACCTACCTGAAAAAGAAGGGGTTTATTATGTACATAATGAAGAAGGTAAAATTATTTTTTTAGGTCGAGGAAAAAATATTAGACAGGAAGTTAATAAACTATTCTTAAAAGAATCTAAAAGAGCTATAAAGGTAAATGAGAAGGTAGATTCTGTTACCTTTGAAGAAACAGGTAATCAGTTATTTACAAGATTAAAATATTATACAGAATTAGACATTCTAAAACCCAAATATAATATCATTAGAAAAAGGAAATTAACTACAAAAAACTTTCATCAAGATAATTTAATTCTAATAGATAAAGGAAGAATTCCTGAAGAAAAATCAGTTATTTTAATTGAAAAAAATGAGGTTTTAGGACACGCTTTTACAAATTTAGCACACCAAACAAATCAACTTCATATTTTAAAAAACCTAGTTACCTCTATAGAAAACAAGCAACTAGCAAAAACTATAATTAAAAATTATTTAGCTAGTAACACTGTAGAAAAAATTATTAGGTTTGATGTGGATACTACAGAAATGAAATAATAATTTGTAATATTGCTATTATAACAAATCATTTTGACAGAGAAAAAATCAAAAGAAAACTGGAAAAAGAGACTTCATGAAATTATTTATGAAGCAGACACTCCTGCTGGTAAACTATTCGATATCATACTTTTAATAGCTATTTTACTTAGTATAGCTGTAGTAATGCTAGAAAGTGTAAATAGTATTAGTAAAGAATATAGTAACCTTCTTAATATCGTAGAATGGGGTATAACGATTCTCTTTACAGTAGAATATATTGTAAGAATAATATCTATTAATAAACCATCTAAATACGTTCTTAGTTTTTATGGTATCATTGATTTTCTGTCTACTATACCTAAATACTTATCCTTATTTTTTGTTGGTACTCATAGTTTAGTTGCTTTAAGAGCATTACGTTTATTAAGAGTATTTAGAATATTAAAATTAGCCCGTTTTATTGGAGAATCACAAGGCTTAGTAAAAGCCTTGAAAGCAAGTAGAGCAAAAATAGCTGTCTTTTTATTCTTTGTAATCATCGTCTGTATCATTTTAGGTACAGTAATGTATTTAATTGAAGGTTCCGAAAACGGTTTTACAAGTATTCCACGAAGTGTATATTGGGCAATTGTAACACTTACTACTGTTGGGTATGGAGATATTGCTCCTCATACACCTATTGGACAATTTATAGCTAGTGTTATTATGATACTCGGTTATGCTATTATCGCTATTCCTACAGGTATTGTTTCTTCTGAAATAGGGAAACATTCAGATATTGATTTAAATACACAATCTTGCCCAAATTGCGCAACTGAAGGACATGATGATAATGCTATTTTCTGTTATCGTTGTGCACATAAACTACACGAATAATGAATACACTTATCACCATTGTTGGCCCTACTGCTATTGGTAAAACTGCTTTGAGTATTCAACTAGCAAAACAGTATTATTGCGATATATTATCGTGCGATTCTAGACAATTTTATAAAGAAATGACTATTGGTACTGCTGTTCCTGATAAAGAAGAATTAAACGCCGCTAAACATCATTTTATTCAAAACAGAAGTATTTTTGAAGATTATAGTGTTGGGCAATTTGAAAAAGATGCTATTGAAAAATTAGAGGAACTTTTTACTAAAAGCAATACACAAATAATGGTTGGTGGTAGTGGTTTATATGTAGATGCTGTATTAAAAGGCTTAGATTATTTCCCAAAAGTTACTCCAGAAATTAGAGAACATTTAAGTTTAGAATTGGAAAAAAAAGGCATTAATTTCTTGCAAGATAAATTACAAAAACTCGATCCAATTAGTTACAAAACTATTGCAATAAATAATCCTCATAGATTAATCAGAGCTCTAGAAATTTGTATTGGTACTAACACTCCTTACTCATCCTTTATAAATAAAAATAAAGCACCTAGAAACTTTCACTCAATTAAAATAGGTTTAAACGCAGATAGAGAAATTATTTATGATCGAATAAATAAACGTGTAGATATCATGATGGAGCATGGTTTATTAGAAGAAGCAAAAAAATTATATCCTAATAAAAAACTTAACGCACTACAAACTGTAGGTTATCGTGAATTATTTGAATACTTTGATGGTAATTGGACGTTAGATTTTGCTATTTCAGAAATTAAAAAGAATACACGACGCTTTGCTAAAAGACAACTCACTTGGTTTAGAAAAGATAAAAGCATTATCTGGTTTGGCCATAAAGAAAACACACAAAATATTTTACAAAAACTACAAGAAAATTAAATATTGATAACCATATCTTATTTAATAAGCTAATAAAAAGAACATTAATCATCTATTTTACAAAAACCACTTCTCAAGACTGCAAGAAAGAATCAAAACCTTTTTCTTTTCAACAATTAAAAACGGCTCAAGTAAATTTTATGGGGATTAAGCAAATAATTTTTCTAATCTGAAGAGGAAAAATTTAATATCTCTTACGCC
>CANMJA010000012.1 GCA_947498055.1 uncultured Tenacibaculum sp.
AATTGAGTGGGAAAATTGCTATGAAAAAGAAAAAGTGCTTAGACGTCTCTAAGACTTTAGACTGTAAATATAGTTAAATTTATTAACTTATGTTAATTAAATAGCAGAATATTAAAAAAAAATGTGATTAGTAAGTTTAAAACAAGATTTTGAGATGAAAAAAATAGAATTTCCCCTGTTTAAATTAATGCAAATTTATGATTAACCACAACAATTGGGCATGATCCCTTTTGTTCTTGATCCATGATCCTACCGAATCGCTATCGATTAACTTTTTAAATAAAAAAAACCTTGAAAAACTATATGTTTTCAAGGTTTTGCGGAGAAAGAGGGATTCGAACCCCCGGTCCTGTTACAGACAACGGTTTTCAAGACCGCCGCATTCGACCACTCTGCCATTTCTCCAGGCACACAATCAATATTCGTGATTGCGGGTGCAAATATAAGAACTTTTTTAAATTAAAAGCAATAAAAATTGTTTTTTTTGAAGGTTTTTTTGGGTTTTAATTTTCTTTAGTTAGTAACTAATTTAAAACCAGTTATTTTCTCTGTTTTAAGAGGCTGCTGTTTTTAGGGTATAAATATTTGCTGTACTAAATTAATAATACTTGAGTAATGTATGTTTATTAAAAAGCTATTAATTAAGAGAAAGAATATTACATTTGTTACCTTTAAAATAGGAGAATAACTTTTAAAACGATTAAACGTTGTTTTTCTGTTAAATATGTAACTTCGTATTATTAAAAATTAAAAATATTTATGTTTAATTCTTTTGGAAATATTTTAAGACTAACCACTTTCGGGGAGTCGCATGGAATAGCTATAGGAGGTGTTATAGACGGTTTTCCGGCTGGAATAGAAATTGATTTTGAGGCAGTGCAAAAAGAATTAGATCGTCGTAAACCAGGGCAGTCTAAAATTGTAACGCAACGTAAAGAACCAGATACTGTAGAGTTTTTGTCAGGTATTTTTGAAGGGAAAACAACAGGTGTTTCTATTGGTTTTGTTATTAAAAACACGAATCAGAAAAGTAAAGATTACAATCATAATACGAATGTATACCGTCCTTCTCACGCAGATTATACATACGATAAAAAATATGGCATAAGAGATTATAGAGGAGGAGGAAGAACTTCTGCAAGAGAAACTGCAAATTGGGTAGTTGCTGGTGCTTTAGCAAAACAATTACTAAAACATATAAATATTAATGCTTTTACTTCTTCTGTAGGAGATATTTTTATAGATAAAGCGTATCAGGATTTAGATTTTTCAAAAATTGAAAATAATATTGTTAGATGTCCAGATGAAACTTCTGCTGAAAAAATGATTACTAAAATTCAAGAAATAAGAAAAGCAGGAGATACTATAGGTGGTACCATAACTTGTGTAGCTCAAAATATACCAGTAGGTTTAGGAGAACCAATTTTTCATAAGTTACATGCAGAACTCGGTAAAGCAATGTTATCAATTAATGCTGTCAAAGGTTTTGAGTTTGGAAGCGGTTTTTGTGGAGCTAAAATGCTAGGTTCTGAACACAATGATATCTTTAATGAAGACGGAACAACGCAATCTAACTTATCTGGAGGAATACAAGGAGGAATTTCTAATGGGATGGATATTTATTTTCGAGTAGCTTTTAAACCAGTAGCTACTATTATGAGAAACCAACCAACGATAAATTCAGAAGGAGAAAAGACAGAAATTCAAGGAAAAGGGCGTCATGATCCTTGTGTAGTTCCAAGAGCTGTTCCTGTGGTAGAAGCATTAACTGCTTTAGTATTAGCAGATTTTTTACTGATGAATAAAACACGGAAACATTAAAAATTAATGATAATTGATTTGTGTATTAAAAAAAGCAAAATTAAATAGAGGCTTTTAAAGCTAGTAAATAATGATTAGATTTGTAAAAAAATGAATATGAAGAAGAAAATACTACTAGTATTACTTTTAGTAATTGCAGCTGTTACAAATTCTCAAGAAAAAAATAGTTTACTCTGGAAAATTTCAGGAAATGGATTGGTTAAAGATTCCTACTTATATGGTACGATGCATGTAAGTGAAAAAATAGCTTTTCATTTAGACGATGTGTTTTATCAATCTTTGTTAAAAAGTGATTTTATAGGTTTAGAAACTGATCCGAGTTTTTGGTTAGATCAAATGGTAGAATCTGAAGATCTACTAAGAGGATTTAGAGATAAAGGTGGTGATTTTTATAGTAATTCGTTTAAAATTAATACTCCAAAAATTAATGAATTACTGTTTTTTTTAACCAAAGAATCTAATATTGTTAATGGTATTTTGTACAGAACAAATCCATCGGGTTATAATTATCAGGAAGATACTTATTTAGATATGTTTATTTTTCAATCGGGAAAAAAATTCGGAAAAAAAATACATAGCTTAGAGAATATAGATAAGGCTAAAACATTAGTTAGCGAAGCAGTAATAGACCCAAGTAAGAGAAAACCAGATTTATGGTTACAAAAAGAATTAAAAGATAAAAATTTTTTCACATTACTTTCTAATACCTATAGAAATAGAAATGTAGAGTTAATAGATTCTATTAATCATGCCATGTACAATAAAAGTTATTTAAAAAATATGCTTTACATAAGGAATGTAGATATGGTTAATAGTATAGATTCTATAGCTAAAAAAGGAAGTTTGTTTTCTGCAGTTGGTGCAGCACATTTAGGAGGCGAAAAAGGAATTATAAACTTATTAAGAGAAAAAGGATATACCGTTACCTCCTTAACATCTAAGAAAACGGTAATTGCAGAACAATTAAAAAGTAAAATTGAAGACAAACAGTTAGATATAGTCTATGAAAATCAAAAAAGTTTAGATCACTTTTTTTCAGCAAAAGTTCCTACAAAGTTATATGAATTTAATCTTTTAGGTAATACCATTTATTTAAGTCCAGATTTAGCTAATGGAGCATACATAATTGTATCTAGAGTAAATACATTTTCCTATTTAAAAGAAAAAATAAAATTGGACGATGATTTTTATAAATTATTGGAAGAGAGTGTTCCAGGGAAAATCATCTCTAAAAAAGAAATAGAAAATAATGGAATTAAAGGTTTAGATATAGTGAACAAAACAAAATCTGGAGATTATCAAAGATATTTTTTGTTTTTCACTCCTTTAGAGCTTCTAACGTTTAAAATGTCAGGAGAAAAAGATTTTGTTTTGAATCATGGTGGAGTTTTCTTCGATTCTATTCAATTAAAAAAAGAGGCATTTGTTTTAGAAACTGTAGAGCCTGAATTTGGTGGTTTTTCTGTTCAATTGCCTAAAAGCTATATCTTTTCAAATAAAAAAAATAGTGGAGATAGGCTCATTCAGGCATATGATAAAAATAAAGACTATTATTTTTTAAAAGAGATTGTAAATAATGATGTTTATTACCTAGAAGAAGATAATTTTGAATTAGAAAGAATACATCAAAGTTTTTATAAAGATTTAGAATTAGATTATTTAAAAGGAAGTTTTAACTCAAAATCTAATTACAACACATTCGAATCTAAAGGTAAATTTCCTAAAGAAGATAAATATCTACATTTAAAAACAGTAATAAGAGGAGGACATTATTTTTTATTAGGAAAAGTAAGCAAAGCAAAAGAAAAACCATCTAGTTTTTTTAATTCATTTAAATTAACAGATTTTAAGTACAAAGAAGAAGATTTTAAAGAACAAAAAGATACCGCATTATATTTTAGTGCAAAAACGAATATTAAGCCTCCTACGTATAAAAATTATAGAAGAAAAAAAGAAAAAGATTACCAAGGTTTCTTCAAAGTATTAAAATATAGAACAAAAACAAACGAAGAAATATTTGTACAATTAAAAAAAGAGCATGATTTAGTTGGGTATGTAAACATTGATTCTTTAAAGAATTATACAGAGAAAAAAGAGATTTATAAATACGATTATTATAATGATAATACACTTAATAAATTACTAAATAAAAAACGATTATATATAGCTAACTCTAAGAATGGTAAAGATAAATATGTAAATGATTATTTTAGTTATGATGTTAAAGATTCTTTAAGTAGTAGAGTAATAAAAGTAAAAAATGTTATTTCTAATGGTGCTGTTTATCAACTAAGAACATTGGTAGATACTACTTATAAGACAAGCGCATTTATAACCAATTTTTATACTACTTTTAAACCGAAAGATACGGTTATTGGGACTTCATTATTTACATCAAAAACAGCGATTTTTTTTGATTTACTAAAAAAGAAAGATAGTATTGCAATAGATGGTTACGATGTTGTAAATTTTGATAAAAAGGATGTAGATAAATTAATAAGTGTTATTAGAGACTTTAAGTTTGATAGGAGTCAACAAAAAATAAGAAAAAACCTTCTTAACAAATTAAGTAGACATCAAAGTAAAAAAGTAGATGATTTTTTTATTGATTTATATAATAAATCGTACGATAAACCTCAAGATCAAATTATAGTTTTTAATTACTTTTCTAAACAAAAAACGAAAAAGGCATATGAAACTCTACTTCGATTATTAGAAAAAGACATACCATTATCTACAAATAAGTATGATATTTCTAATATGTTTAGAGAACCTAAAGAAGCTCTTAATTTAGCTAAAAATTTGTTTCCAGATTTATTAAATTATGCTACAATTGATGAATACAAAAAGACCGTTTACAAATTATTATCTACTTTGTTAGATGATAATATGATAAAGCCAAAAGTTTATAAATCATTTAAAAAACAAATTTTAAATGAAGCTAAAATTGAATTGAAGAGACAATTAAGTAAGAAGCAAAATCAAGCAGATGAATATGATAGTTATAGTAGTAGATATGCTAAAGAAGGAGTACTTAAGAATTATGTAACAATTTTATATCCTTTTAAATCAGAAAAAAGCACTTCCGATTTTTTATTAAAATTGAAAAAAGCTAAAAATATAGAAGCAAACACTACTTATCTGAAATTACAAATACAAAATAAGGATGCTATAGATAAAGAATTGCTTTTAGAATCTGCTAAAAATATAAACAGTCGAGGAGTTTTATATCAGAAGTTAAAAGAAATAAAGAAGCAAAATTATTTTCCTAAAAGGTATTTAGAGAAAGAGAAAATTTATAAATCTTTATTATTTAAAAGAAATAGTACTGTTGAAAATAAAGATAGTATTGTGTTTTTAAAGAAAAGGAGTTTTGATTTACATGCTAAAAAATATGAAGCTTTTTTCTTTAAGTCGAAACCAGATGAAAGCATAAATAGTTATAGAGATAAGGATTGGAAACTAAGTTTTATCATTTTTGAAGACAAAGCAAACACCATTAGCTCAGAACCTGTATATAAAAGTAGGGAAAAAGTTATTGATGAAACAAAAACAATAGAGGATATAATAGATAGAAGTTTAGAAAAAGTACTTTTAAGTAATAGAAAAAGAGCAGGAAGAGTATATTAATTTATCAATAAGTACTGATTTTTTTCTAATGAAATTTCAACTTAACAAGAGGTTAAGAATGCCAGATTTAGATGTAAAGGTTTTAACTTTTTAAATTGTTATTTCAAGTGATTTTCGATAGAAAATGGTATCGGAAAAGACAATTTAAAAACCAAAAAGTAGGGTTCTCAATATTAAATTCGTTCAAAAAATTACTATATCGAGCCTGTTTTTCCTTGATAGAATTTATGTTAAGAAGATAACTTTATTGTTAAGTTATAATAAGCAAAACCTTTAATGACGTTTATTTATAATGAAACATATTCACCTTCTGATTTTCATAATCACATAAAATAAAAAGGGAGCTAAAAGCCCCCGATTTAAGAAATATATAGATAAATATTGTTTAAGTATTTTTGTGTAGATTTTATTTAATATCGAAGAAGATACCTCCAGAAAAAGAAGGACTTGCTGCAATAATTCTACCAGAAAAAGCAGAGTCAAAACTTGCAGAGACACCTATTTTATCTGTAATATAATAAGCCCCTTCAAAGCCAAAACTACTGAATTCAATATTATTAGCAAAAATACTACCATTACCTGTAACAGCATTTAGCGTCCCGTTTTTCAAAGATTTCACTACATTTACTCTACCAATAAGCCAAAATTTTTCATTAAATAAATTAATTCCAGCTTCTAAACCTGTCCTAAATTCATCAGAAAAACCTTTTGATCTGTTGTTGTAACCCAAGTAAGATTTAGCGTAGAAAGGTAAATTATTTATCGAAGTAGAGTATCCTAACGAAGAAGATAAATATTGATTAAATTCACCATCTCCTGATTGAAAACTACCATCACTTCCTCCTGTAGTTTCTCCAGTAGGTAAACCTAATAAAAGTTTTACATCAGCAGCCCAATTTCCTTTTTTATATAAATTATATCTTGCTCCTAAATCTATATCACCTATGGCACTTACAGATTCTCCATTACTAATTGTAGAACCATTAGTACCAGAAATTTGATTGTTTTGAGAATTTATAAAAAAAGGAACGTAACCAATAATATCTAATTTATCACTAATACCATATTCGGCATAAGCATTAATATTAAATTGTGTTCTAGTTCTGTTAGGATCCTTATCTCCAGCATCTGTAAAATGTTCGTCGTAGTTTAAATACCAGGCAGATAGCTTATAATAGCCATTGTTTTTACCTTTAGTCCACTGTGCTAAAGCATTATTAATAAATACTAATATAAATGCTATTGTTATTATATTTTTTTTCATTGTAAACTAATTTTATTGTTCAATTTCTCCTTCACCTACTTTAACTCCAAATGGTTTACACCAGTATAAAAGATGCGTAAAATCGCTCAGTTCTGTGTCTTTTATAATATATTTATGACTCCCATTAAAAACAGTAACTTTTCCTATTTCTTTAGCGTTGTTAATTGTACTTGTATTATTTGTAAAATATAAATATAATCCAGGTAAACTTGTAGTAGCACTATAATCATCAGCAATACTTAACTCCAAATCATTAGTGTCAGGTATTTCTTTTAAAGTAAAATTTCCTCTTAAAACATAACTACTAGTAGTTTGTATAACTCCTTTTTTTTCTGTGGAAAGAGTATTGTCAACTTCTTTAGAAGTAACAGTGACTTTGTTTTCTGTTGTAATTGTTTTTCCTTCAGAGGAAGTAACTGAGGCTGTAATAATAACATCACCTTCAGCGATGCCAGTTATTAATCCAGTGGTATTAATAGTAGCAAGATTAACATCAGAGCTCTGCCAATTCACTTGAGAATCGATACTTTTACCAACATTGTCTGTATATTTTGTTGTGTATTGATAAGTCTTATTAAGTGTAATTTCATTAATAGGATTCGTAATTATAAACTCTTCAGCTACTTGATCATCAATAATGTCATCTTGAATACAGCTAAGAAGAAGAAAGCTTACACAAAAAAGAAAATATAATTGTTTCATGTTTTATAAATTAATTTTTTAATAGGTCGATATAATAGTTATAGGTTTACAAAATGCTAAAATAAAAAGTTCAAAGTATATACTTTGAACTTTTTATTTTTTAAAATATTATTTTCTTATTAATTTTTAATGATTCTAAATGTTTTTACTTTTTTATTAGCATATGCTTTTATTAAGTAACTTCCAGAGGAAAGTTCTGATACATCAAGATTATTAATCTGTTTCTCGTCTTTTAATTTTTTTATAATTAATTTCTGACCCACCAAATTATATATTTCTAGTTTGGTTATTATTTCATTTGATTTAATGATCAATGTATTTTTAACTGGGTTTGGATAAAAACTAAAACCTTTAATAATATCAATATTTTCAGTACTTAAAGAAGCTTCTTCATCTACTTTAATGTCATCAATTAAAATATTATTATCAGAAGAAATACTAGCATTATTTTTAGTTACAATAAACTCTACTTGAATATCATTATCATTTGTAGTATAGTTGTTAATATTAAAATCAAATGTTTCCCATCCATCTTCAGTTTTACCCTGTAATTCCATTAATGTAATAGATTTTCCAGAGCTGTCATGTAATTTTACAGTTACAGTATTATACTCATTATTAACAGAATTCTGACTAAACAATGCAAATTGTAGAGTAGGAGAATTTAGATTCGAGATATTAATAAAACCAGTTTTTAAACTATTTGAATCGTTTAATGTAGAATTACTGATCCAAGCATAATTAGAGTTTCCGTTATTACTGTGATCATCTATCGGATTAGAATTATAAATAGCATCCGTATTAAAATTCCAATTATTAGTTTCATTTAATCCCCAACATTCTGGTATAACAGATGAAGTAAATTTTTCATGGAATGGAGCAGAAATAGCATCACATAATGTTTGAAAAGAGAACGGTCCAATCCAATCACTAGCGTCTATAGTTTCACCACAATTAGTTCTAATATAATATTGATATACTGTTGAAGCTTCTAAATTTGTAAAGACATAATTATTAGTATTTACATCGGTTTTAGTACCATTATTTTGAGAAAAGCCATCTATACCATATTCTATTTCCCATGATTGCTCATTTTCATTGACATCCCAATTTAAAGTAGCTCCATTTTTAGAGACATTTGATATAGAAAGATTAGAAGGAACAGGACATATTATGTCTTCCGTTGTAAAAGAGAATGGACCAATCCATTCACTATTATCTATTGTGTTACTTCCACAATTAGCTCTAATGTAGTATTGATATGTGGTAGAAGCGTCTAAGTCTTTTAAAGTATAATTAGTTGTATTAACTTTAATAATATTACCATTGTTTCTTACAAAACCATCTATACCAAATTCAATTTGCCAAGTTTGTTCACTACCTCCTGCATCCCATTTTAAAGTAGCTTTATTAATTGTAATGTTTTCGGTCAAAGCATTAGAAGGAACAGGACAAGTTATATCAGCAGTTGTAAAAGAGAACGGACCAATCCAATCGCTATTGTCTTCATTATTGCTACCACAATTAGCCCTAATATAATATTGGTATACAGTAGAAGGTTCTAGATTTGTTAATGTATAGTTATTAGTGTTTACATTATTTACAGTACCGTTATTTTTTGAAAATCCATCTGTACCATACTCAATTTGCCAAGCTTGTTCACTACCTCCAGCATCCCATTTTAGAGTAACTTCATTTTTAGAAATATCTTGTACAGAAGTATTAGAAGGAACTGGACAAGTAATATCAGAAGTTGTAAAAGAGAAAGGACCAATCCATTCACTGTTATCTATATCTGTATTATTGCCACAATTAGCTCTAATATAGTATTGGTAAATGGTAGAAGGTTCTAAATTTGTTAGTATAGGGTTGTTTGTATTCACACTGTGTAAAACTCCATTACTTTGTGTAAATCCATCTGCACCATACTCAATTTGCCAGGTTTGTTCACTACCTCCAGCATCCCATTTTAAAGTAACTTCATTTTTAGAAATATCTTGTACAGAGATGTTAGAAGGAATAGGGCAGGTGATTTCTTCCGTTGTAAAAGAGAAAGAACCAATCCATTCACTTTTTCCTTGATTTCCGTTTTCATTACAATTAGCCCTAATTCCATATTGATAAGTTGTTCCAGGTTCTAAGTTAGTAAACACATAACTATTTGTGTTTACAGTATAAAAATCTAAGATGTTATCATTAACAGCTAATAAAATTTCCCAAGTTTGTTGGCTGTCTTCACTATCCCAACTTAGTATTGCTTCATTAGTAGTAATATTTTCTACTACAGGATTAGATGGTGTTGCACAATCATACAGACAATTAACAATAGCATTCCAACCAGAAGATGTACCGAAATCATTAGAAGTAAAAGCAAAAGTTAAACTTCCATCTTCATTAGAAGCTGTGATAGTGCCGGGGGTATCTGTTCCACTATAAGTTCCTATTAAAGGAGCATTTATATCAGAACCATCATAAATAGATAAGAAATCACAACAACTTTCTAAATCAAAAGAATTAAATGTTACGCTAACTCTATCAGCATCATTTGAAGGAGTTATTGTTTCTGTATAATTTTCATTATTACTATAGTTGTTAATTATTCCACCAGAATCATAAAAACGATCTCCATTACAATAGTTAGGTTTTGTACTAAAAGTAGTTTTAGTAGAATAAAGGCTAACTTCATTATCACAACTAGCTTTTATATATACGTCATATTCTGTTTGAGAGTTCAGGTTATTAAGAAGAAATGGACGATCCGTAGTTTCTATTTCAGTACCACTTCCAGGGGTGAATCCTGTTTCACCGTATTCTATAATCCAATTTGTTTCAGTATTTCCTGCATTCCAATTTATAGAAGCACTATCTGTAAATGTTTCTTCCACAATTAAATCAGTAGGATTAGGACATGTATTGCTATTACAAATTACTGTGGCATCCCAACCAGAAAAAGTAGCAGAACCATCAGATGTGAATTTAAAAGTTAAAGCACCAGAAGAATGAGAAGATGTTATAATACCTGGGTTACTATTCCCATTATAACTACCTATTAAAGGAGCATTAATATCTGTACCATCATAAACAGATAAGAAATCACAACAACTTTCTAATTCAAAACTATTAAATTCTACAGTAACTGTACTATTAGCATTTTTTGGATAAATAGTAGTAGTGTAATCTTCCCGATTTGAATATGACCCTAAAGGACCACCTGTATCATAAAAATGATCTCCGTTACAGTAATCAGGCAATGTCGTTCTTGTAAAAGGACCTGACCATTCAGAGTTATTACCATTAGGGCATTCAGTTCTAATATAAAAATCATAAGCTGAGTTAGATGTTAGGTCAGTTGCTGAATACGTATTTGTACTAGTGGTACTTTGTGTTCCTGTGCCTAAAAAGAAACCTTGTGGACCATATTCTATCGTGTGCTGTAATGTTTCACTATCATTAGCAGTCCAATGAATATCTATAGAACTTTCGGTAATTGTACTGAAAGTAATATCTGTAGGTTTAACACAAGTTGGCTTTTCAATAATACTAATATCATCAATATCTATTTCATGTGTTCCTGGTCCAGTAGAAACAGCTCTAAATCGTAGAATTACATTTCCACTAAAAATATTTAAATCTACATAGTATTCATTCCATAAATCTCTAGAAGAAGTTTGTTGTTGCCCATTAATAACTTTTATATCATTAGTCCAGTTACCATTATTAAAGATATCGATATGAAGGCTTCCTACATTATTTCCATACATGAAAGCATAAAAATTTAAAATAGGATTACTTAAATTATCCATATTAATTGTAGGAGAAATTAAACTAGCTTCATCCCCAGCAGAAGTTCCGTTTGAGATTGTTCTAAAATATTTAGAACCGCTATTAGCACTATATGGTCCTGTATTACTTTCAAAAAATGTAGACCTTTCAGTTGCCCATAAATAAATATCTTGAGTAGGACTAGAAGCATTGCTCCAGCAGTTTCCAATAGTAGATCTCGTATTTTGATCCTCTACATTATAATACCAAGGAGCTGTAAAAGCCTCACAAAGAGTTTTTATTCTTAAAGGACCGACAACGTCACTAGTTATTTCTCCTGGGTTATTTCCACAATCTGATTTAATATAGATTTCGATGTCTGAATTAGACGGTAAGTTTTCTAAGGTATAGTTATTACTGGTAACGATTACTGATGTGCCTGTACCTGGATTAAAATTAGGAGTTCCGTATTCAACTATCCAAGAAGTGTCAGAACCATTAGCAGTCCATGATAAGTCAGTAGTAGTAGCAGTTACGTTTGTATACTCTAAATTAGAAGGTTTAATACAGTTGGGTAAGTTGTGTACATTAATATCATCAATAGCAATTTCATTATTGTTATTTCCATTAGAAATTCCTCTAAATCTTATTTGAATTTGATTCGTATAGGTTGATAAATCAATAAAATGTTCTTCCCAAAGATCTCTGTTAGATTCTTGTTGTTGCCCATTTAAAACAAAAACATCTTCATTCCATGTACCATTGTTAAAAATATCTACATGAAAGCTACTTATATTTTCACCGTACATAAAACTATGGAAATTTAAAGTAGGAGTTGTCAAAGAAGAAATATCAATAATTGGAGATAGAAGGCTTGCTTCTGCACCTACAGAACTTACATTGTTTGAAGTGGAAAAATAATGATCTCCAGTATTTGCTTTGTAAGGTCCAGTAGTTTCATTTTGATTAAACCTAGATCTTTTAGCTTCCCAATAGTAATTAGCTTGGTATATCTCAGGATTTCCACTCCAGCAATTTTCAATAATAGAATTTGTGTTTTGACTTTCTACATCAAAAGTATAAGGAGCGGTGTATATATTACATGGTGTTTCAATTTTTAAAGGGCCAATAACATCACTAGTTATTTCTCCAGGATTATTTCCACAATCAGATTTAATATAAATTTCAATTTCAGAGTTTGCAGGTAAGTTCTCAAGGGTGTAATTATTAGTAGTAACAGTTACCGATGTTCCTGTACCTGGGGTAAAATTAGAGGCTCCATATTCTACTATCCAAGAAGTTTCGCTTCCGTTTGGAGTCCAAGATAAATCAACAGTAGTTGCAGTTACATTTGTGTATTCAAAATTAGAAGGTTTAATACAACTAGGTAAATTATATACATTAATATCATCAATAGCAATGTGATTGTTGTTATTTCCATTAGAAATTCCTCTAAATCGTATTTGAATTTGATTGGTATATGCCGATAAATCAATGAAATGTTGTTGCCAAAGCTCAGTAGTAGATTCTTGTTGTTGTCCATTTAAAACAAAAACATCTTCATTCCACATTCCATTATTAAAAATATCTACATGAAAACTAACAATATCTTCACCATATAAGAAACTATGAAAATTTAAAGTAGGTGTTGTTAAGGAAGAAATATCTATTATTGGTGATAGAAGATTTGCTTCATCATTAAGATTACTTCCAGTATCTTGTGTACTGAAATACTTATTTCCTGCGTTTGCTTTGTATGGACCAGTTGTATTGCCTTCATAAAAATTAGAAGTTTTGGCTTCCCAATAGTAATTTGCTTGATTTACTTCAGGATTCCCACTCCAACAATTTTCAATAATAGAATTTGTGTTTTGATCTTCTATAGTAAAAGTATAAGGAGCAGTATAAATATTACATGGTGTTTCAATTTTTAAAGGACCAATAACATCACTAGTTATTTCTCCTGGGTTATTTCCACAATCTGATTTAACATAGATTTCAATTTCAGAATCTGAAGGTAAATTTCCTAGGGTATAATTATTAGCAGTAACAGTTACAGATGTTCCGTTACCTGGAGTAAAATTAGGAGTTCCATATTCTACTATCCAAGAAGTTTCGCTTCCGTTTGGAGTCCAAGATAAATCAACAGTAGTTGCAGTCACGTTTGTGTACTCAAAATTAGAAGGTTTAATACAACTAGGTAAATTATATACATTAATATCATCGATAGCAATTTCATTATTACTATTTCCATTAGAAATTCCTCTAAATCGTATTTGAATTTGATTGTTATATGCTGATAAATCAATGAAATTTTCTTGCCAAAGATCTGTGGTAGATTCTTGTTGCTGTCCATTTAAAACAAAAACATCTTCATGCCAAGTTCCATTGTTGAAGATATCTACATGAAAACTGACGATATCTTCACCATACAAGAAACTATGGAAATTTAAAGTAGGTGTAGATAAAGAAGATATATCTATGATAGGAGATAAAAGATTTGCTTCATCATTAAGATTACTTCCACTATCTCGGATACTAAAATATTTATCCCCTGTATTTGCTTTGTATGGTCCTGTAGTATTGTTTTGAAAGAAAGTAGAATATTTTGCTTCCCAATAATAATTAGCTTGATTTACTTCAGGAATACCACTCCAGCAATTTTCAATAGTAGAATTTGCATTTTGATTTTCTATAGTAAAGGTATATGGAGCAGTAATTATATTACAAGGAGTTTCAACAGTAAATGGACCTACCGCAAAACTATCATCTTCTGTAGGAGAAGCTCCGCATATTGCGGTAAGATAGAAATCATATTCTGTTTCTGCAGTTAGTGTATTAATTGTAACTGGATTTGTTGTTGTAAGCAATTTATTACCAGTGCCTTTAATAAAGTCTTTTATTCCATATTCAATTTCCCATTGACTTTCAGAACCGTTAGCAGTCCAAGATAAATCTATAGAACCTCCAGATAGATTCGTGTAAGTAAGATCACTAGGTTCTGAACAAGTAATAGTAATACAATTAACAGTGGCAGCCCATCCACTTCCTATTACACTTCCATCAGAAGTAAAAACAAAAGTAATTCCCTGTCCTTTTTTAGAGACAATATAACCTGGAGAGTTATTTCCTGTGTAAGAGCCTATTAAAGGAGCATTCGTGTCATTACCATCATAAATAGTTAAAAAATCAAAACTATTTTCTAAGTCAAAAGATTCAAAATTAATTGCAACAATTTCTGCATCTCTAGGAAGAATTGTTGTTGTTATGTTTTCATTACTAGAATAATTACCATTTTCGCCTCCTGTATCAAAAAATTTATCTCCATTACAATAGTCGGCTACTGTATTAAAGCGATATGGTCCTGCCCATTCACTATAGTTTGAAGTAGAACAAATAGATCTTACATATACATCATAACTTGTTCCTGAATTTAGGTTGTTTACTAAATAAGGTTTATTGTTTGTTAAAGTGCCAACTCCAAGAGGTAATGCTCCTGTTAAAACCACTTCTATTTCCCAATCATTACTGTTATTAGTATCTACCCATGAAATATCAGCAGAACTAGTTGTTATGTTAGTTGCTACAACATCTGTAGGGGTAAAACATTTAGTTGTAAACGAAAATGCTTCTGAATAATCGCTGTCACCACATAAATTACTACCTTTTACTCTCCAGTAATAGGTAGTGTTAAAGTCTAAATTGGTACTTAATGTATGTAAATTTATCGTAGTGCTAGTAGTTTCAATAATGTTATTAAAGTCTGTGTCAGTAGCTAATTCTAAAGTATAGTTTTCAATATTTTCAATTAAATTCCATTCTAATGAAACATTAGCAATACCAATTGCCGTACTATTATTTTCGGGCAAAGAAAGAACTGGAACTGAAGTTTCTGTTCCATATAAATTAAAAGACAATAAAGATTTTCTTTCTATTGTTCCTGATGTTCCGACTACATTAAATACTATTTCTTCAAGTTCAGTAGTAGTTGTGTTTGTAATAGTTAATTTTACAGGAGTATTATTATTAATTGCATTAACTGGTTCAAAAGTTGCAGTTAAATTATCAGGTAAATTTTCTACACTAAATGTAGTTTCCTCATTAAAGCTTAAATTCGTGTTGTAAATGAAATTATATTCAATATCATTAGGTTTGCAAATCTTTTGATTTAAATCTGTTTCTGAAAAATTCATTACAAATTCAGATTTTTTAATGGTAATATTAGCTGCGTTAATGGCATAGAAAATATTATCTACAGGTTTAATCATAATTCGACCTTCTGTAGTACCTTGAGGAATTTCTGGAACAATAATTGTTGCCTCTCCAGAATTTAAAGCATTAGTAGATATTGTATGAGGATAAGTATATCCACCATCTAAAGATAGAAGAATATCAACATTTGTAGCATTAATAGGAGATTCATTGGTGCCTGCTACATTCCAAGTAATGGTTTTTATATCTCCAACATTCCAAGTTTCATTATTCTTTTGTGAAGTAACAGCAAAAGCTCCACCATTGTCTACTACCGTAACAGTCATGAGGTCAGAAGTAGTTTTTGGACCTATTGGAGCATTATCTCTAACGGTTAACGCGAAGTTCATTGTTCTAGCAACAGAAGGAATAACTTCCCAGGTAGGTCTTAAATTACCATTAATAACATCTTCCAATTGAGGTAAATATCTTACAGGAGAACTAACAGGTAATCTCGATCTAAATAAAGGTCCTTGCACCCAAGTAGGCTGAGGAGTATTAGATGAAAAAGGGTTTCCTGTATCATTTTGTTCCCAGCAATATGTAAGTAAAGAGTTATTATCTGTATCGTCTCCACTTCCTTTTAAAATAAATGCAGTACTTATTGGTATTGTATAGTTTGGTCCAGCATCTACTGTAGGATCATTATTTCCAGTAGAAATTAACTCAGCACAAGAGCTCCCATTTCGAGTCCATTCAATTATATCTCTAATATCTACATAATTAAAATAATCATCAGGGTTTTCTTGAACATTAGGAAAGCATATTCCTGCATAACCCATAATAGAGCTTCCACTACCAGGCTCTACTTCACTATTAATACCACTACGACAATTAGAGCTACTTTGTACATGATAACCACCAAATTGATGCCCAAATTCATGACTAGCAATCATATTAAAATGATCTGAACTAGGATCTGTATGAGCTGTAAAAGCGCTACCTTTTTGACCCTCAGTACAAACACAAGCAATACATCCAGCATTACCATATATTCTATTTGAATGAATATAAACATGACCAACATCGTAGTTCTCACTACCAATAATAGTATCTAAAGTAGTTTGTGTTTCTTGGTTATAATTACCTACATTAAAAGGATCTGTATTTGCATCTAAAAAAATTAATTGATCATTATTAGCAACTAATTCCATAGTTACTCCGAAATCTCTTTCGAAAATCCCATTTATTCTTGTTAAAGAATTATTAATAGCAGCTAAAACCGTACCTCTTTTTTCTTCATCAGTCGTTTCTGAGCCTGTTAAGAAAAAATTAGAATACTCACCCGTAGCAGCTATAGCTACTTTGTATTTTCTTAGATATCCATCATTAATCGCTGAAAGTTGGTTTTTTCTAGATTGAAAAGTTTTCTTTGCTCTTTCTATTGTGTTACACTCAAAAGCAGATGAAATTTCTGTTGTATTTCTATTATAAAAAAGATATTCGTTTGTTTTTTTATCTATAGGTTGAATAATTATAGTACCATTATCACTAAAAATAGAAGCATGTAACCCTGTGTATTTATCATAGCTTAACCTTGCTGTTTTATTTGAAGTAATACTTTTTGCAATGTATGATTTAATAGAAGGGAACTTTTGATTTAGCTTTGTGTCAAAATTAGACGCTTCAAAGATTTCAAAGATTTCAAAACTATTTTTGTCTACAGGTAAAGAAATTCTTTGTAAAGAAGTTTTTAATTCATTTCTTTTAGGAGCATCTTTAATTATAGATAGAAAATATTTTTTTTTAAGTTTTAAAGATTTAGAATCGGTTTGATTGGTGTAATATTTTTTTAAAGACAGGTTAGTTGTCTTTTGTTGCCATATTTGTTGTGCGTAGTTATTAAATATAGATATACACGAAAAAATAAAAAAGAGTAGTTTTTTTATCATAGCTTTTATTTAAAATTTCGGCAAAAATAAAAAAAAGCTCTGATTATCAGAGCTTTTTTTTATTTTTTTTTGAAGTGTATTTTAAGCCAGCATAGTAACTGGATTTTCTATATACGTTTTCAATGTTTGTAAAAATTGAGCGCCAACAGCACCATCTACAGTTCTATGATCGCAAGCTAATGTCAATTTCATTGTATTTCCAACTACAATTTCTCCATTTTTTACGACAGGTTTTTCAACAATTGCACCTACAGATAATATTGCTGAATTTGGCTGGTTTATAATAGAAGTAAAACTTTCAATACCAAACATACCTAAATTAGAAACAGTAAATGTGCTGCCTTGCATTTCATTTGGTTTTATTTTTTTATTTCTAGCTTTTCCTGCTAAGTCTCTAACGGAAGCTCCAATTTGTGTTAAACTTAAAGAATCACTATGCTTTACTACAGGAACAACTAAACCTTCATCTACAGCAACTGCAACACCAACATGAATATGACTATGGTATTGAGTAGTCTCATTTGTCCAAGTAGTATTTACTTTTGGGTGTTTCTTTAAAGCCATTGCACAAGCTTTCACTACCATATCGTTAAACGAAACTTTAACATTAGGAATTGCATTAATCGTTTTACGAGATGCTATTGCATTGCTCATGTCTACTTCAATATTTAAGTAGAAATGCGGAGCATTAAATTTAGAGTTCCCTAAGCTTTTCGCAATTGCTTTTCGCATTTGAGAATTTTTAACATCTTCTGTCTTTTCTTCCCCTGCAATAGCAAAATTACTAACTGCAAGTGGAGTAGAGGTATTTGAAGTTTCTAATGTATTACTAGTGGTAGGAGTATAGTTTTCTACATCTTTTTTAATGATACGACCATTTTCTCCAGAACCTTTTATTTCAGTTAAATTAATGCCTTTATCTTTTGCTATTTTTTTAGCAAGAGGAGAGGCGAAAATTCTATTACCAGTATTTAAAGTAGGCTGGTTTACTTCTTTCGTAGGAGTTGCAGTCTTTTCAGTAGGCTTTTCTTCTTTTTTGCTTTCGTTGGGTGTGGCAGTAGCTACTTTGCCATTTTTATTAGCTTCAATAATAGAAGAAACATCTGTTCCTTCTTTACCTATAATGGCAAGTAAAGTATCTACAGGAGCTCCATCTCCTTCATTAACACCTATATGAAGTAAAGTTCCTTCATAAAAAGATTCAAATTCCATTGTAGCTTTATCTGTTTCAATTTCCGCTAAAATATCACCTTCCTGTACTTTGTCACCAACTTTTTTTAACCAAGAAGCTACAGTACCTTCTTCCATGGTATCACTTAATCTTGGCATGTTTATTATCTGTGTTCCTTCAGGAATAGAAATTGAAGTTGCTTCAGTTTTAATTTCCTCTTTGTTTACAGATTCTGTTGTTGTTTCTTCTGAAGGAGAATTCCCTCCTAATAAAGCAGAAAAATCTTCTCCTTCATCACCTATAATAGCTAATAAAGTATCAACGGGAGCACCTTCTCCTTCTTGAACTCCAATGTGTAATAAAGTTCCCTCATGAAAAGATTCGAACTCCATAGTAGCTTTATCTGTTTCAATTTCCGCTAAAATGTCACCTTCTTCTATTTTATCTCCAACTTTTTTTAACCAAGAAGCTACTACTCCTTCTTCCATTGTATCGCTTAAGCGAGGCATGTTAATTACTGTTGCCATTTGTACCTAATTTAGTTGGTTATTATTTTATAAAAGGATAATCGTTTTGTTCGTAAACAACATCATGTAAAATACTTACATCTGGGAATGGAGATTCTTCAGCAAATTTCTCACATTCTTTAACTAAGTCTTTTACTTCTTTGTTAATTGCTTCTATTTCATCATCACTAGCATAGTTTTTATCTTTCACGATATCTAATACCTGTGTAATAGGATCTATTTTTTTATACTCTTCCACTTCTTCTTTTGTACGATAATGTTGCGCATCTGACATGGAATGTCCTCTATAACGATATGTCTTCATTTCTAAGAAAGTAGGGCCATCTCCTCTACGAGCACGTTCAATAGCTTCATCAACTGCTTCTGCTACTTTTACAGGATTCATTCCATCTACAGGACCACAAGGCATTTCATATCCTAAACCTAATTTCCAAATATCTTCATGATTGGCAGTTCTTTCTACAGAAGTTCCCATGGCATATCCATTATTCTCACAAATAAAAACAACTGGTAATTTCCAATTCATAGCCATGTTGAAGGTTTCATGAAGCGAACCTTGTCTTGCTGCACCATCTCCAAAATAACATAAAGTTACTGCTTTTCTATCGTGGTATTTATCACCAAAAGCAAGACCAGCACCTAAAGGAATTTGACCTCCAACTATACCATGACCTCCGTAAAATCGAAATTCTTTAGAAAAAATATGCATAGATCCACCTAATCCTTGAGAGGTTCCAGTAGCTTTACCATATAATTCAGCCATTACTCTTTTAGGATCTACTCCCATACCAATAGGTTGAACATGATTACGATAAGCAGTAATCATCTTATCTTTTGTTAAATCCATAGCATGTAAAGAACCAGCTAAAACAGCTTCCTGCCCATTGTATAAGTGTAAAAACCCTCTTACTTTTTGCTGTATATAAACTGCGGCAAGTTTGTTTTCAAACTTTCTCCAAAACAGCATATCCTTATACCAATTGATGTAGGTTTCCTTCGTTATTTTTTTCATTCTAAATTGTTGTTTGTTTCTTGTTGCTTGTTTAAAATGCAAGAACAAAAATAATAGTTTTTTATAGAATAAAAAATGCGTTTTTTAAGTATTTACCTTAAACGTTTTCGTAAATTAGTAAGGTTATACGTATTTATTTTATAAAATATCTAATTTTTAAATAAAATAAATACAAAAGATCTACTTTAACTTTTAATTTTTATTGTAGGTTGAATTCTCTGTAATTCAAAGATTATCAGTTTCTTTAAAAGAGTTTCTGAAATTAAATATACAAATTTTAAGTTCAAAATGTTATTGATTAATGGAGTGCTTTTTCGAAATGAAAAATTGACACTTATAGAAATAAAAAAAGAATAATTTCTGCTATTTATTTTTAGCAACTACCAATGTTGCTTTAGCACCAGTAGCTAAATTCCATTCGTTAGAAGAAATTAGCATACCAGCATCATTGTATATTTTAAAGGCTGCCGTATTTGGTCCAGAGGAGCCTTGATTTAATGCAACGATTTTAATTTTATTAATTCCAACATCTAAAGGAATATTAAAGGATTGAAAACGCTGTTTTAAAGTTAGGTTTGTAACAACAGGAATGTCATTAACATATATAGTTACACGGTCTCCATCTGGATATTGATAGTCTCTACAAATGATGTTTACACTTTTAGATTCTGTTTGAATACTTCCTAAATCTTGATCAATTACAGGGTAGTTGTATAAACCATTTATTTTTCTAAAGTTTTTAAGGTATTTTTCTTCTGCTATTTTAGCTTTTGTTAAAATCCCTTTATTTTTAAGATCTTCTTCCGCTTTTTTTCTTTTTCTTTTCTTTTCTAATTTTTTGTTAGCAGTTTTAAATCCGTTATCATTACCAAAATTTAAGGATGTTGGTTTTTTAATTTCTCGAGCAGGTGCTTCTATGGTACCTATAGAAGTTCCTTTTACAGATCCTCCAGAGGGTGTATCTATTTGTCCAAATATAGGATTACAATTAACTGCAATTGCAATAATTAAAAATTTTAAAAAATATTGTTGCATCATAAACGAATTGTAGCAAAGATAATGCCGTTTTGGTTACTTTTGTCGATCAAAAGTGTTAATTCTTACTTAATAGGGAAGTTAAAATATGTTTTAGGAAAAGGTTCATTACGTAATGTAAAATGCCACCATTCGTTAGAATAGTATTTAAAACCATTAGCTATCATTATATTTTTAAGTAATAATCTATTTGCTTTTTGTTTTTTTGTTATTTTGGGATAGCTGGTGTGCGATATTTTTCCAAAAAAATCATAGGGTCCTCCCATGTCTAATTCTTTACCAGTTTTTCTATTGATAATGGTTAAATCAACCGAACTACCTCTTGAGTGTCCAGATCTAGAAGCTATATATCCTAGCTTAAAAAGATTTCGTTTGTTAAGTGTAGGATAGTATTGTTGTTTGGTTAAAGTATCCCCTGGGATTTTTGCCCATTTTACAAAGTGATTTACGGCACTTTGAGGTCTATATGCATCAAAAATCTTTAAACCTAGTCCTTTTTTTAATAATTTTTCTTGTGCTTTTTTTAATGCTTTTACAGTTTTTGTTGAAGTAATCAATACTGGTTCTTCATATCCTTCTACAGATACCCCCATGAAGTTATTTGTATAACAATAACGTAATTCTTGTTGAATAGTAGGTATCATATCATGGACGTACGAAAACCCCTTTGGTAATTTTTGAGAAAAACTAAAAAAAATATTTAGTAAAAATATTGTAGAAAATATCCATTTCATAATTGTAAAAATAAGGAAATGAAATAAAAAGCCAAAGCTCAAAAAGAGCTTTGGCAAAGTAAACCAAGTATTAGTTTAAGAGTTAGCTAACTAAAAAACTAATTTTGTATTGGAAGATGATTGTAACTTAAAACACGTTTCAGCTTCCATTTTTTATTTTTTAAAATCCATAGGTGAGTAAATAAAGCAGCTCCAGTAGGTTGTAATTCTTTCTCTTTTTTTATAAAAAAATAATGTTTTCCTTTCTGTATAGCACCATAAAGTTGGTTGTTATTTTTTAAAGGATATACAGTTAAGCTATTTTTATCTAATTTCCGTATTAATTTTTCTTCTTTATTAGGACAAATATTGTTTTTTACAGATTGTAAAAAAGCTTCTTTATTTTGTACGCCAGCAACATCATGATAAAATTCAAAGTCATCATTAATAATGGAAGGTAATTTTTCTAATTCACACAAATTAAATGTTCGTTCAAATATAATGCTATCCTTTGCTTTTAAAGTTTTAAATAAATCAGAATTACGACTTACTTGTGCAGTACTAAAAAGAGAAGTTAGAAAAGACCATATTAAGAGTAATAGTTTTAATAAAAAATTTCCTTTAAAGAAAAAATCAAATAGTTGTTTCATAGTTGTTAGTTTTTAGCATTACGTTAATTACTTCCCCAAATTTTAAAAGCTAAATCTTTATTATCTTCATTGTAAAGTCTTCTAAAACCAACAGGTAAATTACTTAGCGTATTATTGGTAATGTTAATTACTCCATTATATCCATCGTTACAATCTATTTTTAGTTTTATATTTTTAATAGCACCTTCTTGATTGTATCTAGAACTTAAAATTTCAATATCTATGTTTTGTTTTTTCTTAAACCATTTGATTAATTTTTTTAATTCATTCTTCGTAGTTTTTTTATTAATATGAAATTCTGCTTTATAATCATTTATAGTACTATCAAAAAGAAATGAGATGTCTTCATTATTATCTTCCTCTTCGTCCTCATCATTGTTAATAGAATCTTCCTCTTTAAAATTAGAAGTGTTTGTTTGTTTACAATCTAAACAATTAAATCCTCTAGAGGTCATTTTAAAAAGATGACTACCCATTTTCCTGTCATAAATATTTCCTGTATTATCTATATGATAAAGGAAGTTTTTTGAAGAGTTTTCGAAATACATGGTGGTTTCTTCAGGTATATAAATAGTGATGTATACTTCCTCGTCTTTCCACATATTTTGAATATCACTAAGAAAATATGCATCAAAAATGATTTTATTATCTTGAATGTTAAATTTATAATCTATTTTCTCTGCATTAGAAATTGCTGATTTTCTTTTTCTTCCTTCAGATTCTTTTTTAATTTCTAAATAGGTTTCTTCAGAATCGCTTTTTTTTACATTTATTTTTACATTATTAGAATATTTTACCTTAATATCATCTACATATGCTTCTTCCGCATTATTTCTTCTTTTTAAATTATGTAAATAATAAATATTATCATTGTTTTTTACACTAATTTTAAGGGGTTCTGATTTATTAATCTGAATATTTTTTTTGTTTAGCTTAATACCCGTTTGTGCTTTGGAAGTAGCGAATTCTATACCTGCAAAACAAATAAAGAAAATAGCAACTAACCATACTCCAAATAAGGATAAGGCACTGGTAGTATTTAATCTTTTTATATTTGGCGACAAAATTCGTAAGCCTAATATTAACAGTACTAAAAAAGGAATACCTATAGCAAAGAAAGCAAAAATGGATAGTAACCAATTTGGAAATATAGAATCATAGAAAAAGATAGGGTATTGTATAAAGTCACTATCAAAATCTAAAATTTCTATGCTGCCCATTGAAAACAATGCTACTACAAAACTAATTAAAGTGATACCAGCAACAAATATTAAAATTGCTCCCATAAATTTACCAAATACTTTAAGTAATACAGTTAATATTTTAGCAACAGAGTCTATAAAATCATGAAAACCTGATTTTGTTTGATTCCGTAATTTTTCATAATCCGCACTCGAAATTTTATCTGTTAATTCACTAGCACCATCTTTTAATTTTGTGGACAAAAATTCAAACTCGTTACGAATTTTTTTTTCAATGTTATCAATATTGACTGGTTCTCCTTCCATCTGCAATTTTTCAGAGGTAGTTTTAGCTTCCGGTAGTAATACCCATAAAAGAATGTATACTAAAGGGGAAACACCACTTGCTATTAATAATATAAAAGCTAATCGAATCCAAATGGTATCAATATGTAAATAATGACCTATACCTGCACAAACTCCGCCTAAAAACTTATCATTTCCATCTCTAAATAGTTTTTTACCAGTAGTATTTTTTCTTTTTGTATAAGAAGTCTGTTCTATGTAATCTTCTTCTGTATCAGAATAATCTTCAGGTTGCCCCATAATGGTAATAATATCATCGATATCATTTTCATTAACAACTTGGCGCGCATCTGTTATTTTTTCAGATAATAATTCACTAATCCTCGCTTCAATATCTGCTATAATCTCGTTTTTCCCTTGAGGGTCATCACTTAAAGATCGAGCGATGGCATCTAAATATCGCCTTAATTTTTGGTAGGCATTTTCATCTATATGAAAGAAGAATCCTCCTAGGTTTATATTAATAGTTTTATTCATTGGATGTCGATTTTATACTTGTTACTTGATTTACTGCGTTTACTAAGTTGTTCCATGTTTTATCTAATTCTTTTAAGAACATGGTTCCATTTTCTGTTATAACATAATACTTACGTGGTGGTCCTGAGGTAGATTCTTCCCATCTGTACGATAATAAACCTGCGTTTTTTAATCGTGTTAATAAAGGATAAATTGTTCCTTCAACCACAATCATTTCTGCACTTTTTAATGTTTTCAAAATTTCAGAAGTATATGCGTCTCCTTTTTGTAAAATAGAAAGGATGCAATACTCTAAAACTCCTTTTCGCATTTGTGCTTTTGTGTTTTCTATCTTCATTAATGTGGTGTTATTTTATAAATTTTATAATGAAAGGATATTTATAGTGTTCTCCATTATTTGCTTTTGTAGATGCAATAATTATTAAAGCAATTTTAATAATAGATACCAAACCTACTAAAGAGAATATACCTAAGAAATCGAAACCTATTCCATTAAATGTAAAGTCATAATGAAAATTGTTAGAGTCTAATCTATCCAAAATATGAAAGATTCTTCTTAAAAAAAAGGTAAAGAAAGAGGCACTTAAAATAAAAATATAAAGCGAAAAACTAATATTAAAATTAACGGCTTCTTTTCCATGCGCATCTAAAAACAAACTCTTCTCTTTTTGTGTTTGCCATAATATTAGAGGGGTTATAATACTTCCTAACGGAAATAAATATCCTGCAAAGGATGATATGTGTATTAAAAAAGCATTGGTGTTTTCGTCGTTATTTCTCATGATAAATATTAATTATATAATACTATACTATGCAAATATATGTATAAAAAAAGGTACTATGCAAAACATAGTACTATAATTTAACTTTTTTTAACATTTTTTTGCCTGTAAAGAGTAAAATCTAATGTTTAAATTGCCGTTATATAAACTATATGTATGAAATTTACTCCATCAAAAATTAATTTGTTTTTACTTTACAAATTACCTTCTGCTTTTTTAACAGGAATACGAGTAGAGGAAATAAATGAAAATAAGTCGACTATAAAAGTGAAGCATAGATGGATAAATCAAAACCCTTTTAAATCTATGTTTTGGGCAGTACAAGGTATGGCTGCAGAGTTTTCAACAGGAATATTGATGGTTAAGGCAATAGATAGATCTAAAATAAAAATATCTATGTTAGTTACTAATATGGATGCTTCTTTTACAAAGAAAGCAACAGGAATCATAAAATTTACTTGTAATCAAGGAGAATTAATAGATAGAACTATAGAAAAAGCGTTAAAAACAAAGGAAGGACAAACAGTTATACTTAGTTCAGAGGGTATTAATAAAGAAGGGGTTGTCGTTTCTAAATTTAATTTTGAATGGAGTATTAAAGTTAAATCGTAACAAAATAGAGAAAAGAGAGTCTAATCAAAAAAATAAAAGATTATGTTTTATCAAAAAGATGCACACGAAATAGATTATCGTATTTACGGAGAAGAAATGCAATTTGTAGAAATTGAATTAGACCCTGAAGAAGGAGTGGTTGCAGAAAGTGGAAGTTTTATGATGATGGATTCTGGTATAAAAATGAATACAATACTAGGAGATGGTTCTAATCAAGAGAAAGGAATTTTAGGAAAAATTTTCTCAGCAGGGAAGAGAATTTTAACTGGAGAGAATTTATTTATGACTGTTTTTACTAATGAAGGAAGTGGAAAAAAACAAGTTTCTTTTGCTTCTCCTTACCCAGGAAAAATTATACCAATAGATTTAACGGAATTTGGGGGAAAATTTATTTGTCAGAAAGATGCGTTTTTATGTGCAGCAAAAGGAGTTTCTATAGGAATCGAATTTTCTAAAAAATTAGGAAGAGGTATTTTTGGAGGAGAAGGGTTTATTATGCAAAAAATGGAAGGTGATGGACTTGGTTTTATTCATGCTGGTGGAACCATGGCAAAAAAAGAATTAAAACCTGGGGAAGTTTTAAAGGTAGATACAGGTTGTATTGTTGGTTTTACTCAAGAAGTAGATTATAATATTGAATTTATAGGAGGAATTAAGAATACAATTTTTGGAGGGGAAGGTTTGTTTTTTGCTACATTAAGAGGGCCAGGAACTGTTTTTATTCAGTCTTTACCATTTAGTAGGTTAGCAGGAAGAGTACTTTCTATGGCACCAAGTAATGGGGGAAGTAGAGGAGAAGGAAGCATTCTTGGTGGTATTGGTGATTTATTAGATGGTGATAATAGGTTTTAAAAATTAACAAAGAAAAATATAAAAAAACTAGATTCAAGCTTAAAAGCTTGAATCTAGTTTTTTTTAGTGTTAAAAGAGAAGTTGTTTGCTTTTTAATTAAATACCCAATTTATTAAAAAGATCTGTTAATAATTCAACTTCACTAGGCCAAGGTGCATTAGCACTTACAATTTTTCCATCAGGATCTATTAATATAAATTTCGGTAATCCTTTTATTAGGTAATCTTTAGCGAATTTTGATTTTTCTTTAGAGTTACCAGCAAAAAGTTGAATACCACTCATTTCTTCTTTAGCAACCATTTTTTTCCATTTTTCTCTATCAGATGGTTTATCAAAACTAATGCTAACAAAATCGATGTTTTTACCATGAAATTGTTTTTCTATTTGTTTTAAATAAGGAGTTTCTTTTTTACAAAAACCACACCAAGTAGCCCAAACGTCTATATATATGTATTTCCCTTTACCTAATAAATCATCTAAAGAAGTTGTGCCTCCTTTATGATTTTCATATTTAAAAAATTTAGGAGATAGGTTACCTTTTGCTGTTGATTTTAATTTATTATAAATAGAAGTTATTTTTTTGTTGTGACTATTATTGGTAGAGTAATTTATATATTTTTCATAATATTTTTTTAAATCGGGAGCAGAAGTAATAGAATAAGAAGCAGAGGTAAACATTAAATGATTTCTTATTAATGTGTCTTTTACTTTTGAATTAACAACATCTAAATACGCTAAGTTATAATCGTCATAATTCACTTTGTTGGTAGCATCATCTAGTTTTCTTTTAATTAGATCTCTATATGATTTTGAAAAAATATAATCTTCCGATAAATTAAAACTAATTTTATTTGGTATATCTAAAGGGAATTCTTTGGAAACAACAAACTTATCATCACCATACATTATCCTATGAGATCTTTGATAATTTTTTATAGCAAAAGCGAATTGATAGTGTGTATTTCTTATTTCTTTGTCTAAATATTTAGCAGGTAAATTAGAGGATTTTGCTAAATCTATAAGTTTAGATTTAAACTCATCAATCCTAGATAAGAATTCATCTTCTCCTAATGAATATAGCTTTCTAATATTACCTAAAAGAATACTTTGTTTTTTTTCTCTTTCCCATAAGAAATTGTTTATAGAAGTGTTTTTTCCTTCAAAATAAGGGTTTACAATACGCTTTTTAGCATCTACCATTAATTTTAAATCATCAATAGAAGATAAATACACAGATACAATTCTTCTATTTAATTTTATACTGTAATGTCCAGGAGTTATATTTCGTAAAGTATCTAAGAAAGTTTTACTTTTTTTATTAAAGTTTATTTCTTTTTCAAAATCATAATCATTACTTATTTCAATTTTACGTTTTTTAAAGCTATCAACTTTTCCAGAAAGTACTAAATAATCTTTAACTTTTTCTTTTTTCTCTTCTTTTTTACTCTTACAAGATATTACTACTATAATAGACAAGGTTAATAGAAACAATCTTTTCATGACTCTCTAATGTTTTGAAGTGTTTAAATGAATAAATCACTTAATTTTAATGATATACTGAAATCTTTAGTGGGGAAATTTTTGTCTAAGATAAAAAAGATATAGTAATAATTTAAAAAAAACGAAAAAATACAGCACAAAAAACGCGTTAAGTTATTAATAACTTAACGCGTTTTTTGTGCTGTATTTAAAGATTTCTAAATTCCTAATTCTTCAAACATAGTAATTAGCTTATTTCCTTGACTAGGAAAAGGAGCATTTGCCGTTACAATGTTTCCATCAGGATCTAATAAAATAAATCTTGGTAATCCTTTGATTAGATAATCTTGTGTGAATTGAAATTCTTTTTGTGTCTTACCAGCAAAAAGTTGAATTCCACCCATTTCTTTGTCTTCGATAATTTTCTTCCATTTATCTTTACTAGAAGATTTATCTACACTAAGACTTACAAATTCAATGTTTTTGTCATGGTATTGTTGCTCTAATCTTTTTAATAAAGGTACTTCTTTTTTACAAAAACCACACCAAGTAGCCCATACGTCTATATAAACGTATTTTCCTTTTCCAATAATATCGTCTAAAGATGTTTTCCCTCCTTTATAATTTTCAACATTTTCAAACTTAGGAGAAGGATTGCCTTTAGCA
Source organism: uncultured Tenacibaculum sp. (assembly GCA_947498055.1). Lineage (GTDB taxonomy): Bacteria > Bacteroidota > Bacteroidia > Flavobacteriales > Flavobacteriaceae > Polaribacter. The sequence continues at coordinate 28,846 of CANMJA010000012.1, forward strand.
GTTAGTTTTAACTTGTTGTAAAGAGCTGATATTTTCTTTTTATTGTCATTATTAGTCGAATATTTTGAGAATTTACCATAATATTCATTTAGGTTATCAACAATAGTAATTCTATCATCTACATTAGTGTACAGTAAATGATTTTTAACTAAAGTATCTTTTACTTTTTCATTAACTGTTTCTAAAAAAGCTAAATCAAAATCACCTTTTTCTCCTCTTTTTATATTAGTAGCATCATCTATACGTCTTTTAATTAAAGCTCTATACCAATATGAAAAAGTATAATCTTCCGGTAAGTCAAAACTTACTTCATTAGGTATATCTAACGGAAATTTATCAGAAACTACAAATTCATCATCTCCATAAACGGCTCTATGAAAGTTTTGATAATTTTTAATAGCTACAGCAAATTGATAATGTGTATTTCTCTTTTCTTTAGCTAAATAATCTTCTGGTAAATTAGAAGCTTCTGCGAAATCCACTAAGGTAGATTTAAATTTGTCCATTTTAGACAAAAATTCGTCTTCATTAAGTGCATATAATTTTCTAACATCTCCTAAAAGAATGTTTTTCTTTTTATCTCTTTCCCCTAAAAAAGTATTGATTGTAGCATTTTTCCCTTTAAATATAGGGTCTACAGTACGCTTTTTGGCGTCAACTATTAATTCTAAATCTTCATCTAAATCTTCCACAGAAGACAAGTAAATAGGTACTATTCTTCTTCCTATTTTTAGAGTATAATGACCAGGAGTTATTTTTCTTAAAGTATCTAAGAATGATTTATTTTTTCTATCAAAACGAATTTCTTTATCAAAATCGTAATCGTTAGATATTTCAATTTTACGTTTTCTAAAATTATCAACTTTACCAGATATTACTAAATAATCTTTAACGTTCTCTTTCTTATCACCACCACAAGATGCTAATACTACGAATGACAAAGTTAACAGAAACAATTTTTTCATGATCCTAATGTTTTTGGGAATTTGTAAATTATGTTTTCGGTATCGAAAATAGCTTTTTTTTGAAAGACCTCAAAATCTTTAGGTAAAAATTTGGAAAAAAAGCTTTGTTTACAGACTTTTGAAGCCGAAATAAGTGTGTTTTTCTTAAAGCAAGAAATAGGAAGTTAATTTAATGAACACTTAAAGAGTAAATTATCTAAAAAAAAATAGAACCATGTCTAAAGTTGTTTTAATAACAGGTGCTTCCTCAGGAATAGGAGAGTCTATTGCAGTATATCTACAAGCAAAAAAATATAAAGTATATGGTACTAGTAGAAATCCTGAAAAAGTTAAAAAACTTCCTTACGAAATGATAGCGTTAGATGTATTAAGTACAGCAACTATTGAAAAAGCAATATCAAAAATTATAGAAAAAGAAGGTAGAATAGATGTATTAATAAACAATGCCGGAAAGGGAATTATGGGAGCAATGGAAGATATTCCTTTAGAAGAAATAAAAGTTGGATTTGCTACTAATTTTTTTGGTCCCATAGAAGTAATGAAAAATGTATTACCAATAATGCGTAAACAAAAGGCTGGATTAATCATCAATGTAACTTCTATTGCAGGTTATTCAGGTTTACCGTTTAGGAGTATCTATTCTTCAAGCAAAGGAGCCTTAGAAATTTTAACAGAATCTGTTAGCATGGAAGTGAAAAAGTTTGGAGTTAATGTTGTTTCTGTTGCTCCTGGTAGTTTTGCTACAAATATAGCTTCGGGAAGATATTATACGCCAGTTTTTGAAGACTCTGCCTATAAAGATGCATATTCTAAAAATTTAAAAGTAAGTGATGAATATGTAGATAAAGGATTAAAACCTATTATAATGGCAAAATCTATTCATAAAATAATAGAAACTAAAAACCCAAAAATACATTATAAAGTAAGTGTTTTTATGGAGAAATTTTCTATTGTTTTAAAAAGAATTTTACCAGATAGAGTATATGAAAAGTTAATAATGAATCATTATAAACTATGAAAGTTTAGCTTCTTTTTCTTTGATAAGTAAATCTAAAATATACTCAACGCCATATTCGTTATTACTTTTTGTCATAAATCTTGCTGTTTCTTTCACCAAAGGATGTGCGTTTTCCATGGCATAACTATGATAGGCAGCTTTTAGCATTTCTATGTCGTTATTATAATCACCAAAAACTAGAGTTTCTTTAGGAGTAATGTGGTATTTTTCTTGTAAAAGATTAATAGCATATCCTTTATTAGCATTGTTTTCAGAAATGTCTACCCAATGATTAGCAGATACTTTTACTTTAAAATCAGTTTCTAAATGTTTTAGGTTAGGGTATAAGTATTTTTCAGAACTTTCTTCATGATAAAAAGCTATTTTATATACTGGTTCTTTAATTTCATCAATAGTATCTATGCATTGAAAATTTGCATAATATTCAGATAAAAGGTCTAACAGTTTGGTAGATTTACTATTTGTATATGCTTTGTTTTTAGTACAAAAAACAGGATTCGCTCCTTTAAGAGTTTTTGTTAAGGTGTTTATTTTGGTTAAATTTTCTGAGCTTATTGGAGTAGAAAGTAAAACATCTTCATTTTTAAGAGCCAGTCCTCCATTCTCAGCAACTATAATAATATCATCTTTAATAGAATGTAATTTATCTAAAATGCCATAAAGAGGTCTACCGCTAGCAGCTACAAAAATAATATCATGCGCTTTCATTTTTTTGAATAAATCAAAAAATAAATCACTCACTTCATGATTAGAATTTAACAAAGTACCATCCATATCGGTAACAACTAATTTTACATCAGACAAACTCATATTCTATGATTTTTAAGCGAACGAAAGTACTAGGTATTTATTTGAAAATAGGAGAATACAGATTAATTAATTGCTAATTTTTGAAAAAAACAGTATGTTTTCAATTTGAGATTAATGATTATCTAGGGAAAATTGAAATTATGTTTGAAGTTATACTGTTTTTAAGGTCATTTATTATAAATATTAAATGTTTATTCTGTTTCGCTATAAGAAAAAAGGTGAGGTTTGTGTTTTTTAATAAAAAAGAGTATAATTTTCTCTACTTGTATTACTAAATTAAGTTTTTTAACAATCCTAAAATAAACATTTAAAGTTGTAATTTTGTAAAATAGAAACACAACTTTTAAATATAAAATAGATGAAGTTTTTCATAGACACTGCGAATTTAGATCAAATTAGAGAAGCGCAAGCCTTAGGTATTTTAGATGGAGTAACAACCAACCCGTCTTTAATGGCTAAAGAAGGGATTACAGGAGAAGAAAATATTAAAAATCATTATAAGGCAATTTGTGAAATAGTAGAAGGAGATGTTTCTGCAGAGGTTATTTCTACAGATTTTGAAGGAATGGTGAAAGAAGGTGAAGCATTAGCAGCTTTACACTCACAAATTGTAGTGAAATTACCAATGATTGCAGATGGCGTAAAAGCATGTAAGTATTTTTCAGATAAAGGCATTAAAACGAATGTAACTCTAGTGTTTTCTGCAGGTCAAGCTTTGTTAGCAGCAAAAGCAGGAGCAACATATGTATCTCCTTTTATTGGTCGTTTAGATGATATTTCTACAGATGGTTTAAATTTAATTGAAGAAATTCGTTTAATTTACGATAACTATATGTTTGAAACAGAAATTTTAGCAGCTTCTGTTCGTCATACGATGCATATTATAGATTGTGCTAAAATAGGAGCAGATGTAATGACAGGACCATTAAAAGCAATTGAAGGATTATTAAAGCATCCTTTAACGGATAGTGGTTTAACTAAGTTTTTAGCAGATTATAAGAAAGCTAATGAAGATTCTTCTGAAGCACCAAATCCTCCTACAGACGGTTTTTAGATTGAGCTTTTAAATAAAAAATATAGAAATCTGTACATTAGTACAGATTTTCTTTATTAATAATATTTTTATAATTCATGTATCCAAAAAAACAACTAGCACAATTAGTCATTTCTGCATGTAAACATTACAGTATTACAACAGTTGTTATTTCGCCAGGATCTAGAAATGCTCCACTAACGGTAGGTTTTTTTAATATAAAAGAATTTGAGACTTTAAGTATAGTAGATGAACGTTGTGCAGCGTTTTTTGCTATGGGTATTGCTCAACAAACTCAAAAACCTGTTGTAATAGTTTGTACATCAGGATCTGCATTGTTAAATTATTACCCAGCTATAGCAGAAGCTTTCTATAGTAAAATACCTTTGATAGTTATTTCTGCAGATAGACCAAAACATCTAATTGATATTGGTGATGGACAAACAATTAGACAAGAAAATGTTTTTCAAAATCATATTTTATACTCAGCGAATTTAATAGAAGATGATAAATTACTTGAAGAAAATTCTAATTTAATAACAGCAGCAATAGAAACTTCAATATCAAAAAAAGGACCTGTACATATTAATGTTCCTTTTAATGAACCTATTTATGAAACGGTAGAGAAATTAGAAGAATATGTTTTTAAAAAAATAAACTTTCAAGCAAATACAATAGCAAAGAGTATTGATTACGATTCATTTGCTTCTATCTGGAATAGTTCAGATAGAAAGCTTGTTTTAATAGGTGTAAATTATCCATCAGAAAAATTACAAGAAGTTTTAAATAAATATAGTGACGATACATCTGTTTTAGTTTTTACAGAAACTACTTCTAATATAAATCATCCTAAATTTGTTCATTCAATAGATAACTTAATATCTAAGTTAGAAGAGAAAGGGTATAAAAAATTACAGCCAGATATACTATTAACTCTGGGAGGAATGATAGTTTCTAAAAGAATAAAACAGTTTTTAAGAAAATACCAACCAAAGCATCATTGGCATGTAGATGAACTTACTAAAATGGATACTTATTTTTGTTTGTCAGAATTTATTCCCAAAAAACCAGAAATATTTTTAGAAAAATTAAGAAGGAAAATAAAATTTGTAAAAAGCGATTACCAAAGTATTTGGCTGTCAGAAAATACAGAAAGAATAAATAAGCATAAAAAATTTATGAAAGATGCTGCATATTCTGATTTAAAGGTTTTTGAAAAAATTTTAGAAACAATCCCCAGTTTTTCACAAATACAAGTGAGTAATAGTTCTATTATAAGGTACATGCAGCTATTTAAAATAAATACAACTGCAACTGTATTTTGTAATAGAGGTACAAGTGGTATAGATGGTAGTACATCTACAGCAATAGGAGCGGCCTTTGCAACTAAAGAACAAACAGTGTTTATTACAGGAGATCTAAGTTTTTTTTACGATAGCAATGCATTATGGAACACAAATGTACCAAGTGATTTTAGAATTATTTTAGTAAACAATGCCGGAGGAGGAATTTTTAAGATTATTCCTGGTCCAAAAAGTACAAACGCTTTGTCTTATTTTGAAACTTCTCATAATTTAACAGCAAAGTATTTAGCAAAGATGTATGATTTTGAATATTGTTTTGCAAGCGATGCTATTGAATTGGATAAAAAATTAGAGAGTTTTTATGAAAAATCAGATAGGCCAAAGATTTTAGAAATATGTACGCCATCAGATAAAAACAACGTAGTTTTGCAACAATATTTTAAAAGTTTATAATGGATTTAAAAGAAGGAGACGAGGTAGCATTAGTTATTGGTGTTAGAACACCATTAGGATATACTGTTTTAATAGACGAAACTTATGAAGGACTGCTTTATGCAAATGAAGTTTTTTCTGATATAGAAGAAGGATTTAGAACTAAAGGGTATGTTAAGAAAATTCGTGAAGATGAGAAGATAGATGTTTCATTAAGACCACAAGGTTTTGAAAATGTAATAGATAGTGATGTTGAAAAGGTTCTTGAAAAAATAAAAGAAAAAGGATTTTTATTATTGACAGATAAGAGCTCGCCAGAATCTATCAAATTTCATTTACAAATGAGTAAAAAATCTTTTAAAAAAGCTATAGGGAATTTGTATAAACAAAGAAAAATAGAGATTTTTCATGACCGAATAGAATTCATCAAATAAAACTAAAAATAATAAATGAAAAAGAAAATTTTATTGCTATCGACTACATTAATGTTGTCTTTTAGTACCTATGCACAATATAATGAAACAATTGATTCAGGTAGACCAGGAAATGCAATAAGTGTATTAACTGTTGGGAAAAATATAGGCCAGATTGAAACAGGAGTAAGTTTTTCAGATAATGATGAAAGTTATACATCTAATACTTTTTTACGATATGGTATTACCGATAGAATTGAGATAAATGGAGGGGGTTCTTACCTGTTAACTGAAACAGATAAAATGACCTCTGGGTTAACTAGTTATAATTTAGGAGCTAAATTTAATATTTTTGAAGGTAATAATATGATGCCTTCTACTGCTTTTTATGTTGGAGCTACTATTCCGGCAGAGAATTTAAAAGAAGAAAAAGCTTTTTCTTCTTTTTTGTTTATAATGAATTATTCATTAAATGAAAAGTTTAGTTATACTTTAAATTTTGGAGTAAACTTAGATTTAGAGTCGAGAATTATACCAGAGAAAGATTCTGAAGGAGTAATTGTAGATGTGAAAAGAACCTATTTTGAAGGGGTTTATGTTTTTAATTTATTGTATAGTTTAAATCATAAATGGTCTTTCTTTGTAGAACCTTATGGTAGTTTTAATAGATATTTACCTCCTAAAATAAAGGTTAATGTAAATGCAGGTTTTTCTTATTTAGTAAATAATGATTTTCAGTTAGATTTTTTAGCAGGTCATGGTGTAAATAGCAATGAATATGTTACGTTAAGTGCTGGACTTTCTTGGAGATTAGATTTTAGGTAATACTATAATTTTATAAAAGAAAGAAATAAAAAAGCAATGTGATCTCAAATCACATTGCTTTTTTTAGGATATGTTACCATTCCTAGTTATCTTCATTATTGTCCTCTTCTTCCTCATTTTTTTCTTCTTCCTCTTCCTCAGGAAGTTCTTCTTCTTCTAAAGATTTTTCTTTAGGAGCACTTTTTAAAGCAGCTTCCACACGAATAATGTTTTCATAAAAAGCTTCTGTATTAGAGTCAGATAACTCCATTTTTCCGTATGCCTCTTTATAATAAAATAAGGCTTGCTCATAATCTTTACCTAATTCATGATATTTACCAACATAATATTCTCCTAAATGAGAATCTGGGTGTTTAATCATTACAAAATCTCCAAGAACTCTTAAATAATCTCCATTTAATTTATCTATTACAATTCCTTCAATAGCATAAATGTCTTCAAAACGAACATTTAAGTTAGTTCCATATAAGTATTCAATTTCTAAATATTTAGATTCTAAATATTTTATAGCTTCTAAAGGTTCTAAATCTTTAATTTTTTCTTCATATTCTTCTTTAGAAATTCGTGGGTACAATCCGAAAATATTAGTAAAAGCATCTGGTAAAGCTTTCACAAGAGCGGTTGGTTTATTAGGCTCTCCTTTAAAATCATTAAAAGCAATGTGTAATTTTTCAGTTTTTAACGATTCTAAACCTGTTTTTAATTGCTCATGTAGTTCTTTACGTTCCTTTTTTTCGTAAGGATTAGAACTTACGTACAAGTAAAACTGATTGTCTATTTCATCTAACCTTTTTAAATCAAAAGTACTCACTAAACGAAGTGTTTGATCTGTTAACTTAGGTGAAATAGAAACATAAGAATTAAAAATTGGTTTTTGTTCTTTTAAAAAGTGCAATAAAAAGTTTCCAGCATCTCTATCTCCAACAATGGTGAAATAAGGAGAAGTTTTATAGTTTGCTTCTAAATAAGGAATCAATTCTTTTTTAATGTAATTGTAAAACTTTTTTGCGTTGGTAGTTAAATTACCACTCTTGGTAACAGTAGAAACATCTTGATTAAGGCTAGCATCAACATCTAATCCTACAACAATTTGTTTTGGAGTTAAATCTGCATTCGCATAAATTTTAGAGTTACCAACATAAATATCAAACAAATAATCATTATCTAAAACAATTGCTACAGGATATTTACGGATAGTATCGGTTTTATGTTCTTTAGGAATGTAAATTTTAGCAATTCTATCTCTACTAAATTCAGAAGAATTTATTTTCTTGCTCATAATTGTTTGCGAGAACAATGAATAACTAATGCATATAAAGCTTATTAAAACTAATTTTTTCATTTAATGTGATGTGTTTCTTATTTTGTAATAAAGATACTAAACTATATTATAGTATTTTTGTTTTTCTAAATAACGTTTTTTTTTTGAAATTATGATAAATATAGCATGGAAAACTGTTAAAGAGTATTCTGATATCACCTACAAGAAATGTAATGGTGTTGCCAGAATAGCATTTAATAGACCAAATATAAGAAATGCATTTCGACCTCATACAACGGGTGAGTTATTAGATGCTTTCCACGATGCGCATGAAGATACCTCTATAGGAGTAGTTTTATTATCTGCGGAAGGACCATCTACTAAAGATGGTATTTGGAGTTTTTGCTCTGGAGGAGATCAAAAAGCAAGAGGTCATCAAGGATATGTTGGACAAGATGGATACCATCGTTTAAATATTTTAGAAGTACAACGATTAATTCGTTTTATGCCTAAAGCTGTTATTGCAGTAGTTCCTGGTTGGGCTGTTGGTGGCGGACATAGTTTACATGTAACCTGCGATTTAACATTGGCTAGTAAAGAACATGCTATTTTTAAACAAACAGATGCAGATGTAACTTCTTTTGATGGAGGGTATGGATCTGCTTATTTAGCGAAAATGGTTGGACAGAAAAAAGCTCGTGAAATCTTTTTCTTAGGAAGAAATTATTCAGCACAGGAAGCATATGAAATGGGAATGGTAAATGCTGTAATTCCGCATGATGAGTTAGAAACAACCGCTTATGAATGGGCACAAGAAATTTTAGCAAAATCTCCTACGTCTATAAAAATGTTAAAATTCGCCATGAATTTAACAGATGATGGAATGGTAGGGCAACAAGTGTTTGCAGGTGAAGCAACTAGATTGGCTTATATGACAGAAGAAGCTAAAGAAGGAAGAGATGCGTTTTTAGAAAAACGTAAACCAAACTTCGAAAAAAAATGGATACCATAGGCATATGAGTGCTCAATTATCAGTTGTCAACCAATATTAACTGATAATTGTTTACTGATAATTGGTAATTGTTCATTGTTAACTGTTTTTAAATGAAATCACAAATAATAACATTCCTTATAAAGTGTCCGGATCAAAAAGGAATTTTAGCTAAAGTTACTAACTTATTTTATAAAGAAGGATTTAATATTGTTAGTTGTCAGCAGTATGTAAACGCAAAGGCGAATAGATATTACATGCGAATAAGGGTAAATGCAGAAGATGTTACTATATCTATAAAAGAATTAGAAAGAAAATTTTCAACATTAGCAAAACCTTTGCAGTGCGAATGGTCTGTGTATTACGAAAGTAAAAAACAAAATGTAGCAATACTAGTTTCACACACCAGTCATTGTTTATATGATTTGTTAGAACGACAAAGAGAAGGAAGTATAGATTGTACCATTAAAATGATTATAAGTAATCATGATAAACTACGACCAATAGCAGATATGTTCGGTATTCCTTACTACCATTTGCCTGTAACCAAAGAAACCAAAGAAGAACAAGAATCAGAAATAATAAAATTGTTGAAAGAAAATGAGATAGATTTGGTAGTAATGGCGCGTTATATGCAAATTTTATCAGAAAATTTTATTAACCAATTTACTAGTAAAATTATAAACATACATCATTCGTTTTTACCAGCTTTTCAAGGAGCCAATCCATATAAGAGAGCGTATGAAAGAGGTGTTAAGTTAATTGGAGCAACAGCGCATTATGCTACATTAGATTTAGATGAAGGCCCAATCATAGAACAAGATGTAGAACGAATAACACATGAAAGTACTCCAAAAACCCTCAAACAAATTGGTGCAGATATAGAACGATTGGTACTGGCAAGAGCAGTAAAATGTCATTTACAACACCAAATTATCGTATCTGAAAATAGAGCTATTGTTTTTCCAGAAGCAGGAGAGTAATTAGTATGTAACAATGTTTATTAAAAATAAATAAAAATAAAATTTCTTTGTCTAAGAAAAGAGTTTTTAATTAAACTTAGATAACTGATAACTGATAACTGATAACTGATAACATGAAAATAATTTGTATAGGACGCAATTATGCAAAACACATAAAAGAATTGGCAAATGAAAAACCAGAAAGCCCTGTTGTTTTTTTAAAGCCAGATTCTGCTATTCTACCTAAAAAAATGCCTTTTTTTATTCCTTCTTTTTCCAACGAAATACATTATGAAGTAGAAGTATTGGTTAAAATAAATAAGGTAGGAAAACATATTGCGCCTAAATTTGCTTCTAAGTATTATGATACTATAGGTTTAGGTATAGATTTTACAGCCAGAGATGTACAAGCAAAATGTAAAGAAAAAGGGTTGCCTTGGGAAAAAGCAAAAGCTTTTGATGGAAGTGCTATTGTTGGAGATTTTTACCCGAAAGAAGATTTTGATTTAGAAAATATATCTTTTCAATTAAAAAAGAATGAAAATATAGTACAAGACGGTAATACAAAAGCAATGCTTTGGAAAATAGATGAATTAATAAGCCATGTTTCTCAATATTTCACTTTAAAAAAAGGAGATATTATTTTTACTGGAACACCAGCTGGGGTTGGTAAAGTAAATGAAAACGATGTTTTAACAGGTGTAATAGAAGGAAAACAAGCTTTTCAAATTAAGGTTAAGTAAAAAATGATAATTTTATTCGTTTTTTTAGGGGTACTCATTAGTATTGGTTTTATATTCAATAACCTAGCTAAAAGGCATAAAAAACAAAGGCTGAAGTATATATTATTAGGTGTATTTACTTTTATTTTAGGAGTTACCCTTTATATAGTTTTTTGTATGCTTTTTTGGAGACATTTGTTTACAATAAATAGATACCTCCATGAATGTTTGTCTTTCTTATTAGGAATTACAATTGCATTAGTAATGTATTTTACCTTAAAAAAAAGATGGAAAAAGACAAGAGAAATTAATAGATGAGATTGGAAGAGAATCAATTTTTTAATTAGGAACATAATACATGACAGCAGAAATAATAACGATAGGAGATGAAATTCTCATAGGTCAAATTGTAGACACAAATTCGCAATGGATAGGGAAAGAATTAAATAAAATAGGTGTTTCTGTATATCAAATATCTTCTATTCAAGATGAAGAACAACATATTTTAAATGCTTTAAAAGAGGCTGAAAGTAGGGTAGATATTGTGATTATAACAGGAGGGTTAGGTCCTACAAATGATGATATAACAAAAAAAACATTAGCTACTTATTTTAAAGATTTCAAATTAATAACTTATTCGGAAGTTACAGATCATATTAAAAATCTTTTTCAAAAATTTGACGTGCCTTATAATCATGAAGCTCAAAAAGGGCAAGCAATGCTACCTTCTAAAGCATCAGTATTACCTAATCGATTAGGTACAGCACCAGGAATGTGGTTTTTTGAGAATAATACAGTTTTTGTTTCTATGCCAGGAGTTCCTTATGAAATGAAAGGATTGATGACATATGAAGTATTACCAAAAATAAAAGAAGAATTTAAACTTCCTTTTATTATCCACAAAACAATACATACATACGGGCAAGGAGAAAGTAGTATCGCTAGTAGAATAGAAGAATGGGAGAATAGTTTACCAAGTTTTATAAAGTTAGCATATCTTCCATCTTTTGGTAAAGTAAGATTACGACTTTCAGCAAAAGGAATAGATGAACAACATCTTAAAGACACCTTATCTATTGAAGTAGAAAAATTAAAAAAGCTGATTTCTGATATAATTTTAGGAGATGATGATGAAAGTATTGAAAAACAAGTGGGGAAGCTTTTACAAGCTAAGCAACAAACATTATCTGTAGCAGAAAGCTTAACAGGAGGTAAATTAGGAGCTACACTAGTAGCTAATGCAGGAGCTTCTTCTTATTTTAAAGGAGGTTTTATAGTATATTCTTCTGAATTAAAACAAGAATTATTAAATATACCAAAGTCAGTAATAAACAAATATTCGGTTGTAAGTAAGGAGGTTGCAGAGTTGATGGCGATGAATGCTAGAGAAAAATTACAAACGAATTATGCAATAGCTGTAACAGGAAATGCAGGGCCTACAACAGATGATACCGAAAAAAATGTAGGTGTAGTATATATAGGTATTGCCTCTAAAGAAAATGTAGAAGTTCACGAATTTAATTTTGGATCTCCAAGAGAAAAAGTAATAAATAGAACCATAAATAAAGCGTTAGAACTATTGGTGAAAAAAATTATATAAAATTAACGTTAATATATTTTGTTTTTTATAGCTAAAAGTTCGTATATTTGCACCTCGTTTAGAAATAACACTAAAAACTGTCAAGAAGATGTCTAGAGTTTGTGAATTAACAGGAAAAAAAGCAATGGTAGGTAATAACGTATCTCACGCTTTAAACAGAACAAAAAGAAAATTCAACGCTAATTTAATGACTAAGCGTTTTTATATACCAGAAGAAGATAAATGGGTAACTTTAAAAGTATCTGCTTCTGCATTAAAGAACATTAATAAAAAAGGAATCTCTGCTGTTATTAAGGAAGCAAGAGCTAAAGGTTTCTTAACTAAATAATTCCTTACCAGATAAAATTTTACACAGATGGCAAAAAAAGGAAACAGAGTTCAGGTAATATTAGAGTGTACTGAGCATAAAGCATCAGGGCAACCAGGAACTTCTCGTTACATTACGACAAAGAATAAAAAGAATACTCCAGACAGAATGGAATTGAAGAAATTCAATCCAATCTTAAAGAAGATGACAGTTCACAAAGAAATTAAATAAGTAGGAACATGGCAAAGAAATCAGTAGCAACATTACAAACAGGTTCAAAAAGATTAACCAAAGCTATCAAAATGGTAAAATCTCCTAAAAGTGGAGCTTATACATTTGTAGAAGCAATTATGGATCCTACACAAGTTAAAGACTTTTTAGCAAAAAAGTAATTCTTGTATATACAGTTTAAAGAAAAGCTACTTTCATGTTTGAAAGTAGTTTTTTTGTTTTAAAAAGGGTACTTTTGAATATAAAAGTCTTACAAGAGTATATTTAATGACAATTTGACTGTAATTTAAGTATGGTACGATTTTTAACACCTAACCAAATGAACATACTAGTTAACTATGAGTTTTTTTAAAAAAATATTTTCGAAAGAGAAGAAGGAGACACTCGATAAAGGATTAGAAAAATCGAAACAAAGTTTTTTTTCTAAACTATCTAAAGCGGTAGCAGGTAAATCTAAGGTAGATGATGATGTTTTAGATAATTTAGAGGAGGTATTAGTGTCTTCTGATGTTGGTGTAGATACCACATTAAAAATTATTGATAGAATAGAAGCAAGAGTAGCAAAGGATAAGTATTTAGGAACAGAAGAGTTAAATCAAATACTTAGAGAAGAAATTGCGGGTTTACTGTCTGAAACTAATTTAGGAAATGAAACAGAGTTTACAATTCCAGAAAATAAAAAACCTTATGTTTTAATGGTTGTTGGTGTAAATGGTGTTGGTAAAACAACTACTATTGGAAAGCTAGCTTCTCAGTTTAAAAAGAAGGGATTAAAAGTAGTTTTAGGAGCAGCAGATACCTTTAGAGCAGCAGCTATAGATCAATTACAAGTTTGGGCAGATAGAGTAGAAGTACCTATTATTAAACAAGAAATGGGCTCTGATCCTGCTTCTGTAGCTTTTGATACCTTACAATCTGGGGTAAACCAAGGAGCAGATGTTATTATTATAGATACAGCTGGCCGTTTACACAATAAAGTTAATTTAATGAATGAATTAACTAAAATTAAACGCGTTATGCAAAAGGTAATTGCAGATGCACCACACGATGTTTTATTGGTTTTAGATGGTTCTACAGGGCAAAATGCTTTTGAACAAGCAAAACATTTTACTAAAGCAACAGAAGTAACTTCTTTGGCAGTAACAAAATTAGATGGTACTGCAAAAGGTGGAGTAGTAATTGGTATTTCAGATCAATTTCAAATTCCTGTAAAATATATTGGAGTAGGAGAAGGTATAGATGATTTACAGGTATTTAATAAACATGAATTTGTAGATAGTTTTTTTAAATAGATTAGAACTTTTTGACTAATATAAAAAAAGCTACTTTCTTTAAAAGAGAGTAGCTTTTATATATAAACTATTTTTTAGTTATATACTTAGCAGTTTTGTTAAAGTACATGAGTAGAAAAGTTAGCATTAAAAATAATGCTATTAAAATAATACTATATCCACTTGCAGGGTCAAACTGTAAAGCAGTTTTTAAATCTACTCCGTTAAGTTTAGGGAAAATATTTATAAAAGTAATACATATAATTAGTCCTAAAATTAAGAATAAATTAGGTAGTATTTTTTTAGAAAACTGTATTGGAAATTTTAATCTTTTCCACTTCATAAATTGAAACAAAAAGACAAGTGCCAAAACAAAAGCAATAAAAGGTAAATTTCTATAATATTGGAAAGATGATTTATTATTAAATTTTTGGTTTAATAGAATGCTTGCAATACCATCAATAATTTCGGCATCAGGAGCTTGGTTTGAGTTAATTAATACGACAATAGCCTTATTAATAGAAGGCAGTATATACATGCTAGATTCAAAGCTTTTATTTGTCCCGTAATGATAAAATATATCATTAACAATTCGCCATCCAAATCCATAATTAGATTTTTTATTTGCAGTAAACAATCGTTTGATAGAATTACTATTTAAAGTAGAATTTGTATTATTATTATAGCTATTCATCAAATTCCTTAAATAGCTAGACATATCATTTGCTGAACTCGATATTAATCCTGAAGGGATTTCTTGACGATGAAAACTCTTGTTAAATTTTATACTTGGATAGTATAAAAAATATTGATAACTATCGATCAATTTTGGAGTTATGTTAGCTGATGTATCATCTAAATTCATAGGTTTAGTAATATGAATTTCTAAACATTCTTTATAACTCTTACCAGTTGTATTTTCGATTATTAAACCTAACAATCTGTAGTTTGCATTAGAATATTCATAACGTAATTCTGAAGAACCAACTAAATCAATTTTTTTTAGTACTTCAGTGTAATATTGAGTATAATCAAAATCACTATTACTTTCTAAAAAAGTACTTCCTATCTCAGTACTTATTCCAGAAGTATGCTGCAATAAATCCTTAATAGTAACCTTATCAGAGATTTTTTTGCTTTTATAAGTAAACCATTTTAAGAATTTATATACAGGATCATTAATATTTAATACCCCTTTTTCTTCCAAAACAAGTGTAAGTAATGCAGTAAAAGATTTTGTGTTGGATCCAATTAAGTATTTATCTCCTTTTTTAGCATTTCCAAAGTGTTTTAAGTAAACGGTTTTGTTTTCATCTGTTATTGCTACAGCTATACTTGGTGAATTGTAATACTCTCTTTTGCTTTTAACGAACTCATTTATTTGATTAATCTTTTTTTGAGAAAGCTCTGAGTCATTTTGTGAGAATATAGAAATAAAAGTTAAAAAGGATAATAGTAATAAGATAGTTTTCATAGAATAAATTAGTTTTTAATTTTTAACGAGCTAAAAGTATATCTATGAATTTATTTATTATCACTTAAGAGGTGTTTAGGTGTTAAATAACAGTTTTTAGGTGCGAAATTTATATAGCTGAAAGATTATTTTTATAGTTTTTAGAAATAGGAATTTCTATATGACTAAGAAAAATAGTATTTGAGTCTTTCCAAGATTTAAAGTGTGACGGATTAATTAAATGCGAACGATGTACTTGTACTAAAAAAGATATCTCTGAGTTGATTTTCTTTAACGATGATCGTATTAATTTCGATTGTATCGTATTATTTTCAATAAAAAACACTTCTACATAATTCTGAGACTTGGAAATACATACTAAATCTGCTTTTTTAATTTTTAAAATATCTAATTTATATTCTCCTCTAATAATTAATTTTTCTTCTTCTTTATTCTTTTCTATAATTTCCACAACTTCCTTCTTATATTCTTCAGGAAGGAATCGGAGTGTTATACTCCTTCCAAAAATAATGATAGGAGTAAAAATAATGGCGGACTTTAAAACAGCAATAGAAAATTCATTGAATGTTAAAATGCCATTTAAAAATGGACTTTTGTAATACAAATAGCTAAATATTAAATTTATTAAAAGGAAGAATAGAATTGAAAATACCTCAAGAATTATATTCCATTTATAACTTATTTGATAAATTGAATCTTGGACCATTGCTGTAATAAAATAACATATAAAAGCTATAAGGCTAAAACCAACACTTAAAAAAGTCCACCAAGAATAATCACCAGTAGTTCCATCAAAGGGTTTTATGTAGAAAGTGAAAACAAAAATCCAAATACAAATAAAGAGGCCAACAAAAGTATGATGTTTAAGCGAAGGATTTAGTTTATTCATTTGGTTTTTTTAGTAATAAAACCATCAAAAACATAACCAATCTTCCAATTGTTATCACTATAATTTTCAACTTTAACCCAATTTCCTTTAACTAATTGTAAATCATCGTAAAGTTCAAGCCTATGATCAGTAATTTTTTCAACGATAATTTGAGAATTGTAAGGGAATTTATCAATTTTCTTCCCTTTCAAACTAGGTTGATCACGAACAACTAGCCCTTTTTTTGCAGTAACACAATAACTATTATTGGTTAATTCTATTTTATCGGTTATTATAAATCCATTCCAAAGTAGCTTTTTATATCTATTAATAGCGTTTAATACTATTTTTGATTGTACATAATTAAACGTTTTTTCAATAGCATAAATCGTGTTTTTTTTACCAAATCTATAACTGTATTCTGGCTCTCCACTTTCTACAGCACTATAATCTATATCTGGTAGTGAAATATAATTACCATTAGTAGTTTCTAGTATATATTTTTTGGTTATTGAACAACCACATATACATTCATCAATATCTATATAAATAATTCTTTTTACATTATCTAAATTATGGTTAGTTATTTCCATTACTTTAGCATCATTGTCATAGGATTCAACATCAACTTTTATTTCTGTAATGATTTCTCCGTTTGCATGTTTAAGAAAAATTGTTCTTTCAGTATCGGAAAAATCAATATTTTTTTTACCAATCTTTGTTAAATAGAAATCTTTAGAAACAACAGTTTTTTCTTTAATAAAGTTGTAAACCTCTTTTAATACACGTTTAGGTGCACGCTTTTCTTCTGGTGTTGGTATTTCAGAAATTTTAGGAGCAGTTTTGACCTTTATACTCTCTGCTTTATTTCCTGTTTTACAAGAAGTCAATATTAAGAAAAAAAGGATTAGTATTATTTTTTTTTGATTCATAACTACATGACTAACATATTCAAATATAGTATATTTATACTTTTTCAATGAAAAACTGTACAAAAACTAGTATTTTAAAATTATATTTAATAATGAAAACATATCTACTACCACTTATTTTTCTGTTTACAATAATAGGATGTAAAACAGAAAAAAACACTGAAGAAAAAATAGAAGTTAAACATTTTAAAAAATACGAAGAAGCTTCAGAAATAGAAGCACAAAAAAAACACGAAAACCCAAGAATGAAATTTAAAAGTATACAATCTAAATTTTTAGATATGAATACTGTTTTTAAACCTTTTCATAAAGAACTATCCAAATTTTCTAAAGAAAAATATGAAGCCCTTAAACCATTAATTTTAGAACAAACAATACCTTCAATTCAACAAAAAATAAAAGAAGGGAAACTAAGTTATGAAAAACTAACATTATTCTATTTGTATCGAATTAGAAAATTTGAAAGTGATAGCACCAAATATTTAAATGCAATTATCAGTTTAAATCCTGAAGTAATAAACGAAGCTAAAAAGAAAGATGCAGAGTTAAAAAATAAAAAAACACCAAACGAATCGGTATTTGGAATGCCTATCTTATTAAAAGATAATATAAATACTAATAATTTACCAACTACTGCTGGTGCAGTAGTTTTAAAAGATAACAGAACTGAAAATGCTTTTATAGTTGATAAATTAAAAGAGAATGGCGCATTAATTTTAGGAAAAGTAAACTTGAGTGAATGGGCGTATTATTTCTGCGCTGGTTGTCCATTAGGATATAGTGCTGTAGGCGGACAAACATTAAATCCATATGGAAGAAAAATATTTGAAACAGGAGGTTCTAGTGCAGGAAGCGGTGTGGCAACTGCTGCTAATTATGCCGTTGCAACTATAGGAACAGAAACTGCAGGATCGATTACATCACCCTCTAGTCAAAATTCTGTTGTAGGATTAAAACCAACGATAGGTTTGTTAAGTAGATCGGGTATTGTACCTATTTCGAGTACATTAGATACGCCAGGACCAATGACAAAAAATGTCATAGACAACTTTATTTTATTAAAAGCAATGTTAGGTTTAGATAAAAAAGATACAAAGTCTTTTGAACTTTCTAATGTGGAAAGCGAGCTTACAAAAGCTAGTTTTACAGGAAAACGATTTGGAGTATTTAAAGAACTATTAAACGATTCTATTTACAAGAAAACGATTCATTTGTTACAAGATTTAGTAGAAGTAGTGGAGATTTCGCCGAAACAAGAAAGTTTAGAAGGATTTCTTACGTTATTAAATATAGATATGAAACATGATTTACCAGATTATTTAGAAGGGAAAAATGTATCTGTAAAATCGGTGAAAGATATTGTAGCGTTTAATAAAAAAGATTCTTTGAAAAGAGCAGCTTACGGACAACAATTATTTGAAGGCATTGTAAATGATTCTACAACTATGAATGCATTTAAAACAATAAAACAGAATTTAAACCAATCTGGAATAAATTATTTTAGTGCTTTTAAAGAAGAGAATTTAGAGGTTATTTTATCCATAAATAATTACCATTCTGCATATTCAGCAGTTGCAGAATATCCAAATTTAACCATTCCTATGGGGTATAAAAAGAACGGAGAACCAATTAGTTTAACCTTTATTGGAAAACCAAAATCTGAGTTTTATTTACTTTCATTAGGTTTGGCTTACGAAAAATTAAGGAAAGTTAGAAAATTACCTAAAGGTTATGAGTAATTTTAATGAAATAGAAGTATTTTTGCACACTGATTTTTAATTATATGCGTACAAAAACAACAAAGCAAAACAAGATCAACGTAGTAACCTTAGGGTGTTCTAAAAATATTTACGATAGCGAAGTATTAATGGGACAGTTAAAAGCAAATGGGAAAAACGTTGTGCATGAAGATGAAAATGATGATGGAAATATTGTTGTTATCAATACTTGCGGATTTATAGGAAAGGCAAAAGAAGAAAGTGTAGATACGATCCTTCACTATGCAGAAAAGAAAGAAGCAGGAGAAATTGATAAAGTATTTGTTACTGGTTGCTTAAGTGAACGTTATAAACCAGATTTAGAAAGAGAAATTACCAATGTAGATCAGTATTTTGGAACGCATGATTTGCCTAATTTATTAAAAGTATTAGAGGCAGATTATAAGCATGAGTTAATAGGAGAGCGTTTAACAACTACACCTAAACATTATGCGTATTTAAAAATAGCTGAAGGTTGTGATCGCCCGTGTTCATTTTGTGCAATTCCGTTAATGAGAGGTAAGCATAAATCTACTCCAATAGAACGATTAGTTACTGAAGTCACAAAATTGGCTGAGAATGGTATAAAGGAGATCATGTTAATTGCACAAGATTTAACTTATTATGGTTTAGATATCTATAAAAAACGTGCACTGGCTGATTTATTAAAGGCTTTAGTGAAAATCGATGGTATAGAATGGATTCGTTTACATTACGCTTTTCCAACTGGTTTTCCTATGGATGTATTAGATGTGATGAGAGAAGAACCTAAGGTTTGTAATTATTTAGATATTCCTTTGCAACATATTAATACCGAAATTTTAAAATCGATGAAGCGTGGTACAACACATGAAAAAACCACTAATTTGATTCATAAATTTAGAGAATATGTTCCTAACATAGCAATTCGTACCACATTGATTGTTGGTTACCCAGGAGAAACAGAAGAACATTTTCAAGAGTTAAAAGACTGGGTAGAAGAAATGCGTTTTGAACGATTAGGAGCTTTTCAATACTCACATGAAGAAAATACAGGTGCCTATGCCTTAGAAGACGATGTACCAGAAGATGTAAAATTTCGTAGAGTGAATGAAATAATGGAAGTTCAAAGCCAGATTTCTTGGGAATTAAATCAAGAGAAAATAGGAAATACTTACCGTTGTTTATTTGATAGAAAAGATGGAGAATTTTATTATGGAAGAACTGAATTTGATTCTCCAGATGTAGATAATGATGTTGTTGTCGATGCAACAGAATATTATATTAAATTAGGAGAGTTTATTGATATTGAAATTTTTGATGCTGGTGATTTCGATTTACAAGGAAAGCCAGTAGTTAAGTTAGACAGACCGATTCCTTTAAATCAAAGGAAATAATAGATAATAAATTAAAAAAGAAACCTCATAAATATTTAAATTTATGAGGTTTCTTTTTTTATACTATGATAATCTTTTTTATATGTATTGATTTTAATTGTACCACTAACATACTATTTGTAAAATATTTACGTTATATTTTATTAAAAATTACTTAAACCAAAAAAAATAATTAAAAATGAAAAAAGTATTATTCTCAACATTAATTTCTTTTTTACTAATGACTAGCTTTGTTTCTTGTGGAGATGATAATGATGGATCTTCGGGATGTGATTTAGATGAATTATCAAAAGAATTAATAGCAAAAGGAGAAGCTTATTTAGACGATCGTTCTGTATCTAATTGTATCGCATATAGTAAAGCTATTGAAAATTTTATAGAAGAAGCAGAAGGTTGTCCTACTGTTACTGAAGATCAAATAGAATCATTAGAAGAATCTTTAGACGAATTAGATTGTAATTAATTTAGACTGTTTTAAAAAACAAATTTCTTTTAAATGGTATGTGAGTAAGAAAACTACAATTATATTAGAAATTATGATGTAAAAAACCCTTACAGACTTTTAAAATCTGTAAGGGTTAATATTTATCTAAATAAGGCATTGACAAAGAAAAGTTTTCCATTATTCCAAAAACCTCTAAAAACAGGATTATCAATTAAATAGACAACGTTTCCTTGCCCAATTTTTTCTGTTCCAAAAATTAATGAGTTCTCTTGTTTTTTTAATGCTTCAGATCCTGCAAATCCAGAGATAACTGTATTATTTTCAAGGGTAACTACGTTAGTACCTTTCGTTAAAAAATGATAAGCATCTGCTTTTAATTTTAAGGTAAAATAGTCCTTTGAATATCCATAAGCTAAAGGGTGTGTGTTGTCTACATTTGTTTTAAAAATAGCACCAGTAATTAATTTTTTAATTTGTTCTCTTTCTTTATTAGCATAAATATTCTTCTTTGGTGTAGAAATCGTTTTGTTTTCGATATTCTTTTTAGTTTTTTTGATGCTTAGATTAAAAATTTTACTTTTTCCAAAAACCTGATTTGCTTGTCCAATAGCAATTAATTTACCACCTTGTTGTACCCATTTTTTTAATTCTTGTAACTTTTTTTCATCAAATATTTTAGCATAATTCCCATTAGGAAGAATTAAGGTGTTAAATTTAGATAAAAGGGCAAAAGAAAAATTTTCTTTAAGAACAACACTATAATTATACGCTAAATCATTTTCTAAAAAGAATTGAATTTCACCAAAATTTAAAGTAGATATTTGGTTACCTCCTAAAATAGCTATTTTTTTATCTTTAATTTCTTTTACACTTAACGAACCAATATCTACACCTTTTGTAGATAAACCAGTTGTTATGTGCTTATTTACTTTATGATGTTTTTTACAAATAGTATAAATTAATTCATCAAAATTAGAAATATGTTTATTATCTCTTTTGGTAATAATAAGAGAACCAGAAGCTAATTTTTGATTACTGTTTTCCATATATTTTTCATTGGTTCTAACCCGAATTTTGTGTTTTAAAAAATCAGATAATAAGCGCGCATCTGTAACATGATTCCAATCAAAAGCATAAGCAAATACATCGTTTTTTAAAGTTGGTTCATTGGTTTTTAAGTTGTAATTGGTTGTGGTAACTTCTTTTTTGGTAGCTACTGTTTGTAAACCATATGCATAAGGTAAAGACCAAGCAGTAATATCATAGGTAAGTGAATCTTTAACAGTTGCTTTAGGTTCAAATAAAACTTCTACTAATTTACCTTTTGGTTGCTTTGTAGAGATCGTAATATTATTCTCTTTAATATCTAGCGAGCCTTTAGCGTTTTTTCTATAAATAAATCCAGATACTTTTTTTTCAGATGTTTTTGCATATGAAATTTCATGACGATCGAGTAATTTTTTTAATGCATGTAGCTTATCAATGTCACCTTGCAAGATATATGATTTGAATTTGAAATCGGTATTATTAAAATATTTTTTAAATTCTGAATTAAGTCTTTCAATATTTTTTGAAGCAACTTCGATAGTAGATAATCCTGTAGTTGTATGATGTGTAAGTCGATCTTTTAATGTTAATAACTCACCTTCATTCGTTTTAATACTTAAACCAGCTTTTCCACCACCTGCTTGTTCGTATGTCATACCTATTGCACCATTAAAAGTAGGATAGGTATCTCCATAACTCGGGTATAACAAATCAAAACGTTCTTTGGTAAAAAAGAGCCAACCATTTTTGTCAAAATAAGTAGCGTGATTTTTTCCTAGTTCTTCTTGAAAGCTTTTTTGAAAAGGAGTAATTATTTCATGAAATGGTTCTGCGGCAGGAGCAAAATAATAAGGCATATTATGACTTTGTTCGTGAAAATCGACATGAATATGCGGAAGCCATTTGTTATATATTTTTAATCGTTGTTGTGATTCTATTTGGGTAGCCCATGCCCAATCTCTATTTAAATCGAATAAGTAATGATTAGGTCTTCCATTAACCCATGGTTCTTTATGTTCTCTAGAAAGGCTATTCGAATTGGTATTTTTATGAACTACTTGGTGATACCAATTTACATAACGATCTCTTCCATCTGGATTTAAACAAGGGTCTATAATTACAATTAAATTGTCTAGCCATGCTTTTTTATTGGTTATTAATTGATAAGCAGTTAGCATAGATGCTTCTGTTGAAGAAGCCTCATTTCCATGAACATTATAGCTAAACCAAACAATAGCTTTGTCTTTTAAAGAAGTCGTTTTTTCGATGTTAGCATTACTAAGATGTTTTTTTCGTATGGTTTCAATATTTGTAAGATTATCTTTACTAGATATATACGCTACTTGTAATGTTCTTCGTTCGTTCGTTTTACCGTAATTTTCTAAAGTTACGTTATTAGAATTATTTGCGAGGTAATTAAAATAGTTAATAACTTCATGATGCCTTGTAAATTGGCTTCCTAAAGGATAGCCAAGAAATTCAGAAGGAGATTTAATTTTTTGAGAAAAAATAGAGAGCGTAATTGTAAATACAAAAACAAAAAAAAGTTTATTAGACATTTATTAAGTAAGATTGATTGAAAATCAAAAGTAAGTAAATAATTTTAAGAATTAATTGTCTATTTTCTTCTATTAAAACTTTTCAAAAACACCTAAACCAAATAAAGCAAAATCATATTTAACAGGATCTTTTTTATCAAATTTCCTTAGCGTTATATCTAATTCTATGATCGCTTTCCAGTCATTTTGTTTTCTAGTAAGTATTTTTAATTTTCTAGCTACATTACCAGTATGAACATCTAAAGGACAATGTAAATTGGCTGCACTGTGCGATTTCCAAATTCCAAAATCAACTCCTTTTTTAGTATCTCTAACCATCCAACGTAAAAACATATTAATACGCTTAGCAGCAGAACCTTTTACAGGATCAGAAATATGTTTTTGAGTTCTTGGTAAATGTGCTATTTCAAAGAAAATTTGTTTAAAATCGTGAATTGCTAATTGGTAATTGTCATTTTCGGATTTAGGCTTTATTACATTTTCTAATCCACCATGATTATTATATATGTTTTTTAACGATCGAATAAAGAATTTAAAATCTTCCGCATTAAAAGTTCTATGTACAAAACCATCAAAATTTGCCAAATCATCTTCCGAATGATTGAGTACAAAATCAAACGGAGAATTCCCCATTAAATCCATCATTCTATTCGCATTTTTTATAATCATTTGACGTTTTCCCCAGGCAATAATAGAAGAAAGAAAACCAGCTATTTCAATGTCTTCTTTTAAAGAATAACGATGCGGAATTTGAATAGGATCGCTTTCTATAAAATCAAAATTTTCATAAAGATTCGCTTTTTCGTCTAAAAATTCTTTTAGTTCTTTCTTTGTCATAACTAGTAAAAAATAATAACTATTCTTAATTATAAAGAATCGCCAGCAAAACTAAGTAAAATAAAAAAACAATTATAAGTAGCATGTAGAAGAATACTCCAAATTAAGCCAAATTTTATTCTAATAAAACCTAAATAACTTCCTAAAATTATTTGAGGAGCAACTAATAAAGGAGCTAATAAAAGAATATTAGTAGTAATTTTAAAATTAGTTAGATGAATAAATCCAAAAATGATGGCAAAAAGATAAAAAGCAATTTTAAACTGTTTTTTATCTTTAAAAACAACAAGAGGTGCTCTAAAAATTAATTCTTCAAGAAGAGGGGCTAAAACTACTGTAAATAAAAACAAAGTTCCTTTGGTAAACTGTTTCATTAACTCAGTTACTTTATGTTCTTCCATATTTACCAAGCCTAAAGACTCTACCAGTCCAAATAAAGGAGTTAGTAATAGGCTCGTTATAATTGAAATTAGTAAAAGATGAAAGAATTTTCTCAAACGATATGGAAGGTCTGTATTTGTATCCTTTTCTAAAATAGGATTTCTTAAATAGGTTACTAGTTCGTGGAAGGTTTCTGTCATAAGTTTTATTTTTTAGTATCAAGTATCAAGTATCAAGTATAGATTAGAACTAACTACTAATTACTTTATACTATGTACTAAATTCAAAATTAATATTTTGCAGCTCCAATATTCTTTGAGCTTTTTAAAATAAACTTACGTAAATCATCATTTGCTTTTTCTAAATCTACCTTACGTAAATACATCATATGTCCGCTTCTATATCCTTTAAAGGACATTCTATTTTTTAATTTCCCACTAGGATCAATTTTCCCCATCGTATATTTTGCTGCAGAATAGGTAGTAGCACCATCGAAATACCCAGATTGTACTAATAAATGTAAATACGGATTTTCAGCCATTGCTTTTCTAAGATTTTCTCTTGAATTATTATTCGAAAAATCCCACGGATGCACTGGCCCAAACATATTGTACTTTACATCCGTTTTAAATTGTAAAACATTTTGTGTGTAATAATTAATTGCAGGAGTAAAAGAATGTAACCAAGAAACTAATTCAGGACTATAATCTGGGCGTGTACCTGTTTCTTTTCTGTCTAACCCTAAATAACGACTATCTAAACGACCAATCGTTTTTCCTTTAGAGCGTCTTAATAATTCTTTCCAAAAGTAAGAGTTGGGTACTTCTAAATTATGCTGTAAAATCACTTCCTTTTTAATGCCCGAGTAATACGCCATTTTTTCGGCTACTATGTTTTTTTCGGTTTCGCCAATAAAACCACCTTTAGCTAATGCAGGTAATAATTTGTTAATAGCAAAATCTTCAGCTTCAGGTAAAATATCTAATAAATCTTTTTGCTGTAATTGTGTTGGTAATTGTTTATGGTACCAAGCTGCTGCTGTGAAATATGGAAAATTAACAGCAAAATCTTCAGAACCACCAGTACGAATTACTTTATAATCGGCAGGAGAAACCATAATAACTCCATTTAAATACATCCATTGTTTACTCTGTAATTCATAAGCTAATTGCATTACACGTGTTCCGCCATAACTTTCACCAATAATATATTTTGGCGATTTCCAACGATTATTTCTAGTAACAAATGTATTCAACCAATCTGCTAAATAAGCAGCATCTGCATTTACACCAAAAAAATATTTCTTGTCTACTTTTTCTCCTTTTTTAACTACAGGTCTTGAATAACCAGTGTTTACCGGATTTATAAAAACAATATCTGCAACATCTAATACAGAATATGGATTGTCTTTTATTCCATAAGGTTGTATCGGATTTCCCTCATCGTCTATTTTTAAAACTTTAGGCCCCGTATAGGCAACATGCATCCATACCGAAGCAGAGCCAGGACCACCATTAAACGACATAATTAAAGGTCTTTTTTCTGTATTTCCTACATCGGTTCTTTTATAGTAAGTATAAAATAAAGTGGCTTTTGTATTTCCGTTTTTATCAAATACAGGCTGTGTACCTGTTTGTGCTTGATAGCTGACTTTTTTCCCTTTTATAGTAATAGAATTTGTAGTTACTACTGTGGTATCTACAGGAATTCTCATGTCTTGAGAAAAAGTAACAATAGAAAGTAATAATGAAAGGACAGTAATTCGTTTTTTCATTGGGTTGTTTTAGTGAATAATTTGGTTTCAATAAAGGTATAAAAACTTATGTAGTTATTAAAATCTACTACTATTTCTAGATTTTGTGCGTAGTAAAAGAGAAGTTAGTGCTTTAATTTACTGTTTTGGTAACATTTTATAATTTTTATAGGTTCTTTTTTAATCTATTTGTTCTAGAATTACTTACTTAAATTAGTAATTCTAGAACAATTAATTTTTAACCAAAATGATAGTAATATTATGGAAGATGTAACAATAATTAAGTCAGAAAAGAAAGGTAAAAAGGAAAAAGAATTAGCAAGAATACCGGGGTGTAAAATTTCTAGTAACAATAAATTGATAAAATTTGGAGTAGGAAAAGGATCTAATTTTGAAGTGCCTATAGACTTCGGAGTAAATTATCCTGGAGTTTTAGCACCTACGATACTTTCTTTTTTAAGAGGTGAAGGAAAAAAACAAAATATTTTTATTGAAGGGATCGCTTTTGTAAACAGTGATTATGAAGTACAAAAAGAGCAATTTGAATTTTATTATAATTTCACTTATAAATCTTCGGGTGATTATCAGTTAAATATTTACATGACTTTTATACACAGCGATAAGAATAATGAGAAAGGTTTTATAGCGTATCCTTTTTTAATGGAGTTTTATGAAGGCGCTGTAAAATGTAGCGAAAAAGAAACAGTTCCAATAGATAAAATTAAAACGGTTGAATTGTTTGTAATTAATAGAAATCCAGAAACTTCGAGGGGTACAGTAACGACGGTTCAACCCAGCTCAGAATAGATAATTAAGATAAGCTTACTTCGGTTAAAGAAAATTATTTATATAATTTAAATAAAAACACTAACTAAAAATTAATTAGTTTTTAGTTAGTGTTTGAATAATTATTTACCTAAATCTAATTGATCTTTAATAAGATTATAGTAAAAACCTTTCTGTTGGATAAGTTCAAAATGAGTTCCTTGTTCTATGATATGACCTTTATTTAAAACTACAATTTTGTCTGCGTTTTTAATAGTGCTTAGTCTGTGTGCAATAATTACAACTGTTTTATTTCTAAAAAATGAATTTAGCATAGTAACAATTTTTTTTTCATTTTTTGTGTCTAGTGAACTTGTAGCTTCATCAAAGAATAAAAATTCAGGATTCTTGTATACTGCTCTAGCAATTAAAATACGTTGTTTTTGCCCTGTGCTTAAATCTAATCCATCCATTCCTATTTTAGTATTATATGATAAAGGAAGATTTTCTATGAAATCTTTTATACTAGCAATTTCAACAGCTTTTATTAATCTTTTTTTATCAATATACTCATGACCTAAAGCAATATTTCTGGCAATCGTATCACTAAAAATATAACCTTCTTGCATTACAACACCACAATATGATCTCCAAGTAGTTTGAGATATATTGTTTAGATTCTTATTTCCAATCGTAATTTTACCATGTTTTACTTCGTAAAATTTTAGTAATAATTTTAATAATGTAGTTTTTCCTTCTCCACTAACACCTACTATCGCTGTTACTTTTTTGTAGGGAATATTAAGGTTTAAATTCTTAAAAACATAAGACTTCATACCTGGATATCTAAAATCTACATTTTTAATATAGATATTGTTTTTAGGTACATCATTAGTTAAATTTAAAAAGCTTTCATCTTCTTTTTCTTTAAAGTGGATTTCAGAAAGTCGCTCTAGAGATATTTTTGCATCTTGAAGTTCTTGTATGAAATTTATTAATTGTAATAGTGGAGTATTTAATTGTCCTATTATGTAAGAAATTGCTAGCATCATTCCTAGTGTAATTTGTCCATCTATTACTAATTTAGCAGAAAGAATAGTAATTAGTATATTTTTTAATTCGTTAATAAAATTAGATCCCACAATTTGATATTGTTCTAAAGTTAATCCATCAATAGAAACTTTAAATAATCGAGCTTGTAAATATTCCCATTCCCAGCGCTTTTGTTTTTCAGCATTATGTAGTTTAATTTCTTGCATTCCATTAATTAGTTCAATAACTTTACTTTGTTCTTTACTAATTTCAGAAAAACGTTTGTAATCTAAGCGAGCTCTTTTTTTTAAAAAAAGGATGATCCATAATACAAATAAAAAACTTCCAATAAAAAAAATGAGAAATATTTTAATATCATAGAGAGATAATATAAAACCCAAAATTAATAAGTTGAATAAAGAAAATATGACATTTAAAGAAGATGTTGTTATTATTTTTTCTACTCTTTCGTGATCTTTAATTCTTTCTAATAAATCTCCCGTCATCCTAGTATCAAAAAAAGAAATTGGAAGTTTCATCAGTTTGACAAAAAAGTCAGAAATAAGAGAAATGTTAATTCGAGTACTTAAGTGCAATAAAATCCATGATTGTATAATGTTTATTCCCATTTTTCCAATAAATAAAAATAGTTGAGAAAATAGTATTAAATAGACGAAATTAATATCTTGATTTTTGATACCTACATCAACAATACTTTGTGTAAGAAAAGGAAAGGATAGCTGAATAATACTACTAACTAAAAGCCCTATTATTAACTGAAATATAAATTTCTTATGTTTAAAAATGTAATTTTTTAAAAAACTGAACCCTAATTTTTTATCTTTTTTTGTTGTATTATATGTGTAAAATTCAGGCGTGGTTTCTAAAAGTAAAACGATACCTTCTTTAGTAGTTTCATTAGCATTATCTTCAATCCATTGATTTAAAAACTCTCTTTTCGTGTATTTCAAGAGACCATATGCAGGGTCAGATATATAAAATTTTTGTTTATATATTTTATACAATACTGCATAGTGTTGATTTTTATCGTAGAAAATAATACAGGGTAAAGGAGCTTCAAGTAATCTATTCAAAGATATTTTAACGGATAGGGTTCTGAAACCTATAATTTCAGCTGCTGTGCTCAAACTGTTTAGGGTTGTTCCATCTCTTTGTGTTTCACATAATGTACGTATTTCTTGTAATGAAATATTTTTGCCATGGTATTTGGTAATAATTCTCAAACTTGTAGGTCCGCAATCTTTACTATCTGGTTGTCTGTAATGAGGAAATAATTTCAATTTCTTATATTTATCGTACGAAATTTAAAAAAAGTATCATGAAAAAACAGCAAAATAAAAGTTTATTACAAGATTTTAAAAAAGAGGAAGTATATAATACAGAAATAATTAAAGGAGGGCCTGAAACTTCTCGAGGTACTGTTACGACTGTTAAGCCTCCAACAGGAACCCCAGGTTAAAGTAATTTGAATATTAGAAGAAAATCAATTTTACATGAAAAATAATTATAATATGAAAAAACAACAAAACAAAAGTTTATTACAGGATTTTAAAAAAGAGGAAGTATATAATACAGAAATAATTAAAGGAGGACCTGAAACCTCTCGAGGTACTGTTACGACTGTTAAACCTTCTTCAGGAACTTAAGGTTAGAATAAATTAATAGTTGAAAAATAGTTAAGCAGCAATTTTTAATTGCTGCTTTTTATATTAAAGAGTGATTTGAATAAAAGAGTTAAATAATGTTGTACCTTAAATATGTCTCGGTTGTCTTTTTTTTAATGACTTACGTATCTATTTTCTCTCAAAAAGAAAAAAAAGAGATATCTTTTTTTTATAGGATAAAAGATAATACTGAAAAATATATAAGTGAACCAAATTTTAAGAAAGCTCGACAGTATTTTTTACTTAAAAATTGGGACTCCACATTAATCTACTCATTGAAACAATTGAGTAAATCAGATAGTCGGTTTAATATTAATGAATATTGTTATTTTTTTAGAGGATATAGTTTTCAAAAGAAAAAAATATTAAAAGAATCTAAAAGAGAATACCTTAAAATAACGAAAAATTTTATATTTTATAACTATGTTTTAGCTTATTTAGGTGAAATAGCAATGGAAGAAAGAAGTTTTGAAAGATCAATAGATTTTTTTACAAAATCAATAGTTTTTAATAAAAATTATGTAGTTGAAGTTAATAAAGATAATATATACCATAATTTAGGGATCAATTATTTACACTTGAAAAATTACATTAAATCCGAATTTTATTTACTAAAAAGTATGCAGGTAGAAATTGATACTTTAAAACTAATTAGACTCTATGGAAACATCGCTAATTTATACTACGAACAATACAAAGATGATTTAGCAATACCTTACTTTAAAAAAGCATATGAATTTTCTAAAACAGTAGATAATTTTACGTTAAAAAGCAATACAGCAAAAAACATGGCGGTTGTTGAAGAAAATAGAAAAGATGTAACTGCTGCTTTAAAATACAGAAAAGAATATGAGCAATGGAAAGACTCGTTAAATAATCATAATAAAATATGGGAACTAGCACAGTTAGAGAAAAAATTAGCAGTAGAAAAGAAACAGAGTGAAGTAAATGTTTTAAAGGCGGAGAATAAAGCAAAAATTGCACAACGAAATGGCTTCTTATACACAGCAATTACTTTATTAGTTTTATTATCTATAATTACGGTTTATTACAGACAAAATATAAAATCTAAAAAAACCATTCTGCATCAAAAAGAGGAATTGGATGTATTAAATGCTACTAAAGACAAATTGTTTTCAATAGTAAGTCACGATTTACGTTCTTCAGTAAATACATTAAAACTGAGTAATAAAAAAGTAATTAAAAACTTAGAAAAAGAAAATGTTAAAGAAGCACATCAATTAGTACAGCAAAATAGTAATCTAGTTAGTAGTGCTTACAATTTATTAGATAATTTATTGAATTGGGCGCTACTACAAACTAAACAATCGTATTTTGAAATAAAAGAAATACACTTATTTTTTGCAATAGAACATGTGGCTTATAATTATATTCCTTTAGTAAAAGAAAAACAACTTCGTTTTAAGAATTCCGTTTCAAAAACTATAAAAGTTTTAGCAGACCAAGAATCATTAAAAATTATTTTAAGAAACTTGTTAGATAATGCCATTAAATTTTCAGAAGCGAATGGAGAAATAAAAGTATACGCCGAAAATAGCGAGAGATTAGTTTCCATTATTATTGAAGATACTGGCTTGGGAATAGACGAGGAAACTCAAAAAAAAATATTGGAAGAAAAAATTTTATTAAATAAAAGGAAACATAAAGATATAATAGGTTCAGGATTAGGGTTACAATTATGTAAATCGATGATTCGAAAAAATAACGGCACACTTTCTATTGTTAGTGAATTAGGAAAAGGTACAAAAATGATTGTATCTTTATCGAAACCTCTATAGTAATGAATAACGTTAATATCTTAATTGTAGAAGACAACCCTACAGAAAGTGAAGCACTTGTTGAAGTTTTAGAGAGCCATAATTATACAATAGTAGGTGTGGCTAGAAATTTTAAAGAGGCATTTACTATATTTCATAGCAATAAAGATATTGATTTGGTAATTATAGACATTTTTTTAGGAGAACATCCTGAAGGAATTATGTTTGCCGAAACCATTAACCAACTTCAACAAGCTAAAAAACCTTTTCTATTCTTAACCAGTTCTACCGATAAAGCACTTTTTGAAAGAGCAAAAGCTACCATGCCATTTAATTATATGGTAAAACCTTTTAATGAATTAGAAATACTATTTTCTATTCATTTAGCAGTAGAAAAATTTTACGATCAACCTGATGTATTTACGAGTGAAGAACAAGACACGATTGTAACAGAAGAATACTTATACATTCAAAAAGGAAAATCGTTAAAAAAGGTATTAATTTCTGAAATAATTTTTATTGAAGTAGAAGGACGTTATTGTAACATTATTACTCAAAAAGGAAAGTTTGTTATTTTAATTTCACTAACTAAAATCTTTCAATTGTTAAATCCAAAGTTATTTGGTAAAGCTAGTAGAAATTTCATTATAAATATAAGCATGATTGAAGAAATTTATCCTAACGATAATTTAATAATTCTATCAGGTAATCACCAAGTAACTTTAAGCGAAAAATACAAAGACATTATTAAAAAGAATATTGTTTTAAAGTAAGTTACTTTCTCTAGTTTCATTTTAATTATAGAATAAAAATTCATACAAAAGAAATATAATTCTATGTAGTGTTTTTACTACTTCATGTCAAAAAATAAATAATCACCTCTTTTTCAAAATAGTTTTACAGTGTAGAATATTAAAATATAGTGCCGAACTACTTTTTTAATATTTACACAAACAAGTATAAACTAAAAACTATAAGATGATTAAGACTTTTTATTTTTACAAAGGAGATATAGATTTTACTCCTTTTGAATTTGAAGAGAGTATTACGTTAGATGGAATTAGAAATAAGCTGATAACTTCAGGATTTATGACTTCTTCTGAAAGTAATGACTTTCGATTTATAAACTATCAAAATAAACAACTAGACTACACAGACATGGTAGTGGGAATGGGATCAGAAATATATATTCCTCTTAAAGGAATACATGGACAAAATAGTCAAATATATCTTACAGATGTTAATAAGAAAAAAGAAACAGATTTAATTGGGTTTAGTACCGATTGGTGGTTTGATAGATACATGTCTTGTAGAATGAAATTAAATACGACAGACCCAGAAGCAAGCAATGCAAATAAAGGAAAGTTTCCGCCTTTTATGTTAACAAATGTTAAAACAGCAAATCCAAATTTACCAGGAATTAGTTTAGAAAATGTGGTAGTATGTGAAAAAGATAGTGTTATAGAATTTGAGTTAAGTTCATGGGCATCTGCAGGTTATGGTTTTACTATAAAACCTACTTCAGGTTCTCCAATAAATAGTGAACCTTTATACAGAACATTTAAAAGTTGTCCTAAAGATGGAGATAATTTTGGGAAATCAACATTACGCTGTTATTTTACTAAAAACCAAGGACAACACAAAAGTACTATTAAAGTAGTGGCTACAGATTCACTTAATTTAGGTGGAGATACATTGAATTATATGAAATTTTCTATAAGAACATGGAAAGTAACTGAATTTAAGGCTAAAGATGGTAAAACGTATAAATGTAACCTTCCTCTTCCAGTATCATATCAAAAAGAAGAGACTATTGAATCTTCAACAATACCGTATTCAAAATTAGTTAATGGAGATGAATCAACAATACCTGGAAGTACTTTTGAACCAGGAACAACAGTGCCTACCGGAGATCAATCAGAGCAAAATTTCGGCACTATTTATAATGTCAAAGCTAGTCAAAGTCCTGAAAACATTATTGGAGAAGTGATCTTTTATGTATTCGTATTTAAGACAAAAGAAGATGCAGAAGCAGTATTTGGTAAAATGAATGATATAAATCCATCTATTTGGGAAGGATAAAAATTAGGAATTGTTAAAAATTGATAAACTAAAATAAAAAAGACATGGTTAAAAAAAGCACCAACAAAAATAGCGATATTCAATTAATTGTATTTAAAAAAGCAGGCGTTGAATCAATTTCATATCCTTTTAACATTAATAGTACATTATCTGAGGTTAGAAAAGTATTAGAATCTGGCGAGGTAGATAATTTTATGACTAAAAACGATTATTTTTTAAATAACGGAAGTAAAATTTTAATTTCTACAGAATCACAAATTGTATTAGAAGTATTATTAAATGAAGAAAATATAGTTACAGTAGGCATATTAGATCTTTCAGATCCATTAGATCCAGAAGATGGAGTTCAATATTATATGGATTTAAGTGCCACAGAAAAGCTATCTCTTTTTGAAAATGTTCAAATATTTAATGGATTAACGTTTGATCCTGAACAAGGATTTAAAAAATCATTTAAAAAAATATATACTTGGAAAGAAGGTAAATTTCCAGATGCTTTAGTGCCAAGAGTACTAACAGAGGTAGAATATAAAGATGCGTATTCTAAAATTACACATTCATTACAGGAAACAAATACTAATAGCGGTTCTGTATCTTTAGCAGGACCTACTGTAGGTGGGGAAGCAGAATTTAAATTTGAACAAAGTAAAAATCAATCGAGTAGTGAAGTAACGCAGTATATAACGGGTAAATTCTTGGTGAGAAAGGTCGCTTTACAAGTAGATTTAGATAATTATAAAGCTTCAGATGATTTTAATGATGCTATTAATGAAGCTTTACAAAAGTATTCTGATAATGATTTTAAAACATGTAAAGCAGTTGTAGAAGTATTAAATGAATATGGTTACTATATTCCACAAGAATACAATTTAGGAGGAGCACTTTTTTCTAGTGATTCTACAACAATTACAGAATACAGTGAATCTGAAACAAACAAACAAGAGTTTGGTGGTTCTTTTAAAGCAGCTTTTACAAGTATTGGAGGTGGAGCATCTTATAATAATGCATCTGGTAGTACAGAAACTACTACAGAAACAGATAAATTTCAGATAACATCACTATTACAAGTAGGAGGTAGAGCAGGAACTTCTAATGATTATAGTGAATGGGCAAAAACACTTGATAAAGCTATTTATTGGGGGGTGGCAACATTTGATGAAATGTTACCTTCTGTAGCTATATTAAGTAATGTAGCAAACATGAATAAAATTATTAGTTTATTTGATAAGTATAGTTCGTATCCTGGAATAGTTGAAATACAGCCGCATATCAACTTATTAGATTATGCAACGGCTATTCAAAACTTATATAATCCTTGGGGATAATAATTTTTTAATTGAGAAAGTGATGAGGTTACTTGTCATTTTCTCAAATTTTCAATAAATACAATATAAATAGATTAAGAATTACACAATAACTCCATCTTTCATTACTAAAGTTCTGTCTGCCATTTCTGCAAGTTCTTTATTATGAGTAACTAAAACAAAAGTTTGCCCAAATTCATCACGAAGTTTAAAAAACAATTCATGTAAGTTTTTTGCAGAAGTAGAATCTAAATTTCCAGAAGGTTCGTCGGCAAATATTACAGACGGATCATTAATTAATGCTCTGGCAACTGCAACACGTTGTTGTTCTCCTCCAGAAAGTTGATTTGGTTTATGATCTATTCTATGAGATAGCCCTAAAAATTCTAATAATTCTTTGGCTTTTTTTTCTGTTTCTTTTTTTCCTTTTCTTCCTATATACGCAGGTATACAAACATTTTCTAACGCTGTAAATTCTGGTAATAACTGATGAAATTGAAAAATAAAACCAATATGTTGGTTGCGAAAAGTAGAAATATCTTTATCTGAGATGTTTTTTACAGAAGTAGTGTTAATAGTTAATTCGTAGTTTATTTCTTTTTGAGGTGTATCTAGCGTTCCTAAAATTTGTAATAACGTTGTTTTTCCTGCTCCAGAAGGACCAACAATAGCCACAATTTCTCCTTTTTTAATATGAAGATTTACTCCTTTTAATATTTCAACATCTCCGTAATACTTATGAATATTTTTACCTACAATCATCTTTTAATTTGAATAGGGCTAATGTAAAAAAAAGAAGTCAGATTAGAGAATTTCTCTAATCTGATTCTTCCTCTTTATTAAAAAGAGTTTTATGAAAATTAAAATATCTTTTTTAAATCGTTATAATCTATGAAATAAACAAACCTTAAAGAAAAAGTATGTGTCAT
Organism: uncultured Tenacibaculum sp.; assembly: GCA_947498055.1. Classification (GTDB taxonomy): domain Bacteria; phylum Bacteroidota; class Bacteroidia; order Flavobacteriales; family Flavobacteriaceae; genus Polaribacter. Next base: position 64,995 of record CANMJA010000012.1, read on the forward strand.
TGTTTCGTCAAATAATCTATTTATGTTATCAGAAAAGTCGATAGTAGCTGGAGCAAAATCTGAATTAGGGTTAATAGAGTTTCTGTAAAAAGCAATCAATTGACTACCTGGAGCAAATTGCCATATGTAATTAAGATCTAAATTCCAACTATTAAAATTTCTATTATAATCATCTGTATGGGTACTCGAAAAAAGTTGTCCATTATTTTCATCTAATTCAAAAAAGGTGTTTTTATAAGGTACTTTACTCCAATTATGTCTAAAAGTTAAAGATAAAGATGAGTTAGTACTAAAACTATATTTTCCTGACACAGAATTTTCATAAGTAGTTCTATCTCTTTCCCCAAAAATAATAGCTCCATTATCTAGTTCATCTACAAAACCTAAATCATTATTTACTTGATTAAATCGGAAAGAATAACTTAAAGAAAACTGATTGTTAAATCTGTAGCGAGGGCCTAATCTAAAACCATAAGCTTCTTTAGAAATATCTTTAAAAAAACTATAAAACCAATTATAATCTAAAGCTAATTTTTTTCTAAAATCGGTAGATGCCCAATGATTTATATTCACTCTTGTTGGTCTTTTAAAGAAAACGCCAGAAGTACTACCTTGTCTTGGTTCAAAGAAATCTTTAGAAGGAGTTCGTACATTTAAATTTCCTCCAAAATTAAATCTATTCTTAGTATTTGCCCAAAAAGATAAACCAGTACTAGAACCTGTGTAGATACCAGATTTATGTTGAAAGTTAACATTATACCACCAATTAACACCAAAATTATTAAAAATGCCCACAGGTTTTAATTGTCTGAAGCCAGTAAAACCGTAAATAGTTTGCTCATTGTTACTAAATAAAAGTCCTAAATCGTTAGGGTTAAAATCTTTACTTTCAAAATTATAGCCAATTTCTCCTCTCCATTTTCCAGATTGTTTACCAATACTTGTATCAAAGCTATAACCAGTAGCAGCATTATTAGGATCGTCACTAATATGAGTAGTCCTAAAACTACCATCAATATTATAATTACTCGATTTATCTTCTAAATGCCATAAAAGACCAGTAGCATTCGCATCTCTAAATCTGCCATCTCTAGTAACGTTGGTATTTATTAAAGTAACAGAAGAGTTTTGATTGAATTGTTTATCTACTACCATAATATTATAATTAGCAAAAGGTTCTGTAACCACCTTGTATTCGTCTTTTGTAGTTACCACATCGGTACCAATTTGTGTTTGTTCAGTTCTTTGAATAGTAGCCTCTGTTTTTTCTGTAATTGCATTAAAAAAACCAATACCTAAACCATCTTTTGTTCTACCAGAAATTTTTATAGCGTTTAACATTTGTACTTTGGAAGGAGAATCTATAACTTCTTCGTTTACCTTTTTCCCATTTACAAAATCTGAATCGTTTTGTAAGTTGCCAGTAACGTTAAATTGATCGGAAGGAGAATCACCTATTCTTCTAGAATAAAACAATCTACCTTTAGTAAATAGTTCGGTTCCTTCTGTGAAAAACTGACGTTGTTCGGAAAACTGTTGTTCAAAAGGACCTAAATTAAGTTCTACATTATCGAAACCCACTTGGCTAAAATCGGGAATTAAAGTAGCGTCTAAGGTGAAATTTTCAGATAGCCCATATTTGATATCCATACCAACACTCCAGTCTGCCGTTGTATGGTCTTTTATGGTAGTTGTTGTCATGGACGCATATGGGTAAAAACTTAAACGGGTAGGAGGAGAAATATTTTTAAAATTCTCCATCAACCCATCATATTGTGTCCATCTACCAACTGTATTGTCTATGTAATTCCAAGTATATCTGGTATTTAAACTACGTACTTCTCTATGAAAATTTACTCCCCATGATTGTACAGCATCATTAGCAAAACGAAGAGCTCTGTACGGAATTTTAACTTCTACAGCCCAACCATACTCTGTAATTTTAGCTTTACTTTTCCATACTGCGCTCCAATTGTAATCTTCATTATCGCCGTTAGATACTTTAGAATCAATTTGAACACCAGAAGCAGTTACAATAAACATAACAGGGTTTTGCCCATCATCTATTGGGTTTATCATCATCATAAAAAAATCAGAATTTCCAAAATTATCTCTATTCGTAAATTCTGCAGGAATTTTTTCAGGATTAGGATCATACATTTTAGCAGAAACATAAATAGCATCATCATCATAAGCTAATCTCACTTCTGTTTTATAATCCGATAATTCAGGTTTCCCATTATCAGGCCTAAATTGCACAAAATTATTAGCAACAGGAACATTTTTCCATACAACATCACCAAGATCAGCATCTATTTTTGGAGAAGAAGAAATTCTTGTTGCAGTTAATTTTTTTCTGTTCTTATTTACTTGTGCTGTAACAAGGGGGTAATTACCAAGTATAAAAAGTAAGAGTAGTAAATTTTTTTTCATTTCAAATAGTTGTTGTTTTCCTTTGGCATAATTAGAAAAGAAGATCTAAATAATATAGAGCATTTTTTTAATTAACACACAATTAACTTAAAGACCTAAGAAAAAAAGCAATGTTACATTTTTGGTAATTTTTTTTTCATAAAAAAATAAAGTATAACTAGTTATAGTTTTTAACCTGTTTAAATTGTGTGTTTTATAAAGAAGAAAACTATTTTAAGTAGTAATAAAAAGTTGAAACTTCTTGAAAATAAGATCTAAGAAAAACAGATTTGTAATCTATACTGTTTGGTATAATAGAAAATTACAATTTTTTAATAGCATAATAATACCAAAGTTTAGATTGAATTTGTATTTTTGTTCGACTTTAAAAATTCATATCGAATGAACTTACACGAATATCAAGGTAAAGAAATATTAAGTAGTTTTGGCGTTCGCACACAACGTGGTATTGTGGCAAGTACACCAGAAGAAGCAGTAGAAGCTGCAAAAAAGTTAACTGAAGAAACAGGTACAGGTTGGCATGTAATAAAAGCACAAGTACACGCAGGTGGTCGTGGAAAAGGAGGAGGAGTTAAGTTAGCAAAAAACTTAGACGAGGTGAAGAGCATTTCTAATGATATTTTAGGAATGATGTTAATTACACCACAAACTTCTGCAGAAGGAAAGCTAGTTAACCAAGTTTTAATTGCTGAAGATGTTTATTATCCTGGTGATAGTGAGCCGAAAGAATTTTATATGTCAGTTTTATTAAATCGTGCTACTGGTAGAAATATGATTATGTATTCTACAGAAGGAGGTATGGATATTGAAACTGTTGCAGAAGAAACACCGCATTTAATTTTTACAGAAGAGGTAGACCCTGCTACAGGATTATTACCTTTTCAAGCTCGTAAAGTTGCTTTTAACTTAGGTTTAAGTGGTGGAGCATTAAAAGAGATGGTAAAGTTTGTTACTGCTTTATACACAGCTTATATTAAATCAGATTCTTCTATGTTTGAAATTAACCCAGTGTTAAAAACATCAGACGATAAAATTATGGCTGTAGATGCAAAAGTTTCTTTAGATGAGAATGCTTTATTCCGTCATAAAGATTATGCAGCTATGCGTGATTTACGTGAAGAGAACCCTATAGAAGTAGAAGCGAAAGCTGCTGGTTTAAATTATGTAGATTTAGATGGAAATGTAGGATGTATGGTGAACGGTGCTGGTTTAGCAATGGGTACTATGGATTTAATTAAGCAAGCAGGAGGAGAACCAGCTAACTTTTTAGATGTTGGTGGAACTGCAGATGCACAACGTGTAGAAACGGCATTTGGTATTATTTTAAAAGATACGAATGTAAAAGCAATCTTAGTAAATATCTTCGGAGGTATTGTAAGATGTGACCGTGTTGCACAAGGAGTTGTAGATGCTTATAAGAATATGGGAGATAAAATTAATGTGCCTATTATTTGTCGTTTACAAGGAACCAATGCTACAGAAGCAAAACAATTAATAGATAATAGTGGAATGGAAATTATTTCAGCAACTGAGTTTCAAGAAGCTGCGGATAAAGTTGGAGAGGTTTTAAAAGGATAATCCAATATAAATTAATTCCAATAAAATAGAAAATCCTCACTTTTTAAAGTGAGGATTTTTTGCTTTAATTTTTCTTAGTAGGGTGTGTTGCTATTATTGTAGAGGTCTGATTTTCTATGGTTTGTATTTGATTGATAATCCTTTTTTTTAAGTTGAAATGTCATTTCGAACAAAAAGAACATTACTATTTCAAATAAAATCGAGGCAAAAACAAAAGCCACAGAAAAACTCTGGATATTTTTTGGAATACATACAGCAAATGTTTTAGTAATAGACAAAAAAATCAAGAATAAGCAAGTGCAACTTGTCGCCTAAATTTAGAAAAACAAAAGCTGATAGGATTGACTATGTCTTGTCGGCATTCAAAAATCAATATATTTAGACTAAAATGAGTTGAAAATCCAAAACTTGAATTCCTCAAATTTTGGGTTTTTTATGTACGATTTATCAGAATCATATTATTGTCTGAACTTGCCAATTTGTTGTAGGTAAGTGTTTTAAGTAATAGATAGATATATTTACCAAAAAAGCAATACGGTTTTCTAATTAATGAATAGAAAACCGTATTGCTTTTTTAAATGAATAAAATATTGAGATATTAATAATCTAATTTTTTAAGATAATCTAGTTTTAATTGCCATATATCTAATTCATCTTTAAATCCTTGTATTCCTTTACGCACGTTTTGTACTAACGGATTGTCTTCTGTAGCATTAGAAATAAAACTTAAGTTATTTTCTAACTGTTGCATATCTCTAACAGATTCACTTATTTTTTTACGAATAAAGAATTGTTCACTATCTAGTTTTCGATAATCCTCTTGTGCTAAATAATTATCTACTACATTTTTAAACTTCATCATTTCTATTTCTTCACGACCTAAGTTTAAATTAGTTAAATGCGTATCTACTACTTTATTGAATTTTCCATCTAAGTGACGTGCATTTCTAGGTAAAGAACCTAATGTTCTCCACTTTTCAATAGTTTCTTGTATTTGTTCTATAGTTAAGTTTTCAGAAGTTTTAAATTCTTCAAGAAAGTCTTTTTTTGCAACTACGATAGCTTCTGACTCTTTATTTAAACCGTTTCTATGAGAGTTTAATCTATCAAAATAGCTATTACAAGCAGTTTTAAAACGTTTCCAAATATCATCAGAAAATTTTCTTGGAACATGGCCTATTTTTTTCCAATCTGCTTGAATACGTTTCATTGTATTGGTTGCATTTTCCCAATCGTCACTTTCTTGCATGCTTTCAGCAAGTTCTACCAATTCCATCTTCTTTTTTAAGTTTTCCGTTTGAGAAGATTTTTCTATTTTATAGAAAGCATTTTTAGCACTGTTAAACCTTTTAGTAGCTTCCTTTAATTTTTGCCAAACAGTTTCACTCTTATTGTAAGGAAGTTTTCCTACATTGAAGTATTCTTGACGAAAAGTTTCTATATCTTTTATACTTTTTTGCCAATCTTTATGATTGGTGTTTTTAGTGTAATCGTACGTGTTTATTTTTTCAATAACAACTAACTTAGCATCAATAATTTCTTGATGCTTCGATTTCATATCTCTGTAATAGTCATGTCTTTTATCATGTAATTTTTTAGTAGCAGCACTAAAACGATTCCAAACATCATCTCTATGTTCTCTACCAACAGGTCCAATATCTTCTTTCCATAAACGGTGTAATTCTTGTAGTTCTTTAAAAGCTAAATTCACATCTTCCATTTCATATAATGCTTCAGCTCTAGCAATTAATTTTTGCTTTTCTTCTAAATTATGTTTAAAATCTAGTTCTCTAAAGTTTTTATTTAAATGAAGTAAATCATAAAAACGTTCTACATGATGATGGTAGGTTTTCCAAGTATCATTATATCTTGTTCTAGGCACAGCTCCAATTGTTTTCCAACTACCTTGAATTTTTTGAAATTCATTATACATTGTTTTTGGATCTGCATTTTCTATAAGAACTTTTAATTCTTCAATAACGGAATTTCTTTTCTCTAAATTATCTTTTAATTGATTCTCTAATTGAGAATAGTAAGCATCCCGTTTTGTTTTGTATTCTTTTAAAAGCTGATTGTATTCAGATTTAATAGGACTAGAAAATTGAAAATCAATAGAATTTCCACCTTCGGCTAAAAAAGCTTCTTTTTTTTCAGATAATAATTTACCAAACTTCACATTAAAAGCATTTTTAATGGCATCGGCATTATTTTTTATAAGCTGTACTGGATTATTTTTAAGGAGCTTTTGTAATTCAGAAACTAACACGTCTAACTCCATAGCATCATAATCTAGCATAGGAATTTTTATCTCTTCTTCCTTTTTTTCAGAGTTTTCCGCTACAACATTTTCAATTTCATCTACAGCTGTTTTGGTTTCTTCAGAAGTAGGAGTTTCTATTGTATTTTCTGAATTGACCTCTTTTTTAGCTACAACATTTTCAACTTCATTTTCAGTTGTTTCTGTTTCTTGAGAAATTGGATTTTGTATCGCATTTTCTGCGTTTTCATCTACGTTGTTGTCTTTGTTTTCTAACATGTTAATAATGTTTAAGTTCCGTTAATTTCGTTTATAAAGATAATGATTATTGCATAATGGTTTACCTAAATAATGAATCGATTTTATAAGAGTATTGTTATAATGATTATTTTCTCCAAATTTCCCAAGCTTTTTCGGCTTGAAGCTCTAGCATTTCTAGACCATTTTTTATAATTGCACCTTTTTCTTTTCCTTTGGTTAAAAAGATAGTTTCGGCAGGATTATATATTAAATCGTATAAAATATGCTTGTTTGTTATAAAAGCATAAGGAATATTTGGTGATTCATGAATGTTTGGAGAAGTACCCAAAGGTGTACAGTTAATAATTATGGTATGTTTCTCTAATGTTTTTTTATTTAAAGAGTCATAAGTTAATAGGAGATTTCCATCTCCATTTCTCGAAACAAATTTATATTCTATATTTAGTTTTTTAAGTGCATAAGCAACAGCTTTAGAAGCTCCTCCTGTGCCCAAAATTAAAGCATTTTTATGATGTTTTTTTAATAATGGTTCTATAGATTTTTTAAAGCCATAATAATCGGTGTTAAAACCAATTAAGTTACCTTTTTTAGTTACTTTTATAGTGTTTACTGCTCCAATTTTACGTGCCTTTTTATTTACTTTATGTAAGTATTCAAAAATAGATTCTTTATAAGGTATGGTAACATTCATTCCTTTTAAAGTATGTTTGTTTTTTTGTAAAACTGTTTTTATTTCAGAAATATTTTGAAGATCAAAATTCACATATTCGTGATTAAAAAGGTTTAATAAATCAAACTTTTCTGCAAAATAACCTTTAGAGAAAGAGTAAGAAATATTTTTACCTAATAAGCCAAATAAGTGTTTATGTTCTTTTTCTGCCATAATAATCGATGATTAAAATTATTGAAATTCCTATTAAAATAAAACCAACAGTAATCCAAGTTTCGTGTTGCTGTATATCAGGTAAAAAACGTTGGTAATTTTCTATTATTTTATTGCCTTTTTTATCTAAAAGAAAAGTTTCATTTTCTACTTTGTAGATTGTTTTTTTCCATGGCCAAACAATTCCTAGAGAACCGCTAATAAAACCTATAATAATAGCAGTAACTTGCTGATGCCAACGTTTTAATACGTATCCTAAAATATGTGATATAAAAACAAGACCAAAAGCAGAACCCAAAGTAAATACACTAATAATTTTAAGATATCTAGTTTTAATAGGATCACTGAGGGCAGAAAAGTTACTAGATAAAAATTCGGTAAAAACCGCTCCTAAAACATTTACACTATCTACTAATAATAACACATAATTACCTAGTAAAATAAGAATAAAAGAGCCGGAAAGGCCTGGTAAAGTCATGCCAGATACTCCTATAATACCACATAAAAAGACAAACCAAAGATTGTCATTTTCTTTTGCGGGAGTCATAAAACTGATTAGTAATCCAATAGAAATTCCAATGAGTAATGAGAAGGAGCTTTTTAGATTCCATTTTCCGAAATCTTTAGAAATATAATAAATAGAGCCTATAATCATACCAAAAAAAGAGCCCCAAACATATAATTCGTAGTTTTTTAAAAAATAATCGAGTACTAATGAAATACTAAAATAGCTAAACATGCTTCCTAATAGAACCCAAACTAAAAATGAAAAATTGGTGTATTGTGTAAATTCTTTAAACTTTCCTTTAAAGAGAAGTTTAAAAGCATTTTTGTTTATTCTTTGAAAAGTAAAAATTAATTCTTCATAAAACCCCATTACAAAAGCAACCATACCGCCAGATACACCAGGAACTTTATTAGCGCCTCCCATGGTTAACCCTTTTAAAAAGAGCATTATTTTTTGTGAAAAAGTTCTACTTTTATGCATGTTAATTTTACGTAAATGCTTATTTTTTTACAGCAAGTTTTTCTAAGATTAAAATTAAACTAAAGCCTATGCTTGCTAGTATAATTGCATATAATAGTAAAGGTTCTCCTTGGAATGAAAAAGGAGATACAGAGAGTTCATTAAAAGGAATTTGTTCTCCGTGTGAATTAGTTCTGTAGGTTAAAACTTTTTTCCAAGGCCATATTTTATTTAAAGACCCTATAATGAATCCAGTTAAAGCAGCTAATGTATAATTCTTATAATTTGCAAATAACCATTTTAAAATTCTAGAAAAGGTTAATAGTCCTGTAAAACAACCTAAAATAAAAATTCCAATACTTAAAAAATCTTTATTAGTAAGGGCAGCTAAAACAGGTTTATAGGCACCTAATAAGACTAAAATGAAAGAACCAGAAATACCTGGTAAAATCATTGCGCAGATTGCTATTGCACCAGCCAAAAATAAAAATAGAGTAGAGGAGCTTTCAGATACAAGCGGCGGTAAAGAAGTTATGATGTAAGCAGATATTACTGCTATTACCATTAGTATAATGGTTATTATATTCCACTTATTTATTTGCTTACCAACATAAATAATACTAGCTAAAACCAATCCAAAAAAGAAAGACCATAATAAAATAGGATGCTTCTCTAATAACCAAGAAATCATTTTTGCTAAAGAAATTATACTTATAAAGATACCTGAGAATAATGCTAATAAAAAATTACCATTAAGTTGTTTCCAGGCTTTGGCAAAACCTTCTTTTTTAAGTGTTTTTAGTAAGCCAATATTAATATTACTAATCGACTGTAAAAGTTCTTCATAAATACCAGATATAAAAGCGATGGTACCTCCAGAAACACCAGGTACAACATCGGCTGCCCCCATGGCCATTCCTTTTAAAGCTAAAACAAGATAGTTTTTCGTAGTTCGACTCATTTTTTGATTTTTGTAGTGTCTTGTTTGTTTTTGAAGTTTATTAACTTCCTTTTCTTTACAATAATACTATCTTTTTTTTCTTCTTTCTTCTTCTTTTTCTTTTTTAATCCTAATTTCTTTTTTAATTCAGAGAGTGTATTAAAATTAACTTGATATGAAAGTCCTAAACCTTGTGTGTATCCTTCATTATCAATATCAAACTGTATGTCGTTGGGTTTGTTAAAAAATGTACCTCTTAGTGTTCCTTCTTCGTTTAATAAAACTTCCACTTTAACTTCACCAACTACATTTGTTTGAGTATTTGCTCCTACAGGAACACCAACTCTACCATTTACCAAAACTCGATCGGATATTTGTGTAGAAACGGAAACATCTACTTGGTCGTCTATAGCGTTTTGTAATTGTTCTACATTTGTTCTATCTCCTTGCGTGTATCCTACACCTACTCTAAACTTACTTCCTTCTTTGTTGATGACACTGGATAAAATATTAGAAGCTACCTGCGCAGCTGTTCCTGTTAAACCTGCAGATGCACTGCTTCCTATAGTTTCTTCATTATAAAATGTACCAAAAGCCATTAAAAAAGTAAAGTGTTGCATTTTAGTATTTAAATCGTTTTCATTTAGTTTAAATTCTAATTCTGAAGCCACTGTGGAGTTTGCATTTGGAATTTTGATATCAAAATCTTGTTTTGAATCAAAAAGGCCTCCTGATATTTTGGTGTATAAATCAATAGGTATTTTTCTTGTAGAATTAATATTGTCTAGTAATTGAGCAGGATTTGCCTTGGTTTGGTATATGGCTGTTAAATCTAATTGTGCTTTTAAAGGATCTCCATTCCAAGAAATGGTTCCTCCTTTTTGTACATTAAAAGGTTTACTTATAATACCTCCATATTTAAAATTATATACCCCGTTATCTATAGTAATACCGCCATCCATAATAAACTTACCTCTGGTATCTATTTCTATACGAAGATTTCCATTTCCACTCCCTTTTAAATCGCTACCAGAAACTTTATCTATAACAACTTGTGCAATAGCATCATTGGTTACATCTAAATCAAATTTTAGGTTTAAACCTTTAATTTTTTCAATACGAATGTCCTTTGTGTCTTCTTTGTTTCCAGTTTTAAAACGTATTAATTTATAGTTATTTACTGTAGTAATATCGTTTAAAGGGATTACAAAAATAGTTCCTGGTTGTGTTCTTGCATTTACATCAATACTTAAATTGCTAGTTAAACCTCTTATTTGTGCATTTCCTCTAATAAACCCTTTTCCATAGTATGGAATTTCTTCCACTTCTTTGGTATCTAATACTAGTAGGTTAGGAGTATCTATATTTAGTTTTAAATACCATTTTTCAAAATCTTCATGAGTAATGCTTCCAGACAGATATCCTTTGGTGTCGTATTTAGTGTCTTCTAAAATAATATTATTTAAAAAGAAAGTTTGATCTACTAATTTTATGGTAGTATTTTCTTTTAAATCGAAATCGATGTTTAGATAAGGAAAAGTTAAACCAGCATCATCGAGTTGTATTTTTCCGTTGAATTTTGGGTTGTAGGCAATTCCTTTCGCAGTAAAATTTCCAGACAATCGTCCTCTTATGTTAGAAATTATATCATCTGCAAAATCATTGAAACCATTTAATTCATACTCTTTAAAATTAATAGCTAAATCTATCATTGGTTTTTTATCAGATAAATCTAAATCACCAGTAATTTTAACGTTATCAAAATTATAATCCCTTAAAGCGATATCAACATTATATTTATTTAAAGAGTTTTGCCCTTCTAACTTCATTGTAAGAGTACCCTGTGAAAATTCGTTAACAACAACATCATTTATAGTAATATTAGCAAGAGGTTGCTTAATTCCATCTTTTTCTTTTAGTTCTACTTTTCCATTTAAAAGACCTGTTAATGTCAAGTTTTCAGTTTCGGGTAAAAAGCTTAATAGCTCCACATCTGTAAAATTAGCTTTTAAATCTTTGTTTTTATTTTCTAAACTTCCTTCAAATTCTATTTTTTGATTTTTAGATATTAATTCGAAAGGGCTGAAATTGAAATAATTATCCTTTAAGTTAAAAGTAAGTTTGTTTTCATTGTTTTGTTTAGGGTTAACAATCCAATCAAAATTATTATGATTAAAATTAGATTTTTGTAATCCTAGTACAGACTTGTGGTTTTTATTAATAGTATAAAAGAAATTTAAGTCAAAATCCTCTGTTTCTTTTTTGCCTCCTTTAAAAGTAGATTTAAAAAATAAAGTATCATTAACCGTTCTGTTAATTAAATTAAGTTTTCCAATATCATAGTATTTGGTTTTTATTTTTCCGGCAGTTAAATGGGTGTTGTATAACTTATTTTTGTTATCAACTCTTAAAATAATATTATCTAAGATGTTATCATACACGTTTGCATTTGGAGAAGAAAAAGTAAGTTTTACTGAATTATTATTTGAATTTACTCTTCCTTTAATTCGAGTATTTTTTCCTATAGAAACCTTTGGTAAAAAAATAGCGACTATTTGATTGTATATAGTGAAATCGAAATGGATAAATTGATTAGAATTTATAGGTATAGGCTCATAGTTAGAATATACACTACCTAACGCATTTTGAAAAACAGGCACAATATCTTTAAAAATAAATTTACCTTCTAATTTACCTTTTACAATATCTTTAGAATTTACTTCTATGGTTTTGATACTATCTTTAACAGAAGAGTTTATGTGAAAATCTTTAAAAGAAAATGTCTTTTTATTATTCTTATAAACAAGGTTTTTAAATGTTGCTTTTCCAATAATATTATCGAGATTATTACCTAAAACATCTAGCTTAATATGCCCTTTAATTTCAGAAATACTATCACGAGAAAATAAATTAGTCTTTTTTAAATCTAGTTTATCAATATCAGCAGTAAAATCGAATTTGTTTGTTGCGGAAGAAAAATCGGCTAAACCTTTAAAATTTAATTTAAAATTTTCATCACCAGATTGTAAAAAGCCATCGAATTTTTTATTTTGAAATTGTCCATTTACAACTACATTTTTATAAGTATACCCATTAAAATCTATCGCATATATTTTTCCAATAATGGCAGAATTTATATTGTCTACATTAAATCCACTTCCTTGCACATCTGCTTTTAAAGATACGTTTTTTAAATTTTCATTTTCTGTAAATTTACCAAGGTTAAAGTCAATAAATTCAATAACACCAGCGTAATTAGCATTGTCAATATTATCAATATTTGTAAACTGTAAATCAGAAATAGTACTACCGATAGCTGAATCTAAACTTAAAGTGGCATCCATTTGATCTGGAGTTAATCTTAAAAGTCCTGATATAGAAAAATTACCAATCTTTTTAAAATTACTAGGTAATGTTTTGCCTAAAACATTAGGAAGTATGCTTTTTAGTTGATTATAGTTAGCAGAAACCTTTTTCATGTTAGCATCAAAAACAAAACCTCTATCAGAATTAAAAGCATTTATGAATCCCATATCACCTCTAATAATCATTCCGTTTTTAGAATACATGTTTAAATTAGCGGTGCTAAAATTATTTAAAGTACCAGTAACTCTTCCATTAAAGATTAACTTATCGTTTCCTTTGAGTTCTCCATAAAATTTGTTGATGTCTTTAACAGCAACAGTACTTCTTTTAAATTTAGCTTTTAATTTTACTTTATCGGTAAAGTTTGCAAAATCTTTTCTGACGTAATTAAAAGTAATGTCACCAAATAAATTAGAGCCATGATCTGTTTTTAAAGTTGTTTTTTTAAACAACATTTTTGTTCTTGAATATGAGAAATCGGTAGATAAACTAGTAACATGTAGTTTATGATTATCATGTAAATATAAGCCTCTAATTTTAGCAGAGATATTTGGACCTTCAATTTTAAAATCTTGAATATTACCTCCTGCATTGTATGCTGCGTATTGTAATTTACTCTTCTTCTTATTTTCGTCTAAAAGTTTGTAGGTTAAATTATCGACATAAATATTTTTAGCATTTAAAATAAAGGGTGTATCACTTTTTTTTGAGTCATCATCATCATCAAAACTATCAATAAAAACAGAGAGATTATCGTCTTTTTCATTTCTATATTTCCGCATATAAAAGTGAACTCCGTGCACAGTAGCATCTCCTAAATTAACTTCATTATCTGTAATTTTTTTTGCGTTTTGAAGAGAAGTTTTTAGTGTTTTTATAAAGATAAGAGTATCGCTATGATGATCTCTAATTTCAATTTCTTTTAATTGTATGTTACCAAGAATAGATAAGTCTATTCTTTTAATAACTATATTAGTATTAAATTTATCATTAATCTTTTTTGTAGCTACTTTAGCGAGTTTGCTTTGTACTTGAGGTATAGATAAGATTAATATCAAAAGTAATAAGAGAATCAAAATGATTCCTATAATTCTAAATATTATTTTGCGTATTTTTTTTATGGCTCTAAACTTAATTGAAGTACAATAAGGTGCAAAAAATTTGCCGAATTACAAAGAAACACCAATTTTAACGAATATCTAACGTATTATAGATATTTTTGTAGCTATAAATTTTAAGATTTTTGAAAACTAAAGATATTTACATATTAGGAATAGAAAGTTCTTGTGATGATACTAGTGCTTCTGTTATTTTAAATGGAAAAGTTTTAAGCAATGTGGTTGCGAATCAGGAAGTACACTCTAAGTATGGTGGGGTTGTACCAGAGTTAGCTTCTAGAGCACACCAACAAAACATTGTACCAGTAGTACAGCAAGCAATTGAGCAGGCAAGAATAAAAAAAGAAGATTTACATGCAGTGGCTTTTACAAGAGGGCCTGGTTTAATGGGGTCTTTACTCGTTGGTACTTCTTTTGCAAAATCGTTAGCTATAGGATTAGGTATTCCTTTAATCGATGTGAATCATATGCAAGCCCATATTTTAGCACACTTTATAAAAGAAGAAGGAAGTAAAATTCCTACGTTTCCTTTTATTTGTTTAACTATTAGTGGAGGGCATACCCAGATTGTTAAAATAACGAACCATTTTCAAATGGAAATTTTAGGAGAAACAAAAGATGATGCTGTAGGGGAAGCTTTTGATAAGTCTGCAAAAATTTTAGGACTACCTTATCCAGGAGGCCCTTTAATAGATAAGTATGCGCAGTTAGGAAATCCGAAAGCTTTTCCTTTTACGCAGCCTAAAGTGGGCGATTTAGAGTTTAGTTTTAGTGGTTTAAAAACACAAATATTATATTTTATTCAAAAAAAGGTAAAAGAAAATTCTTCTTTTATAGAAGAGAATTTGAATGATATATGCGCGTCTATTCAATATACTATTATTGAAATTTTAATGAAGAAATTAAAAAATGCAGCAAAACATACAGGAATAAAACAAATAGCAATTGCTGGTGGAGTTTCAGCCAATTCTGAAATTAGAAAACGATTGTTATTAGCAGAAAAAAATTGGGGATGGACTACTTATATTCCAAAGTTTGAATATACTACTGATAATGCAGCAATGATTGCAATTACAGGGTATTTAAAATATCTAAATAATGAGTATGCAGATAATTCTGTTTCTGCGCTGGCTCGATTGAAGGTTACAGAGTAATACAGTTTATAAAAAATCTCCGTAATTTATATTACAGAGATTTTTTAGTTTTTACGATAAGTTTATTTCTTTGTTTTAATAGAACAACCAATAGCTTTCGTTTCTGTAATCATGGGAGCTGTTCCTTCTAGTAAATCACTAATAGCTTTTTCTACATAACGATCTTTTACATTTTTTGCATCTCTAGCATTATCATCTATAGCGCCAATATAAGATAGTATAAAATTATTATTGTGATTTTTATTTAAAATGAAAACGTGTGGAGTTTTGGTAGCTCCAAATTTTGGGAATACTTTTTGACCATCATCAAATAAATAAGGAAAAGTAAAGCCTTTGGTTTCTGCTCTATCTTTCATAGATTCGAAATCATCTCCTAAAGATACAGATGGGTCATTTGGGTTAATAGCAACTACTGGATAACCGATATTTTTAAATTTTTTATCTAATGCGATAATTCTATCTTCATACATTTTAGAATACGGACAATGGTTACAGGTGAAAACAACAATAACCCCTTTTTTTGTTTTGTAATCATTTAAGGAAATCATTTTCCCATCAACATTTTTTAAAGTGAAATTTTCCACTTTATCACCTATTTTGTATCCTTCTTTTTTGTTAGAAATAAAAGCAACACTTGCAAATACAATGGTAAGTACTAATAATGATTGTAAAGTTCTCATGAGTTTTTAATTAATAAATTGTTGTAATTCTTTAGTTAATAAATTATCATCGAACGATTGTTCGTAAAACGATCTTTTGTTTTTATTGTAAATTAAAGTAGCAGGTATGGCTCCCGACCAACTTTTATCAATTCCATTAATCCATTTGTTCTGATCTGGATCATCCAAAACCATCACTTTTGGTTGTAAATTTCGATTTTTAATAAATGGAATTAAATGATTTTCTATTTGATTAGGGAAATCTAAACTAACCAATAAAACTTCTACATTTTTATCTTTATAATTGCTATGTAGTTTTTCAAAGGCAGGAAGTTCTTCTACACATGGTTTACACCATGTTGCCCAAAAATTTACTACGTATGTTTTATCGTCTTTTTTGTTTAAAAAAGGAACTAGTTGATCGTAATTTAAAATAGGGATGGTGGAGGTTATTGAAGTGTTTTCAATTTTGTTTTTCGAAAGAAAGGGGTCTTTATTTGTTATTATTTCAGATGTTTTTTTTACTTTTTGTTCACAAGAAACTAAAAAAACAAGAACAAGTAGAGAATTAAGTATTTTACTTATCATGTTTATAAAAATACATAATTTTTAAAAGAATGATTCTTAAAAAAAAGTGAAATAAGCTAAATAGTAGTTTTTAGCGTGAAAAAAAGTGTTAGAAACAAAAAAAACTTTTAAATTATTTAAAAGTTTTTTTTGTTTCTTGGTAACATAATCAGAAAATATTTTTTTCTAAAAGTTATTAATCAAAAATTTCATTTAAAAGTTTTGCTAATCTTAAGCCACCTTTTTGAAGCTGTTGTCTAACAACTGGAAAAAAACGATAGGAATATTTATAACGTAATTTATCTCCTGTTTTAGTATGCGAATATATTTCTTTTGTTAATTTATGAGAATCTTTAACCCAGTCTAATACAGATCCTGATTGTAGTTTTTTTACTTCTTTTTTAGTAAGTTTTTTTGCGTTAGAAGCTAGTTCAATATAGCTCATATTCCATTGGCTAATAAGGTTTTCGTCCCATACTCTATGTAAATTAGAACCTTTTCCATGCCATTGTACTTGTATCGTGTTTCCGCCTTTATCTTCTTTTCTTCCTATATGCAAAGGTTGGTGTAGATCGCCTACTAAATGAACTAACATTTTTAAAGAAAATTGTTTATCTTCTAAGCTAGATTTTTTATCCTTTAATGTTTTAATACAATAATTAATTCCTGTAACTAAATCTCCTTTTGGGTTTTTTTCAGCTGTAACATAATCACCATTTAAAGGCATGTTAACATAATGCCAAGAATAATATTTATTATATTTTTTGTCCGATTTTATTTGATCTGCATACGTAGAAACAAAAGCTAAACTTTGCCCTTCTAGTAATTTCTTAATTTTTCTTTTTGCTTTTCTACTTAAATGTTTTTCTGCAATTTCTCCAGTTGCTCTATGTCCAGTTGGACCCCAAGTATCCACTTCAGAAAATACCACAGTTGATATAAGTAAAAATGTAAATAGTAATAGTGTTTTTAAATTCATTCCCTTCAAATTTACCGCTAAAATAATAAATATTCATTCAAAAAATTTGTTAAACAATTAAAAATTTTAATATATTTGTGATATCAAAATAATATCATAATAATTTTTAACATATGAAAACAGAGAAAATAATTAAGCCAGCAAACGGATATTTAATGTTGTTCGTTTTTTTTATCTTATTTTTTGGAGGTATTATACTTTCTATAAAAAATAAACATGTATTACCGCTTGTTTTAACATTTATATCGGTAGCAATGTCTTTTGGTTTTATGTTAGTAAATCCAAACACTTCTAAAGTAATCTTACTTTTTGGTAAATACATAGGAACGATTAAGAGTAATGGGTTGTATTGGGCAAATCCATTTTATACAAAGAAAAAAATATCGTTAAGAGCAAGTAACTTTGATAGTGAACGATTAAAAGTAAATGATAAATTAGGGAATCCAGTGATGATTAGTACTATTTTGGTGTGGAGGGTTACAGATACTTATAAAGCTGCTTTTGATGTAGATAATTACGAGAATTTTGTTAGGGTACAAACAGATGCGGCTGTTAGAAAATTAGCAAGTATGTATCCTTACGATAATTTTGCAGATGAAGGGCATGATGAAGATATTACATTACGATCTAGTGTTAATGAAGTAAGTGAAACATTAGAGAAAGAATTGGAAGAGCGTTTATCTATTGCAGGAATTGAAGTGTTAGAAGCAAGAATCGGTTATTTAGCATATGCACAAGAAATTGCAAGCGCTATGTTGAAAAGACAGCAGGCTACAGCTATTATAGCTGCAAGGCATAAAATAGTACAAGGTGCTGTAGATATGGTAGAAATGGCTTTAGAAGAATTAAATAAAAAAGAAATTGTAGAGTTAGATGAAGAACGTAAAGCAGCTATGGTTAGTAATTTACTAATTATTTTATGTGGAGACAAAGAGGCGTCACCAGTTGTAAATGCCGGTACATTAAATCATTAAAAAAATTAAGATGAAAGAATACAAAGTAATAATACCAAAATTAGGAATTAGAAACCGTTACAAGAAAATGGAGGATCTATTAAATCAATATGCAAGAGAAGGATGGGAAGTGAAAAAGATAAGTGAAGCTTGGACAAGCATTGTTTTTGAGCGAAATAAAAATAGATAGATTTTACATGAGAGTTTTTTAAAGAAAAACAATGTTTTATGCAGTTATAATTAAATGTAATGCTAGTTATAGGTGTTTTTAGAGTAATCAACTATTATAAAAAAGAAATATGATACAATTAATGTTTTATTTGTCTATGTATTTATTAACTATTTTAATGTTTTATATCGTTTAAAATAGAATAAATAACACCCGTTGTGCATTTAGGAATTTTAATAGTATTAAATGCCATTTCGAGTACTTTTGAGGTAGGAAAAAGTGTATCGAGAACTATTTTAGAACTAAAATTAGGATTTTCGATACAATTTCTCTCCATTTTATTACGAAAAACCACTCGAATTTACAGGATTTTACTCCAAATGTACAATGAGTTAAATAATAATAAAAATGGAGGTGTTAAGTATTGTTTACAAGTGTTTTGTGAAAATAAATAGATGGTGCTTATACTTTTTTTTATTAAGAATAGAAAATACAGAAGAAAATGAAAAAGAAAAGAGAGTTTAAAAATTATAGTATTCAAAATATTTTCAATAACATAAGAGCTAATTGAAAAAACGTTTTATTTATTAATAAATAATTATGGCAAAAAAGAAAGCTTTTGCATTAAGAATAAATGAAGAAATGCTCAAAGCAATTGAAAAATGGGCAGCAGATGAATTTCGTTCTACAAACGGGCAAATAGAATGGATGCTAATGCAATCGTTAAAAAATGCAAAGAGAGAACCTAAAAAGAAAGAAGAAGAGTAGTTTTTTAGAGGTTTTTTGTGAATTTTTATCTAAAAATCTGGACTATAAGTTTCCTGTTTTAGATAAAAATTTGTGGTTAAAAAAGAGATTGCTTTCTTCATGCTTTCTTCTTTTTTTAAATCAATTACAGGTTTTCGAATTGTGTGTTTTTCATTAAGAATGTTAATTTCTAAACTGTCAAATGTTGTAGCAGCATCAGGGTTAGCAATACTAAACCAAGCTAGTTTTTGAGATTTTTTAAACTTTAATACTGCAACTTTGGGAGTTTTAGTAATATCAATCTTTTTTTTGAAAAACAGTTTGCCGCGAAAAAAAGAACCTCGATATAGATTTGAATCTATTTTTATAAATCCTCTTTTTAAAAATGCTATAGAAATTAAGAATAGATAAACAGCTGCACAAAAAATTAATAATAGAAAGTCTATATAATTTAAAGAAGAAGATCTTAAAAGCAGAAAAAATTTTATGATAAAAGGCCCACCAATATATAAGAGAAATGTTATTCTTTGATGCGTAGAAAAACGGTTTTCTAAAATTATTTTGTCATTTTTTTTATGTAAAAACAATAGATTGTTAGTTTTTGTTGCTAATGTTTAAGAATAGGAATGCTTATTTTACTAGGATACTTTGCATTATGGTATAGTTTAATAGTAGCTTTTTTTGCGTTTTTTGCTTGTTGTACAGACGGATCTTCTGCTGTCATATAGTTTCTTTGCACTTGGGGTTTGTCTACCATAGAAAAAACAAATCTTAATCTACTACCTTTTTTAACAGATCTAGAAAACATATTTTCTCCTTCGAAAATATATTTTTCAATAGTATTTTTCTTTACCAATTCTGGGGTTTCTAAACTTTTTCTATAACGAGCTCTTAGTTGATCTCTTTGTAAAAATATAGATTCGTTATTAGAGGTTATTTCATATATAGATATCTGAAAATCGGCATCCACTACATCCATAGAAATATATCCTTCAAATGCTATTTTTCCATTTACTTCTATAGTTTCCTTTAAAGGATTGGAGTGGTAAATTAAGATTTCCTTATCATTGATATAACTTTGATCTGTCAGATATTTAGAACTTTTGTTTTGATAACTAGGTGTTTCTATTGCTTGGTTTGTTAATGGATTGTAAGAGATTTTATCTGGAGTTATATCCTTTTTTATAGGATTCTCTAAAAGTTGTCCAGATGTAAAAGGACTTTTTGCATCGCTATTTATAGAGCTTAAAAACAATTCTTTTTTAGAGTTTGAAATGGCTTTTAAACTAGAAGCATATTTCCATTTGTTTCCCCCCATCGGGTAATAGATCACTCTATCTTTTAATAAAGAAGGTTTTTCTCCATTTTTTAAAGTCCAATTAAACCAATCTACATACAATTCATTCATGTTTAAAACAGCATTTTCTTTAAAGGTTAAACCTGCCAATTCCTTTTTTGGTCTTCTTGTTCCTCCATGGTTCCATGGACCTATAATTAAATAATGATTTTCAATAGCTTTTTTATTTCCATGTTGCATGTGGTCATTATAATATTTTAACGCACCTGGTTGATCAGAGTCAAAATGCCCAGTAATAGATAAAATAGGAATGTTAATTTGCTCACTTTCTTTCTTAGTAAAATAAAAACGTTGCCAAAATGCATCATGGCTAGGATGAGAAATCCAGTTTTGAAAAACTTTGTTAGGAAAATTTACTACACTATCATAATTATTAAAAGAGATGTTTTGTGTGTATAGTTGTTCTTGTTTTTGATTCCAAAAGTCAGCACCAAATAATTTTTGATTAATAGTTTTTCCGCTGGTAAGCATTAACCAACGAATCATGTAAGGGTAGAAAATATTATTGTATTTAGGAAAATCTAATCCAGGACCTACAGAAGCAATAGGAATAATTGTTTTTAAATTTTTTGGAAATTCTTTTAAAACAAACCATTGATTCATTCCTCTATAAGAACCACCAAGCATACCTACTTTTCCATTATTCCAAGATTGTTTTCCTATCCAGTCTACTACCTCTTTTCCATCTTTTGCATCCTTTTCAAAAGGAATAAATTTACCTTCAGAATTTCCTCTTCCTCTGCAATCAACAGTAATAAAAACATAACCATTTCTTGCAAAAAACAACCCTCTTTCATGGTTTTCATCAGAAACATAAGGAGTTATAATTAATATGGTAGGTAATTTCTTATTTTGAAGATGATAAGGTTTGTAAATATTAGCAGATAGTTTAGTTCCATCGGATAGTTCAATTTTTTGATAAAAATCAATAGTTACTTGTAAAGAATCTTTTTTCTGAGAAAAAAAAGAAATAGAGAAAAGAAAAAGAGGTAAAAATAGTAAGTATTTAATTTTCATAATTTGGTTTTAGCAGTATCAAAAATATTCTTTTTTAAGAATAGAGTAATAGCGTTAACACTTTTTTAAGAAATAAAAAATGAATTAGCTGTATTTTTATTCCTTTAATCAATCAATCAATCAACCAACTAATTCATTATTTCATAAAAACATTATAAATAATACGAACAACTTAGTATTACTACAGTTAAATTTGAAATAAAAAGGATTTACAGAATCTAAACACATGAAAAAAACGATTACACTACTATTAATATTCTTACAGTTAATGGTGTTTGCTCAAGAATTTTCTATGGACATGGTTAAAAACATGAAACCAAGAAATATAGGTCCAGGAGGAATGAGCGGAAGAGTAACATCTATAGATGTAGTACAAACAAATCCAGATATTATATACGTAGGAACAGCATCTGGAGGTGTATGGAAATCTACTTCTGGAGGAATAAAATGGGAACCTATTTTCGAAAAAGAAGTAACAGCGTCGATAGGAGCAGTAGCTATCCAACAATCCAATCCAAGTGTTATTTGGGCAGGTACAGGAGAAGGAAATCCACGAAATAGTTTAAATGGCGGATATGGTATCTATAAATCTTTAGATGCAGGTAAAACATGGAAATTGATGGGTTTAGAAAAAACACGTCATATTCATCGTGTTATTATTCACCCAAACAATCCTAACATTGTATATGTAGCTGCTATTGGTTCACCTTGGGGAGAGCATAAAGAAAGAGGCGTATATAAAACGATAGATGGGGGAAAAACATGGAAACAAATATTATTCAATAATAATAAAACAGGAGCAGCCGATTTAATTATAGACCCATCCAATCCGAATAAATTAATTGTAGCTATGTGGGAGCATAAGCGAGATCCTTGGTTTTTTAAATCAGGAGGAACAGGAAGTGGATTATATATTACACACGATGGAGGAGATAATTGGAAGAAAGTGACAGATAAAGAAGGTTTTCCGAAGGGAGATTTAGGAAGAATTGGAGTAGCAATTTCTAGAAGCAATCCAAATACAATTTATGCATTAGTAGAAGCAAAAAAGAATGCATTGTATAAAAGTGAAGATGGAGGTTTTAAGTGGAAGAAGGTAAATGACAAACCAGGTATTGGAAATAGACCTTTTTATTACTCAGAAATTTATGTAGATCCACAAAATGAGAATAGATTGTATAGTGTTTTTACTTATGTAAACGTTTCGCAAGATGGTGGTAAAAACTTTTCACAATTAATGCCAGCTTATGGAGCTAATAATGGAGTGCATCCAGATCATCATGCTTGGTGGATTCATCCTGAAAATGGGAAGTTTATGATTGATGGAAATGATGGCGGGTTAAATATTACCAGAGATGGCGGAAAAACATGGCGTTTTATTGGAAACTTACCAGTAGCACAATTTTATCATATTAATGTAGATAACGAATACCCGTACAACGTATATGGAGGAATGCAAGATAATGGATCTTGGAGAGGTCCAGCGTATGTGTGGAAAGCACAAGGAATTCGTAATTCATATTGGCAAGAAATAAGTTTTGGAGATGGTTTTGATGTAGTACCAGATAAAGATGATTCTCGTTACGGATGGTCTATGAGTCAACAAGGTTTTGTGTCTCGTTACGATTATAAAACAGGGAATAACTATACTGTTCGTCCTACACATCCGGACCCAAAAGTGAAACTTCGTTTTAATTGGAATGCAGCAATTAATATAGATCCTTTTAATAATTCTACGTTGTATTTCGGAAGTCAGTTTGTGCATAAATCAACAGACAAAGGATTAACATGGGAGGTGATTTCACCAGATTTAACAACCAATGATAAGAGTAAGCAGAAACAATCGGAAAGTGGAGGGTTAACTTTAGATGCTACGGGAGCTGAAAATCATTGTACTGTTTTAGTTATTGAACCTTCTTCACTAGAAAAAGATATGTTATGGGCTGCAACAGATGACGGACAAGTACATTACACAAAAAATGGTGGAGCAACTTGGACTAATGTTTCAAAAAATATAAAAGGATTACCAGCAAATAGTTGGATTGTACAAATAAAAGCTTCTAATAAAAATAAAGGAGAAGCTTTGTTAGTAGCTAATGATTATCGTCGTTTTAATTATACTCCGTATGCCTATAGAACAAAAAACTATGGAGCAACATGGGAAAGAATTGTAGATCAAAATGATGTAAAAGGGTACACTTTAAGTATTGTAGAAGATCCTGTAGAAACTAATTTATTATTCTTAGGAACGGATGATGGATTGTATGTTTCTGTAAATGCAGGTGTAAAATGGACAAAATGGACAGAAGGTTTTCCTACAGTGCCTGTAAAAGATTTAGTAATTCAGCAAAGAGAGCACGATTTGGTAATTGGTACATTTGGAAGAGCTGCTTGGGTATTAGATGATATTCGTCCATTAAGAGCTATTGCAAAAAACAGTACAATTCTTAGAAAAAGAATACAGTTATTTGAACCACCAACAGCGTATCAAGCAGCTTATCAGCAACCAACAGGAAGTAGATTTGGTGCAGATGCATTATTTAATGGAGAAAATAGAGCGCGTGGAGGGTTGGTTCATTTTTATATTAACAAGCCAGAAGAAAAGAAAAAAAGTAAGAAAAAAGAAAAATCAAAAGAAGATCTTCAAAAGAAGGAAGAAGAAAAGAATGTGGTAAAATGGGATTCTATTAAGTTTGAAATTTTTGACGGAACACGATTAATTAGAACGTTAAAACGAAAAACACCAAAGAAAAATGGTATTCATAAAGGATATTGGTACTTAGATGAAAAAGGAGTAGAAAGACCTTCTAGAACCATTAGGAAATCTAAAAGAGAACCTGGAGGAGTACGTGTAAAACCAGGAGTTTATAGAATAAAAGCAACATTTGGAGATCAAGTTTCAGAACAAAATATAACGGTTAAATTCGACCCTAGATTA
The DNA here is from genome assembly GCA_947498055.1 of uncultured Tenacibaculum sp. Classification (GTDB taxonomy): domain Bacteria; phylum Bacteroidota; class Bacteroidia; order Flavobacteriales; family Flavobacteriaceae; genus Polaribacter. The sequence continues at coordinate 89,338 of CANMJA010000012.1, forward strand.
CAAATATCTGAACAAGCTATTGCGCAAAAATATACTGCTTCTAAAGCTTTAGAAAAGGATCAAAAAATATTAACCGATGTTGTAAAACAACTAGTAGAGAGTAAAAAAATAGCCCAAGGTTATAAAAGCAAGTTTACTAAAAAAGATAAAAAGAAATACAAAGAAGAAATAAAAGCATCAAAAGACATTATTAAAAAGATAGATACATTATTAACTATTTATTTAGGTAAAGTCGATAAACGACAGGGTATTGTTCGTAGCCCAGAAGTAAATATAGGACAACGTTTAGGTACAGCAAGTTGGTATACTGCTAGTAGATTTGGAAATCAAACTGCTACAGAAACCCGATTGGCAACGCAATTTAAAGAAGCTTTAAAAGAAGCAGTTGGTAAAACGAACCTGTTTTTTAATAAAGAATGGGGTGTTTATAAAGCGAAAGTAGAAAAAGTAACTATTTCTCCTTTTAAAGAAACAAAAACGTTTAGTGTTAATTAATAAGTAATTATCATTAAAAAAAGAAACTTATCCTGTGTTCGGGATAAGTTTCTTTTTTATTAATTTTGAGCTATGCTAAAATCTTTTTTATTATTTTTCATACTACCATTTTCTCTTTTTAGTCAAAAACTAATTAAAGATATTGATTTTGATGGTATAAAAGATACTATTTATGTAGATAATGAAAAGTCAACTATTGTATGTATACTATCGTCTAAAAATAATAAGAAAATAGAGAGTTTACCTATTGAAATGTTAAGTGAACGATCTGGTATTGTAGATGCTAAAAACGGATTTAAGTTTAATAATGATTGGATGCGAGGAGGGCATTCTAATCAATTTAGGTATGATAAAAGAACGAAAAAAATAAGACTCATAGGTATGAGTAGGTATGAATTTGGAAATGCAGCAAACGAAGGTAGCGGAGAATCGAGTGTAAATTTATTAACAGGAGATTATATTGGTAATTGGAATACGTATGATGAAGAGAAAAGTAAACTAATGAAATTGCCTAGTATAAAAATAAAAATATATTTTGAGAAAATATATTTAGAAGCATTTAATGATGGCGTTTATTTTGGTTATTCAGAAAAATGTTCAAAACTATATTACAAAGCGAGAAAAAAATATAATGAATAAATTTTATATGAAAAAAATAACACTCATATTATTATTGTTAATTACACAAAAGATAATAGCTCAAGAGAATCCAGAAAAAGAATTAGGAGTTTGGTATATGTATAATGGTTCACATAAAATATCAGAAAAATTCAGCTTAAAAACAATGGCTCATTTTCGTTTTTATAATGTAGGAGATGATATGCAGCAATTTATTGGTAGAATAGGAGGAAATTATAAAATAAATAAAACCTTAAGTGTTACATTAGGATATGCGTTTTTAGAAACCGATAGAACATTTGATGTAAGAGGGGGCGATTTTGGAGATCATCGTATTTATGCAGACTTAAATATAAAACATAAAATATCAGAACTAAGTATTGCACATCGTTTAAGACCAGAACAGCGTTTTTTTGAATCACAAACAGGGCAGTTTATCCGATACCAACTAGGTCTAAGTTACCCTTTATCAAAAAAATGGTCTACTTATTTATACGATGAAATCTTTTTTGATTTTACAGGCGAATCCTATAATCAAAATTGGTTAGGAGCAGGTTTTAAATATCAACTTTCTAAAGTAGTAAAATTACAATTAGGCTATATGAATATAAACACAGCAAATAGCCAAAGTTTTGATAGAATACAAATTGGTTTAGCTATAAGTACAGATCATAGAAAAAAAGAAGATAAATAAGATGTTTTTTTACCTCCAACGTCATTCCAATGAGTTTTTTTAATATTCTAACCACTTTTGTTTGGCCTATTTCAACAGTTATTTTGGCTGTTATATTTAAAAAAGATATTTCTGATTTAATAAAGAAAAAGAAAAGCACGAATGTTGCAGAAGAAGATAAGTGGGAGTTTGATGATTTTTCAACTTCTTTTGGTTATGTAGAATCTCAAATGGATGAGATAATAGAAAAATCGGAATCTAAAGAAGTAAACTTATTAGTCAACAATCTAAAGGAAACGACACAAAAGTTACAAGGAATTCATCCTATTTCTTTAGCTATTCTAATTGAAATAGGAGAAGGAGTTGTTTCAAGTAGCGCATGGAAGGCAAAAGCGTCTTACTTATTAGAGTTACAAAAAAAGAATTTTATTCATTTAACACCTCCTGTAAGTACTCCTGAAGAAATTATATATAATAAAGATGATTATAATAATACTCGAGCAAAATTAACAGAAAAAGGAGATAAACTTCTAGATAAAATAGGGTTTAGAGATACTATACATTAAATATTAGAAATAAAATATAAAAACTAAATTTTATAAATCATGGAAAACGAACCTTTATTTACTAGTGATGCAATTGTTTTTGGAATATTAATGATTTCATTAGGATTTGTATTTTATACAGAAAGTATTAAAAAAGGTTTTTGGCCTAAATTCTATAAAATTGTTCCAGGGGTTTTAATGTGTTATTTAGTTCCTGCTATTTTTAATTCGTTAGGTATTATTTCTGCAGATATTTCTAAAACATATTATATAGCTAGTCGATATTTGCTGCCAGCTTCTTTAGTATTAATGACTTTAAGTATCGATTTAAAAGCTATTTTTAATTTAGGCCCTAAAGCTTTAATCATATTTTTTACTGGTACCGTAGGTATTATAATAGGAGGTCCTTTGGCTATTTTAATAATTTCATTTTTTTCACCAGAAACAGTTGGAGGAGTAGGGTTTGATGCCGTTTGGAGAGGTTTATCTACTTTAGCAGGAAGTTGGATTGGTGGAGGTGCTAACCAAGCAGCAATGTTAGAAATTTACGAATACAACCCTGAAAAATATGGGGGCATGGTATTAGTAGATATTGTAGTAGCTAATGTTTGGATGGCACTATTATTAATAGGAATAGGAAAGACAGATAAAATAGATAGGTGGTTAAAGGCAGATAATTCAGCTATAGAAAAATTAAAAGAAAAAGTAAGTTCCTTTGCAGCAAGTGTTAAAAGAAATCCGACATTAACCGATTTAATGGTGATATTAGCTTTGGCTTTTGGCGCGGTAGGAATTGCACATTTTGGTGCAGATTCAATTTCCACTTTTTTAAAAAATAATGTAGCTGTTATTGCAGATAAGTCATCGGCTTTATCTTCTTTTTCTTCTAAGTTTTTTTGGATGATAACGATAGCAACAGTAATAGGAATTTTATTGTCTTACACAAAAGCAAGAAACTATGAAGGAGCAGGAGCTAGTAAAATAGGAAGTATTTTTATTTACATACTGGTTGCCACTATAGGAATGAAAATGGATTTATCTAAGATTATAGAAAACCCAGGATTAATTGCAATTGGTTTTGTTTGGATGGCAATACACGCAGGATTGTTAATCTTGGTTGCAAAATTAATAAGAGCACCTTATTTTTTCTTAGCAGTAGGAAGTCAGGCAAATGTTGGAGGGGCAGCAAGTGCACCAGTAGTAGCAGCAGCTTTTCATCCTTCCTTAGCTAGTGTAGGGGTTTTATTAGCAGTATTTGGTTATGTAGTTGGAACCTACGGAGCAATTTTATGTACAATTTTAATGGAAATAGCATCTAAAGTTGCATAGAAATCTGCATATTTGCATTCGGAAATTAAGAATTTATGAGAAGATTTATATCAGTAATTATCGTATCCATTTTAATTTTTTCTTGTAGCACAGAAAAAACAGGAAACATGGTAGTAACAGGAAAAATTAAAGGCTTAAAAAAGGGGACTTTATATTTGCAAAAAATGAAAGATACTATTTTAGTTTCTGTAGATTCTGTTCAGTTATTTGGTGAAAACACTTATAGGTTAGTAGATAATGTAGATTCTCCGTCTATGTATTATTTAACTTTTAATGGAGGAACCAAACCTAAAAACCTAATGTTTTTTGGTGAGAAAGGAGAAATAACAATAAACGATAATATAGAAGAATTTGGTTTTAAGCCAACGATAAAAGGATCTAAAAATCAAGAGGTGATGGATAAGTTTCAAAAAATAAACCATCAGTTTAAAATGAAACGACTTGATTTTATAGCAAAGGATGTTGAAGCTAGAGCTAAAAAAGATACAATTGAAATAGATAGTTTAGAAAAGGAGTATAAAAAGATGGTAAGAAGACGTTTTTTATTTACAACTAATTTTGCAATAGCTAATAAAGACTCCGAAGCTTCTCCATATATTGCTTTGTCAGAACTTTTTGATGCAAATATTTATTTGTTAGATACGATTAATAATAGTTTAACAGATAGAGTAAAAGCGTCTAACTATGGTAAAAGATTACAAAAGTTTGTAAGTGACATTAAGGAAAAAGAAAAAACAGAAAAAAAATAAAGAAATATTTTTTTAAATTCTATAAAAATAAACCAGTAAAGTTAATCTTGCTTTACTGGTTTTTATTTATCTAAAATTTTAGACAATGTTTTAGAATTTAATAGTAGTAGCTAACACGTTTTTAGCTTCTTTGGTAAGCGTAAGTACTTTTTCGGTTCTAGTTTCTTTATTTGTGCCAAAATATTTATAAATTTCTATAGATAAACCTACCGGACCATGGATAGTTTGTTGTCTATCTGCAAAAAAATCTACCATAACAGAGTAGGTTCCTTTTTCTGCTTTTTTCACAATTATTTCTTCTGGACCATAACCTTCGGTAATATCTGTATTATATCTTACAGAATTAGATTCAGTATTTCTATAAAAGAAATCTTTGCCAGAAGGAGTAATTAAGTGTAAATCAATGTCGGTATCACTAGAAGTCCATGTTAATACAATTCTAAGGTCTCCAGAAACCATAAATTCTTTTTCAACCTTTTTTTGTTTCTTTAAAATGGCATTATAATCGTTGTATAAGGTGTTCATTACTTCTGTATAATCATCAGGATCTCTATTTCTTTCTATCCATGAACCTTCTAATGCTTCTTTTAAAATTGTAATTGCTTTTCTGTAGTTTCCATTTAATTCATAGGTTATAGCTAAATCTCTATGTGTTATTGGCTCATCTGGTCTTAATTCCAGTATTTTTTCAAATAAAGGAATTGCTTCTTTATAGTGTTTTATAGAACGTAACAAATAGGCAAGTGTTCTTATATTTTCATGATTATCTAATTGTATTTCTGCAATATTAGACCATATTTTAGCAGCTGTTTTTGGAGCGTCTTTTATAAACAAATTTCCTGCTACCATATAAAACCCAGCAGATTTCTTTTCTTTATTTACTAATTCTAAGTACTTTTTATATCTTTTTTTTGGTTTGTATTTTGCTATCTTTTTTAAATTAAGAGGTATGTTTTTCCATACTTTTTTTGATAAGGTATGTGCAACATATTTATTAAACTTTATAGGAATTATTATAGAATTATCCTCTACAAAATCTTTTGTGTAGGCAAATATAATTCCGTCTTTAGCTATAGAATCAGCTAATTTTAAAGAAGCTTCTTTTGGTATAATTTCTAAAGAGAATATTTTGTCCCAATCAATACTGCTTAATTCATCTTCTCCGTCTTTCCAATCTATATCTGAAAAATCTTCAGTTTCATAATCTATAAAAACAAGCGGTTGTTTACCTAAAATAACATGATGGTCTTTTTTCTTTATAAAGAGTTGGTTATGATGTTTAAAAATTTGGTACTCATCAATACTAGGAGTGTTGTTTAAAAAATCATATCCATTTTTATAAGTGTTTCCAAAAGAAGAACTTGTTACTACAACTTCATCAAGTATACCTTCAGACATTTTTATGGAATATTCACCAGAAGTTACTTCTTTACTAGTGTCATTAAAGCCTATGTAGCTACAAGATAGTTTGCTATTATGAGGAACTTTTAGTGAAAAGTTACCATCAAAATCTGATTCTGTTCCTATTTTAGTGTTCTGAACGTATACAGAAACACCTGGCATTGGACCTTCGCCTTCTTCAATAGCAGTTCCATTTATTACATAAAAATCACCTTGCTGTATTGCTTTTACTTTAATAAAAATGCTACTACTAGAAGAAGATTTTTCGTGGTTTTTATCAATAATAGGATCTGCTTGTTTAGGAATGTATAAGGCATTTAAAGAATCTAATTGTTCTTCAATAACATCAAATGCATTATCAACTTTATCTGTTTTTAAACGAAACTCTTCTTCTCTTTTCTCAAAAATAGCATCTATTTTTTTTTCTTGTTCAGGATATGCCCAAATAAGAAGTTCTGATAAATCCACTAGCTGATTATTTAAAAATCTTAATTTATTTTCTTGCTTTTTAAGCTTGGCTAATTTATAATTATTATAGTATTGTTTTTTCCATGTTGTATTTGGTGGTACTATTTCATTTTCTATATAATCTTCTAGAGTTTCTAGTACAATTAACGAAGTATAGTCGGTTATTAAATTATTCTGAAGTCCTAATGTTATTATTTCATTTTTATTTTCTTTAGGATTAAGACTTAATTCTTTTACTTTTTCTATGGTGAATAAACATTTTAAATCTATAATATTTGATTTAATTTCAATAGGGTGTAACTGTTTTATTTTATTGTTATTAAGATTAAAAACAGGAGAAATAGTTGATGATTTATTTCCTTTAGCAATAGCTGAAAAGTAGGAGGTTGAAATTTGAGAATTTGATTTTGGGTAATACTCTTGTATTTCTTTTTCTTTATAACCATAAAATACTCTTGAATTTTTTAAGAGTATGGCTATAGCTGATGTTATTGATTGATTATTTAAATTTATGTAAACTCCTCCATTTTCTTTAGCAATTACTTTCAATTTTGCGGGATTATTTGCTGTTTGAGAAGTGATGGTAAAGGTTTTTGCTGTATTAGGTTTAAAAGTAGTATCCCCAAAATTAGAAATTCCATCACTACATAAAATATTAACATCAGATATTGGAAATTTTTTAATATCTCCATATTGGGTAGCACCATCGTAAGAAATTGTATTCAAAAAACGTTCTAATTTTTTCGTATTCCCTTTTCTAATTCTAATTTTTTTAATAGCAGTAATTTCTGTGTTAAACAAAACAATAGTTATGTTTATTTTTTGAATTTCTTTACAAAGTGATTTTAAAAAATTAATTTCTTTGGTAACTAATCCTTTTCTAGATAAAGAATGATCCCAAAGTACCGTTATATTTTTCGGAATGGTCTTTCTTTTTTTAAGAGTAGGAATAGGAGTATTGTAATAATAGTAAAAATTGTTTTTTTGTTTTTGATAATAGGTGAATTCTTTTTGTTTTGGATGCATAGTAATATCGATCTTTTTAGAAGAGATGGAAGAAATAGAAGTAATCCCTTTTTCTGTTTTTTTAGTAAAAGAAGCGATTCCATCTAACTTTAATTCTTTAGTAAAACCAATAAAATCTATCTGGACTTCTTTTTTTTGTACCTTCTCTTTAAAATTTAGAGAGAGCTTAAAATGTAAAGCACCGTTTTTCCAAATTAAATTATCTAAAATTTCTAATTGAATAATTCTACTTCCTTTTGCAGGAATAGGATAAATTCTTGTTTTAAAATTATTACCCTCTGTTTTTTCTAACAATGCAGGGTCAATACTACGACTCACAATATTTTCAAAAGCTGCTCTTCCTTTAACTTTATCTACTGCAACAGCATTTCTAAGTTTTCCATTAATATCTAAAGCATATCCAATAATAGTTTGATGATCAGATAAAGGGAATTGTAATTCCCCAGATAATTGTCTTTTAGAATGATTAAAGACTTCAATAGTATATTTTGTGATACCTAAATTACCAATAATAGAAGTGTGTGATTTAATTTTTTTAATAGATAAGCTGTCACTTTTTTTAGAATCCACTAAAAATTGTTGTCCATAAGTAGAGAATATAGATATAAAAAAAAGGAAAAGTATTTTTATGTTTTTATAAACCATCATGTTTTTTAAAGTATTAACTTTTTGTCGACATTTATTATAATTCAGATTACTTTGTTCCAAATAAATATTCTTTTAGTAAAAAATCTAAAATACCCAATCTTCTTTTAATTGCTAATTAAAAATGTATATACGTTTAAAGGGAATACATATTTGTTACATTCCTTTTATAAAGTCAATAAATGAATAGATATGTGAGTTTAAAATAATCGTTAAATTAGTTATAGATTTTTAATTTTTCATTTAAATTCACCAACTAATCAATGAATTAAATTTATAAAAACAATGAAGAAACTATATGTTGTAGTGTTTTTTATGAGTATGGCTATGTACTCACAATCTAATAATGTTATTTCTAGAAATTGGACTTCTTTTTTACAATCTATAGAAGTAACATCTGATAAAGAGGCTAAATTTAAACTAATGGGGAGTTTAAAAGTAATGCCTAAAGATGATAAGGCTTGGGCAGGATTATGGATAGAGGTAGAGACTAAAAATGGAGAATTAGATTCTTCTGATAGCATGGGAGAAAGAGTAAAAACTAATGTATGGAAAGAATATAGTATAGAAGGAACGATCAACAAAAATACGAAAAGATTAAATTTTGGAGGTCTTTGTTTGTATAATGGAGATTTTTACTTCGATAACTTTAAACTGTTTATAGAAAATGATAAAGGTGTTTTTCAGGAAGTAAATATTGTTAATGGAAATTTTGAAAAACAAGTAGTAAATAATAAAATAGAAAATTGGTTTGAGTCTAGTAATACTACTATAATTAGAGTAAAAGAATTTGATATTTCTTCAAGTAATGATGCTATTTCAGGAAAAAAATCACTACTAATTAAAGGATCTGGAATAAAAATTCCTAAATATGAATTTGGAAAAATAGGAAAAGTAAATGCCGAGAATCCACAAATAGATAATATGATTGCAATGCTTGAAGATTTAAAAGATAGAGTAGAAAGTATTGTGAAAGATTTACCAAAAGAACATGTAGATCATTTACATGATGAAAAATCAAATAGAATAGGAGCCTTAGTGTTACATTTAGCTGCTGCTGAAGTGTACTATCAAAAATACACCTTTGGTGAGTCTGTTTTTGATAAGAAAGATCCAGAGTTATGGAAAGTAGGTTTAGATTTAGGAGATAAAGGTAGAGAGATGTTAAAAGATAAACCAATTAGTTATTATTTAGAACTTTATGATGAGGTAAGAAAAAAAACGATAGAAGAATTAAGAAAAAGAGATGATGTGTGGTTTAAGCAAGTAAATGCAGGAAAAAGTATTTCTAACCAGTATGCATGGTTTCATGTGATGGAGCACCAATCAAGTCATTTAGGACAGGTATTATTTTTAAGAAAAAGACTACCTCCTTTAAATAAGGAAGTGAAAATTAAAAAAGAATTAAAAAAATAAATCCATTTATTTGAAAACCTCACAAATGTTAAAAACAGGTGAGGTTTTTTTGTATAGAATGTCATAGCGATATAGCTAACAGAATTTTGAGAAACGGCAGTAAGGACATAAAATAGGATACTACTTTTTTTACTTAAAAAGCAGAAATATAGTGATAACTCGACATGTGTGTGAAAAATTTGAAAATAAAGGCAGCAGTGTTGGACTAGAGACAAAAATATGTTAAAGGTAGGAACAAAGCAGTTTCCTGTTTCTTTTCTAAAAATAGGTTTGAATAAAAGGAGTAGCAAATTATTTCACTATGTAAGTAATGAAGACATTTAGAGAAATACTTTTGAAATAAGCAAAAACCCCATCAAATTATTAATTTGATGAGGTTTTTATTATAAATTTATAATTTGTGTTTTACACAAATAAGTTGTCTATTTTTTCTCTCTCTTCAGCAGCTAAAGCAGAATCTACTAAAATACGACCACTATGCTCGTCGATAGTAATTTTCTTTCTGTTCGCTATTTCTAATTGAATTTGAGGTGGAATAGTAAAGAAAGAACCACCAGCAGCACCACGTTCAATAGAAACTACGGCCAATCCGTTTTTAACCTTATTACGAATTCTATTATACGCAGTTAATAAGTGCTTATCGATAGATTGAGAATATTCTATAGATTTTTCTTGTAATAATTTCTCTTCCTTCTCCGTTTCTTTTAAGATAGCATCTAACTCAGATTTTTTAGCATTTAAATGCTTTTCTTGTTGTTTTAACTTATCTTTTGTATTGTCTACAACTTGTTTCTTTTGCGAAATTTTAGCTTTAAATTCTTTAATTCTTTTTTCAGCTAATTGAATTTCTAACTCTTGATATTCAGTTTCCTTACTTAAAGAATCGAATTCACGATTATTACGAACATTTTTTTGTTGTTCTTCATACTTTTTAATTAAGGCTTTAGATTCCTCAATAGAAAGTTTTTTATTACTAATTTCAGTATCTAAGTTAGCAATATCTTGTGCTAAATTCGAAAGTCTAGTATTTAATCCAGCAACATCATCTTCTAAGTCCTCTACTTCTAAAGGCAATTCACCACGAACGTTTCTAATTTCATCAATTCTAGAATCAATTAATTGTAAATCGTACAACGCTCTTAATTTTTGCTCTACCGTTACTTCTTTTTTTGCCATCTTATGTTAAATATAATGTATTGGATTCGTACTTTTTTCGCTTAAAATAATCGCAAAATTAGTAAATTTTTTTGTAAGATAGTCAACTAAAAGATTTTTTGTAAACTGTTCGCTTTCATAATGACCAACATCTGCTAATAAAATCTGTTCTTCAGCTTTATAAAATTCATGATATTTAAAATCTGCACTAATGTATGCATCTGCACTAGCTTGGATAGCATTTGTAATAGCAAAACTTCCTGAACCACCTAAAACGGCTACTTTCTGTATGTTTTTATTTAATAGTTTAGAATGGCGAACACAGCCTGTTTTAAAGGTTTTTTTTACAAAATTTAAAAAAGCAGACTCCTTCATTTCAATTGGAAATTCACCAATCATTCCCATTCCTATATTTTGATTTCTATTTTCTAAGGTTATTATTTCGTAAGCAATTTCTTCGTAAGGATGTGTTTTAAATAGTGTTTTTAAAATTTTTCCTTCTAAAAAGCTATCGAAAGTTACGGTAATACAAGTTTCTTCTTCAAATCGAAGTTCTCCTTTAGTACCTATAACTGGATTTGCGTTATCATTACCTCGATAACTGCCTTTTCCTTCCACATTAAAAGAGCAATGATCGTAATTACCAATAGTTCCTGCACCTGTTGTAAAAAGAGCATTTCTAAGATTATTTGCTTCTGCATAAGGAACATAAGTGGTTAACTTTTTTATAATTCCCTTTTTAGGAATTAAAACCTTGGTGTTTTTTAAACCAAGTACTTCACACATTTTTGCAGAAACACCATTATTAGAATTATCTAAAGCAGTATGCGTAGCATAAATAGCAATATTGTTTTTAATAGCTTTTAAAACGGTACGTTCTACATAATTGTTACCATTTAGCTTTTTTAAGCCACTAAAAATAATTGGATGAAAGCTAACAATTAAATTACAATTCTTTTGTATTGCTTCTTCTACAGTTTCTTCTAAGGTATCTAAAGTAACTAAAACTCCTGTAACTTTGGTAAGATAGCTACCAACTAACAATCCTACATTATCAAAATCTTCCGCATAAGCAAGCGGAGCTAATTGTTCTATATGATTTGTAATGTCTTTTATAGTCATTTTATAAATTTATAAGAACATCTAAATAAACAACGATATAGTTAAAGGTTTCTATTTCTAAGTTGCTTTTTTAAGATGTTTAATTTTTCATAAATTCAAAAGTAGCAACTAAATCTTTACTACTTTTGAATTTATGAAACTAATTCGTTTTTTATTATTTCCTTTTGCCATTTTATATGACTTTATTACTTCTATTAGAAACTTTTTTTTTAATAAGAAGATATTTAAGTCCAACACATTTGCTATTCCTGTAATAGCGGTAGGTAATTTAAGCGTTGGCGGAACAGGTAAAAGTCCGCAGATAGAATATTTAATACGCTTACTAAAAGATACTTATAAAATAGCCACTTTAAGTAGAGGTTATAAGAGAAAAACAAAAGGTTTTCAAATTTTGAAAAATATACATACAGCTGAAGATGTTGGAGATGAACCAATGCAATTTTTTTTGAAATTTAAAGAAATAACGGTAGCTGTAGATGCAGATAGAACTAACGGTATACATAAATTACAAGAGTTAGTAACACCAGAAGTTGTATTATTAGATGATGCATTTCAGCATAGAAAAGTAAAGGCAAATTTGTACATATTGTTAACTAAGTATGATAGCTTATATGCAAACGATTTTTTATTACCAACAGGAAATTTAAGAGAGAGTAGAAGAGGAGCCAATAGAGCAGAAATAATTGTTGTAACAAAATGCCCAGAAACTCTCTCAGAAATAGAAAAAAATAATGTAAAAAAGCAATTAAAAATACAGCCGAATCAAAAATTATATTTTTCTAAAATAGTATACAACACTATTTTAAAAGGCGAAAAAGAAATAGCATTAGATACTCTTATTAAAAAGAGAATTATTTTAGTAACAGGTATTGCCAACCCCAATTCATTACTACAGTTTTTAAAAACAAAAGAAATAGCATACCATCATATAAAATTCCCCGATCACCATAATTTTACAGCATCAGATATTAAAGAAATTCAAAAAGAATTTACTCGAGAGGAAACGAATACTATTATTTTAACCACAGAAAAAGACTATGTTCGATTAAAAGAGAAGGTAGATAAATTATATTATATTGAAATAAAAACCGCGTTTTTAGAAGGGGAAAAATCCTTTAAAAATGATGTGCTGAAGGTTGTAGATGTTAAATTTTAGTATATTGGCACTGTTTTTGTCAGCTAATAGGATGTAAAATAGTATAATAATGAGAAGAATAGGACTAATATCGTTTTTTTTATTTTCTTTTTTTTGGAACTCATATTCACAAGAAGATGTAATAGAAGAAACTGTTGCAACACCAGAAGTTCATATTAAATGGGAAAAAACTTTTAAAGATGCGATAGAAAAAGCAAATAACGAGGATAAACCTATTTTAATTTATTTTACAGGCTCTGATTGGTGTGGTCCATGCATTCAACTAGATGAAAATTTGTTTCATACAAAGAAGTTTGAAGAGTTTTCTAATGAAAATTTGGTTTTATATATGGCTAATTTTCCTAGAAATAAAGATTTAGTAACTCCTGAAAATGCTAAAATAAATGAAGAACTTCAAAAAAAGTATAAACAGACTTCTTTTCCAACAATATTATTTATAAACACAAAAGGTGAAGTCTTAGAAAGAAAAAATGGTAAATATATGACAGAGTATTATTATCCGTTTTTTCAGAAAGTAGTTGCTCAAAATAAATAAGACTATATAGGTTAATATTTAGTTATCTATCCATTTTGATTGGTTTATGACGAACCAGATTTCAATTAAGTTACTTAACTTAATAATCCGTCATGTTAAGATTTTTTATTAACTGTTCGGTTTCTTTTAAACCACAACGGTCTTTTTAGAAAGAAACGTAATAGGTGATCATATTAATGTCTGCGAATTATCACATAAAGATACAATTTGAAATCAGATAGAGCGGATTTGCAATCCGTTTCCTATAAACTATACTTAAAATAGAAAAACTACCTCCGTTTCTTAAAATAGTTTCTTTATATATTTGTTATCGCTTATTCATAATCGACTCGGAAAGCATTTTCGAGCTATCTGGTTCTCTGGTGTCTATGAAAATGAGTATCTAAAACAAATTTTAGGCATTAAAGTGTAAGTTTGCTCTGCATGTTTGCTATAAAAATTTTAAAACCATAAAAGATTTGCTAAATTAGCTACTTATATAAGAAATGTATAGTTACTTTGGTAACTATATATAATTGTTGTGATGCAATAGTTCATTTCGTAAGGATAATTTTTTCGGAGGAGAGCGCTGGAATTT
>CANMJA010000013.1 GCA_947498055.1 uncultured Tenacibaculum sp.
AGTGCTATAGGTTATGGAGAGGATCAATTATTGAATAATTGTGATGATGCAAATCAGAAAAAATGTACAGAAGAAGAACACCAAAGAAATAGACGATCGTACTTTTATATTGTTAAAGGAGGAAACAAAGTAAAGTCGAGTAATCAATAGAATAACTAGATAAATAGTGAAAATTATATAAAAACACTTCTTTTTAGAAGTGTTTTTTATTTGTTAAAGATTACAATTACAATAAAATACTTAATTTCGCAAAATCAATTTATAGAACGAAAAAATGAGTAAGAATTTTACTGAATACAAAGGATTAGATCTACCTAAAGTAGCAGAAGAAATCTTAAACTATTGGGAGGAAAATAACATTTTTGAAAAAAGTGTTACCACTCGTGAAGGAAAAGAGCCATTCGTGTTTTTTGAAGGCCCACCATCAGCAAATGGTTTACCAGGAATTCATCATGCAATGGCACGTTCTATTAAAGATATTTTTTGCCGTTATAAAACACAAAAAGGATATCAGGTAAAGCGTAAAGCAGGTTGGGATACGCATGGTTTACCTGTAGAATTAGGTGTAGAAAAAGAGTTAGGTATCACAAAAGAAGATATAGGCTCTAAAATTACTGTAGAAGAATATAACGAAGCTTGTAAAAAAGCAGTAATGCGTTATACTGATATTTGGAATGATTTAACACGAAAAATGGGGTATTGGGTAGATATGGAAGACCCATATGTTACTTATAAATCTAAGTATATGGAATCTGTTTGGTGGTTGCTAAAACAGATTTATAATAAAGAATTAATTTATAAGGGGTATACGATTCAACCTTATTCTCCAAAAGCAGGAACAGGTTTAAGTTCACATGAAATAAATCAACCAGGTTGTTATAGAGATGTTACTGATACTACAGTAGTAGCTCAGTTTAAAGCAATAGAAAGCACATTACCAAGTTTCCTTCAAAACGAAGGAGATATCTATTTTTTAGCGTGGACGACAACTCCTTGGACGTTGCCTAGTAACACTGCATTAACAGTAGGCCCTAAGATAGATTATGTATTAGTAGAAACATACAATCAATATACATTTAAACCAATGAATGTAGTTTTGGCTAAAAATTTGGTTGGAAAACAGTTCAATGGTAAATATGCACAAGTAGAAGAAAAAACGGAATTATTATCTTATAAAGAAGGAGATAAAAAAATTCCTTTTTATGTAGTAAAAGAATTTGTAGGGAAAGATTTAGTAGGGATAAAATATGAACAATTGCTGCCTTATGTATTGCCTTACGAAAATGCTGAAAATGCATTCCGAGTAATTTCAGGAGATTTTGTAACTACAGAAGATGGTACTGGTATTGTACACACGGCACCTACATTTGGTGCAGACGATGCTTTAGTAGCTAAACAAGCTACACCAGAGATTCCACCTTTGTTAGTTTTAGATGATAATGAAAATCCAGTTCCTTTAGTTGATTTACAAGGAAAATTTAGGTCAGAATTAGGCGAATTTGGAGGTAAATATGTAAAGAATGAGTATTACAAGGATGGTGAGGCTCCAGAAAAATCTATAGATGTTGAATTAGCAATTAAGTTAAAAACAGAAAATAAAGCATTTAAGGTAGAAAAATACGTCCATAGTTATCCACATTGTTGGCGTACAGATAAACCAATTTTATATTACCCATTAGATTCTTGGTTTATTAAAGTGACAGATGTAAAAGAAAAAATGCATCGCTTAAACGAAACAATTAACTGGAAACCAAAATCAACAGGAACAGGTCGTTTTGGGAACTGGTTAAAAAATGCAAATGATTGGAATTTATCTCGTTCTCGTTTTTGGGGAATTCCATTACCAATTTGGCGAACGGAAGATGGAACAGAACAATTGTGTATTGGTTCTGTAGAAGAATTGAAATCTGAAATAGCAAAAGCTATAGAAGCTGGCGTTGCTAATGAAGATATTTTTGCTGACTTTGAGGTAGGAAATATGTCTGAAGAGAATTATGATAAAGTTGATTTACATAAAAATGTAGTTGATAAAATTATATTAGTTTCTCCTTCAGGACAACCAATGTATCGTGAAAGTGATTTAATAGATGTTTGGTTCGATTCTGGTTCTATGCCTTATGCACAATGGCATTACCCATTTGAAAATAAAAATTTAATTGATACTAAAGAGAATTATCCAGCAGATTTTATTGCAGAAGGAGTAGACCAAACAAGAGGATGGTTTTATACATTACATGCAATAGGAACGATGGTTTTCGATTCTGTAGCTTATAAAAATGTAGTATCTAATGGATTAGTGTTAGATAAAAACGGACAAAAAATGTCTAAACGTTTAGGAAATGGAGTAGATCCGTTTAAAACGTTAGGAGATCATGGACCAGATGCTACACGATGGTATATGATTTCAAATGCAAATCCGTGGGATAATTTAAAATTCGATTTAGCAGGTATAGAAGAGGTAAAACGTAAGTTTTTTGGTACTTTATATAACACTTATTCATTCTTCTGTTTATATGCTAATATTGATGGGTTTAATTATAGTGAAGCAGAAATTGCATTAAATGAACGCCCAGAAATTGATCGTTGGGTATTGTCTGAATTAAATACATTAATAGAAAAAGTAGATGTGTTTTATGCAGAATACGAACCAACAAAAGCAACCAGAGCAATCTCTGATTTTGTACAAGATCATTTAAGTAATTGGTATGTGCGTTTGTGTAGAAGACGTTTTTGGAAAGGTGAGTACGCACAAGATAAGATTTCTGCTTATCAAACACTATATACCTGTATGGAAACTGTGGCAAAGTTATCTGCACCAGTGGCTCCTTTCTTTATGGATCGTTTATATAAGGATTTAAATAAAGCAACTAAAAAAGAAACATTCGAAAGTGTACACCTTGCAAATTTTCCTACTTATAATGCATCTTTAGTAGATAAATCTTTAGAGAGAAAGATGGAAAATGCACAAACGATTTCATCGTTAGTGTTGTCTTTAAGAGCTAAAGAGAAAATAAAGGTACGTCAACCTTTGCAAAAAATAATGATTCCTGTACTAGATGATACTCAAAGATCGGCCATTTTAGCAGTATCAGATTTAATCAAATCTGAGGTTAATGTGAAAGAAATAGAACTTTTAGATGATGCCTCTGGAGTACTTGTAAAACAAATTAAGCCAAATTTTAAGGCATTAGGCCCAAAATTCGGAAAAGACATGAAGTTGATTTCTAGTAAGATACAGTCTTTTGGTCAAGAAGAGATTACTCAAATTGAAAAAGATGGGCAAATTTCTATGGAAATTAACGGAAAAATGATTAATTTGGATACCACAGATGTAGAAATTTCATCAAAAGACATAGAAGGTTGGCTAGTAGCAAATTCTGAAGGTTTAACAGTTGCATTAGATGTTACTATTAATGATGATTTACGAAAAGAAGGTATTGCCAGAGAATTAGTAAATAGAATTCAAAATGCGCGTAAAGATTCAGGTTTTGAAGTAACAGATAGAATAAAATTAACATTTTTAAATTTTCAAGAACTAGAACAATCTGTCTTGGCTAATGAACGTTACATTAAAGCAGAAACATTAACTAATGAGTTAGTTTTTGTAGATGCACTAGAAAATGGTACAGAAATAGAATTCGATACCATTAAAAGTAGAATGTTAATCGAAAAAGCATAGTAATATGGCAGAAGATGTTAAAGTAAGGTATTCAGATAATGACCTACAAGAGTTTAAAGAGATCATTTTAAACAAAATTAAAAGAGCAGAAGAAGATTTAGAGTTGTTGAGAAGTTCTTATAAGAATGGTTCTGACAATGGAACAGAAGATACTTCACCAACTTTTAAATCATTTGAAGAAGGTACAGACACAATGGCTAAAGAAGCAAATATGCAATTAGCTATTCGACAAGAGAAATTTATTCGAGATTTAAAAAACGCCATAATGCGTATTGAGAATAAAACATATGGTGTTTGTAGAGTTACTGGTAAATTGATACAGAAAGAACGCTTAAAATTAGTGCCACATGCTACTTTGAGTATTGAGGCAAAACGTAAGCAATAATAGAATAATTAGGAATTACTAATTATGAATTTTAAATTATATAAAGTATATTTTAAAGGTTTCCAGAAATGGAGACCTTTTTGTTTTTTTAAAATGTTTTTTTGTGTTTTTTGGATGCAATTAAATGTTTCTTTATACTGTCAGAGCAGTATAGTTAAAGAGTTTACAACAAATAAAAAAGAAATAGAGTTGGACACTCAAGGATTAGATGAAATAAAAATAGTAAACTCTGAAACAGGTGAAATAAAAATAAAGTTGTTTAATGAAAGTGTATCTTTTTTTACTATCGTAACTAATGATATGGAAAAGAGTTTGAAAATTTCATTTGAGCAAATTTTAAACGAAGGTTCTACCATTTTTAGAAAATATATAACCAAAAGATTAAATAGAGTATCGGCTGTTATAAATATTCCAAAAGATAAAATAGTAAGTATTTTTGGAACTCATATAGATATAGTTTCCAAAGACTATAAAGGAGATTTAAATATATATATAGACAAAGGATTTATAAACCTACAGACAATCCAAAAAAACGTAATTTTAAAACTTTTTCAAGGAAACATTTATTGCAAGGCAATAAACTATAATATTGACATAAGTACAAAAAATGGAATTATAAAAGTAAAAGAAAAACAAGAAGCCTCTCCATATAAGAAAAGAAATAGTTCTTCAAAAAATAAATTTTCTGTTCTCTCTATACATGCAAACATTTTTATAGAAGGTAATTAATTGATTTTTAGTCTCTAAATTAGAATTTCACTATTTATAAGAAGTTAACATTTTTTATAAATTTTATAACGTAAAAAGTTAAAATTTACATAACAAGTAACATTATGTATTTTTGTAGTACTAATTTAGCAC
This sequence comes from uncultured Tenacibaculum sp., assembly GCA_947498055.1. Lineage (GTDB taxonomy): Bacteria > Bacteroidota > Bacteroidia > Flavobacteriales > Flavobacteriaceae > Polaribacter. Next base: position 4,926 of record CANMJA010000013.1, read on the forward strand.
AAAATTAATTCAAAATGAATAGACATATAGTAGGCACGATTGTAACGGGTTTATTTTTAGTGGGATGTAGTTCTTCAAAAACATTAAAAAAAAATGATTTAGCAATAAACAATCCAATAAAAACATCTTTAAATTTAATTAAAGTTGAAAATGATAAAGTACCAGTTGTAATTAATCCGGGTAGATTTACTACGGAAAAAGTTATTTACAGATTACCAAAAGTAGTTCAAGGGACGTATTCAGTAAGTGATTTTGGTAAATATATAGATGATTTTAAAGCATTCGATTATTCAGGAAACCTTTTGGGTGTTACGAAAGTAGATACCAATACTTGGGAAATTAGCAATGCTACTAAACTAGATAAACTAATGTATTTGGTTAACGATACATTTGATATGGAAAAAGAAGGAGGTATAGGAAAAGAGACTCCTTTCTCGCCATCAGGAACTAATATTGAGGATACAAATTATGTGTTAAATCTTCATGGTTTTATAGGATATTTTGATTCTTTGAAGAGTAGTCAATACCAGTTAGATGTTATAGCTCCATCTAATTTTAAAAGAACTTCAGCTTTACAAGAAGTAAGTTCAAAAACTAGTGAAGATGGAAAAACACAGACATCAAGATATTTTGCTCCTCGTTACTTTGATATTACTGACAATCCAATGTTTTATGGAGAATTAGATGTAGAAGAATTTAAAGTAGGAGATATAAAAATTGTATTAAGTGTTTATTCACCAAATAAAAAACACTCTGCCGAAAAAATTAAAGCAACAATGGAAAAGATGATGCAGGCGCAGAAAGCATATTTAGGAGGTGTGAATAGTACTGCTCGTTACGATATTTATTTATATTTATCTGAAGGAAAAGAAGATTCACCAAAAGGATTTGGAGCTTTAGAACACCATACATCTACAGTAGTTGTTTTACCTGAGTCGATGCCAGATGCTGCATTGGCAGAGAGCATGATTGATGTGGTTTCTCATGAATTTTTTCATATTGTAACTCCTTTAAGTGTGCATTCTGAAGATGTACATTATTTCGATTATAACGCACCTACTTTTTCAAAACATTTATGGATGTATGAAGGAGTTACAGAATACTTTGCAACGTTATTTCAAGTAAATAAAGGATTAGTTGAAAAAGAGGAGTTTTATTCTAAAGTTATGGGTAAAATTAATAGTGCTGCAAAGATGAATGATAGTATGAGTTTTACTAAAATGAGTGAAAATATACTTGAGAAAGAATACCACGATCAATACATTAATGTATATCAAAAAGGAGCTTTAATAGGTATGTGTATCGATATTCTAATGAGAGAAGAAAGTAATGGTACAAGAGGTATTTTATCTTTAATGAAAGAGCTATCTAATAAATATGGAAAGAATAAACCTTTTGAAGATGATGCTCTTATAGAAGAAATAATAGCAATGACGTATCCGTCTGTCGGTAATTTTTTAAATACACATGTAATTGGAACGACTCCGATTAATTATAATGCTTTTTTCGAAAAAGTTGGTTTAGAAATTAAAGAGTCTAAAGTGAAAACAAACTATCTTCAAAACGCAGGAACCAATATTGTAACTGCAGATCCTGTAACAAGAAGTATTATTTTTACAGATGGAGTGGCAGATAATAGTTTTTGGAATGAAAACGGAGCGAAAGCAAGAGACATTATTAAAAGTGTAAATGGGGAAGAAGTAACACTTGCTACCGTTAATCAGGTATTAGGAAAAGTGTTTTTATGGAAACCAGGAACTAAAGCAGAAGTAGTTTTAATAAGAGATGGAAAAGAAGTGGTTATAAAAACTACAACAACACAATCTTATACCAAAGGAAAAGGATTAGAGCAAACTGAAAGCGCAACACAAAAGCAAAAAGATCTTTTAAATAGTTGGTTAAAAGGATAATCTTTTTACTATTTATATTTTTATAAACAAAGACCAATAATCTAACCTTAGATTATTGGTCTTTTTAATTTCTCTTTAATACCGTTTTCAGGTTAAAAACTCGAATATCAATACCAACAAGTCTTAACCTCCTTTGATTTACTATAAAAAATAAATACATCCTGTGAAATAAATATTGATGAATCGTTTTACGACCTTTTTAACTGATGTTTTCGTATTGTAAAAGTAAATACAGCAAGAGTAAATACTAATAAGGATAATTTACTCAAATACATATTTGTATGTGTTAAAGCACCAAAATAATCTACAAAAGGAATACCATTAATATTGGCATAAGTAATCATAAAAAAGAGTACTTCAAATAATTTTTTTCCTTTTGTAGCAATGCCTAATAAAGCTGCAAAAAAAACTAGAAAAACAGCTCCTAAAAGAATAGATACAAAACTAAAAAAGTTGACGTTTAATAATTCTCTAATTAATAATGGAAGAGCTAAAAATAAAACTAAAAGAATACCAGCGCCTATTTGAGATACCAATAATCGAGATATAGGTTTGTAGGAGGCAAAAGTAAAAAAATGTGCTTTATTTGTGATTTCCTTGGTTGTGATTTCTGACAACCTACTTACTTGGAAAAACCATAAAATAGGTAATACAAATTGATGTGAGATTTGCAAAGGTAAAAAGGTTAGTAAAACCATTCCAAGTCCATTAAAAAGCCATAACCATTTCTTTCCTTTTCTAATTAATAATAATAATTCTGTTTTTATTAAAGGATAAATACTAAAATTAATAGAAGGTTTTATAGCAAAAGAAAAGCGAATGTCTTTTATAATGGATGAGGAATGTATAATAACAGGGTCTTTTTTTATAGAGATTTTTTCTTTCACATTAAATCGATGAAAGAACATGGAAGTAATAAACAACATTATTAATCCTAACAACCCCCATATAAAACGACTTATAACAAAAGAAGAGGTAAATACCACACCATTGAACTGAAATTTTTTAGCCTTTTTTACATTTCCAATAACATAGCCTATAGATGTTTTTTTAGCCTTTTTAATATCTGCAATTTGCCTAACTTGTTCTTCCATTTGAGACATTACCATTTTGCTTCCAAGAATATCTAAAGAAAAGTTTTTTTCACTGTAGCGATTCGGTAGCATTAATAGAGAAAATAAAAAAAAGAATCCTACATTTTGAATAATCGTATATTTTCCAAAGAAAACTTCAAAAATAACTGCTAAAACAGCGATAAAAAATAATGTAGGTATCGGAATTAATATATAAGGTTTTATAAATTGAAAAATTTCAAATGTATTGCCTTCATTGTGCAAAAAAAATAATAGAACACTCATTATAAAAATGATTCCAAGTATGGTTAGTAATACTAAAAAATTACTTAAAGTTTTAGCTAATAAATAGCTGAAGTTTTTAACTCTTGTAGAAGCTACAATTTGCCCAACTTTAGTTTCTATGTCTGTTTTAATTCCACTATTTACTAAGTAGAAACCTATAAGAGATAAAAAAAGACTTGTCATTATAGCAGTAACATAGCCAATCCAAGCAGAGTTATATTCACCAATATAATCAGCAATTCTAATGGTCGAATAATTTGCGTTAGGCTCGGGTACAAAAGTATACGCAATTGCTACACTAATACAAAGTGTAATTAAGAAAGCATAGCTTCTAGTACGTTGTAAATAATCGTATTTTATAATGGTAAAAAAGCTCATAATATTATTTTTAGTGGGCGTTATATACGCCAATATGGAATTTTGTAACAATAACAAATAGGAACAGAATGCTTATTGTAGAGATTACGATGATTTTAAAAACTCGTTTATTTTTAGTTTTCATAATTACATGGTCTTAGTTAAGTATAAATAAGCATCTTCTAAATTTGCTTCTTGTTTTACTGAATTCTCTATAGGATTATTTGTAATGTACCTAACCGTTAAATTACCAGATTTACGAGTTGTACTAACGATAAGATAATTGTTCTTAAATGAATTATAATTGTCTTTAGGTATAGAAACTTCGAAAATATTATTACGTACTTTATTAATAACATCTTCTTGCTGTCCTTTTAAAAGTAATACGCCATTTTTTAAAACAGCAACTTCATCAGCAATGGTATCAATATCAGAAACAATGTGAGAAGATAAAATAACAATACAATCATTAGCCAAATCTGTAATTAAGTTACGAAAACGAACACGTTCTTCAGGATCTAAACCAACGGTGGGTTCGTCAAATATGAGTACTTTGGGGTTGTTTAATAAAGCTTGGGCAATACCAACTCGTTGTTTCATTCCACCAGAATAACTTCCAATGGGTTTTTTAGCAGCATCTATTAAATTTAAATTTTCTAATAATTGTGTTATTCGAGTAGTTATATCTTTTCCTCCAATACCTTTTAATGCTGCCATGTATTTTAAAAATTCATAAGCGTTTAAATTAGGATACACACCAAAATCTTGTGGTAAAAAACCTATTTGTTTACGCATGTAGTTAGCATCTTTTACAATATTATTTTTATTTAGAATAATTGCTCCTTCTGTAGGTTTACTAACTGTAGCAATCATTTTTAAGAGGGTAGATTTTCCAGCTCCATTAGGACCTAATAATCCTAAAATCCCTTTTTTTAAAGTGATAGAAAAATCTTTTAATCCATATTTGTTTCCAGAGTATTTTTTAGATACGTTTTGTATTTCTAATTTCATAACTAATTAAGATTTTACACGTTTAATAATGGTTTCTAATCCGTTTTGTCTGAAGATTAATTCATTTACATTTTTAGGATTCACTTCTAGTTCTACACCAAAACTCCCATTGTATAGTTTCCCTTTTTCTTTACTTATTAGAATAACTTTAGCACCTTGGGCAGAAAAGTATAAATGGTTATTTTTTTCTAAAATTTCCATATCCATTTTCATTCCATGTGAATCAAATAAATAATTACCTAGCACACTTTTAAAGTCGGAAGTTATATTTTCGTTAAAAGTGACTGTATTTGTTTTTCCTTCTATGAAATTGAAAAGCTCTTCTTTTAACATTTTACTAAAAGGAATAAAACGAGAATTACTAAATAGTAAAATTAAATTTTGATTTTCAGGATTGTAATATTCTCTGTACGAATACCCAAGATTATTACCACCATGACCGATGTAACCATTTTTGAATTTCATGATTCCTAAACCATAATCGGCATCATCAAAAGAAATAAGCTGTTGTAAAGAGGTCTTAGAAAGCAATGTTTCTTTTTGAAATAAATGGTTGTAAAACTTGGTAATATCATTAAAGGTAGAAGCAATACTACCAGCAGCATATGCATAATTGGCATAAAATCGATAATCTAAATAAGAAGTTACATCTTTTTGTTTATGGGTAGGAGTTGCTAAATTTTTAAGTTTTTTTGAAACATACGGATAAGAGGCTGTCATGTTACAAGGTGTAAATATTCGTTCTTGTAGTAAATTAAAATAACTTTTATCGTTTATTTTTTCCAAAACATGACCCAATAAAATATAGTTTGTATTGCAGTAATCGTATTTTCCAATTTTTTTCGGATTGTTTTTTGGAATCTTATTTAAAAAATCGGAATTGTAAAAACTATCTTTTTTAGCAAAAAACTCTTGCTCAAAATTTCTTCCTACAATTTCGCCTAAACCACTTCTGTGCCTTAACAGTGTTTCAATAGTTAAACTACCATCTACATTTTTTATTGGTTGTAAGTAGGTGCCAACAGAATCAGATAATTTTAAAGTTCCTTTTTCTACTTCTTGCAATAGTAAAATAGCAGTCATCTTTTTAGTGGCACTTCCAATATTAAAAACAGTATGCTCATTAAACTTATATTTTCCCACGTTAGCGGTTGTTGTTGTATTGTTTTGTTGTACAAAAACAGCAACACCTTGGTTTAACTGTTTTATATAAGGACTGTACTTTTCTAATTGCGATTGTAAATTCTGAGAATAACCTAAAAGGCTTATTGTAGATAAAGCAAAAAACAGAATGGTTGTAAAATATTTCATAATTGTTTGATTTTTAAATGAACACTTCAAAAGTCTAGTAAAAATTCAGTGGAAAAAAAGAAGAAGGATGAATGTATATTTAAAAATGATGAGCGTGTTTTTTTACAGAAATCATGTATTGAAGTCTGTTCACACAAAAAAAAGTATCTTTCATCATTAAAAAGTGTGTTTTTTATAGCTAAAAAGTAAGTTTGCTGTAAATATTTAATAAATAAGAATGTCGAAATTAGATGCTTGGATAGATAATAAGATAGTACAAAATGTGTTTGTTTGGTGTTGTCTTTTTCTAATTTTAATAGGAGGAATTCAATCAGATAACAGAATTTCTACAGCTTTTTACGCTATTTTATTTTTAGTGCCAACCATATATGTTACTAATTATTTTATTTTACCTTTTTTTAGTAAAAAGAAGATAATATTTTTTGTTTTACTACTATTAAATGCGATTGTTTTCACTATAATTCCTGTATTACTTATTAGTTTTTCTTTACAACAAGAATTAAATATAGAAATGTTCTTTAATCTTTTCGGATTTGTTTTATTAGCTATGATTTTTGGTATGGCTATAAAGATTGCTAGAGATAGTTTTAAAAGAAGACAAGAAGAGAAAGAAGCAGAATTAAAATTATTAAAAGCACAGTTAAATCCACATTTTTTATTTAATACCTTGAATAATTTATATGGTTTGTCTGTTATTAAATCAGATAAATTACCTAGTTTAATGTTACAACTTTCCAGTTTATTACGCTATAGTTTATATGAAACAAAAGAAATAGTTGTTCCGTTAGAAAAAGAAATTAATTATTTAGAAAATTACATTTCTTTAGAAAAAATTCGACTAGAAGAACAAGCAGAAATTAACTTTTTAATGAAAGGAAATACAACAGGAAAACAAATAGCTCCCATGTTATTAATTGTTTTTGTAGAAAACGCATTTAAACATTTATCAGCTGTAAATAAAGAGATAAGTAAAGTTAACATTGCAATAAGTATTACCGAAAATGAGCTAGAGTTTTTATGTGAAAACTCCTACGAAGAGGCAGGAATAAAAGAAAATAATTTAGAAAAAGGAAAAAGTGGAATAGGTTTAATAAATGCAAAAAAGAGATTACATTTAATATACCCCGATAGGCATAAATTATCTATTAAAAAAGAGAAGAGTAATTTTTTGGTTACTTTAAAACTTACGATATAGAATATGAAAGTACTAAAATGTTTAATTGCTGATGACGAACCAATAGCGCGTCAAATTATAGAAAATTATATACAAGATATTCCTTATTTAGAATTAGTTTCTTCTTGTAAAAATGCATTTGAGGTAATGGAAGTATTACAAAAAGAAACCATTGACTTACTTTTTTTAGATATTAATATGCCTAAGTTTTCAGGAGTCAGTTTGTTAAAATCATTAACAACAAGACCTGAAGTTATTATAACCACAGCATATCCTGAATATGCAATAGAAGGTTTTGAACTTTCTGTTGTCGATTATTTATTAAAACCTTTTTCATTAGAACGTTTTTTGCAAGCAGTTTTAAAAGTACAGCAAAAATATAGTAAGCAGAATTCAGAAGTTAAAGTGGTATCTTCTTCAGTAAAAGAACAAAAAACGTTATTTGTAAAGAGTGATAAAAAAATTATTAAACTAAATTTAGAAGAAATTACTTACATAGAAGCCTATGGTAATTATATAAAAATTTATACAGATACAATGATTTTAACGTCGCAAACTTTATCTGAGTTTTTAGAGAAGTTGCCCACTCATTTTTTACGAATACATAAATCGTATATAGTAAATTTTAGTTGTCTAAAATTAATAGAAGGGAATCAAATTATATTAGAAAATAATGTGAAATTACCCATAGGAAAATCTTACAGAAAACAAGTTATAGAAAAAATAGACACTTATTAGAAGCAAGAAAATATAGCTTTTGTTTTTTTGAAAATAATCACTAATTTTTTAATTATATTTGGAATATAACTTCCAACTTAAATTAAAGATGATTCCAACCTCCCTTGTGAATAAAATTTTACTATTCTTATATGTTATTGTTCCTTTTATTCCTGATTTTGGAGCGCAAGACAGGACAAATGCACAATGGTTTTACATAGCAATTCTTAATATTATAGCAATTACTTACATTTTTGTTAAGAAGAAAGAATATGATTTAGTACTTCAAAATAAAGGTGTTTTTTATATTCTTTTAGGGAGTATTTTGTTTTTTGCTATTGCTGCATTATCTATGATGAAAGCTTTACTTATTTCTGAAAGTATTGTTGCTTTAATGTATTTTGTTATTACTGTACTTAGTTTTATTATTCTCTTTTTAATTATAAAACAAAATCCGAAAGAATATTTTAATTTTTTTGTGCTATTAATTATTGGAAGTACATTAATTGAAATAAATCAAGTTTGTGGTTATTTTTTTAGTAAAAATGCAGAATTAAGAACGAATGAATTAGTAGGGGGCTTAAAAAATAGACATGGATATGGTAATCCGAATATTTTATCCGCAAGTATGGCCATGAAATTTCCATTTCTTATTTATGGTTTTTTAAGTTTTAAAAATTCATTAGCAAAATATGGAGCATTATTTCTTTTTTTATTTTTAATAACATCGCTGTTACTAATAGGATCGAGAGCTGCTGTTTTTAGTTCAGTTATATTTTTAATAAGTATTTTAATTTACTTATTATTTAAAGAAAAGGATACATTAAAAGTAATAAAGCAAAAGGTTTTACCTATGGTATTAACTGTTTTTGTGGGAGTTTTTATAGCTTTAAGTGTAAATAAAATACATAAGAATAAGTTAAATACATTTCGAGATTTATTTTTTACAAAAACTAAAAAAGATATATATAAAAAACCAAGTAAATTAAAGGAGGTAACATTAACAAATAGTAGCGGTAGAGATGCCTTGTGGGAATCCGCCTATTTAGGTTTTATAAACAATCCGATGCTAGGAGTTGGTTTAGGAAATTGGAAACTGACAGAGAAAAAATCATTCTTAAAAAGAATGACAAGAAAAACTGCAATGTCCCCCAAAAGAGTTCATAACGATTTTTTACAAGTACTATCTGAAATAGGTGTTTTTGGTTTTTTGGTTTTTTTAGCATTTTTTGCTGTGCTATTTTATATAGCAGTTATTTCTATTTTAAAATACAATAAAGAAAAAGAGGATGATTTTATAATGCTAGGAGCTGTTCTAATTTCTTTTCTAATTTATTCATTAGACGCCTTATTTAATTTCCCGCACGAAAGAACTCCTATTCAAATATTTTTTGCTATTCTAATTGCATTTATACTCGCTTTTTCATTTTTAAAAGAAAATATCAAAATTAAAAAAGGTTTTTTATTCTCTTTCATATTTTTCTTTTCTGCTGGTAGTTTATTTGTTTCTTATAAAGTATTTTCTGCGAGTCGTGTGTATAAAGTATTACAAGATAACTATAATAAAAAAGACATGTTAAAAGAAAAATTTGACATTTCTTATGAAGAAGCTTGCGAGATGCTACCTAATTTTCCTCAGATAAATGGTAGAGGTCGTCCTAATTCTATTATAAAAGGCATTTTTGCAATCAATCAGAAAAAATACGAAAAAGCATTAGAACATCTAGAAGCTTCTTTTAACGAACATCCATTCATTGCAGAAAACAATAGTTTTATGGCTTTAATTTATTTTCAGGCAGGTCAGAAAATTAGAAATTTAGAGAGCTCTTCGTATTATGCAGAAAAAGCATTTGAAATACAACCATCAATGAAAATGGGATATAATATTTTAAGAAATATTTATACCATTAAAAAAGATACTGTTAGTTTATTAAAAACATTTGATACGTTTTTAAAAACAGTACCTAAAGATGTAGATTCTTGGATTGATAAGGCAAATTATTTGAAGAAAATAGGTAAAAGTAATGCTACTATCATAGCATTAATAGATTCAGCAAGGTTGTTAAATCCTTCAGATAGAAAATTAAAAATATATAGTAACGAACTTAAAGGATTAAAAAAACAATCAAAACAATCAAAAAATTCTGTAGTTATTTATTTTGAAAGAGGATTAGAATTTTATAATAAAACCAAGAATTATGAAGCTGCTAAAAAAGAGTTTTTAAAAGTATTAGATATAAATCCGATGCATTATAGTTCAATTTTATATGTGGGTTTATCAGAGTTTAATTTAAAAGAATATAAAAAATCGATTTATTATTTTACCAAGCTTATAGAAGCTAAACAAATAAATACAGGCTACTTAGAGTACAATAGAGGAATGGGATATTATCGTTTAGGAGAGAAAGAAAAAGCATTAGAAGATTTTAAAGTTAGTAAAGGAAGAGGATATTCTGAGGCCGATAAAATGATAAAGGAATTGAGTTTTCAACCGAAATAAATTAGAGAATAAAATAAATTTAAGATGTATAATTAAGACCTGTTTTAAAATTTTTAAAGCAGGTCTTCGTTAAAAGATTGCCAATGAAATTAATGAAACATAAGATGACATACTTTTTTTCTTATTTTTGTCGCTATTAAATTTTAAAAATGTCTAAGAAAACCATAGCCATACTTACTGTTATACTAGCAATATTAATCGACCAAATTAGTAAAATATATGTAAAAACGCATTTTTCATTAAGAGAAGAAGTAGTTGTTTTTGCAGATTGGTTTATTATTCACTTTACAGAAAACAACGGAATGGCTTGGGGGTTTGAGTTTGGAGGTAAAGCAGGAAAATTATTTCTTACTGTATTTAGATTAGTAGCAGTTTCTGGTATTATTTATTGGTTAATTAAAACAATTAAAAATAAAGTGCATACGGGAGTTGTTATAGCTATTTCATTAATATTAGCAGGAGCAATAGGAAATATTATTGATTCTGTTTTTTATGGAATTATATTCGATGAATCAAAAGAAGGAGGAAAAGTAGCAACTTTATTTTCCGACACACCATATGGAGAATTATTTCATGGAAAAGTAGTAGATATGCTTTATTTTCCTATGTATGAAGGTGAAAGCTTTACTTTTTTTAACGCTATTTTTAACGGAGCAGATAGTTGGATTACTATAGGGGTAATAGTATTGTTCATTTTTAATAAACACGCTTTTCCTAAAGAAGAGAAGGAGATAAAAGAAGCCATAGAATAACAATTAATGAAGGCATATTTTCAACTTCAATTAAAAATGTTACATCGACATTTTAGAGATTTTGGAGTTGTTCCTATTCTTGCATACCCTCTTTTAATTATTTCTTTTCTAGGTTTTTCTACTTTTTTGTACACTAAATTATTAGAAAGCGCAGTTTTCGTATATTGTTTTATAGCAATAACTACTTTGTTTAAGTTAGGAGAAAAGAAAAGAAACGATTTTTTAAAAAGTTGCTTTGCGCAAAAAAAATACTTTAAAATACGACTATTAGAAAATACATTTTTAGTTCTTCCATTTATTCTGTTTTTAACCTACCAAAAAGATTTTTTGTGTGCTGTAACTCTTTATGTAATTATACTTTTATTAAGCTTTATTACTTTCAATCCAATAACTAGTTTTACCATACCAACGCCTTTTAGTAAAAAGCCATTTGAATTTTCAATGGGTTTTAGAAATACATTTTTTATATATCCATTAATTTATTGGTTAACTTATAAAGCAATAGAGGTAAATAATTTTAATTTGGGAGTTTTTTCTTTAGTTTTATTGTTTGTAGTTCTGATTTCTTATTATTCAAAAACAGAAAAAAGTTATTATGTGTGGATATATAACAAATCTCCTAAAGAATTTCTTGAAAGAAAAATGAAAACAGCATTTATATATGCTATTTTCCTAAGCTTGCCAATAAGTATTATGTTGAGTATATTTTTTCAAAAACATATTTCTATAATTATTGTTTTTCAATTAGCCTGTTTTATTTATTTTATGCAAGCTATTGTGGCAAAATATGCAGCATACCCAGAACAGGTTCCTATTCCTACATGGATATTAATAGGTTTAAGTATTGGGTTTCCTCCATGTATTCTTTTTACATTTCCTTATTTATATTCAAAATCTATAGAGAAACTAAATACTACTTTACATGATTAATATAAAAAATCTTTCTAAGAAATTTGGCAAAAATCAAGTTTTAAACAACATTAATTTAGTCTTGGAAAAAGGAAAGGTGTATGGTATTGTAGGAGAAAATGGATCTGGAAAAACAACTTTGTTTAGGTGTATTGCTGGAATGGAGAAGTATAAAGGAGAAGTGGAAGCAATTAAAAATGTAAAAGATTATTTAGGCTTTTTAGAAACAGAATCCTATTTCTTTCCAAAAATTACAGGAAGAGAATACATACAATTACTTTGTAATGCTAGAGAAAAAGAATTAGTAAACCTTGAGAGTAAAAATATTTTTAATTTGCCATTAGATAAATATGCAATCACGTATTCTACAGGAATGAAAAAGAAGTTAGCATTAACAGCCATTCTTCTTCAAGGAAACGATGTGTTTATTTTAGATGAACCTTTTAACGGAGTGGATATTCAAAGTAATATTGTGATTACTGAACTCATTCATAAATTGAAAGAGTTAGGTAAATTAGTACTAATTTCTTCGCATATTTTTTCCACATTAGCAGATACCTGTGATGAAATTCATTTGTTAGAAAAAGGAGTTTTTGTGAAAAAAGTATATAAAGAAGACTTTTCTAAATTAGAAGAAGAAATGAAATTACGAACAGTAACGAATAAAATTGATAAACTAGATTTAGTTTAGTACATTGTATGCATAAAACCTTATGATAATGCGTTTTTTAAAATATGTAGTTGTTTTTTTATTAGGATTTTTAATTGCTAAATTTTGGTATGATAGAAAAGAAGTAAAACATCAAAAAGAAGAAATTAAGGTCATGGTAAGTGGCATTCAAAATCTAAGTAAACTAGTAGTTTCTGAAGGGAATTATTCTGAAATGTATAGTTTTTCAGATACTAAAAAATACTTATTTGATTATGTTCATTTTCAAAAAAAAGCAATTCTTTCTGTAAACGCAAAAGTAGAAGTTGGTTACGATTTATCTCAGCTAGAAATTCAAATAGATAGTATAGGTAAGCAAATTATTATTAATAAAATACCTAAAGAAGCTGTTACAATTTCACCAGATATTAAATATTTCGATTTACAACAAAGTAAGTTTAACAATTTTTCTAACCAAGAATTGAATTCTTTAAATGATAAGGCGATTGCAAAAATAAAAGAAACCATAGAGTTTACCAATCAGAAAAAAGAAGCTAAAACACGCTTATTTGAAGAGTTGTCAAAAATATACCAATTGTCAAAAATTTATAATTGGAAAGTAGTAGATAATACTGGATCAAAGCTTTTAGATTTATCAGAAAAAAAGACTATAGATTTAAAAGATTAGTTTTAATTTAGAGAAATATGTTAAGTAATTATATAGATGTTTTTCGTTCTAAGTTTAGGAAAAAGAAGCTTAAAGAAAAAATAAACATTCGTATAATTCAAACAAATTATGGTGCTATTAGAGTATTAGATACTCTAGAAGAAGATAGACCAGTGTTATTGAATGTGCCAGATGGCCCAAATGTTATAGAGCATCATCAAGAATTGATTCATAAACTTTCTGTAAAATATAGGGTCATTTGCTTTGAATTTCCAGGAATTGGTTTTTCGCAACCAAATTCAAAATACGATTATTCGTTTCATAAAGCTACTGAGTTAATTATTCATTTAATGGATGTTTTAAATGTAGAGAGAGCTGCACTTGCATTTTCTTGTTCTAATGGTTTTTATGCTATTAAAACAGCAGAATTATTTCCAGAAAAAATTACTCGATTATTTCTGTCTCAAACACCTTCTTTAAATTCAATGAGTTCTTGGACTAAGAATACCATTCCAAAGATTCTTACTTATCCCTTTATCGGTCAAATTGTGAATATACTTTCTGAGAAAAAAATAGCAACAAGGTGGTATAAATATGCACTTCCAAAATTAACAGATAAAAAAGGTTATCAAAAAACAGCTGTAGATTCCCTTAATAATGGAGGATGTTTTTGTTTATCTAGTTTAGTTCAAGGATTATCAAAAGAAAAAGAATCAAAATTAAACGTGATTAAAACTCCAGCTACTCTAATTTGGGGAAGTAAGGATTTTACCCATAAAAACACAGATCATACTACAATATTGGAACATCTTCCAAATTGTGAAATTATAGAGTTTGATAACTGTGGTCATTTTCCCGAATTAGAGGATGTAAACAGATATGTAGCTTTAATAAATGAACGTTTGTAAGAGTTATTGATTATAAAACAAACCTAGTAATATCATAAGAAAGAAAATAATAAAAGGAATTTTCCAAGGTAATTTAGAGGGTTTGTAAATGAAATAGAAAATGCTAGTTATAATAAGCAAAAAGGTAGCAATTACTAAAAGAATCATCATTTCGATAAAACTACTAGGAACATGAGTATGAGAAGGTTTTTATGAAGGTATTAAATATCAAATACAAGATGTAATTTGTAATACTATAAATTGTAAATAGAATGATTTTTCGCTTCATTTAATTCGGTAATTTCTTACTTAATAAACCATAAATAAAAGCGCCTAAAACAGCACCTAAAAGAACAATTAAAATAGAAATAACGCCATTTCCTAACAAAACAAAAATAGGGCCAGGACAAGCACCAGCTAATGCCCAACCTAAACCAAAAATAGTTCCGCCAACGAAGGTTCTAATAAAACCTTTTTTCTTCTCTTTAATATGTATTTGATTTCCTAAATAGTCTTTAATGCTTCCTTTTTTGAATAGAAACATAAAGATCATAGAAATCGAAACTGCAGAACCAATAATACCATACATATGAAATGATTGAAATTTAAACATTTCATAAATTCGATACCATGATATGGCTTCAGATTTTGTTAAAACAATACCAAAGACAATCCCCACTAATAAAAATTTTAGATTTTTCATGTTTTAAAAAATTAAAGGAAAAAGAATCCAGGTCATTATTAATCCACCAACAAAAAAACCAATAACAGCTATTAAAGAAGGTAATTGTAAACTACTTAACCCAGTAATGGCATGACCAGAAGTGCAACCACCAGCATATCTAGTTCCAAAACCAATTAGTAAACCTGCAATTAATAAAATAGAAAAGCCCTTTAAAGTAAAGACATTTTCTAAATTGAATAATTCATTAGGAACAAAAGAACCAGTTTCATAAGTAAAACCTAATTTTTGTAAATCGGTTATAGTTTCTGCATTTATATTATTTACAGAAGAATTAATTAAGAATGAATTGCTAATAAAACCACCAATCATTAATCCTAATACTATTGCAATAGCCCAATCTCTTTGTTTCCAGTCTTTTTTAAAATAATCAGAAATTTTTCCGGCACCAGCTATGGTACACATAGTTTCTAAATTGGTAGATATCCCAAAACTTTTACCAAAATAATAAGTTAAAAATAAAACGAAAGCGATTAGAGGGCCAGATATGTACCAAGCCCAAGGTTGTAAAAGATAATCCATATTAAATTATTTTATGAATATAATTAAGAACTAATTCAGTAGCTCCTATATTATTTTTAACATAGTTTTTATTTATTTCTCCCATGTTAATTCGTAATTCTAAATTGTTTTTTAAGTCTGTAAATATATCAGAAAATTCTTCTTGATTAAGAATTCCTTTACTTCCACCAAGATTAATTAAATCTACAGCCTCTTTAAATTTTTCATGTTTATTTGCTCCAAAAACAATAGGAATGCCATAGGTTGCTGGTTCTAAAATATTATGCAAACCTGTAGCCAAACCACCACCAACATAAGCAGCATTTGCATAAGAATATATTTTTGTAAGTATTCCAATAGTATCAATAATTAAAACTTGATATTCTTTTAAATTCACGCTATTTCTTTCTGAATATAAAATTGTTTTTTTTAAGAGAGCATTACGTAATTCTTCTATTTTAGTTGCATTTATATTATGAGGAGCGATAATAACTTTTTCTTTATTAGAGATTTTAGTGTTTATATAATCAATTAATAATTCTTCATCTTCTTTCCAAGTGCTACCCGCAACAATTGTATAATTATTATCCTTAAATTCATTTACAAAACTTAAAGTATTGTCTTGTTTCAATATTTCATAAACTCTATCAAAACGTGTATCACCAGATACCGTGCTGTTTTTAAAATTAATTGAATTTAAAAGGTTTTTAGAGGTTGTATTTTGAACAAAGAAGTATGTAAATGTTTTTAAAAATCCGCGCATCCATTTTCCATATGATTTAAAAAAAAGTTGATTTTCTCTAAATATTCCAGAAACTAATAAGGTTTTAATATTTGCTTTTTTTAGTTCGTTTAATAAATTTGGCCAAAATTCATATTTAATAATGATAGCCATTTCAGGATGTATTTGTTGTATGAATTTTCTGACTTTCCTTTTAGTATCGAAAGGAAGATAACATACAACATCTGCTAGAGTATAATCTTTTCTAATTTCATAACCAGAAGGAGAGAAGAAAGAAACTACAATTTTATGAGTAGTATATTCTTTTTTTAAACGCTCAATAATTGGTCTTGCTTGTTCAAATTCCCCTAGAGAAGCAGCATGAATCCAAAAAACTTTATCAGTAGGTGTTATAACATTTAATTTCTTAAAAGTTTCTTTACGACCATTTATGAATAGCTTTATTTTTGGATTAAAAAAAGCAATAATTTTTAAAAAGAAATAACTAATATGAATAATTATATTATAAAGAAAAATCATGTTAGCAAAGTTATTAAATAAAAAAACAGTGAATGCATATTCACTGTTTTTTGAGAAGATTTAATCGCAGAGCGATAATAAAGTTATTAATTGTTGTTTTTTTGTTTAAAAAGGGGGCTTTTTATTTACTATTGAATAGCTTTTAGTAATAATTCACATTTAGAGATATACCCATAATCGGATGACTTACTGTTTTTAGCGTCTTTTAGACATTTTAGAGCACCGGCTTTAGCTATTTCTTTTTTGTTCAAAACATTTGCTAATTCGGCTTTATAATAAGTGTACCAAAAAGCATTAGGTTTTAATTCTGATGCTTTAACAAACCAATTAAAAGCAGTTTCTAGATCTATGTTTTTTTGATAATAATATTGAGCTGCATCAAAATAAGTTTGAGGTTTTATATCTTTTTTAGCATTGAGTATCTTTTCATTTATTTGATTCTTAATGATGGCATCAGAATCTACTTTAACAGGGATGGTTATTTTAGAATTTTCCCAAACGATAATTAGATCAGCACCATCAACAGTAAAATTTTCAAAACGAATATTTAATGTTTCATAAGTATCAATAGTTGTTTTAACAGGAGTGGTAAAACGAACTAAGTCATTTTCTTTTTGATAATTTCCTGCACCCCATAAATTACTTTTTTTATGAATAATAATAGTCCATTCTTTTTTACCAGGAATAGTATATAAACCATATGTTCCAATAGGAATAATAGTGTTGGCGAATGAAGCTTCTTTATCTAAAGTTATTTTTGTAGAAGCATTTGCTCCAGTTCTCCATATTTTATTATAAGGAATTAAGGAACCAAAAATCTTTCTATTGTTTTTACTAGGTTGCCCATATTCTAAAGTGAAGTTGGCAAGTCCAACTTTTTGTTTAGAAACTACTTTTGGACTTAAACTAGGTTTGTCTATTTGTGCAATTATATTTACTGTTGTAAATAAAAAAAGGAAAATAAATGTATAGGCTTTCATAAGTTCAATGATATAATTATTTGCAAATAGACGTTTATTTAGATAAAAATTACAAAAGAACGTGTGTTAAAAAAAAGCCAATGAATAATATATCATTGGCTTTTTATAGAAAATTTATTTCATTTCAAAATCTTCCATGAATTTTGTAGTGTAATTACCAGCTACATAATCAGGATGATCCATTAATTGTCTATGAAAAGGAATCGTTGTTTTAATACCTTCTATTACATACTCATCTAATGCTCGTTTCATTTTATTAATTGCTTCTTCTCTTGTTTGAGCAGTTACAATTAATTTAGAAATCATAGAATCGTAATTTGGTGGAATCATATATCCTGCATAAACATGTGTATCTATACGAACACCATGTCCACCTGGAGCATGATATGACGTAATTTTACCAGGAGCAGGTCTAAAACCATTATAAGGATCTTCTGCATTTATTCTACACTCAATAGAATGTAGTTGAGGTGTATAATTATTACCAGAAATTGGAACACCAGCTGCAACTAAAATTTGCTCACGAATTAAATCATAATCTACTACTTCTTCTGTAATAGGGTGCTCTACTTGTATACGAGTATTCATCTCCATAAAGTAGAAATTACGATGCTTATCTACTAAAAACTCTACCGTACCAGCTCCTTCGTATTTAATATATTCAGCAGCTTTTACAGCGGCTTTTCCCATTTCATTACGTAATTCATCAGTCATAAAAGGAGATGGAGTCTCTTCTGTTAATTTTTGATGACGACGTTGTACCGAACAATCTCTTTCAGATAAGTGACATGCTTTACCAAAAGAATCACCGACTATTTGAATTTCAATATGTCTAGGTTCTTCAATTAATTTTTCCATGTACATATCATCATTTCCAAAAGCAGCTTTAGACTCATGTCTAGCAGAATCCCATGCATCTTTTAAGTCTTCTTCCTTCCAAACAGCACGCATTCCTTTACCACCACCACCAGCAGATGCTTTTAACATTACTGGGTATCCAGTTTCTATGGCAAGTTTTTTACATTCTTCAAAATTAGGAATAACTCCTTCGCTACCAGGAACACAAGGAACACCAGCTGCAATCATGGTTGATTTTGCATTTGCCTTATCTCCCATTTGGTCAATCATTTCGGCAGTAGCTCCAATGAATTTGATATTATGTTCTTCACATAATTTAGAGAATTTTGCATTTTCTGATAAAAAACCATAACCAGGATGAATAGCATCAGCATTAGTAATCTCTGCAGCAGCAATAATTCTATCCATTTTTAAATAAGATTCACTACTTGGAGCAGGGCCAATACAAACTGCTTCATCTGCAAATCTTACAGGTAAACTTTCTGCATCTGCCTTAGAGTAAACAGCAACGGTTTTAATTCCCATTTCTTTACAGGTACGTATAACACGAAGAGCAATTTCGCCTCTATTGGCAATTAATATTTTTTTAAACATCTTGTATCAAATTAGTTAATTAGAAAATAAGCTAACTAGATAATTAACGTTAGAAAAAAATTCTAACTTCTAATTTCTAATTTAATTTATGACGGGTCTACTAAAAATAAAGGTTGATCAAATTCTACAGGAGTAGAATCATCTACTAATACTTTTACTATTTTACCAGATACCTCAGATTCTATTTCATTAAATAGTTTCATTGCTTCTATAACACAAACAGTATCGCCTATTTTTACATCTTTACCAACTTCTGTAAATACAGGTTTGTCTGGAGAAGGTTTGCGATAAAAAGTACCAATAATAGGTGAATTTATAGTTATATATTTAGAATCATCTTCACTAGTTGTATTATTAGTAGAGCTAGCAGCAGTTTCTATAGGTTGTTGTACTGGTATTGGAGTTTGAGCTAAAACTTGAGGAGCTGCAGCAATTGGTGCAGCTTGAATTATTTTAGTTTCAACATCAGAGCCAGTTTTTATAGTGATTTTTACATCATCCATTTCTAACTTCACTTCACTAGCACCAGACTTAGCGACGAACTTAATAAGATTTTGGATTTCTTTAATGTCCATTGTATTATAATTTTAGTTGATTGTCTATCTGTTGTATGCCCACTTTAGATAAATAGCTCCCCATGTGAAGCCACCACCAAAAGCAGCAAAAATTAAATTATCTCCTTTTTTAAGCTCTTTTTCATAGTCTGCTAATAATAAACCTAGAGTAGCAGAAGTTGTGTTTCCGTATCTATGAATGTTCATCATTACTTTATCATTCTCTAACCCAACTCTATTAGCTGTAGCCTCAATAATTCTTTTATTTGCTTGATGAGGTACTAGCCAATCTATGGTATCTTTTGTTAGGTTATTTCTTTCTATAATTTTTTCAGAAACAGCAGCCATATTTGAAACAGCAAATTTAAAAACAGTTTTACCTTCTTGGTGAACAAAGTGTTGCCTGTTTTTAATTGTTTCTTGAGAGGCAGGTAATATAGAACCACCAGCATTTATTTTTAAGAAGTCTCTTCCTATTCCATCACTTCTTAGGTATTCATCTTGAAGTCCTAGGCCTTCTTCATTTGGTTCAAATAATGCAGCCCCAGCTCCATCTCCAAAGATGATACAAGTTGCCCTATCTGTATAATCAATAATAGAAGACATTTTATCGGCACCAATAAGAAGTACTTTTTTATATCTTCCAGATTCTATGTAGCTAGCAGCCGTAGACATTCCGTATAAAAAACTGGAACATGCCGCTTGTAAATCATACCCAAAAGCATTAACAGCGCCTATTTTTGTGGCGGTATATACAGCTGTTGAAGCTACTAACATATCTGGAGTAGCTGTAGCTACAATTACCATATCTATTTCTGTAGGATCAATATTTCCTTTTTGAAGTAAATCTTCCGCAGCTTTTATAGCCATGTACGAAGTACCTGCGTTTTCATCCTTTAATATTCTTCTTTCTTTTATACCTGTTCTAGAGGTAATCCATTCATCATTAGTATCTACCATAGTTTCTAACTCTTTGTTAGTTAGAACATACTCTGGAAGGTATTTTCCCACTGCTGTTATTGCTGCAGTTGTTTTAGCCATGTTTGTTACTTATAATAAATTTAGTTTTCAAAAGTAGTAATTTTTTTTTCACCACTTAACGAAAAAAACGCCAAAAACTATAGTTTTTGACGTTATTTCTGTTAAAATCTCAAAAATATTGAGATTGTTTTCTGTTAAGCTTCTACTTCTGTTGTATTATCTAATACCACTTGACCTCTATAATATAATTTACCTTCGTGCCAATGAGCTCTATGGTATAAATGCGCTTCACCAGTTGTTGGATCTGTAGCTATTTGAGGCATAGAAGCTTTATAATGAGTTCTTCTTTTATCTCTTCTAGTTTTCGATATTTTTCTCTTAGGATGTGCCATTTTATGTATTTTTTCCTGTTAGTAAATCTTTTAATTTATCCCATCTAGGGTCAGTTGCTTGTTCTTCAACTGTTTTTTCTTTGTTAACTTCTAATTCTTTAAGTTTTTTTAAAGATTCAGATTCCATGGTTCCATTCAATACATCAGGATGAACTCTTTTTGTAGGTACAGAAAGTACTGCAAGTTCATAGATGTATTGAGCTACATTCATCTGATATTCATCGTAAGGTAGAATTAAAATTTCATCATTGTCATCATTGAATTCTGGTCCAAATTTAACAACTAATTTATATTCACCTTCTATGTTTTGATTATAAAGTTCACCAGTAACATCGCAGGGTATATTAACAGTTCCTGTGATTGAAAATGTTAATTCTAACAAAGTGCTTTTTTTGATGAAATTTATATCAATATTTATATCAGTTTCATTAAACTCATTATACTGAAATTCTTCAAAGAACGTATTATCAATTTGGTATTGAAAACTATGATTTCCTTCTTTTAAACCAATAAAAGGAATGATAAAATGTTTTAAACCTTTCATTTACAATATCAATTTGAGGGCGCAAATATAATAAAATGTTTTTTAATAAATGATATTTTATTATTATTTTGATTTTAATCTATTAGATTCTAAATCAATGTATTCTTTTCTATTCTTAAAAATCTTTAAAGAAGTAAATAAAGCTTCTTTAAAAGATTCTGTGTTTGCTTTGTTCTTTCCAGCAATATCGAAACCTGTTCCATGATCTGGAGAAGTTCTAATTTTATTTAATCCAGCGGTAAAATTAACACCATTTCCAAAGGACAATGCTTTAAAAGGAGCTAACCCTTGATCGTGGTACATTGCTAATATTCCATCGAACTGTTTGTATGTTTTAGATCCAAAAAAGCCGTCTGCAGCATAAGGGCCAAATACCATTTTCCCAGATTCTTTTATTTTATTAATGGTAGGTCTTATAATTTCTTCATCTTCATTACCAATAGTTCCATTATCACCACAATGAGGATTTAAACCTAAAATAGCAATTTTAGGTTTGTTGATATTAAAATCTTGTTTTAAAGATTGATGCATAATAGCTGTTTTCTCCATAATAAGTTCTGGAGTAATTGTTTCTGATATTTTAGAAACAGGAATATGACCAGTAACTAAGCCAACCCTTAATTCATCTGTTAATAAAACCATTAAACTTTTTCCTTCTAGGTTACTTTCTAAGTATTCTGTATGTCCAGGAAATGTAAATTCTTTAGACTGAATGTTTTCTTTGTTAATTGGGGCGGTTATTAAAAGGTCTACCTGCTCGTTTTTTAATGCATTTACAGCTTCCGTAAGCGATTTTACAGCGTACTTTCCACCTATTTCTGTAGTTTTACCTAAGTCAATCTTTACATCTTCTTTCCATACATTAACTAAGTTTATTTTTCCGTGAACAATTTTATCTAAGCTATTTATTCCGTGTATACTGTTGTTTAGTTGAAGGTTTTTTTTATGAAAAGAAACAACTTTATTAGAACCAAATAAAACAGGAGTACAGAATTCTAGCATTCTTTTATCTTCAAATGTTTTTAAAATAACCTCTAATCCTATACCATTAGTGTCACCTATTGAAATACCTACAATAATTTTATTTGATTTTTCCATAAAAGTCTTACGATGTCGTATTTTTGATGCTTACAAAAGTAACTAAATTTTAACGAATGTTTACAGGTATTATAGAAACTCTAGGTAAAGTAACAAACTTGGTAAAGGAGAAAGAAAATCTTCACATTACTATTGAAAGTAATATAACAGGTGAATTAAAAATAGATCAAAGTGTAGCACACAATGGTGTATGTTTAACAGTAGTAGAGATTAATACTGATAAATATGTGGTTACTGCAATTAAAGAAACTTTAGATAAAACAAATATAGGAGATCTTGTTGTTGGAGATGTTGTGAATTTAGAAAGAGCAATGAAATTGGGAGATAGGTTAGACGGACATATTGTGCAGGGTCATGTTGATGAGGTTGGAGAATGTATAAATATAAAAGATATGAAAGGGAGTACTGTGTTTACTTTTAAATATAATACAGCAAGTGACAATATAACAATAGAAAAAGGATCTATAACTGTTAATGGTGTTAGTTTAACTGTAGTAAATTCTAAAAAAGAAGAATTTAGTGTTGCTATTATACCCTATACATTAGAACATACTACTTTTAGGGATTTTAAAAAAGGAACAAAAGTTAATTTAGAGTTTGATGTAATTGGAAAATACGTGTCTAGACTAACTAATTTAAAATAAATAATGAGGAGTATTTTTACTCCTCATCATAGTTAAACATTTTTTAAAAACGTTATTTTTTTAGAAACAATAACATACAGGTCTTCCTGGTCCAGGATGGTTGTTTTTTCTACCTCCATACATTCCACAATTTTCAGGTAGACAACAAACAAAGTCGGAACCTCTATAGCATGGTATTAATCCACCTATCATACCTCCATTTATTTTTTTCTGATTTGATTTACTTAGGGCTTTCCCTAGATTTAAGATTGATTTTTTCATAATTTAAGAGATTAAAAAATTAAATATTTATAAAAATAAGAAAAAGAACAAAGGTTTTTGTTAAAGTTATAGTGATAAAATTATCAAAAAACACAAGTAATTTATCATTTGTTAAGTAGTTATGTTAGTGAGGAATAGCTTGTGGTTCCTCACTAACATGTAATCCTTTAAAGGTTGTTTCTAGTAAAGGTAAAATCCACCATGCCCGTTACATACACCAGGACAGTGAGGAGGTCCACATTTTATCTCTTTAGTTGCTGAAGGACATACGTCTTTACATTGTCCTACTAATTTAGTTAAAATTAGCATTCCTCCAAAAATGTCTGTTTGCTGTGTTTTGTTTAGAGCTTTCCCTAGATTTAAGATTGATTTTTTCATGATTTAAAAAATTTAAAAATTCTATAAAAAATAAGAAAAAGAACAAGGTTTTTGTTAAAATTATAATGATAAAATTATCGAAAAACACAAGTAATTTTCATTTATTAAGTAATTGCGAAAGTGAGGAATAGCTTGTGATTCCTCACTAATATATAGTCTTTTAAAGATTGCTTTTAGTAAAGGTAAAATCCACCATGACCATCACATACACCAAGACAGTGAGGAGGTCCACAACTTTTTTGTCTAGTTGCTGAAGGACATACGTCTTTACATTGTGGAATTAAATTAATTAGATCCAGAACTCCTCCAAAAATGTCTGCTTGCTGTGTTTTGTTCAGAGCTTTCCCTAGATTTAAGATTGATTTTTTCATGATTTAAGTTTTTAAAGTTTATTAAAACCTTGATCCTTTTAAGACACTCAAGGCTGTGTCTATTCCTCGCGAAAGAATATTTTTATTTTATGATGTTTTTTAATTGGTAGAAGAACCTTTCAATAAGTCTAAGATCTTCTGTTATAATATTTGCAGTTCCCTGCATTTCTTGTTTAAATTCGATGTTTCTTTTGTAAGTTGTTTTTAGTTTTTCAGGTAATTGTACATCAATCAGATAATTTCCTTCTTGGTCTGGAGTTAAAGAAATAGATTTTACATTCCCATTTAGCTCACCAAATTCATCGGAAGGGTAATTTAATAACTGAATTTGCACTTTTTGCCCAATTTTTATTTTACCTGAATTTGTAATAGGTGCTTTAATTTTTCCAATAAAAGATTCTTTTTTATCTGGAATAATAGTAAAAATTAAGTCTCCTGTTTTTACATTTTGATTTTTACTCCAAAAATTAAGAAAAGAGACCTTTCCGTTCATAGAGGAGGTAAGTGCATACATTTTTTCCCAATCTTTAATTGCTTTTTTAAGGTATAAAAAAGACTGTTGTGTTTTCTTTTTAAGTCTTAAGTCACTTTGTGTTTTTCTAACGGAAGTATCGTCAAGATTTTTAGCAGAGTTATTCACTAATTCTCTCATTTGAGAGATAGAGGTTTCTAAGCCTTTATAAGTACTTTGTTCTCGAAGATATTCTACTTCTTTAGCTTCTTTTTCTTTAGCAGAAATAACCCCTTGTTCAAACATTTTTCTGCTTCTCTCTAGATCTTTTTCTTTAAATTCAAGTTGTTTTTTGTTTAGTCTTCTTTGGTAAATTAAGTTTTGTAATCGCCCTTTGGCCTCTACAATAGACATTTTGTTAGCAAAGGTTTCCGATTTAAAAGGAGTAAGTTCATTGTTTAGTTTGTATTCGTAATAATCATTTTCAAATTGCGAAAAACTAGTAGTTATATCACCTAAAACAAGTGGTGGAATATTTTCTATAGGGAAATAAAATTTTTCTTGATGAATTTTAATAGTATCTATAATTTTTTTAAGAAAGAGTACATCTTTATAAGATGCGGTATTTTCAATAACAGCCAATACCTCATTTTTTGTTACATTATTTTCTTCATTAGCTAATAATACTTCGAATTGCCCAGAAGATTTAGCAAATATTTTTTCAGGAGGAATAGAGGTGGTTACCATTACTTGTGTGGAAATAACATCTGGATATTTAATAAACCAAGAGATAAATAGAAGCATAAAGATGAGTATTAATATAAGAGTATTACCATATCGAATCATCCAATTAGGTACTTTGTTTAATATTTCTTGTACTTCTTCGCTTCGTACTTCTATTTCTGTTGTTTGATTATTATTTTCTGGCATGAATGTATTTGAATTAAGTGAGGAAAGCTTGTTTCCTCACTTTTATTAATTTTATCTATACTAAAAAGAAGATAGATTTAAAATAAATAGCTCTGTTATACTGGGTCTTTAGGTCCAGAACCTCCTCCAATAGGGTTGCTACCACCTGAACCTCCTCCTCCTCTTGTACAACTACAATTAAGAGGTTGCCAAAATATTTCTTGTAAAAATGAATCTGCACACCATTCAAAGCATGGGCCATTAAATACTCGCCCTCCACTAATCATTTTTTGTTCTGCTTTGTTTAGATTTTTTCCTAAATTTAAGATTGATTTTTTCATGATAATTAAATTAATGTTCCATATATTCTAACCATAAAACCTGAAGCTCCCCATTCAGTGGTACAAGACACGCATCTTGTAGTGGCAGGATCCGCTCCATGAGAAATTGCAGCAGCCATTGCGCTATTGCATCGATCTCGACGAGTATAACAGTTACTGCCTATAAAAGGAGAACCAAAACCTCCATTAATAGACTTTTGGTCTTTTTTGTTTAAAACGTTTCCTAATTTTAGAATTGATTTTTTCATAATTTAGATGATTAAAAAATAATTATTTAATCCTCGAACATTTAAAGACACTCAAGGTTTATGTCTACTCTTCGCGAAAAATATTTTTAGTATTATTTACCTAGGTCTAATTGATTTTTAACTAGGTGATAATAGCGTCCTTTTAGTTTAATAAGTTCTTCATGATTTCCTTTTTCTACAATTTTACCATCACTTAAAACAACAATTTGATGTGCATTTTTTACAGTACTTAATCTGTGTGCAATAACAACCGCAGTTTTATCTGAGAAAAAAGTATTTAATTTTCCCATAATTACTTTTTCATTATTAGCGTCTAATGCCGAAGTAGCTTCATCAAAAAACAAGAATTTTGGGTTCTTATATACCGATCTAGCGATTAATAAACGTTGTTTTTGCCCAGTACTTAAGCCACTACCTTCGCTACCAATTTTAGTATTATAGCCAAGAGGCAAACCTTCAATATAATCAGAGATATTGGCAACATCTATAGCATGTGCTAACTTTTCTTTATCTACATAATCTTCTCCAACAGCAATGTTTTTAGCAATAGTATCATTAAAAATATATCCTTCTTGCATAACCACACCACAGTTTCTTCTCCATTCTTTTTGAGAAATATTTTTAAAGTTGAAATTACCTAATATAATATCACCACTATCTACTTGGTAAAAACCGAGTAATAATTTCATTAAAGTGGTTTTACCACTACCACTAGTTCCTACAATTGCAGTAGTTTTATTAGCTGGTATATTTAGGCTTAAGTTTTTGATAACAGGATCTAAACCACCAGTATACCTAAAAGAGATATTATTGATTTGTATATCTGTGTTTGTAGGAATATTAGTTACTTTTTCATCGCTAGGTTTTTCTTCATCTTCCATATTATGAATTTCACCTAGTCTGTCTAATGAAATTTGCGCATCTTGTAGATCTCTCATGAAGTTAATTAGCTGTGTAATTGGACCATTTAATTGTCCTACGATATAACTAATGGCCATCATCATTCCTAAAGTAATTTGTCCATCTATAACTAATTTAGCAGATAAAACGGTAACCAACATATTTTTAAGTTCATTAATAAAGTTAGATCCAACACTTTGTGTTTGTTCTAAAGCTAAACTTTTGGTAGCAACTTTAAATAAACGAGCTTGCACATATTCCCAATTCCAACGCATTCTTCTTTCAGCATTATGGAGTTTAATTTCTTGCATTCCATTAATAAGTTCAATAACCTTGCTTTGTTCTTGACTTACTTCAGAGAAACGTTTATAATCGAGTTCTTTACGTTTTTTAAAGAAGAATAATACCCAGGCAAAATATAAGACACTACCAACAACAAATACGGCAAATATTTGTAAACTATAATACCCTAAAACCAAACTGAATATAATAAGATTAACAAAAGAAAATAATACGGTTAAAGAAGAGGTGGTAAGTATTCTTTCAATACGTTTATGATCGTTAATTCTTTGTAATAAATCTCCTGTCATTCTTACATCAAAATAGGAAATAGGTAATTTCATTAGTTTTATAAAGAAATCGGAGATTAATGATATATTTATTCTAGTACTAAGATGTAAAAGAATCCAACTTCTAATAATTTCGAGGGAAGCTTTACCAATAAATAGGAAAAGTTGAGCAAATAAAATAAGATATACAAAGTTAAGATCTTGGTTTTTAATACCAACATCTACTATACTTTGTGTGAGGAATGGAAGAATTAATTGTAATAAACTGCCAGCAAGTAATCCAATAATTAATTGAATGATGAATTTCTTGTATTTAATTAAATATTTAAAAATAAAAGAGAATCCAAATTTTTCATCTTCTTCAAATTCTTCTTGATAAAATTTAGGAGTAGGTTCTACCAATAAAGCAATTCCATCTTCTGTATTTTCATCTGCATTATTTCCAATCCAATGTTTAATAAACTCTTGTTTTGTAAGAGAAATAAGTCCATGAGCAGGGTCAGAGATGTAAGCAATATCTTTTTTAATTTTATAAAGAACTACATAGTGGTTTTTATTCCAGTGTACAATACAGGGAAGTGGAGCTTCTTTGAGTTTTTCAAAAGCTAATTTAATACCTAATGATTTAAATCCGATAGATTCTACAGCTTCACTAAGTCCAAGTAAGCTACTTCCTTCTCTGGTAGTTTCACTAAGATTACGGAGTTGTTGGGTGTTAATTGTTTTTCCGTAATGTTTGGAAATCATTTTAATACAAGTAGGGCCACAATCTTTGGCTTCCGTTTGTTTGTAATGTGGAAATTTCTTCAAAAATATATTTTAAATCAACTGGAAAACAATTGTTTTCCAGTTTTTTGGTTGATAAGTTTTTATTTGTGAAATAAAGATTAAGCAAAAGGGCCATCTACAGGACCACCGCCACCAGATGAACCACAAGCTGAATGATTATAAACAAAATAAGGTAGTTCTATATAGCATCTTTGTGATTGTCCACCGTCTAGGCTAGCTCTTCTTCCGCTACAAGAATATTTACACCAAGTTCCTGAATCGGTTCTTCTGTGAAAGAAGCTTCCTCCTTTAATTTCTTTTAATTGTTTTTTATTTAAAAGATGTCCTAAGTTTAGAATTGTTTTTTTCATGATATAAGTTTAGTAGATGCAACAGGTGTCTCCTTCGTATTCGCAAAGTATTTTCATGGTAGTACAACCAGATCCACCACCGTTTCCACCACCATTTCCGCCGCCATTGTCGTTTCGAAAACAAAAATCACCTATACAGTGTGTTCCAGGAGGGCATCCTTGACCATTGAAACAAAAAGCAACAGGGTTTCCGCCACTTAACTTCTTTTGTTCTGTTTTGCTAAGAACCTTCCCTAAGTTTAAAATAGTTTTCTTCATAATAATTAAAATTTTAGATTACATTTGCGGCGAACATTTTAAGACACTCACCGAGTGTGTCTATTCTTCGCGAGAGAATATTGTTCTTAAAACAAAGTCACGTAAGTGACTTTGTTTGTTTATAAATTATACTGTAATGCGTTTTGAAGACTTTCTTCTAGTTCTTCAATGAAGTAAGTTAAATCGGTTCTTTGGTATTCTTTAGGAAAAGATTTCCCATTGATTAATATTTCAGGAGTAAAATTAATAGCGTTTTGATTACACCATTCCTTTTCGTTTTCTAAGATAGCTAAGGATGTTTTTTCATTTTTAGATTTTCCCCATTTAGATAACCATTTATCATAATCCAAGCCATTATAAATTTCATCCATAGCCTCTAATGCTATATTAGTGTCTTTTTCATTATATAATTCTATTAATTTACCAGCAACAATTACTCCATTAGATTCAGGATGTTCTACAGGTACATTAAAACGAATAATAATTTTAACATTTTCAGCATATTTTTTTAAAATATCGTTTACAATTTTATGAACGGGCTTACAATGTCCACAAAAAGGATTGGTAATAACCACAATTTCTAGGTTTGCGTTTTTGTTTCCTAAAACAATTTCTTTAGTGTTTTCTATATTTGTGTTAAGAGTTGTACTTTTTTGTAGTAAACTATTAAAGAGATTAAAATTTCTTTTAAATTTTACAAACTCTATTTTTTCTTTTTGTAATTGGTTTAGTTCACTAATAATTGGTTTAATAAATGTCCAAGCAACATAAACTCCAATAAAGCTTATGCTAGTAATAAGTATGCTAGTGCTGTTTAATTTGATAAGATTTTCAAAGCCTTTAAAGTTTAAAAAAAGAACTCCAGCTTGTAACCATAATACTCCAACGATAGATAAACATAACATACACCATGTTTTTACCACTTTAGCTTGATAGTATATAGAGTATAAAGTAATAGGTAATGCAACCAGACTAATTAAAAATAAAGGATTCATTGAGGGAAGAAAAAAAGAAGATACCACTAACGATGAAAAGTAAATAATACTGAGGTCGCTTAGTTTATGTCCTTTTATAATTTCAGCACCTTTTGAGCTTAATACAGCGTCACAGTCCTTTTTGTCATTATTTCCAGAACAAAAAGCATTACCTATGGCAGTGCTTTGTCCTAATTCTTGTTTTAAAATAGAATAACTAGCAATGGTACCTACAATAGATAAAGCCATGTATATATAATTTACTAGTTCTGTGTTTTTAATAGCAAAAATAATAGAAGCAAGAGCTATAAAGATAGCTGAAAAGACAATGTTTCTGTTGTTGCTAGTTGGTTTACTGGTTTCTTGGTCTGTTTTTTCGACAGCAACAATAATTCCTGTAAATTGTGTTAAGAACTCACTTTCGGATAATTTTTTTTCTTTTTTTTCTCCAGAACCAGAAATTAGTTTGTAAAAAGGTTGGTTTTTTACTTTACTAACCGTCACCAAATCATTTCCGTTATCTGTAGTTATTTGTGCTATAAAACTATCTGGTAATTGTTGAAGTGTGTCTATGTCTGTAGGTACTTCAGCGGCAATATTTTCTATGTTAAAATGATCTAAAACGCCTGTTATTGCGTGTAAACTAGGATAAGAAGGGTGACTTTGAATTTGGAAATCTAATTCTTTTTTGTCGTGTATAATCTTATTTTTTGATAGTAATTTTTGTACTATCAATGCTAGAGAGTTTTTCATTGTAAGAGATTATTTGGTCTGATAAATATAATAAAATATAGATTGATTTTCTTTTAAGTTATATTTTTTAACAATTTTTTCAGTTCTTTTTGAACTAAAAAAGAGTAAAAAATACTTGCAATCAACGACAATTATAGATAAATGTAAATAGAAGAGCAAAACAACTTACATAAGAGTCTCCGTTTATTGTATAAGTGATGGGTTTTTTTTAAAAAGTGATGTAAATACGTTTGTTTGAGGTTAATTAGATTTACATTAATTAGGAAGAAAATGTATTGTAAGAATTAAGATTAAAAACAAAAAAGCTTCACAAAAAGTGAAGCTTTAAAGGTGGTCCCACGAGGGCTCGAACCTCGGACCCCCTGATTATGAGTCAGGTGCTCTAACCAACTGAGCTATAGGACCAATAATTTGGATTGCAAAAATAGAAACTTTTTTTAAACTACAATAGTTTTTTTAATTTTTTTTAAACTTTTCTAAACATTAAATTTTCACCGAATTTTTGGAGACCTTTTTTTGCATTTTCAGAGATGTTTAAAATAGATAAAAATTCGAATGCTTTCTCTGTATAATCTTTAATAAGATTTTGTGTTAATTTAGGTATGTTGTTTCTCTCAAAAATAGAAGTAACATCTTTTATTTTTTCAGAGTTTTGATCGCTTTTTTTACCGTAATAGGATAGTAGCTTTTCTTTATCTTCATTTTTAGCTACTTCTAGAGCTTTAAGGTATAGGTATGTTTTTTTATTCTCTATAATATCACCACCTATTTGTTTTCCAAAAGTATCTGGATTTCCAAAGGTGTCTAAATAATCGTCTTGTAATTGAAAAGCAATACCTAAATTTAAACCAAAATTATATAGATTGTTAGCTTGCTCTTCTTCAGTTTCAGCTACTATAGCTCCCATTTTTAAAGCAGCACCAACTAAAACAGAAGTTTTTAGAGTAATCATTTTAATGTATTCATTGATAGTTACATCGTTTCTGGTTTCAAAATCCACATCTAATTGCTGCCCATCGCAAACTTCTAGAGCAGTTTTACTAAAGAGTTTTGCTAGTTTCTGAAATACAACAGGTTCATAGTTTTCAAAATATTGATAAGCTAAAATAAGCATTGCGTCTCCAGACAAAATACCTGTATTTATGTCCCATTTTTGATGCACCGTTTCTTTTCCTCTGCGTAAAGGAGCCTCGTCCATAATATCATCGTGTATTAAAGTGAAATTATGAAATGTTTCTACAGCCATTGCAGCAGGTAAAGCTATATTAAAATCGATATTAAAAACATCACAAGCTATTAATGTTAAAATAGGACGCAATCTTTTACCACCAAGTTGAAGAATATAATCTATAGGTTCATAAAGATTTTTAGGTTCTCTATTAAGATCTTGTTCTTGTAAATAATTAATAAATGATTCTTGATATTTTGATAAATCCAAAATTTATTTTTTCTGTAAAAATAAATTAATTAAAGAAATAATTATGGCTAATGTTAAAAAATCATTAAAACTTAGGAAACTTTTTTTGTTTCTCAAGTTTCCATTCGTACATTTGTAGAAGAATGATGAGAGAAAAAATTATAACAAAATCAGGAGAGCTATTTTTAAATCTTGGATTTAAAAGTGTTACAATGGATGATATAGCAAGAGAGTTAGGTATTTCAAAAAAAACATTGTATAAGTATTTTTCAAACAAAGCAATGTTGGTAGATGCTTCCACAGAAGCAATTCAAGAATCGATAGATGCTACGATTAATCTAATTAAGAGTAGAGGTCATAATGCTATTGAGGAGGAGTTTACGATTAAAGCAATTTTTAAAGAAATGTTTAAGAATGCGAAAGATTCTCCAATGTATCAATTGAAAAAATACTATCCAGAAATTTATACAAAGCTAATGCAGCGTGAAGTCTGTATGTTTAAAGAGTGTAATAAAGACAACATAAAAAAAGGAATTGCAGAAGGGCTGTATAGAGATAATTTAGAGATAGATTTAATAGGGAACTTTTATTTTACTCTAGTATTTGGAGTGTACGATACTGATTTATATACAAGAGATATGCAAGAATTAGTGAAGATAGAATATAAGGTGTTAGAATATCATATTAGAGCTATTGCTACAGAAAAAGGTTTAGAAGAACTAGAAAAACAATTGAAAATAAACAACCAAAATTTAAACTAATGAAAAAATACATCTTTAGTGTATTTGTATTTTTTTTCTTGAACTATTCTCAGGCACAAGAAAAAATAATACGCTTATCAATGCAAGAAGCAATTGATTATGCGATTAAAAATAATTATGATAATAAAGTTGCTAGTAAAAACATTAAAGCAGCTAAAGAAAAAAAATGGGAAACTACCACGATTGGGTTGCCACAAATTAATGGAAATGTTGATTATAGAAATAATTTAAAACAACTTTTTGATCCCGTAGATTTTAATATGGATGGGTTTCCCGATTTTGGAGCAAAACATTCTGTAACAGCCGGACTAACATTAACGCAACTTCTTTTCGATGGTACTTATTTAGTTGGTTTACAATCAGCAAAAACATATCTTAAAATATCTGAACAATCCAAAGAAAAAACAGAATTATCTACTAGAGAAGCAATAATAAATGCTTATGGTAATGTTTTAGTAGCAGAAAAATCTTTAGAAATTTTAGAAAAGAATAAAAGTGTTTTATCAAAGAATTTAAATGAAACACAAAAAATTTATGAAAACGGTTTAACAGAATTAGAAAATGTAGAGCAATTACAAATTACTTTAGGAACTTTAGAAAGCAATATAAGAAATACAAAGAGACTTCAAAAAATAGCATATCAAATGTTAAACATAGCGATGGGTAATTCTATTCAGAAAAAAATAGAACTCTCAGATACACTAGAAAGTTTAACTCTAGAAAACACCTCTTTAAACCTACTAGCAAAGCAGTTTAATATTAATGATCATATAGATTATAGAATTGCAAATAACAATAGAGAAGGAAACAGACTATTATTAAAGTTAGAAAAAAACAGACAGTTACCAACCCTAAGTGCTTTTTTAAATTACAATGGAATAGCAAACTCAAATTCATTTTCTTTTTTCAGTAGTTCTCAACAATGGCGATCAACATCAACTTTAGGTGTTAGTTTAAACGTTCCGGTTTTTGGTTCTTTTAGAGCAAGGTCAAGAATAAGACAAGCAAAAATAGAATTAGAAAACTCAGATATTAAATTAGATGAAATAAAACAGCAACTAAATTTACAAGCAGAAACAGCAAAAAGTGAATACCAATTAAGTATTGAAAATTATGAAACTGCTAAGAAAAATTTGTTGTTAGCAGAACGCATAGAAAAGAAACAACAAATAAAGTTTTTTGAAGGGCTTTCTTCTAGTTTCGATTTATCACAAGCACAAAACCAACTATATACACAGCAAAGTAATTACGTACAATCTATGTTAAACGTAATTGCAAAAAAAGCAAAATTAGAAACCGCATTAAATCTACCAATTAATAACTAACTCGATGAGAAAGATATTTATAATTACAGTAGCATCCATTTTTTTAACTTCATGTGGAGAAAACAAAGAACAGACTGTTGACCAAGTCTTAGCATCTAATAATTTAGAATTATTAAGATCTAAAAAAGAAGAACTAAGTAACAAAAATCAGCAAATAATAAAAGAAATAAAATTATTAGATGCTGAGATAACAAAATTAGATACAAATAAGAAAATTCCTTTAATTACTACCCTTCCAGTAAAACATAGCGAATTTGTTCACTATTTAGAGTTGCAAGGTAATGTACAAACTAAAAAAAATGTTTTGGTATATCCTGAAGTGCCTGGGCAACTGGTAAAGGTGTATGTTAAAGAAGGCCAGAAAGTAGGAAAAGGGCAAGCATTAGGTAGAATAGATGATGGAGGAATGTCTAATCAATTAGCACAATTAGAGGCAAATGCAAATTTAGCAAAAACCACATATGAACGCCAAAAAAGATTATGGGATCAAAAAATTGGTTCAGAAATTCAATACTTACAAACAAAAACTAGTTACGAATCGCAAATGAATGCAGTAACAAATTTACGTAAGAGTATGGCTAAATATACTATACGAGCACCTTTTTCTGGAATTATCGATGATGTTATTAAAGAACAGGGTACGGTAGTGGCACCTGGTCCAGGGGCAGAAATATTTAGAATTGTCAATCTTAGTAATATGTACATTGAAACAGATGTTCCAGAGAGTTTTATAAGTTCTATAAAAAAGGGTAAAAGTGTAGAGGTTGATTTTCCTATATTGAATAAGAAAATGCTATCTAAAGTTCGCCAAGCAGGTAATTTTATTCACCCAGCCAATAGAACTTTTAAAGTTGAAATTGGAGTACCAAATAAAGATAGAAGCATCAAACCTAACTTAACTGCTAAGCTAAAAATTAACGATTACACAAACCCTACAGCAATTTTAATACCGCAAAGTATTATTTCAGAAAATGCAAAGGGAGAACAATATGTTTATGTAGTAGACGGAGTTAAAGAGGAGAAAGGAGTTGCTAAACAGATAATTATAACAACTGGTAAAACACAAGAAGATAAAATTGAAGTTTTAAAAGGGTTAACTGCAGGTATGCTTATTGTTAATGAAGGAGCTAGGAGTGTAAAGGATAAACAAGAGGTTAAAATATTACAACTAGTTGCTAAATAATTAAAAGATATTCTGATGACAGAACAACAAAAAAAAGTAGATAAAGAGTTCGGTTTATCTTCTTGGGCAATAAATAATAAAACAACCATATATGTTTTAATGGTTTTAATATTATTTATGGGAGTTTCGGCTTTTTTAAATATGCCAAGAGAAAATTTCCCAGAAATAAAAGAGACTAAAATATATGTAAATTCTATTTTCCCAGGGAATACGGCAGAAGATATTGAAAAACTAATTACAGATCCGTTAGAAGAAAAACTAAAAACGGTAAGTAAAATGACGAAAATTACTTCCACATCTCAAGAAAACGTTTCTATGGTTGTTATTGAGTTTGGAGAAGGAATAACTGTAGAAGAAGCAAAGCAAAAAGTTAAAGATGAGATAGACGAAGAGGTTTCTGGTGAAGATTGGCCAACATTTAATGGAGCTAAAGTAGAACCAAATGTTTTCGAGTTAAATATTTCTGAAGAAACACCTATTTTAAATATTAATATTTCTGGAGATTATACTGTAGAACAGCTAAAAGAATATGCAGAGTATCTTCAAGATGAAATAGAAGATTTAAAAGAGATAAAAAAGGCAGATATCCGTGGGGCTGAAGACAAAGAAGTAGAAGTAGCGGTAGATGTTTATAAAATGATGGCTGCAAAAGTAAGTTTTCAAGACATCTTACAAGCAATAGGTGGAGGTAATGCAACAATATCAGCAGGTAATATTGTGTCTAGTGGGCAACGTCGTACTATTAGAGTTCTTGGAGAAATAGAAAAAACTACTGAATTAGAAAATTTTGTAGTGAAGTCTGAAAGAGGAAATTCAATTTACTTAAAAGATATTGCGAAGGTAAAATTTAAAGATAAAGATAAAACCACATATGCTCGTGAAAATGGTGCTTCAGTTGTAATGCTAGATGTTAAAAAAAGATCTGGTGAAAATATGGTAAAAGCTACCGAAGAAATAAGAGAGATTGTAAAAAAAGCACAAAAGGAGGTATTACCAAGTAATTTAAAAGTAACCTTAGCAAACGACCAATCTTCAAAAACGATTGGTCAGGTAGATGATTTAGTTAATAATATCATTTTCGGAGTTATTTTAGTAGTAACTGTTTTAATGTTTTTCTTAGGCTTAAGAAATGCATTATTTGTTGGTTTTGCAATTCCTATGTCAATGTTTATGTCATTAATGATTTTAAATTTAATGGGATACACTATGAATACCATGATTCTTTTTGGTTTGATTATGGGGCTAGGAATGCTCGTAGATAATGGTATTGTGGTAGTAGAAAATGTATATCGTTTAATGGATGAAGAAGGAATGAGTAGGTTAGAGGCTGCAAAAAATGGTATTGGTGAAATTGCATTTCCTATTATTATCTCTACGGCAACAACGGTAGCGGCTTTTGTTCCGTTAGGTATGTGGCCTGGAGTAATGGGGCAGTTTATGATTTACTTTCCAATAACATTATCTGTTGTTCTAGGTTCTTCGTTATTTGTGGCAATCTTTTTTAATTCGGTATTAGTATCTCAATTTATGAATACAGAAGATCGAAATATGCCATTAAAAAGATTAATTATACTAACTATTGTATTAGCAGTTTTAGGAGTGTTGATATTAATTGGTGGGGGAGCTTTTAAGGCATTAGGTACTTTGTTAGTTTTTTCAGCTATAAATTTCTGGATTTATAGATACTTTATGCGTCCGGCTGCCAATTATTTTCAAAGAGAAATATTACCTAGATGGGAGCGTTTTTATGAGCGTGTTATTAGAAGCTCGTTAAAAGGTTGGAAACCTTATGTGATTTTAGGTGCTACAACTATATTATTTTTTGTTGCATTTATAGGATTTATAGGGTCTGTTGTCTCCAAAAGAACAAAAATTGAGTTTTTTCCAGATAATACGCCAAATCAAGTAGTGGTTTATGTTGAATATCCTCAAGGAACCGATATAGAAAAGACAAATGTAATTATGAAAGATTTAGAAGAACGAGTAACCAAGGTTATTAATTCGTCTAAATATCTTGAGGGAGATTATAACTTTTTAGTTGAAAGTTCGGTAACGCAAGTTGGAGCAGGTTCTGGAAATCCGCAAACAGATGGTGGTTCTACAGCAGAAATGCCACATAGAGGTAAAGTAGTTGCTTCTATGCGAGAATATAAGTTTAGAAAAGGAGCAGATAGTAAAGAGTTAAAGAAAGAAGTTACAGAAGCTTTACAAGGTATTTACCCTGGGCTTTCTATTTCTGTTGAAAAAGACCCAGTTGGTCCTCCAGCAGGATATCCAATTAATATAGAATTAGAAGGAAAAGATTATGCTGCATTAATAAATACAGCAGAAAAGATGAAAGATTTTATTAATACAAAATCTATTCCTGGTGTTGCAGAAATTAAGGTAGATGTTAATAAAGCAAAACCAACGATGTTGGTTAATGTAGATAGAAAGAAAGCAGGAGAATTAGGAGTAAGTGCATCTCAGATAGGCCAACAATTGCGTAATTCTATTTTTGGAGCTAAGGCGGGTGTTTATAAAGAAGATGGAGAGGATTATGATATTTATGTTCGATTTAATAAAGAGAATAGATATAATACAAGCGCCATTTTTAATCAAAATATAACGTTTAGAGATATGGCGAGTGGACAAGTGAGGTCTATACCTGTGTCTGCGTTAATTGATAAAGACAACACTTCTGGTTTTAGCTCTATTAAACATAAAGCAGGTAAAAGAGTAGTAACAGTGTATTCTGCTTTAGCACCAGGTTTTACAGATGCAGGAGCAATAGTTGCAGAGATTGAGAATGAAATGAAGAATTTCACCGAATTACCTTCAAATATAAAAGTGAATTATACAGGGCAAATAGAAGAACAGAATAAGCAACAAAGCTTTTTGGGAGGTGCTTTTTTTGCTGGATTAGGATTGATTTTCTTGATTTTAATTTATCAGTTTAATTCTATATCAAAACCAACGATAATTATGTTAGCTATTTTCTTAAGTTTAATTGGTGTATTTGGAGGAATAATGATTAGTGGTGCTCCATTTGTAATTATGATGACGATGATGGGAATTATTTCCTTAGCAGGTATTGTGGTAAATAATGGAGTGGTTTTACTGGATTATACGCAACTTTTAATTGATAGAAAAAAAGTAGAGCATGGTTTGGAAGAAGATGAGTTTTTAGATTTAAATACTATAAATGAAGCTATTGTAAAAGGAGGAAAAGCGCGTTTACGTCCTGTGTTACTAACAGCAATCACTACGATTTTAGGATTAATTCCATTAGCAACAGGTTTAAATATTAACTTTTTTACATTAGCGAGTGAACTAAATCCGCATATATATGTAGGAGGAGATAATGTAATATTTTGGGGACCTTTAGCTTGGACTGTAATTTACGGTTTAATAGTGGCTACTTTCTTAACTTTAATAGTGGTGCCAATATTATTTTATTTAGTAACTAAATTAAAAATGTGGTTTAAAACATGGTTTGGAGCAAGTAAAAATAAAGAAGAAGAGTTTTATAAAGAAATTACAGAAACAGGAAATTAAAGAGATAATAGACTTTATATTTAAAAGAGTTAGAAACAGCATCGTTTCTAACTCTTTTTCGTATAAATTTGTTAATTATGAAGAAAACAGTAGTATCTGTAGAAGAAGTAAAAAGAAAGTTAGAAAGGTATTGTGTATATCAAGATCGTTGTCATAAAGAGGTAGAGAATAAATTAAGAGAATTTAATTTAATACCAGAAGCAAGAGAAATTATATTATTGCATTTAATGGAACATGATTTTTTAAACGAAGAACGTTTTTCAAAAAGTTTTGCTAGAGGAAAGTTTCGGATAAAAAAATGGGGAAAACAAAGAATTGTAAGAGAGTTAAAATTGCGAAATATTTCATCTTATAATATAAAAACTGCAATGAAAGAAATTAATGAAGCACAATATCTTATTAATTTGACAGATTTAATAGTTAAAAAA
Organism: uncultured Tenacibaculum sp.; assembly: GCA_947498055.1. Lineage (GTDB taxonomy): Bacteria > Bacteroidota > Bacteroidia > Flavobacteriales > Flavobacteriaceae > Polaribacter. The sequence continues at coordinate 44,480 of CANMJA010000013.1, forward strand.
AATAACTTGGTTAAAGAAGAGAATGTTTTTAAAAGAAAAAAAAAGATATATGACTTTTTAGTATATAGAGGGTATGAATCTGAATTAATTTTAAAGTCATTAAGTGAGTTTTTAGATTAGAAAAAACACATCAAAATAAAAAAAGCCGTTCTTTTGTCAATTAAAAGAACGGCTTTTATAATGCTGAATTTAAAAGTTATTTTTTAATAAACTTTAAAGGAGCATATTCTTTTATTTTTAGAAAATAAATCCCTTCATAAAGTGATTTAACGGTCAATTTAGTGGATGTAATTTTTCCTTTATCTACTTCCTTGCCTAAAATAGTATAAATGATATAGTCATCTCCTAAAAACTTAGAAGGAAGATTGATAAAATTAACAGTGGGGTTTGGATACACTTTAAAATTATTTTCTTCAATATCTTCAGTGCTTAATGTATTAATATTAAAAGCAATTACAGGAGATAAAATTATTTGAGAAGCTTTCCTATTATTAATAATTGTTTTTTTATTAGAAGCAGTTCTTGTAGTGGCTACTAAAATTGTCATTTCAGCTTGGTAGTTTCCAGATTCTGAGGGTTTAAAAGAGCTAGAAGTAGCACCAGTAACTCTTGTTTTGGTGTCCACATTAATCCACTGATATGAAGTGGCATTTTTATAGGTTACTTCTAATTGGTCGCTTACTTGGTTTATAGAGTTATCAATATCTACTTGGTTTAAAGTAACAGAGAGATTGGTAGAACAACCATTAGTATCTTGCACAGTTATAGTATAAGTACCAGAAGTTAAATCTAAAAATTCATTTGAGGATGTAAAATTATTTCCATCGATACTATACATATAAGGAGGAGTACCTCCAATAGTTTCAATAGATATTTTGCCACTTGGTTCATTACCAGAAGGAGTTACATCTACAGAAGAAATAGTAAGCACATCAGGTTGATCAATCGTTGTTATTATTGAATTAATACAAGCATTCGCATCTTGTACTTCAATAGTGTATGTGCCAGCAGCAAGGTTGGTAAATACATTATCATTCTGAAAATCACCACCATTTAAAGAATAAGAATAAGGAGGAGTTCCGTCAGTAGCAGTAATATTAATTTCCCCATCATTACTTCCATTACAAGTTATATTGCTAGTGATGGTTGTAGTAGCATTTAGAGAAAGAGATTCTTTAATGCTAATTCTTTCGGAATAAATACAGCCATTAGCATCTATGATTTGAACAGTATAAGTACCAACGGCAAGGTTGGGAAATGTATTTTCTGTTTGAAAATCATTTTGGTCTAAAGCATATAAGTAAGGAGGAGTTCCTCCGGTAGCAGTAACATTAATTCCTCCATCATTATTTCCATTACAAGTTACATCATAATTTATAATTTCGGCCTCTAAAAAAGGAGGTTCTACAATACTAATTTCATTTAAATAGGTACAGGCATTCGCATCTACGGTTTGAACAGTATAAGTACCAGGAGCAAGGTTGGTAAAAGTATTTTCTGTTTGAAAATTATTACCATTTAAAGAATAAGAATAAGGAGGAGTTCCACCAGTAGTAGTAATATTAATTTCCCCATCATTACTTGTACTACAAATTATATTGTTAGTAGTAGTTGTAGAATTTAAAGAAGTAGGTTCTACAATACTAACTTCATTTAAATATGTACAAGCATTCAGATCTTGTACTTCAATAGTGTATGTGCCAGCAGCAAGGTTGGCAAATACATTATCATTTTGAGAATCACCACCATTTAAAGAATAAGAATAAGGAGGAATTCCTCCGGTAGCAATAATATTAATTTGTCCATCATTACTTCCATTACAAGTTATATTGTTCGTGTTAATTGTAGCATTTAGAGAAGGAGATTCTTTAATGTTAATACTTTCGAAAACAATACAACCATTCGCATCTACGGTTTGAACAGTATAATTACCAGCAGCAAGGTTGGTAAATGCGTTTTCTGTTTGAAAATCATTACCATTTAAAGAATAAGAATAAGGAGGAGTTCCTCTGGTAGCAGTAATATTAATTCCTCCATCATTATTTCCATTACAAGTTACATCATAACTTATAATTTCGGCCTCTAAAAAAGAAGGTTTTACAATACTAATTTCATTTAAATAAGTACAGGCATTCGCATCTACGGTTTGAACAGTATAAGTACCAGGAGCAAGGTTGGTAAAAGTATTTTCCGTTTGAAAATCATTACCATTTAAAGAATAAGAATAAGGAGGAGTTCCACCAGTAGTAGTAATATTAATTTCTCCATCATTACTTGTACTACAAATTATATTGTTAGTAGTAGTTGTAGAATTTAAAGAATTAGGTTCTGAGATACTAACTTCATTTAAATATGTACAAGCATTCAGATCTTGTACTTCAATAGTGTATGTGCCAGGAGCAAGGTTGGTAAAAGTATTTTCTGTTTGAAAATCACCGCCATTTAAAGAATAAGAATAAGGAGATGTTCCTCCTCTGGGATCAATAATGTTAATTTGCCCGTCATTATTACCATTACAAGTTATATTATCCGTTTTAATTCTAGCATTTAAAATAGATTTTTTAATGTTAATTCTTTGGGAATAAATACAACCATTCGCATCTACGGTTTGAACAGTATAAGTACCAGTAGCAAGGTTGGTAAATGTGTTTTCTGTTTGATAATTATTTAGATCTAAAGAATAAGAATAAGGAGGAGTTCCACCAGTAGCAGTAATATTAATTCCTCCATCATTAGTTCCTTCACAAGTTACATCATAATTTATAATTTCGACCTCTAAAAAAGAAGGTTCTTCAATAGTAAATTCAATAGAAGCGGTTTCATTAGTACTGTCGATAACCTGTATTGAATAAAAACCAGATGTTAATTCAGAGAAAATTGGATTAGATCCACTAGATATTGTGACTCCAGAACCATTAATAAGATTGTAACTGTAAGGAGGAGTTCCTCCTGTAGAGGTAAATTGTACTTCCCCTTCTTGAAGGTTATAGCATGCAGGGTTGATTATATGATCAATTTCTATAGTTAACTCTTGAGAAAAAGAATTGAAAAAGAGTAATAAAAAGGTTGTTAAAAGTAGTTGTTTTTTCATTTTTTGGAAATTAAATTTAAAGCTAAATTACTTGTTTTTTAAAGATTTTTGCTTCCCTGAATTCAGGGTAAAACCTACCTTTATTTTAAAGAAAATAAGTAATAATGATACAACGTGATTTTTAAATAATATTGTGTAGTTGGTTGAAAATAAATTGTATAAACAAATCTTCAATGCGTTTTTTGTGTAAATATCACTTAATTAGTAAGAGTGCTAAATTTAAATTATATTCTTCCTTGAACCAGTAGAGGTAGTAATGTGAAAGAATTTTAGTACAATTAATTGAAAAACTATAAAAATCTATTATACCAACTTTCGGTAATAGGAACTTCCCAAAAGTTTTCTAAATCATACTTTGTTTGAATTAAATTATCAAAAACAATCGTTTTGTCATTTACAGATTTGTTTTTAAGTAATTTTTTAAATTCTTTTATTTCCTTATATTGAATGTGTTCGCCTTGTTTAAAACAAACATTCATCTTATCTAGTAATTCAACCTCGTATTCTTGCTGTAATTGTAAAATAAAAACAACTTGTTTGTCTATATCTTTACTAGTTACTTCAGAAGTGCTTTCAGTAGAAAAAATGATAAATCGATTGTATAGTAGTTGGTAGGAAGCAATAAAATCATCATCATTATTCCAGTCTTTTATAAAATTTTCTATTTTAGTTTTTAAACCTTCTATTTCTTGCGGATAAAATTTTCTATTACATGGATAAATCCATATTCTAGCTTCTTCCGATAATATTTTAAAATCTACCATTGTAGCAAAGATATAGAAAAGAAAAACCATTTATCTTTTCTGATAAATGGTTTTAATAAAAAGGGGTATATATAAACTATTGCTTTAGTAATGAAATAAAGTCTTCTTGAACATTTTGCCCCTTATTTTTATTGTACCATACTTGTAATTCTTCTTTTATTTTAGCATCTACTACTCCGTTTTCTTCTTTATAATCAGAAATCATTTTGGTAGCTATAGAAGGTCGAGGACCCCAAGAAAATAGAACATTTTGATCTTCATCTAAAGCAATTAATTTCGGTATAGATCTTCCTCCATTTGTTAAAAATTGATCCATTAACTCTAAATTATCATCTCTTAAAGCTACTTTTAACTCTATATTGGGGTTTTCTTCAGCTAATTTATTAATTACAGGTATGTTGTGAGCAGCATCTCCACACCATCCTTCAGTAAGTACTAGCCATGTTTGCGTTTTGTTTATCTCTTTTAAATCTTTTAAAGTAGTATCGGTCAGTTTAGATGTTTTATCTAAACGTTTCATTCTCCTGTCGTTTAAAAAGCTATATTTATATAGTGCTTCTGATTGATTTGCTCCTGTAGACTTATTTTCAGTAAGTAAACTAGAAACAAGACCTCTATATTCAGAATAAGAAATTGCTTTTTGTAAACTTTGTTCTATTACTTTTTTCATGTTTTTAACTTTTACCATTTTTAAGACGAAAAAAAATGAATATACTTACACTATTTATAAAACTCTAATTTTTAGAAAATATATTCTTTAACATTTCTTTGGTCATTAATTCTAAATTAAATTGGTGTTTCCAATTCCAATCTTTTCTTGCATCAGAATCATCAATAATTTGTGGCCAACTATCGGCTATTTTTTGACGAAAGTCAGCATTATAACTAATAGAAAAATTGGGAATGTGCTTTTTAATTTCTTCAGCAATTTCAGATGGAGTAAAACTCATTGCAGCTAAATTATATGCTGTTCTGGTTTTAATACTATCACTTTCTGCTTGCATTAATTGTATTGTAGCATTAATAGCATCTTCCATGTACATCATTGGTAATCGAGTGTCTTCATTTAAAAAACATTCATATTTACCTTCTTCTTGTGCTTTAAAATAGATATCTACAGCATAGTCAGTGGTACCTCCTCCGGGTCTAGTTTTCCAACTAATAATTCCAGGGTAACGAATACTACGTACATCTACTCCAAATTTTTCATGATAATAATTACACCAATGTTCGCCCGATATTTTACTAATTCCATATACAGTAGATGGTTCCATAATGGTTTTTTGAGGTGTATTTATTTTAGGGGATGTTGTTCCGAATACAGCAATAGAACTAGGCCAGTAAACTTTTTTAATATATTTTTCTTTTGCTAAATCTAAAACAATTAAAAGCGAAGACATGTTTAAATCCCAAGCTTTTTGAGGCAGTTTTTCGGCAGTAGCAGAAAGCATAGCAGCCATTAAATATACTTGTGTAACATTATATTTTTGTATAGCTTCAAGAATTTGAATTCTGTTTTTAGCATCAATAATTTCGAAAGGACCAGCTTCATTAAACTCTTTAGATCCTTCTCTTATATCAGAAGCTATTACATTTTCTTTACCGTATATTTCACGTAGTTTTTGTGTAAGTTCTGTACCTATTTGACCACAGGCTCCAAGAATTAAAATGGTTTCACTCATTTTCAAGTATGTATTTTATAAGGTGTACAAAGTTAATAAATTTAGAAATTCGCAAAATTTATTTGTTCTTTTTTAACTTTTAATAAAAAAACACAACTAAGTGTTGATTTTCAGGCTTTAACTTTTTCTTTTTAAAAGACAATGAATAAAAAATGTATTTTAGCCAAGTTAAATGTATCTTATAATGCTAAAATTAATTCTCTTTATTGTGGTAGTTTCTATTAGCTTTTTTGCTTGTAGTAAAGAGGTTAAAACAAAAGAAGAACAAAAAAAAACTATTTCTAAGATGAGTTTGATAATAGACCATAAGAAATCGGTTGAAGTTTCTACATTGGCTAAAAAAGAAATAGAAAGCTGGAATGAATATAATGATTTAAAAGATTTTTTATCGAGGTTTCATAAGATTTCACCTACAGAAGCTTTAAATGTGGCTATTGAACTAAAAGATTTAACAAAAACGATGAGAGATAGTTTAAAGATTAAAGATTTAAAGGTAAATGCATTGAAAGCTAGAATTAATGTTTTTCAAAATGAAGTTTTACGTTTGGTAGATATGACATTAATACCAGCAATAAAGGATTACGAAGTAAACAATCAAATAGACAAAGTACTTTTAGTTTTTAGTAGTCTTAATGAAAAGATAAACACGATATACAGCAAAAAAGAATTTGACAAAGAGGTAGATTTAGAAAACTTTTTTGAACTGGAAAAAGACGATGAAACATCAAAAAATAAGTTTAAGAATTTGAAACAACAATGAAAATTTAGTTTACTTATTTTCTAACTCCAAAACCTTCAAAATCATTTTATCATCTATGTGATTTAACTTGTATAAGCCTTTATCATTAAAAAGCTCTCTTGCAATGGCTGTTTTTAAAAGTTTTCGTAATTGTTGTTTGGTTCTTGTAGAGGTTTTAAAATCTTTAATTTTTAATAGAAACTGATTAGAAATACTGTTGTTTACATCAAAGTTAGATACGAAAGTATCTAAAGATAAATCAGTTAATTTTTTCCTGTTATTATCTACATATTTAAAAGCAAAATCATTTAAATGTGCAAAATAATAAGGAGAAATATATTGAGAAGTATCTACAGCAACAAAAACATCTGGAATAATACCACCACCACCATAAACTGTTTTTCCTTTTGGGGTAGTAAATTTTAAACTATCTATTGTTTTAATACTGTCTTTGTTAAAAAGTTCACCATTGCGATAACGATTTTCTACTTCGCTATTATATCCACCACTTCTAGGTTGGTTGGTTTTTTCTGTAGTAGTTGTTGAATTTTTATATGGTTTTTGTATAGAACGACCAGTTGGTGTATAATAACGAGCAGTAGTTAAACGAACAGCAGAACCATCTCCTAAATCCATTTCTTCTTGCACTAATCCTTTTCCAAACGATCGTCGTCCAATAATAATACCTTTATCGTTGTCTTGTAAAGCCCCAGCTACAATTTCAGAAGCAGAAGCAGAGTTTTCATCAATTAAGACATATAGGCTACCGTTTTCAAAATCTCCTTTTTCAGTAGCAAAGTATTCATGAGTTTCTCCTCCATTGTTTTTGGTAAAAACAATAAGTTTATCGTCTTCTAAAAATTCATCCACAATTTTATTAGCAATATGTATAAAGCCACCACCATTACCACGAAGGTCTAACACTAAATCGGTCATTCCTTTAGCTAATAAATGGTGTAAAGAGGTTTTAAATTCGCGGTAGGTATTTTGTGCAAAACGATCTAGTTTTAAATAACCAATACTATCGTTTAGCATGTAGGCAACGTCTACACTTTTAATATTTACTTTTCCTCTTTTTACAGCAACAGAAAATAAACTATCGTTAGATTTTCTATAGATTTGTAGTTTAATTTCAGTATTAGGTTTTCCTTTTAACGCTTTTAATATTTGACTATTCTTTAATTTTTTTCCGTATAAAGTATCTGTATTGGCAATTAAAATTCGATCACCTGCCTTTATTCCTTTTTTTATACTCGGACCTCCTTTGATAGGATGTACTACAGTAATAGAATCTTCTATCATTCTAAATTGAACTCCAATACCTACAAAATTTCCTTGCATACTTTCTGTTACGGCTTGTAAATTTTCTTTAGGAATATAAACAGAATGAGGATCTAGTTTAGTTAACATCTCTGCAATGGCACCATCTAAAAGTTGATCTGTATTTACATCGTCTACATAATCTTTTTGAATAAAGTTAATTAAACGTTTTATCTTTTGCTCATTAACAGAACTCTTATCTAAAAGACTAGTATTACCGCTAAAAAAAGCGCCAATAACAACGCCAAAAGCAACAGCTATTGCAAAATATATAGGTAAATTATTTTTGTTCATCTGGTAAGTAAATCAATTCAACTCCTGCTTTTTCTAAAAATTCTAATCCCGAAACATCTTTATATCTATTAGAGTACACCACTCTTTTAATACCAGATTGGTGAATTAACTTACTACATTGCTGGCAAGGTGATAATGTAATGTATAACGTAGCTCCTTTACAAGACTGTGTAGAACCAGCAACTTTTAAAATGGCATTAGCTTCAGCATGTAATACATACCATTTTGTGTAGCCTTCGTCATCTTCACATGTATTTTCAAAATTAGTAGGAGTTCCATTATATCCGTCAGAAATAATCATTCTATCTTTTACAATAATAGCACCAACCTGTTTGCGTTTGCAGTGTGATAATTTCGCCCATTCTTGCGCCATTTTTAAGTAAGCTCGAGCGTATTTAGATTCCTTGTTTGTTAGCGTCATATAGTTAAGCGAAAATAATTAGAAATTAATGGATAAGAAGTTAATAATTTACCAAAAAGCACGATCGATCATCATTTGTAACGCAAAACCAATAACAATAGAGGAGGCTATTAGTATCCAGTCTCTACGATTCACTCCTAAAATACCTTGTAATAAACCGCCGATTAATAAAATAAGGAAAACAATAATAACCTGAGCAACTTCAACACCTAAAGCGAATTCTAAAAGCGGAACAAATTTATCTTCATTTCTGCCAACTAACATTTTTAAATAATTAGAAAACCCTAAACCATGAACCAATCCAAAAAATAAAGCAAAGAATAAATTTTGATTCTCTTTACCAACAGAAGCTTTTTTTGCAGTTAATACATTCATTAATCCTGTTACAAAAATGGTAAAGGGAATTAAAAACTCAATTAAATCTGTTCTAATATTTAAATACCCATAAGTAGAAAGAATTAAGGTAAGAGAATGTCCGATTGTAAATAAGGTAATCAGCCATAAAACTTTTTTCCATTGTTTAAATTGGTATACTACCGCTAAAACAATTAAAAATAAGATATGATCATAAGCTCTAATGTCTAATACATGAAAAAGTCCTTCCTGAAAGTATATAATAAAATCGTTCATAAAAGAGATTATATTTTTATTTGTCTGTCTATTTGTTGATCCAAAGATATGAATGTTTCTGTTCTTGAAACTCCTTTTATATTTTGAATATCTTTATTTAACAAATGCATTAAATCTTCATTGTTTTTACATAGTATTTTTATGAAAATGGCATAATTACCAGTTGTATAATGACTTTCTACAACTTCTGGAATTTCTTTTAACCGTTTGATAGCCGAAGAATATAAACTAGAAGAATCTAAAAACACACCTACAAAAGCCGTGGTAGTATATCCTAAAGCTTTAGGGTTTAATATCATTTTATATCCATCAATTAAATTAGAATGATCTAGCTTTTTTAATCGCTGATGAATAGCTGCACCAGAAATTCCTACTTCTCTAGCAATACTTAAAACAGGCGTTCTAGCATCGTTAACTAATCGTTTTATGATGATTTTATCAATACCATCAATTTTTAATTTTTTCGACATAAAACAAAAATAAGGAAAAGTAAAAATCTTTATAGAAATATTTTCTAAATTAAGATAGAAAAAAGTAAAATATATTCTAATATAATTCGTTTGTGATTAGAGCTTTGCAGATTCACTTTAATAAAATAGTTTAAACTATTTATAAGGAAATTTACTTTGCACCCTACATTTATATTTTTAAAGAAAATCAATAGAGTTAAACTCATCGTTGGTATTAATATGTTTTAAAACTGTGACAAATCGTTTTTTTGTTTGTCTTTTAATTAAACCAATCAGAAGAATAGATGAAAAATATACTGCTAATTTTAATCATTCTATGTGTTTCTTGTACCCCTCAAAAAGAAAAAAACTATAGAATTGGACAAAAATCATTAATTCTCGTAGATGCCTCAAGAAATAGGTCTTTAGCAACTGAAATATGGTATCCTACTTTAGATGTGGGTATAGATAAAAAAGAAAATAAAAAAGCTCTTTTTAAAACAATAAAAACAATTAAAAATGCAAGTGTATTAACTAAGAAATTTCCGTTATTAGTAGTATCTCATGGGACTGGTGGAAATAGATTTTCATTAACTTGGTTTATAGAAAAGATGGTGAAAGAGGGGTATGTAGTTGTTTCATTAGATCATTACGGAAATTCTACATTTAACAAAATTCCTAGAGAGTTTGTAAAATGGTGGGAAAGAGCAATTGATATACAATTTGTACTTACCAATGTTCTAAAACAGGATGAAATAGGAGAAATAATAGACACATCTAGAATTGGAGGAGTTGGTTTTTCTTTAGGAGGCTATACAAATATTGCATTGGCTGGAGGTTATGTAGATAGAGAAATAAAGAAAAATGAAGACGATAAAACAAGAGCAATGCCTAACGAGTTCCCTGAAACGGATGAAATTATAGATTTCGAAAATGATAGCCTTATTGTTTTATCATACCATAGATATAAAGATCATGTTAAAGACGAAAGAATGAAAGCTTTTTTTACTATGGCACCTGCAATCGGATTTGGTTTTCATACGAAAGAACAAACGAATAAAATTACTGCACCAGTATTTATAGTTGCAGGAAAAGGAGATACAGTAGCACCAGTTGCATCGAATGCAGAAGTATATCATGATTTAATAAAAACTAGTGAAATACATCTTTTTAATACGAATGTAGGGCATTATGTTTTTCTGAATGAATCTACAGAGTTCGGAAAAAAAGTAGCACCATTAATAACTGTTGATAATCCAGAAGTAGATCGTAAAGAAATACATAAAGAAACATTAAAGTTAGCGGTTGATTTTTTTAATAAAAACCTTTAAAATTAGAGTTAAAATAATTTTGAAGTGACAAAGACATATGTGCGAAATTAAATTACGTAAATGGTGTAAAGTGACAGAAGAATTAATATTCCGTATTTTTGTGTAGATGTTTGCTTTAGTTGATTGTAATAATTTTTATGCTTCTTGTGAACGGGTTTTTAATCCGAATTTGCAAGGAAAACCTATTGCTATTTTAAGCAATAATGATGGTTGTGTTATTTCTCGTAGCGATGAAGCTAAAGCGTTACAATTACCAATGGGAGCTCCCATTTTTAAGTGGGAATCATTTTGTAAGCAACGAAATATAGAAATTCTTTCTTCTAACTATCCTTTATATGGAGATATGAGTGATAGAGTAATGAAAATTTTAGCACAATTTACTCCAGATATAGAAGTATATTCTATTGATGAAGCATTTTTGCAGTTTAAAGGATTTGAAAATTTTAATTTTGAAAACTATGGAAAAGAAATTAAAAATCGAATTTTACAATGGACAGGAATACCTACCTGTGTTGGAATAGCCCCAACAAAAGGGTTGAGCAAAGTTGCTAATAAAATTGCTAGAAAATTTTTAAAAGAAACGAATGGGGTATATGTAATAGATTCGGAAGAAAAAAGAATAAAAGCTTTACAATGGACACCTATAGAAAAAGTTTGGGGTATTGGTCATCGATTGCAAAAAAAGCTAAAAGCAGTTGGTTGTATAAAAGCGTACGATTTTACACAGTTAGATAGTGATTTTGTAAGAAAAAAATACTCTATAACATTATGGAAATTACAACAAGATTTGTTAGGAAAACCAGCTATAGAACTCGATGAGCATAAAAATAAAAAAGCAATAGCCACTACAAGAAGTTTTGAATATACGTATTCAGATATAGAAAATATAAAAGAACGAATAGCAACCTTTGCTGTAAATTGTGCAGAGAAGCTTCGAAAACAAAATTGTAGTTGCCATATGGTTATTGTGATGTTACGTAGCGATCGTCATAAACACAATTTAGAACAACATAAGATAAGTAGAACCGTTGTCTTGCCATATCCAACAAACTCATCATTAGTTATTAGTAAATGTGCTGTTGAGGCAGTGAAAACTATTTTTAAAACCAATATAAAGTATAAAAGAGCAGGAGTTATCGTAACAGGTTTGGTACCTGAAGATAATTATCAATTAGATTTATTTTCAGAAGAAAATCCAAAGCACAAACCATTAATGAATGCAATTGATTATATTAATACAAAATATAAAGCAAATTGTGTGAAATTAGGGAGTCAAGATTTAGAAAGAACATGGAAAATGCGACAAGAACGACTTTCACCAAAATACACTACCAATATTAACGACATCATTGTAGTAAAATGAATATAAAATCTCAAAAATTAACATTTTTTAGTCCGAAAGACTCAGAAGGAAATGGCGCAATCTTTATTGATACAGGAATTTCGGCCGGATTTCCTTCGCCAGCAGATGATTTTAAAGAAACTCGAATTTCTTTAGACGAAGAGTTTATAAAAAATAAAGAGGCTACTTTTTTTGCAAAAGTAAGCGGGCAATCTATGATTGGTGCAGGTTTAGATGATAATGATTTACTGGTAATTGATAGGAGTATACCACCAACAAATAATAAAATTGCAGTTTGCTTTTTAGATGGAGAATTTACAGTGAAGCGGTTACGTGTAGATGGTGATGAAATGTGGCTACAACCAGAAAATCCCAATTATCCTATTATAAAAATAACACAAGATAATAATTTTGTTATTTGGGGTATTGTTACTAGCGTAATAAAAAGAGTGTAATGTGGTTGTTTTGTGAAAAAGATTTGTGTTTTAGAAGAAATCGATAGATTATGTCTTTTATCAGTAAAATTATATTAAAAGTGAAAGTAAAAAATGAGATTTGAAGTTGAAAATTACAAGAACATTCTTTTATTTGATGACTTGATTTTATTTAGTGATACCTTCTATCAATCTTCAGAAGATTTTAAATACAGGGATAAAAATTCAAAAAAAGACGAATTAAAGAAAATTAGTAATATTAAAGGTTTTGAATTTAACTCAATTGGAAATATTATAATCTTAAATTTTGAAAAAGAAAATAGGAAGCTTATATTCTTATCTAATAAAAGAATGAAAGATTTTATAATTCAGGTAAAAACAGACCAATTTAAATTGGTGTCAAAGAAAAAAATAAAAGACAATTATAAATCTAGTTTTTTTATTTTTATATTTTATTTCTTGATTTGTTTGATAATTTGTGGTGCTATATTTTTTGAATCAGGAACAAAGGGACTTTTAAAAAAACCAATTTGGATTCTTTTTATTATTGCTGCTATATTTCAGGTAAAAAAAATAACGAATAGTCATGAGGTTAAATATGAAAAAATTAATCATTAACAATTAACTATAATTAAAAAGAGGTTTGGTACTCAATTCAAAATAAATGTTAGACCATTTATAATTATAGTGATAAACTTAAAGTTAATGAGCGAAATTTTTATCTGACAATAAATAATTAAACTTATAATAATTTTTCACAAGATAACACTAATTAGAAAATTCATTAATTTCTCCTTTTTCATTAGTAAATAATAAAACAACTTTTAACTCAGGATGATTTTGTAAAAAAGTTTTAGTTTTTTCTAGTCCCATTGCTAAGAATGCTGTAGCATAAGCATCTACATCTGCACAATCTCCTTGTTTCATTACAGATACACTTAATAAATTACTTTCTTGGGCTAAGCCTGTTTTTGGGTTTACGGTATGTACAATTTTATTTCCTTCGGCGTTTAATTTAAATTTCCTGTAATTACCAGAAGTAGCCATAGATTGATTGTTAAGTTCTATCAATTTTGAGGTACTTCTTGTGCCATCTGTATTAGGATCATCAATAGCTACTTTCCAAAGTTTTTCTTTAGGGTTTTTACCTCTAGCTCTTATTTCACCACCAATTTCAACTAAATAATTAGAAACATTTTTTTGTTCAAGAAATCGACCAATAATGTCAATTCCTAATCCTTTTGCAAAAGCATTTACATTAAATTCTATGTTAAAAGGTTTAGAAATCTTTCCATCATGTAGCGTTATTTTATCAAAACCTTTCGATTTTAATAATGTAGAAACTTCTTTTTCGGTAAGATTTTTTTGCTCTTTTCCAGAACCAAATCCGTATGCATTAATCAATTTCCCTATAGTTGGATCAAAATATCCATCAGATTCTATATAAATCTTTTTAGCCTTATCAAATGCTTCCTTAAAGTAATCGTCTACTACAATAGTAGAATCTCCTTTGTTAATTTTAGAAATAATAGAGTTTGGAATATAGGTAGATAAAGAGTAGTTAAAAGCATTAAAAATGCTATCAAAAGATGCTTGGTAATCAGTTGTGTCTTTGTATGTAATATGGTAAGTGGTGCCAAAAATAGCCCCTTGTAACTTGGTGTAAGTGTCTTTTTTTGAAGATTTTTTAGTTTGTGTATTCTTTTTTGAAGGTTGACAATTACATAAAAAAGAGATTATAATACAGTAAGCTAAAAAATATTGTGTACTTTTCATTATTTCTTAAATTTTTAACAAAAATAACTTATTGTATACTAAAATAGCGTTAAGATAACTTTTTGTTTAATCATTTTTATAAATTTGTAACTTACATTAACTAAATACAATGAAAAGACTAGTATTATTTTTATCGGCAACATTCTTGTTAGTTTCTTGTGCCTCTAATAAAGAATTAGAAGCTTTAAAAACGAAACACGAACAAACTAAAGACGAATTATTAACAGTTAAAAACAATCTTACAAAATGTTTGGTTGAAAAAGAAAAATATGAAGACAGGTCTAAAGATTTAGAAAGTAGAGTTACAGAGCTTAAAAGAGACAAAGAAAACTCTATTCAACAAGTTGAAAACTTAACAGTTTTAACAAAAGGAGCTAATGATAATATTAAGGAAACCTTATCGCAACTTAGTAAGAAAGATAAGTACATTAATAAAATTAGAGCAGCAGCAACAAAAAAAGATTCATTAAATTTAGTAGTAGCATTTCATTTAAAGAAAGAGTTACAACAAGGAATAGATGATGAAGATATAGAGGTTAATGTTGAAAAAACAGTAGTGTTTATTTCTATTTCAGATAAATTATTATTTAAAAGTGGTAGTTATACAATAACAAATGAGGCTTCTAAAGTATTACAAAAAGTAGCTACTGTAGTTAATGCGCAACCAGAAATGGATGTGATGGTAGAAGGGCATACAGATAATACACCAATGAGTACTGCTGCAGTAAAAGATAATTGGGATTTAAGTGTAAAACGTTCTACAGCTATCGTTCGTGAATTGCAAAGTAAATATGCTGTAGCGCCACAGCGTTTAATTGCGGCAGGTAGAAGTAGTTTTATACCTTTAGTACCTAACGATACGCCAGCAAACAAATCGAAAAATAGAAGAACTAAAATTATTATCTTACCTAGATTAAATCAATTCTTCGATTTATTAGATCAGAAAGTAGAATAATGTTTTATTAAAATATTTACCATAAAAGCCACTTAGATATTTTATTTAAGTGGCTTTATTTTATGAATACGAATACGTAAATTTTTAAAATATGAGTTCTTTTGATAAATATACACAAGAAGAGTGGGAGGTTATTTCATACTTACCCCAAGGAATTGGTCTTTTAATGGGAGGTGCTGGTTCTGATAGTATAATATCTTCAGGTGTAGAAATGATGGAAGGGGTTAAAACGATTTTAGCGGGACAGGAAAAATTCCCGGAGAATACTATAATACAAAAAATAGTAGGAAATACTGAAGATCATCGTAACACGTTTAATAAATTAGAATCTCAAATAGCTAATGTAATGACTGTTATTGATGATAATAAAATAAAAACAACTGAAGAATTCTCTGATATTGTATTAAGGGATTGTGAAAAGGCAATCGAAGTAATGAAAGATAAAGAAGAAGAACAAACGGTTGCTGAATATAAAAACTGGTTGTTATATATTGCTTTTAAAGTAGCAAATAGATCTAAAGAAGGTTCTTTTTTAGGTTTTGGAGGAGAACGCTTTAGTAAAGAGGAAAGAAGATTGTATAAAAAGTTAGAATTAATTTTAAAATAGCTTTCTTTTTTACTTTAATTACTGGTGGTTTAAAGCAAAAAATAGATGTAGAGTTTTACGAGTATTCTCATCTTACAGGAAAAAGTATTGGTTTTAGTACTTGTTGAGGTTTTAAAGATGTTTTTTGTTTATTACTGAACAAATCGGTAAGTAAACTTTATTAAAAATATATTTTCCAATTCTTCTTTTAAAACTTGATTATTTAAACCACCTAATAAAGACCTGTCAGGATTCTGACTTCCTTCACCACCTTGCGACCAAACAAAGAAGAATTCGGAGCCAGGAATATATTCCCAACGCATTACTAAGTTAGATCTAAACTGGGCAAATGAAAAATCAGGATTTGAAAATTCATAATCATTTACACCATCTAAATTTTCATCTATTTCATAAGAATCATTGTTGAAATTAACTTGATTATCATTTAATGTATTTACTCTAGAATTTAAGTTTTCAGCTAAAGAATTAGTTACAAAATTAAAATTAGAATATCTACCTCTAGCAATAAATGGTTGCCCGTAATATTGTATAGATAAATTAGGATTTATACTATAATTAGCTCTAAAAGTGGTAGACCAATTTTTATTATCAATTTCTCCAAGTATATACTTAGTATTTCCATTAAAATCAACTTCAGAAACATACTGAGTTTTATTATTGTTATCTCTAAAATTAGTACTTAAAGATAAACTAAGTGCATCTAAAGGTTGGTAATTAAAATTTAAATTATAGTTTCTAATTGTTGCGCTATTTTGTCCTGAAAAGCTATTAGCAAAACCAAAACCAACATTAAATTTTTTGCTTTGATCTGAGTTTATGAAAAAATCAAAATAATTTTCTTCAGAGTTTCTCCAACGTGGCCCACCTCTTAAAAAAGAATTATTTATAGCTCTAGGTCTATGTCCAATTCTTAGATTAGAATTCCAGTTGTTAAACCAATTAATATTTCCTCTTAACTCATATTCAATTCTATTAAAGTTTCCTTCAAAATCATAAGAACTTCTTAAAACTGCTCTGGCAGATGCTTGTCTATAGACTTTAGTAGGGTTTTGCCATAAATACTCCACATTACCAAACTGCCAAATTTGATCCGTTTGTCTTAAAAAACCAATATCATTTAATTCTAATTCTGGAGATTTCCAGGTACTACCTAAGAAAAACCGCCAATTTCCACCGCCTCTTTTTCCTCCAAAAAACCTTCCTCCTGTTCCTGTTAAAGAAGTTTTATTAGGATCAACATTTAGGTGAGTTGCGTCTACTCGTTGAAATAAATGTCTAATAGATTCTTGTGTGTTTTGAATAGCTTCTTTACTACCAATAACATGGCTTACAGATGCATTTCCTTGAATAAAATAATCTCGATCTTTCCATTCGTGTCTAAAATCAATACCACCGCTATAAGCAGCAGTATGAAGTGTGTTTAGTTTGCCTTGTAAATTTCTATTAGTAGCGGTGAAAATACCTCCGATATATGATTTCCTATCATTAAAATCTTTTTGGGCTCTAGCAACAAAATAATTAGTTAAAGGTTCTACTAATTCTTCTCTTCTGTTTCCATTATTGTCTATTTCGGCATATTCATTAGCAGTAATGGTTTCTAATACACCAATAGACCAACCATCTTTTGTTTTACCAGAAAATTTAGCAGCTCCTAAAATGGTGCTGTTTACAGGAGTATCAGCGAATTCACCAGAATTTAAACTAACACTTCCTTGTGGAGATCTACCAATCCTTCTACTATAAAAAACATTATCAGATCCACCAACTCTAAAATCGAAAATGTTTTTATTTTCAACAAAAAAAGGTCGTTGTTCCTGAAAGAAAACATCATCAAAACCATCTAAAACAATAGCACCAGGATCAGCTTCTACTTGTCCAAAATCAGGATTAATAGTAACATCAAGAGTTAAGTCATTGGTAATTCCAATTTTAGCATCCAATCCACCATTAATATTAAAATCGCTACCATCTTTAAAAGGGTTTCCGTCTTCTTTAGGAGCGCTTTTGTAAGACATAACAGTAAAAGGTTGAATTTCTAATTGCTTTTGAGATTTTAAATCAATTAAACCATGTAGTTCTCCTGCTTCACTTATAAAACCAGAAATATCATTTGGTATTCTTTGCCATAAAGAGCGTTCGTTTTTTCTAAATAAAGTTCTGTTTACATTTAAACCCCAAATTTGCTCTTTGTCATTACCAAAACGTAATTGACTAAACGGGATTTTCATTTCAGCAGTCCATCCTTTGTCATCTATGAGCGCTTTTGTATACCAAATAGGATTCCAGCTAATATCCCAATTTTGACCGTTTTGAGTAACGAATTCCTCTCCTTTAACACCCGCAGCAGTTACTGTAAAAACGAAAGCAGTTCTTTTATCGTGGTAACTATCAATAATCATATTCACTCTATCTCCTGCAAAACCATCTCTTCTGGTTAAACGTCTTTCTATTTCTTTAGGATTGTCATCAAATGCCCTTATAGCAATGTACAAATACTTTGCATCGTATATGATTTTAAATTTAGTTTGATAAGAAGGAGATACACCTTCATCAGGTTGTTTTTGCACGAAATCAGAACCCCATTCCACAATGTTCCAGGCATCATCATTTAATGCTCCATCAATAATTGGAAGTTGAGATGTTTTTTGAGTAGTATAAATTTTCTTTTTTAAATGATTGTTTTGTTGGCTGAAAACCGAAAAACTTATTGAGAATAAGAATATTATGAATGAAAAATTTTTCCTCATTGTGTGCGTCTATTTACAAGCACAAAAGTATTGTAGAATTCTCTTAACTATTTGTTAATTTATTTTTTAAAAACCGATGATTTGTTAATAAAAGTAATTAGCTATTTGTCAGTACAATAAATAATTGTAGATTTGCACTCCTTTTTTAAGGAAAAAAAGTAATATTAATAACAGACAAAAACTAAATCGTGTATGAACACATTAAGTTACAAAACAATATCAGCTAACAAAGCAACTGTAAATAAGGAGTGGGTTTTAGTTGATGCGGACGGGCAAACATTGGGTCGTTTGGCTTCTAAAGTAGCAAAGCTAATTAGAGGTAAGTACAAAACTAATTACACACCGCATGTAGATTGTGGAGATAATGTTGTAATTATCAATGCAGAAAAAATTAATTTAACTGGAACTAAGTGGAACGATAAGACATATATTCGTCACACAGGTTATCCAGGTGGACAAAGATCACTTACTGCACAAGAAATGTTCGATAAAAATCCTACAAGATTAATCGAAAAAGCAGTAAAAGGTATGTTACCTAAAAATAAGTTAGGTAGTGCATTATTCAGAAATTTATATGTATATGTAGGTACAGAGCATGAACAAGGAGCTCAAAAACCAACAACTATTAACCTTAACGATCTTAAATAATGGAAACAGTTCATAAAATAGGTAGAAGAAAAACAGCAGTTGCTCGTGTGTATGTTTCTGAAGGAAAAGGAAATATTACAGTAAATAAAAGAGAATTAAATAATTATTTCACTACTCCAACTTTACAATACAAAGTTAGACAACCTTTAATGTTAACAGAGAACTTAGAGTCTTTTGATATTAAAGTAAATGTTTATGGTGGTGGAGTAACTGGTCAGGCAGAAGCTATTCGTTTAGCAATTACTAGAGCTTTAGTATCGATGAACGAAGAGCACAGATTAGTGTTAAAACCTCATGGTTTATTAACTCGTGATCCTAGAATGGTTGAACGTAAGAAATTCGGTCAGAAGAAAGCACGTAAGAAATTCCAGTTCTCTAAGCGTTAATATGTATGCTGAATTTATTTCAGCATCTTTTACATGTTTCGAGACTGTTATTAATAAATTTAAAATTAATATAAACAGTTTAGTATCTAAATAATTTAGATGTAGTAACCTACTAAATTATTGCGAAAACAGAACGTAAACACATTTTTAAAATGGCAAACATTCAAGAATTATTAGAAAGTGGAGTGCATTTTGGTCACTTAACTAGAAAATGGAACCCTAATATGGCTCCATATATTTATACAGAACGTAATGGTGTTCATATCATCGATTTGTATAAAACTTCAGCTAAAATTGATGAAGCTAAAGAAGCTTTAAAAAAGATAGCTAATTCAGGACGTAAAATTTTATTTGTTGCTACTAAGAAACAAGCAAAAGATATCGTTTCTGAACAAGCAAAATCAGTAAACATGCCTTACATTACTGAAAGATGGCCAGGTGGTATGTTAACAAATTTTGTTACTATTCGTAAAGCAGTTAAAAAAATGGCTGCTATCGATAGAATGAAGCAAGATGGATCTTTCGATGCTTTATCTAAAAGAGAAAAATTACAAATTAACCGTCAACGTGAAAAATTAGAAAAAAACTTAGGTTCTATTTCTGATATGACTCGTTTACCAGGAGCTTTATTTGTAATAGATATTAAAAAAGAGCATATTGCAATTGCAGAAGCACAGAAATTAAATATTCCAATTTTTGCAATGGTAGATACAAATTCAGATCCAAGACCGATTGATTTTGTAATTCCTGCAAATGATGATGCTTCTAAATCGATAGATAAAGTATTATCTTATGTAACAACTTCTATTGGTGAAGGATTAGCGGATAGAAAAGCTGACAAGGAGAAGAAAGTTGCAAAAGCAGAAGAAGTAAAAGCTACTGATAAGAAAGAAGCTAAAGCGGAAGAAGCAAAGACAGAAGAAGCGAAAACTGAAGAGACAAAATAAACATTTAAAGGTTTCATTACATAGAAACCTTTATTTTATTTTATCATTGTACAATTAATACAACTTTAAAAAAACAAACAAGATGTCAAAAATTAGCGCAGCAGACGTAAAAAAATTAAGAGAAACTACTGGTGCAGGAATGATGGACTGTAAGAATGCTTTAGTAGAAGCGGAAGGTAATTTTGATAAAGCTATTGAAATATTACGTAAAAAAGGACAAAAGATAGCTGCTAAAAGAGCAGATCGTGATTCATCTGAAGGTGTAGCTATTGCTAAAATTAGTGAAGATAATACTTATGGTGTTGCTATTGTTTTAGCTTGTGAAACAGATTTCGTTGCTAAAAATGATACTTATAAAGAATTAGCGCAACAATTTGTTGATATTGCAATTAACTACAAAACGAAAGAAGAGTTTTTAGCTGCTGATTTTGGTGGAGTTACTGTTGCTGAAAAATTAATTGAGCAAACTGGTGTAATTGGTGAAAAAATAGAGGTGCCTTCTTTCGAAAGAATAGAAGCTCCTTATGTTGGTGCTTATACACACGTTGGTAAAATTTCTGCAATTGTAGGTTTAACTGAAAAAATTGATAAAGCAGATGTTTTAACAAAAGATTTAGCTATGCAAGTTGCTTCTATGGGAGCTACAACTTTATCTTATAGAGATTTTACTCCTGAATTTGTTCATGCAGAAACAGAAGCTAGAATTGCTGCTATCGTAAAAGATAATGAAGAGTTAGTTCGTTTAGGTAAAACATTAAAGAATGTTCCTCAGTTTGTATCTAAATTACAATTAACAGATGAAGCTTTAGCTAATGCTGAAGAAGCTGCTAAAGAGCAATTAAAAGCTGAAGGAAAACCTGAAAAAATATGGGATAAAATTTTACCAGGAAAAATGGATAGATTTATCTCAGATAATACTACTTTAGATCAAGAACAATGTTTATTAGATCAAAAGTATATTAAAGACGAAAAGAAAACTGTAGAACAGTATGTAGAGTCTTATGGTGGTGTTGCAGTAAAAAGTTTTGCAAGAGTTACTTTAGGATAATAAAAGTCTTTAAAATAAATAATTAAGAAGGTGATAATTGTAATTATCACCTTTTTTTGTGCGCTAAATTTTGTTTATTTACGTTGTAGTTAGTAAAAAAATCATTAAGTATGATAAAATCTCTTCTTTTTATATTCTTGTTTTCTTCTTTTATCGTTTACTCACAATTTAATGAGAAAACTGTAATTGAAGATTTTAATAAAGACGGAGTTAAGGATACTTTGCATTCTTCTTATGATGGAGGTAGTGGCTTTGGTGGAACTAATTTGAGAATTGTTAACGGAAGAACAAATGAATCCTTTAAATTAGATAACTATGGAGCTTATTCACAAATACAAAGTACCGTTATAATTCCAGAAATTTTAAACCTTGAAAAAAACAGACCTTTTTATCAAGTTCTAGAAAAAAGATTATTTCCAAAAATTAGAAAGAAAGCAGAAGCCTCTTTATTATGGATTATAAATGGGATATATCATCATAAAAGAATTAAAGAGAATACTTTTTTTGATTTAGTAATTAATCCTAAAAGTAAATGGATTAAAGGAGATATTGAAATTCCAAAGCCATATGCTATTTCTGTAGAAAAAGACACCTTAAAAAAAATGTTTACAGGAGAGTTTGCAAGAGAATTTAAAAAAGAAGAAAAAGGAATTTTAACTTATTATTCAGGAGTCCACTATGCAAGAAGAAAAGAAAAAAAAGTAAGAAAGATAGAAGCTAATAGAAATTATACAATTTATGATACAGCGCATGGAGTATTGGTTAAAAATGCAGATAAATATAAATGGTTGTTTATTTCAGATGTAAATTTAACAGGAGCACCAGATAAATTAAGGTGGCCATCCATTACTAAAGTAAAATTATATGGTAAGCACGTAGTAATTCATCAAAGTGTACCTCCAGATACGTATCATAATATTTATGTTGTTAATATTGAAACTGGAATTACAGCTAGGTTGAAGTATAGATTTTATGATAAACCTGGATTCAATAAAAATGAAATGACTACTTTTTTAATTCAAAAAGACAAAATTCATTTAAGTATTGAAAATGATGAATACGAAAATGAATTAAAAGTCATAAAATTAAATAGGATCTTTAAAGAATTAAAAAAAATGTCGAAATTAGTAACCTACGATTAATTCTTTATAATTTTCAGCTTTTTTTTCCCATCAATAGATACAATATAAATTCCATTTTCTAAACTAGAAAGTGTAATTTCATTATTTAAGGTGTTAATTTCTGTTGTCATCAGTGTTTTCCCTAATAGATTATATATATGTATAGTATGTAGCGTTTTTATATTTCTGAACTTTAAATAATCTCTAACAGGGTTTGGATATACAACGAGTTTGTTTTTAGCCGTAAGAAGGTCTTCAGTATTTAAAGTATTAGTGCTGCAAACTTCCCCAGGAAGGTTGTAACATTTATTAGCAGGCCCAAATTTTGAATTCCAATCAATGCCAGGTTTCCAATTGTCATCTCCAAATTCATAAGCTCCTACATCTGGTGCACTTCCAATAAAGCCATCTGTAATGTTACTAATTTCTTTCCCTTTATCTATAGGATCAGCACCAGAAGATAAACGGAAATTTCCTTCAGAACTATTTATAAATGATGAAGAGGAAGTAGTAATGTTATTTTGCTTATCTGATTGAGGTTCCCAAGCCCCTTTAAAACCTAAATTGTTCCATACTTTTACATTAGAAAAAGCAGTGCCTGCCTTATGCCATGCACCCATTTCATCAGAATTATTCCAGAAAGTGTTATTAAAAACATTGATATCTTTACCATTCCAATTAATTTGAATACCAGCCCATTCTGTATTCCAAACCACATTATGATGAACAGAAAATGCCTCTGCATCATTATCTAAGTATATTCCTGCAGCCTTTTTTAATTTCCCTCTGCTATTAGTGTCGTGAAACCAATTATGATGTATTTTTCCATTATGAGGACCACCTACGGTATAAAGAAGAGCACAATCGTCTGCAATTAGATTACTTTCAGAAACATCATTAAAAGAAAATTCACTAGAATTATTAAAAAACTGTACGCAATCTCTTCCTCCTCTAAAAATGGTATTGCCTTTGAATTCGGTGTTTTTTCCACCTCTAGCATTTATAGGGGCATCGTATGAACCAATATAATTGAAATCATGAATTAAAGAATTCAATATTTTATTATTTGTTCCAGTTACTTTAATACCATTAGCAGCTCCAAACGCAATTTCACATTGTTCAATAACATTGTTTGAACCATTCAGTAAAACACTTTGTTTATTAGCGCTAAATCCTTTTTGAATACCTACAGTATGGTTGCCATAAAAAGAGGATACTTTATATATTTTATTGTTTTCAGATTTATTACTCATTTTTATTTCACCACCAAAAACAGCTAAATTTTCAATATGAATAAAACTTCTATTCGTAAGATCGATAGTAATAGACCTTTTTCTCATTTGTATTTCATTATTATCTGGTGCTTTTCCATTAGGTAAAATAACATAGAGCTCTTTCGTGTTTTTATCAAACCACCACTCGTTTTTATAATCTAAAGCTCCTTTAACACCTTCTAAAAAGAAATCACCCCCATCTTTAGGAGCATGAAATGTTCTAATCCAATCTGGGTCTTTATCTAGATTAAAATTTACACGCCCATTAGAACTGCTAGTAATTAGCTCTTTCCAAGCTATCCAACCAGAACCTGGTTTATCACCATAAAAGAAAACAACACCACCAGTCCAATCAATATCAGGAATTTTAGAAGAGGTTAAAAAAGCGTTGTTAATAGTGTTTGAATCGCTACCTCCATCATTTCTCATAGAGTTTAAAGTAAATGGTATTCCATCTTCATTATTTGGCCAACGAGCTAAATCCATAGCAACATCTTTATTTAATAAAAAGTTTTCCTGTCCAAGATCCCAGTCTATTTTAGTCTTGTATATATCCCCTTTATCTTTCTCCCAATTACTAAGAGATTCCATAGCACTGATAATAACTTTTTTTCCTTCTTCCCCCTTATAAATAATGGGATTACCTGAAACACCAGAGTTTTTAGGTTTTAAAATTTCATGGTAGGTTCCTTCTCCTATAATAATAGTAGTACCAGAAGTAGCAATACTAGAGGCTTTCTCTATTGTTTTAAAAGGAGAATCTTGAGCTCCTGAATTTGTGTCACTTCCGCTTTTTGCTACATAAATATTTTGAGAAAAACCAAGGAAAGATGTTGCGAGAAATAAAAGAAAAATTTTTAGACTATTGTTAAATAAAAACATGATTAAAAAGTTGAGCTGATTTGATTTTATATTGAAAAATAAATATAAAACGATTAGTTTTAATAATTATTTTTTTTGATAATTATTATTAAGATAAAATAATTGATTTCAAACTTAAATCGGAAAACTCTGTAACTTTAGAATAATTAACGAAATATTTTTGTAACTAATATTTGTATATTTGCTCAACTTTCAAAGAAACTATGCAATATAAAAGAATACTTTTAAAACTAAGTGGTGAAGCTTTAATGGGGAATAGAGATTATGGAATAGACCCTGTAAGATTAAAAGAATATGCACAAGAAATAAAATTGGTAGCTAAAAAAGGGATTGAAGTAGCTATAGTTATAGGCGGTGGAAATATTTTTAGAGGAGTTTCTGGAGCTGCTAATGGTATGGATAGGGTACAAGGAGATCATATGGGAATGTTGGCTACTTGTATAAATGGTTTAGCATTACAAAGTGCATTAGAAGATGAAGGAGTGTATACTCGTATGCAAACTGCATTAGAAATTAAAGAAGTAGCAGAGCCATATATAAAGAGAAAAGCAATACGTCATCTTGAAAAAGGAAGAGTCGTTATTTTTGGAGCAGGAACAGGAAATCCTTATTTTACCACAGATACTGCAGCAGTTTTAAGAGCTATTGAAATTGGAGCGGATGCTATTTTAAAAGGTACTAGAGTAGATGGTATTTATACTGCAGATCCAGAGAAAGACAAAGATGCTGTAAAGTTTGAAACAATTACTTTTAAAGATGTTATAGAAAAAGGATTGAAGGTAATGGATATGACAGCCTTTACACTTAGTGAAGAAAATAAGTTACCAATTATTGTTTTTGATATGAATAAAAACGGAAACTTATTAAAATTAGTTTCAGGGGAACCAATTGGAACGATAGTTGATTACAAGTAAAATCGTATTTTGTACGAATTAATTTAATATTAAAAGAAATGACTGAAGAAATTGATTTTATAATTGATACTACTAAAGAAGCCATGGACAGTGCTGTTTCTCATTTAGAGAAAGAGTTAAGGAGTATAAGAGCAGGTAAAGCTTCTCCAGCAATGTTATCTAATGTACAAGTAGATTATTATGGCTCACAAACACCTTTAAGTCAAGTAGCAAATGTAAATACACCCGATGCGAGAACTATAGCAATTCAACCTTGGGAAAAAAACATGTTACATGCAATTGAAAAAGCAATAATGATTGCTAATTTAGGTTTTAATCCTATGAATAATGGTGAAAACATAATTATTAATGTACCACCATTAACAGAAGAACGTCGTAGAGGTCTTGCTAAACAAGCAAAAGCAGAAGTAGAAAATGCTAAAGTAGGAATACGAAATGCAAGAAAAGACGCTAATAATGAAATAAAAAAGACAGATGTTTCTGATGATATGAAGAAAAATGCTGAAGCGGATGTGCAAAATTTAACAGATAAATATGTTAAGATTGTAGATGAAAAATTCTCTATAAAAGAGAAAGAAATCATGACTGTCTAATCAAATATTTTTTTAATAAAAAAGAGTGTTTTTAAAAAACACTCTTTTTTATTTGTTTACTTATTTTAAACTACTTTTACATAAATTTTTTTACATGACTTTTTGGACTAAGATTGCAGGATTTATATTAAGAAACCGCTATTTGGTATTAGCAATTATAGTTGCAATAACTGCTCTATTAGTTACACAAACAAAACATATTCGCTTTTCATATTCCGAAGCTAATTTATTACCTAGCAATCATCCTGTTAATATAGAGTATGATCAGTTTTTAGATATTTTTGGAGAAGAAGGGAATTTAATTATCCTAGGAGTAAAGGATAGTACCGTGTTTTCAGTAGAAAAATTTAATGCTTGGAATAAATTAGCTACTTATTTTGATTCTATTCCTGAAGTAGATTTCACAGTATCTATTGCTGACATAAAAAAGTTAAAAGCAGATAGAAAGAAGAGAAAATTTGTGTTAAATCCTTTGTTTGAAGAAGCGCCTACTAAGCAAGAAGAAATAGAAGGAATTAAAGAGCAGTTATTTGAGAAATTACCTTTTTATGAAAATATCCTCTACAATAAAGGAGGTACTTTACAAACAGCATTATATCTTAAAAAAGACATTGTTAACACTCCTAAGAGAGCAGATTTTATAAATTTAGTTCTTATACCACTTATAGAAGAATTTGAAGCAAAGAATAATTTAGAAGTTAGGGTTTCTGGAATGCCATATATAAGAACCTTAAATTCTAAAAATATAGCAGATGAAATGATGATTTTTGTTTTGGGAGCTCTTTTAATTACCGCAATTATCTTCTTTTTCTTTTTTAGATCCTTTAGAGCAACATTTATCACATTATTAGTAGTTGGTATTGGTGTTATTTGGGCTTTTGGTTTTATAGGTTTGTTAGGGTATGAATTAACTGTATTAACAGCATTAATACCACCATTAATTATAGTTATTGGTGTGCCTAATGCAGTGTTTTTGATTAATAAATATCAACAAGAAGTTAAAAAACATGGTAACCAAGCCAAGTCGCTACAAAGAGTAATATCTAAAATAGGAAATGCTACTTTAATGACTAACATAACAACAGCATCTGGTTTTGCTACGTTTGTTTTTGTTAAAAGTCAGTTATTAAGAGAGTTTGGAGTTTTAGCTTCCATAAACATAGTAAGTATTTTTATCTTGGCTTTACTTATTATTCCTATACTTTATAGTTTTATGCCATTGCCTCAAAAGAAGCATTTAAACCATTTAGAAAAACGTTGGATGGGGAATGTTGTAAGTTGGATGGAAAGAATGGTTAAAAACCAAAGAATTACCATTTATATTACATCAGTTGTAATTATTATTTTAAGTATGACTGGGCTTTATATGATTAGAGTTTCAGGAAGCTTAATTGAAGATATGCCAAAGGCAAAACAGTTTTATAAAGATATAAAGTTTTTCGAATCTGAATTTGGTGGAATTATGCCTTTAGAAATTTTAGTAGATACTAAAAAAGAAAAAGGAGTGATGAAATTGTCGACACTAAAAAGAATGGAAAAGTTAAATGAAACCATTGAATCTTTTCCAGAGTTATCTAAACCAATTTCAATAAATAACTTAGTTAAATATTCTAAACAGGCATATTATAAAGGAAACCCTAAGTATTATCAATTGCCTACAAGTCAAGAAAAAACGTATATTTTTTCTTACACTAAAAATTCTACCAGTAATAGTGGAATGTTAAATAATTTTGTAGATAGTACTGGTAGGTATGCAAGAATAACTACGTTTATGAAAGACATTGGAACCGATAAAATGGATGTCATTCAAGATCGATTAAATGCAGTGATAAAAAAACAATTTCCAGAAGAAAAGTTTAGTGTAACAATGACAGGAAAAGCTCTGGTTTTTCTTAAAGGAACCAATTATTTAATAAAAAACTTAGTAATATCATTATCCCTAGCAATACTATTAATATCCATATTTATGGCATGGATGTTCCGTTCTCCACAGATGATTTTAATATCATTAATACCAAATATGCTACCATTGTTAATTACTGCTGGTTTAATGGGCTTTTTTGATATTCCTATAAAACCATCTACCATATTAGTTTTTAGTATTGCGTTTGGTATTTCTGTAGATGATACCATTCATTTTCTGGCAAAATACCGTCAAGAATTATTAGCAAATAATTGGAAAGTGAAACCAGCTGTGTATTCTGCACTAAAAGAAACAGGAGTAAGTATGTTTTATACTTCGATAGTTTTATTTTTTGGATTTTTAGTGTTTACAGTTTCTAGCTTTGGAGGCACTATAGCCCTAGGAGGTTTAGTTTCTGTAACCTTATTATTGGCAATGGTTTCAAATTTATTGTTATTACCTTCTCTTTTACTTTCATTTGAGAAGAAAATAGCAAATAGAAAAGTATTGAAAGAAACGAAGTTTAAAATATTTCCACCTGAAGAAGAGTCTAAGAAATAGGTTTGTTTCGTTAATATATATTATTACTATTCTAATTTTATGTAGTTGTAAAACGTATACTACATTAAAAGAAAATAACTTCAAAAAGTTAGATTACGAACTTTTAGATTTAAGTAATAAAGATAACTACATTAAAAACCTTCAAGCCTCTTTTTTTAAAGAAAAATCCATAGCAAATATTCAAGAAGGAATAGTTATTACTTCGTTTAGAGATGGAGGTAGTAAAGATGGCAGTGTACTGGTTTTTAAAATAGAGAATTCTCTTTTGTTTTTATTAGAAGAAGGACATCAATATATTATTAATAATGATAAAATGGATAAGTTATTAAATGCTTTTTATAGAAAATTAGACTATAAGCACTATTTTGTACATGTTAATAATCCTCAAAACCATAGTACTCTTTATACTATTCTAATTATAAAGGAAGGTAAAAAAATAGCTTCATTAGCTTGTTTAGATGGAGTTTTCCATAAAGAAACTAACTTGTATAAAGAAAATAAAGCTTTACAATTATTATTAGATATTGCAAACCTTTGTTCATTATATTTTTATAAAGAAGTACATGAAGTTAACTAACCTGT
The DNA here is from genome assembly GCA_947498055.1 of uncultured Tenacibaculum sp. Taxonomy (GTDB): domain Bacteria; phylum Bacteroidota; class Bacteroidia; order Flavobacteriales; family Flavobacteriaceae; genus Polaribacter. The sequence goes on from CANMJA010000013.1 coordinate 73,921, forward strand.
TTTTTAGAAAACTATTTTCTCTATTTTTGAAATCATCAGTTTTATGATTTTATTCTTTGTCTGAAGTTTCTGTTTCTATGGAAGTTAATTATAGATCTTATCTATTCTTAAATTCATATCATAGCAATTATTCTACCTTTTCTCATTAAAGTGGTGTTTATTTAGATAAATGTGCATAAAAGTACAGATAACTTTAATGTTTAAATAATCACTAAATAAACCATCGGTAAGTTGTAATAGCGTAGAAACAACAAATTCATTTTTATTTGCGATCTATCATTTAATTAGTTTTTCAACATCTTCAATTGCTAAATGATTGCTCATTTCTTACTAAAAAATTATATTTGCTTTTCAATTTTAAAGTAATATGAAAGCAAGCAGCGTAAAAGAGTTATTAACTTCAGATAAATTTTTACAAGAGATAACTGTTAGAGGATGGGTTAGAGCATTTAGAAGTAAACGTTTTATCCAAATAAATGATGGTTCTACTATTAATAATATTCAATGTGTTGTTGATTTTGAAAATACAGAAGATGATTTATTAAAAAGAATTACTACAGGAGCTGCCGTTTGTGTTACAGGAACTTTAGTTGAGAGTCAAGGGAAAGGACAAAGTGTAGAGGTACAAGTAAATAAAATAGAAATCTTAGGAGATTCTAATCCTGAAGAATACCCTATACAACCTAAAAAACATAGCTTCGAATTTTTACGAGAAAATGCTCATTTAAGAGTTAGAACAAACACATTTAGTGCAGTGATGAGAGTACGTTCTGCATTATCATTTGCAGTGCATAAGTATTTTCAAGATAACGGTTTTTACTACGTAAATACGCCTATAATAACAGGTTCAGATGCGGAAGGAGCAGGAGAAATGTTTAAAGTAACCTCTTTCGAACACAATAAAGCACCTTTAAATGAAGAAGGAAATATAGATTATTCTAAAGACTTTTTCGGAAAAGAAACAAATTTAACGGTGTCTGGGCAATTAGAAGCAGAAACCTATGCTATGGGGCTTGGTAAGGTGTATACTTTCGGGCCAACATTTAGAGCAGAAAATTCTAATACAACTCGTCATTTAGCAGAGTTTTGGATGATTGAACCAGAGGTAGCATTTAATGATTTAGATGCCAATATGGATCTTTCAGAAGATTTTATAAAAGGAGTGTTAAAATATGTTTTAGATACTTGCGAAGACGATTTGGCCTTTTTAGATAATCGTTTAACGCAAGAGGAGAAAACAAAGCCACAAGCGCAGAGAAGTGAAATGAGTTTGCTAGAAAAATTACGTTTTGTAGTAGATAATAACTTTAAACGTGTTTCTTACACAGAAGCTATAGATATTTTAAGAAACTGTAAGCCGAATAAGAAAAAGAAATTTGATTACATTATTAATGAGTGGGGAGCAGATTTACAATCGGAACACGAACGTTATTTAGTGGAAAAGCACTTTAAATGCCCAGTTATTTTATTCGATTATCCAGCTAATATTAAAGCATTTTATATGCGTTTAAATGAAGATGGAAAAACGGTTAGAGCAATGGATGTTTTATTTCCTGGAATTGGAGAAATGGTCGGAGGCTCACAAAGAGAAGAAAGATTAGACGTTTTGAAAGAAAAAATGGAAGCATTAGGTATTGAAGAAGAAGAATTATGGTGGTATCTAGATACCCGTAAATTCGGAACAGCAATACATTCAGGTTTCGGTTTAGGTTTTGAAAGATTGGTTTTATTTACTACCGGTATGAGTAATATTAGAGATGTAATTCCTTTTCCAAGAACGCCACAAAACGCAGAATTTTAAAAATTATTTAAAAGAGATAAATCAAAATCGTCATTCCTTTAAGAATGGCGATTTTATTTTTAATGAATTCTTATATTTGTATTTATGCTAAAACAGAGTTTACATCAAAGATTACTACAAAAACTATCTCCGCAACAAATTCAATTAATGAAATTAATTCAATTGCCTACTCAGGCTTTTGAAGAACGTTTAAAACAAGAAATTGAAGAAAACCCTGCTTTAGATACTGGAAAAGAAGAGAAAGAGAGCTTTGAAGATAGCTTAGAAAACGATGTGGATTTTGATGATTCTGGAAACGAAAAAATTGAAGCGGAAGATATTAATATTGATGAATATTTGAGTGATGATGAATATCCAAGCTATAAAACACAATCCAATAACTATTCTTCGGATGATGATGAAAAGCAAGTGCCTTATGCAGCAGGAACTACATTTCATCAATCTTTAAAAAATCAACTAAACACTTTTAGAATTAATGAAGAAGAAAGAAGTATTGCCGAATTTTTAGTAGGTAGTATAGATGATAGTGGTTATATAAGAAGAGAAATAATTGATTTAGTAGATGATTTAGCATTTACACAAAATGTTTTTACTAACGAAGAGTTAGTAGAAAAAGTATTAAAAACGGTTGTTCAAAAATTAGACCCAATAGGAGTAGGAGCAAGAGATTTAAAAGAATGTTTAATGATTCAATTAAAATCGAAATCGCAAACTAAAAATAGAGAGTTAGCCATTAAGGTTTTAGAAAATGCTTTTGATCATTTTGTTAAAAAACACTACAAAAAATTATTAGACAAGTTTAATATCTCTGAAGAAGAACTTAAAGAGGTAAACAATGAAATATCGAAACTAAACCCGAAACCAGGAAGTTCTTATGCAGGAAATAATAAAATTGCAGAACAGATAGTTCCAGATTTTACTATTAGAATTGTAGAAGGAGTTTTAGAATTGACTTTGAATTCAAGAAATGCCCCGGAATTGCATGTTTCTAGAGAATATAATAACATGTTGAAAGGGTATCAAGACTCTAAAGATAAAAGCAAATCTCAGAAAGATGCAGTGATGTTTATCAAACAGAAGTTAGACGCTGCAAAATGGTTTATTGATGCAATTAAACAACGTCAACAAACATTATTGGTTACTATGAATGCTATTATGCATTACCAGTATGATTACTTTTTAACAGGAGATGAAAGAAAGTTAAAACCGATGATTTTAAAAGATGTAGCTGATAAAATTAACATGGATGTTTCTACAGTTTCTAGGGTAGCTAATAGCAAGTATGTATCTACACCATACGGAACGAAATTGATTAAAGTTTTCTTTTCTGAATCTATGAAAAACGATCAAGGAGAGGATGTTTCTACTAGAGAAATAAAGAAAATATTAGAAAATGTTGTTGCAGAAGAGAACAAGAAAAAACCTTTAACAGACGAAAAATTATCTAAAATTTTAAAAGAAAAAGGATACCCTATTGCTAGAAGAACAGTAGCAAAATATAGAGAGCAGTTAGATATACCAGTTGCACGTTTAAGAAAAGAAATTTAATATGCGCTGGCATAAGTTTGTTTCTACTATTTTACACCCAGTTTTAATGCCTACAATTGGTGTTTTAATATACTTTTTGTTGTCACCATTGCGAATTACGGTTTACCAGCAAATGTATTTATTAGCTATTGTGTTTATAGGTACTTATTTATTTCCTTTATTTTTACTCTTTTTTCTCAAGTCTATTAATAAAATTGAATCTTTTGAAGTAGAAACTATAGAAGAAAGAAAAATACCATTGTTTTTAATGATGTGTATTTTTCTAGCATTAGGAAGATTTTTTTATAAATTTTCTACTGTAAGAGACCTGTCTTATCTTTTTTTTGGAACATTATTGGGAATGATAATCATTTATTTTACTTTTTTTACTAAAATAAAAACCAGTCTACATTTATTATCGATAGGAAGCGCAGTTGGTTACTTTATTATTTTTCAACAAATGAATAATTTATTTCTTATCCCTTTAATTACAATATTTATTATTTTGTCTGGTATATTGGGAAGCTCTAGGTTACACCTAAAAGCACATACACCAAAAGAAGTTTATCTAGGTTTTTTTATAGGTGTTTTAAGCCAATTAACCGTGTTTTACCTTTTATAGGAGGTAGAATATTAAACCAAATTTAACGACCTTAGAATTAACTTCGCTGTTGTTAATTACGGCATTTTTATAGATAGAAGAGAGCCCGTAATAAATATATAAATTAAAAGCTCCATAACCAGCAGATAATTCTATTCCAGATTGAAAATTATTAAATATATTAATATTGTTAAATTCTAATATTTGATTATTTTTTGTAAAGGAGAAAGTATTTGAAAAATTATAGTCAAATTTAAATCCACCATAAACTCTCCAAAAAGAATATTTTATAGCATTAGAAGTTCTCCAACGTATTTGTACAGGAAATTCTAAATTATGCATGTAAATTTTATTAGAGGAAATATTGTTCGCTATTTGAATTGTGTTTGTGTCTATTATTTCTAAACCATGATTAAACGAATTAAATCCATAACCAGCACCAAAACCTATAGCTAAAGTTCCATCAGTATTCAATGGAATATCTTTAATGTATCCTAGAGAGAAACTATAAGAAAAACCGCTATCAGGAGTTTCTTTAGGTTGATCTCTTAATATATCATAACTTAAACTAATGTATAGTTGATCTTCCCAATATGTATCTCCAATTCTTAAAGAATCCGATTGCGCATTAAGACTAATGTTTAAGAAAATATATATGAATAAATAAAAAAATAATTTCATTTTATGTAATACAATGGAAAAATTAGTTTACAAATTACACATTCTATTTAACTATATTATAATAATTAAATTATAAAATAGAATTTGTATTGTTAAAGAAATAGTTTTTAGAAAATAAAAAAGAGCAACTTTTAAATTGCTCTTTTTATTTATGTAATAAAATAAATATATCTTATTTAGAAATACTACTTCCTTTTTGAGTAGATAAACTTAATTTAAGAGCATTAACATCTCTTAATTTAAGACGAATATCTGTTAAAGTACCAACATTAGATTCTTTATCAGCCTTTATAGAAGTTGTCATAAATGGAATTTCAGCATCAGAAACTTTTTCTCTCTCATTAAGAATGAAAGCAGGAACATCATCTGGTGTTGCTATTTTATCATTTAATTGAATTCTATTATAACTAGAACCATATTTACCTTTGTCTTTAGCCTTACCAACATAAATAGTACTCACTAAACTTTTATGTTCTAGTTTTTTTACTTCTGTTGCACTAGGTAAACGAGGAGCATCGATTTTTAAATCGTTCTTTCTCATTACCGTAATTACCATAAAAAAGAACAGTAACATAAATACGATATCTGGTAAAGAAGCCGTTGATATAGCAGGCTGTCCCTTTTTTTTCTTTTTAAATTTAGACATACTAATTTGTTTTAGTAGTTAATATTATTTAGTACCAGTTGGATCTAAGTCCGTAATTATCTGAGGATAACTAGACTTTATATCTACTATTTTACTTTTCAGGCTTTCATCCTTACGACCACTGTCTATATAAGACTTCTCAAGTTCACTAAAAGACATTCCATATTTCTTTTGACACAACTTGTTTCTCAAATCAGAATAAGCACCTAATAATTCATTTTGAACAGTAACATAAGTACCATATTCAGTTGCTCTATCACTTTCTATAGAAATAATGGCTTTATTTGGATGATCTGAGGATGTTTCACTCTTATCTCCTGCGCAGTAATCACAGGCTTTTCCTGGCACTCCATTAACAGGGTTACCAATTCCTCCACCATTATCTATAAATTTAGTAGCAGCAGCTTTTAAATCTTTTAACTCCATTACATCTCCATCAACAAATAACTCATTGTTTCTGTTAATACTGATCTGAAATAAGTTTTTCTCCTTAATTTTTGGAGGATCATAGTCTGCTGGTGGTTTTTCTGCTAACTTTTTAGAAATACCCGAATCAACATCCATTGTAGTAGTTACAAGGAAGAAGATAAGAAGCAAGAAAGCTATATCAGCCATTGATCCTGCATTTATTTCTGGATTTTCTCTTCTTGCCATACTATGATTATTATTTAATTAATCCTTTTAATAAATCGTATACAAAAAACGCCCCTCCTACTACTAATAAGATAAGACTAGACCATATACCTGCACTTGTAAGTTTAGAAGCAGAACTACCTGTAGCAGCAATGCTTTCTCCATTTGCATCAAACACTTCACCAGCATCAGAAACAAGATAAGAGACTAAGATAACGACTACTAAACCAACAACACCAAATATTGTTTTCTTTAAAGTTCCAGGGTTTTTAAATACTCCTAGTACAGATGCAACAACCGCAATAAATATGGCTAATATTAAAAGTATTACAGAAAACCATACCATATTAGAAACTGCACTTTGCAGTTTTGCTTGCATTTCTTCTCCAGCTCCCATTACCATACCGAATAGAATAAATCCTATAACGGCAATAACAGCAACTAGTATTGTTAAAATTCTTTTACTCATATCTATTTCTTATATTTTGCTAATAAATCAATTAAAGAAATAGAAGCATTCTCCATATTATTTACAATATTATCTACTTTAGATACGATGTAGTTGTAAAAGATCTGTAAAATAATTGCTACTACTAAACCAAATACTGTAGTTAAAAGTGCTACTTTAATATCTCCTGCTACTACGGCTGGTGAAATATCATTTGCAACAGCAATTGAATCAAATGCTCCAATCATACCAATTACAGTTCCCATGAACCCTAACATCGGTGCTAATGCAATAAATAAAGATAACCAAGAAATATTCTTTTCTAATAATCCCATTTGAACACCACCATAACTCACTACAGATTTTTCAGCAGCTTCTAATCCCTCATCAGCTCTTTCTAATCCTTGATAAAAAATAGATGCAACAGGACCTTTTGTGTTTCTACAAACTTCTTTTGCAGCTTCAATACCACCTGAACTTAATGCATCATCTACCTTACCAACTAATTTCTTTGTGTTAGTTGTAGCCATGTTTAGATAAATAATTCTCTCTATAGCAATAGCTAAACCTAAAATTAAGGCAACTAATACAATTCCCATAAACACAGGTCCACCCTCAATAAAACGTTGTTTTAATATTTGGTGAAAAGTCTGAGCTTTTTCAGCTTCTTGAGCAAAAGTTGGTTGAATAGCCCCGAATAACATAAATCCTGTGATCGTTAGGACATTTACTGCTTTTTTCATTTTGTTATAATTAATTTAAAATAGTTAACGTGTTAAAAATACAAATTTTTTATATAGTGAAAACTACAAGGTTTTATTTATGTTAAAAATGAATAAATATATTAACTCAATAAGTACCCCTTGTTTTCAGACTGCCAATTAACAAAAAAATGTTGGGACGAGAAAAAAAATAACACTATTTGTTTAAAAACTTTTGTTTTTTGACACATTGATAGAAATACGTTTAAAATATATAATTTATACTCAATCTATTTCGCCTCTTAAAGAAATTTCAAAATAATATTTGAATTGGTCGTTAGATAAATTTTCACCTAGCAAATACATCATTTTTGCAATTGCACTTTCTGTTGTAATGTTTTTTCCATTAATAATTCCAATGCGTTTTAAATCTGAACTAGTTTCGTATAGCCCTAAAATAACCCTTCCGCTTGCACATTGTGTAACATTAACTATTTGTATTCCTTCTTTTATGGTGGTTTCTAATAAATCAATAAACCATTTTTCTGTAGGAGCATTACCAGAACCATATGTTTCAAGTATTAAGCCTTTTAATCCCTTTGTTTGTACGATGGCAGTTACTACTTCTTTGGTAATACCAGGAAATAATTTTAATATAGCAACATTTTCTACTAGTTTTTTTCTGAAAATTAAATTTTCTTTTTGTTTTTCGTGTTTGAATAATAAATGTTTATTGAAAGATAAATGAACACCGCTTTCTGCTAGAGGAGGGTAGTTCATAGAAGCAAAAGCTTGAAATTGTTCTGCATTTATCTTAGTTGTTCTATTAGCTCGATACAATTTATATTCAAAGTATAAACAAACTTCTTTTATTATAGATTCTCCTTGTTCTTGTGCACAAGCTATTTCTATCGTGGTAATTAGGTTCTCCTTAGCGTCAGTTCTAAGATCTCCTATTGGTAATTGTGATCCCGTAAAAATGACAGGTTTTTGAAGGTTTTCAAACATGAAACTGATGGCAGATGAGGTGTAAGACATCGTATCTGAACCAGTAAGTACCACAAAACCATCATATTTTTTATAATTTTCAGCAATTATTTCAGCAATTTTAATATAATATTGTGTATTCATGTTTGAAGAATCGATAGGCTCTTCAAAAGAAACAGTAGTAATCTGACAGTTTAATTGACGTAATTCGGGTATTTTTTTCAGAATTTGACTAAAGTCAAATGCTTTTAAAGCTTTGGTTTTATAGTCTTTAACCATACCTATAGTACCTCCTGTATAAACCAATAAAATGTTGGGTTTATTTGTCATTTTGACATTTTTTAGTTTTATTTATTGAAATGGAATAATTTATGTTGTAAATTTATCAAAGAAAAATATTAGAAAGTTAATTTATTTAAAAAAATATGATAGGATTTTATGTACTTATAGGTGTTATTTCTCTATTTAGTTGGATTGTAAGTAATACACTACAGAGAAAGTTTAAAAAATATTCACAAATTCATTTAAGAAATGGAATGAGTGGGGCAGAGATTGCAGAAAAAATGTTAGTAGATCATGGTATACGAGATGTTCAAGTAATATCTACTCCAGGAATGTTAACAGATCATTACAACCCTCAAAATAAAACGGTAAATCTTAGTGAGGGTGTTTACAATCAAAGAAATGCAGCTGCAGCTGCCGTTGCTGCACATGAAGTAGGACATGCCGTACAGCATGCACAAGCATACCAATGGTTACAAATGCGATCTAAATTAGTACCAGTGGTTAGTATTTCTTCTAGATTTTCTCAATGGATGATTATAGGAGGGATTGCCTTTGGAGCTGCTTCAGGAAGCGCTGGTATAGGTTTGTATATTGCCATTGCAGGGTTAGCTTTTATGGCTTTGGGTACATTATTTAGTTTTGTAACATTACCAGTTGAGTATGATGCTAGTAATAGAGCTTTAGCTTGGTTAGAAAATAAAAACATTGTTTCTAGAGAAGAATTGGCAGGCTCAAAAGATGCTTTAAAATGGGCAGCTAGAACTTATTTAGTTGCTGCATTAGGTTCTTTAGCAATGCTTTTATATTGGGCTCTACAAATTTTAGGTGGTAGAGATTAAAATAGTATACATAAGAATAAGGAAAAGCTATTTGAGAAATCAAATAGCTTTTTTTGTTAAGTGTAGTAAAAAAAAACGTCTAACACGTAAAATAGTACTATTATGAAAAAATATACTTTAATTACAATTTTAATTATTGCCTTTCATTTTTCTTCATCTGCACAAAATATGACATTGAGTAAATTAGGAGAAATATTTGAAAAAGCTAGTGACAGTATCGTAAGTCAAAAACCCCAGTGGAGATTTATGATAAAAGAAATTCCTTTCATTGCAATAGCAGATTCTACTCATAATAGGATGCGAATTATTTCGCCAATAGCAGATAGTAATAGATTAACAGAAGAATTAAAAGATGCTTCACTGATGGCAAATTTTCATACTGCTTTAGATGTAAAATATGCTATTTCTGATAATGTTTTATGGACGGTATTTATTCATCCGTTAAAAGAATTATCTGAAGAACAAGTATATGATGCTATAAGCCAAGTGTTTTATGCTCATACAAATTTCGGAACTACTTTTTCTAGTACTTCTTTAGTTTTTCCTGGAAATAAAGCAGAAAAAAAACCAAAGAAAAAAGTTAAAAAAAGAATAGATAAAATTTAATTATAGTAAAAGGAAGTAAGTGTAATTATCTTAAATGTTAAAATAAATCCCTTAAAAAATCCTCGTAGGTTAGCCTCGAGGATTTCATTATTTATACATTTCCAATTCAACGGTTTTTTATCCCATTTCAACAGATTCTATTTTCTCTTTTTGTATTAAAAATACAACTTTGAGGTGTAAAACTAAAAATTACACCTTATGAAATTAGTAAAGTTTTTTATAATATTTTTTTTAATAAGTACAAGCTTAAGTTATGCCCAACATGCTATAAACGGAAAAATTATAGATACACAAAACCAGCCTTTACCATTTGCGAACATTATCTTATACGAAAAAGGAAAAGAGACAACACCAAAAGGAGTAGTATCTGATGAAAAAGGAAGTTTTACATTTCTAAATCTTAAAAAAGGATTTTATAAAGTAGAAGTTTCTATGTTGGGTTTTAAAACAGAAACTATTAAGTTTTTTGAGCTTACTGAAAATAAGATGTTTAATTTCATTCTTAAAGAAGAAAACGAGTCTTTAGAGGAAGTTGTAGTAAAGAGCAAAAGGCCAGTAATTAGGCAAACTGCAGAGAAATTAATTGTTGATTTAGAAAAATCAGAATTATTAAACAGTAATTTACAAGATGTAGTGAAACGTGTTCCAGGTGTTATTGTTACGAATAACGGAATTAGTTTTGCAGGTAGATCGGATGTTCGTATTCTAATAAATGGAAAAACAACAGATTATATGGATACCGAAACTTTGCTCCGTGATTTACCAGCAGATAATATAGCTAAAGTAGAGTTGATAGAGCAACCAGGAGCTGAATTTGATGCGGAAGGTTCTGGGCCAATTATTAATATTATTCTTAAAAAGAATGTACGTTTAGGAACTCATGGAAATGTAGGAGTTTGGATGGGGGAAGACGAAGGTTTTGAGTATGGTACAAACGCATCTTTAGCTAGTTATAAAAATAAATTAAATTGGCAATTAAGTGCGGGGTTTTCTAGTCCTACTTGGAGAGATGATTTGTTTATAAACAGAATTGTAGGTAATACACAATACAATCAGTCTACTAGAGAGCCATTTAGTCCTAAAAGATCGTGGCTTGGAGGCAGTGTTGATTACTATTTCAATACAAAGCACTCCATAGGATTTAGTACTCGTTATGATAAAACCATTTCAGATAGAGTTGCTAGTAGTGTAACAGACATTATTTCTTCTACCAATATTAATAAATTCGTTACAGAAAATACGTTTGAAAGAAATAGAAATATTTTTAGTATTAATCCATATTATGAATTCAAAACAGAATCACATAAATTAACTACTGATTTTAATCATATTAATTTCAAAAATGATAATACAAATGATATTTATGCGGTAAACGGAAATACGATTCCTTTTACAAATCAACGTTATTTACAAAATAGTAAGTACACTATAAATACAATAAAAATAGATTATACTCGAACTTTATCAGATAATTTAAAACTAAGTTTTGGAACAAAGTATTCTGTAGTAGATACAGATAGTGATTTAAAATTATTTACAGAAAATACTGTAGGAGATTTTGATTTCCAATCAAATGCAAGTAATCGTTTTTTAATAGATGAAAACATATTTGCAATTTATTCTAAAGTAAACGCAAGTATTGGAGATTGGTCTTTTTCAGGAGGACTTCGTTATGAAAACAGTGATACGAAAGGAACTTCTACAAATACAAATAATACAAGGGAGCGTAAAATTTCCAAACTTTTCCCAAGTCTTTCAGTAAGTAGAAAATTGACAGAAGAATTAGGGGCTAATCTTGCGTATAGTTACAGAATAAGAAGACCTAATTATAATAGTTTAAATTCATTTGTAACTTTATATGATCCGTTAACATCAGAAGTAGGTAATCCGTCATTAAACCCAGCATTTACAAATAATTACCAGTTTAATTTAACTTTTGATAATCAGCCTTTTTTTACAGTTGGTTATAGCGATACAAAAGATAATTTATTCTTATTTATTTCTCAAGACGATACCACTGCGCAAATTTCTAGAACAACGATTAATTTACAAGATCGTGAAAATTGGAACTTTAGATTTTTTGGACCACTAGATTTTATAAATGGGGTAGAAGGTTTTTCGGGATTGATTGTTAACTATAATAAATTTCAATCAAATGAATTAAATCCTGTTTTAAAGCTTTCTAAATGGAGTTATGGTTGGTATACACAAGCTAGTTATAAATTACCATGGGATATAAATGCTGAAATGTCTAGTTTTTTTGGATCTGGAATTTTAGAAGGACAAATAAATTCTGGCTGGATAGGGGATTTAAGTTTTTCATTTGGGAAGAAGTTTATAAATGAAAGACTAAAAGTTAATTTAGGAATTAATAAAGTTTTAAATAGAGGGTTTGTTGGACGTGTGAATTACGATAACATTAATGCGAATATTGAGTCTAACGGTTCTCGTCAAAATATACAACTAAGGTTAACTTATAGCTTTGGATCTAAATTCGGAAAGAAAAAGTCTAAAAGAAATGCTTCTGAAGACGAAAAAAATAGAATTGATGACAATGATTAATCATACATAGAAAAAAATTAAATACACAGTATCATTATGAAAAATAACACCCTACTTAAAAATATAGGTATGTTTATAGTATTATTTTTTAGTACTATAATTTTAAAACGATTAACTGTTTCTTATTTAGCAGAAAATCAATCTATTTCATACGAAACATATTTGCTAACAAAAACGATCTACAATATTATTTTAGCCGTTGTTTCTCTTTATATAATTAAAGTGAATAGATTAAAAGAATTAGCAGGCATTTCGAAAGTTACACCTAAAAAAATAACACTCGTAATTATTGGAGGTTTATACCTTGTTTTATTAAATATTATTTTTGGTGATGATATTACTAATGCTACCATAACTAACGTTAGCGTGCTTTTAATTTATTGTATAAGTATTGGGTTGTCAGAAGAATTGAGTATCAGAGGTTTTTTACAGTCTAGTTTAGTTCACTATTTTAAAAATCCTAAAAAGGCAGTTTTTATTGCTTCATTATTTTTTGGAGTAGTACATTTAATTCATTTTGATAAAGGTATTTATGGAGAGCTGTCTCAAGTATTTTATGCTACATTTATAGGTGTAATGTTCGGAGTATTGCTTCTAATTACCAAACGTATTTATCCTTTAATAATTATTCATACTTTAATTGATTTCTTTGCTAAAATTGATCGCGTAGGACAAGATTTTAATATTGAAAACATCAATGTAAATGCTACTTCTTTACCTAATGCTGTATTAAGTGTATTAATAGTATTACCTTGTTTATTATACGGGATGTTTTTAATGAAAAAATACATAACAAATAAATAATGATGTATGAATTATCTTTTATACTACTTGTTATATAGGCTGAAAGAGTTAATTTTTGTATACTTAATAAACTAACATTCTTTTTAAGAAACAATAATGAATACTAAACTAAACAGATCTGATTGGATATTGCTTGCTATTCTTTTTGGGGCGACTATAATTTTAAATTCGATAGATTATTATAGACAAGGGAATAAATTAATAGAATATTTTATTGATTTTCCAACAACAACTTTCATTTCAATTATACTCATATTAATATTTTTATACATTCTTATTCCTAAGTTTCTAATTGAAAAAAAGAAATATATCACTTTCTTTATTTTAAGCCTTTTGGCTTTAACGTTTTTTGGTTCTTTAGATAAATTCATCGGTTTTTTAAGCGGAGATGCAAAATGGGATAAACTCCCTAATTTATTACTCTTTTTACAAAGTGGTTTGTATAATGCTACTGATATGATTGGGTTTCCATTAGGAATATTATTGATTAAAAAATTTTATGAAGGACAAACACAGTATTTAAAAATAGAAAAGCAGCAAAAAGAAAATGAATTAAAATTATTACGATCTCAAATAGACCCTCATTTTTTATTTAATAATTTGAATACATTAGATAGTTTAATTGATTCGGATTCAGAAAAAGCAAAAGAATACATTAATCGATTATCTCTGATATATAGATATTTGATAAAAACAAAAGATACAGAAGTAATGGAACTTTCTGAAGAAATTCAATTAGCAGAAAATTATATTTTTTTAATTCAAACTAGGTTTGGAAATGATTATCATTTTAAAATTAACAAAAAGATAAATATTTCTAATAAATTTATACCTACAGGATCTATTCAAACATTATTAGAAAATGTGGTAAAACATAATAAACCAGATAAAAGGTCTATTGAAACTATCATAACTATTGAAGAAAATTGGTTAAAGGTGATAAATAAAAAATCAAATTTAATAGCTAAAAAAGAATCTTTTGGTACGGGTTTAGAAAATTTAAAAATACGCTATAAATTATTGTCTGATAAAGAAATTAGTATTGTTAATACAGAAGAAGAGTTTAAAGTAGTAATTCCAATTATAAAATTAAGTAAGGAAAATTAAAGGTATGAAAGTTTTAATTTTAGAAGACGAAATTCCGGCATATCAAAAACTAGTGTTGTATTTAAATGGTTTTTTTAAAGAAGAAATACCACACGATTGGGCAAGAAGTATTACAGATGGAGAAAAATTATTAACTCAAAATAAATATGATTTTATTCTTTCAGATATTCAATTACTAGATGGAATTTCATTTGACTTATTTGATGATGTTTCTATAGATACACCTATTATTTTTTGTTCTGCACACGATGAATATTTATTTAAAGCATTTAATACGAATGGAATTGCTTATATTTTAAAACCTTACTCTAAAGCAGATTTTAATAAAGCTATTGAAAAATATCAATCATTATTTAATCAAGGAGATTATAATAAATTAAACCATCAGACATTAACAAGTTTAAAATCAGCATTACAGCAAGAAAATAGTACTTTTAAAAAACGATTTGTGATAAAAAAAGCAAAAGGTATACAGCTTTTAAATGTTTCAGAAATAAGTTTAATAACAGCTTCGGGTGATTTTTGTATTGCTACAGATTTAGAAGGAAAAAAACACAGCATATCTCAAACATTAGGAGTAATACTTCAACAATTAAATCCAGAAAAATTTTTTAAAATTAATAGAAGTGAAATTATTAACATAGACTTTATAGAAAATATAGAAAGTCATTTTAAGAATAGACTTTTATTAAAGATTAAAGGTAGTAAAGAAAAAGCAATGACTAGTTCTTCTACAACAGCGGTATTTAGGAAATGGTTGGAACAATAAAAAAGAGACGTAAATTTTACTTTACATCTCTTTAAATTATTATTAGAAAAATAGAATATTTTTATTGTTTAACAAAGTCTATAGTTAAACAAGATGATATTTTCCCGCAAGTAGCAGAGGTAGCTTCGTAACAAACTTCTACTGTACCAGATTGTTGAACATGATCTTCAATTAATATAAATCTAGGTCTTCTAGGTGTAACAACTTCTCCGTTCACAGTCCATTTTACAGAGTTAGGGTCTAAATCTCTTATCGTTAATGTCTTTACTCCTGCAAATTGTTTTCTAGCGTAAGAAAATTCAACAACACCTTTAAAAACTGAACAATCTATTGTAGCAGGATCACTAGGTGTTTCTTCACCATTTCCGTTCTGTCCATCGTTGCCATTTTGCCCATCATTTCCGTTCTGTCCATCGTTACCATTTTGTCCGTCATTTCCGTTCTGTCCATCGTTACCATTTTGTCCGTCATTTCCGTTCTGTCCGTCGTTACCATTTTGTCCATCATTTCCGTTCTGTCCGTCGTTACCATTTTGTCCATCATTTCCGTTCTGTCCGTCGTTACCATTTTGTCCGTCATTTCCGTTCTGTCCATCGTTACCATTTTGTCCATCATTTCCGTTCTGTCCATCGTTACCATTTTGTCCGTCATTTCCGTTCTGTCCATCGTTACCATTTTGTCCGTCATTTCCGTTCTGTCCATCGTTACCATTTTGTCCATCATTTCCGTTCTGTCCATCGTTGCCATTTTGTCCATCATTTCCGTTCTGATCGTCATTTCCATTCTGATTATCATTATCAGAATTATCCATTTCATTCAATACTTGTATTGCTCCTTCGATTATTTCGGATAATTGTTCTGTTTGTTGTTCTTCAATTTGCGTTTCATTTTCTTGACATGATACAAATACCAATGCTAGTAGAATAATTAATTTAAAAAATTTCATAAGATTAAAATTAGAGTTATTATATTAAATGCTTTTATGAAAAAGGAACCTTTATTAATTATAGCGGTTTTTCCATATGTATTAATACAATTCAGTTGTAATTTACCCTACCTAAAAAAATGTTTTTTAAATAATGAAAAATAAGTCATTGATTTGTAAGTTTTTATTTTTTTTGAAGAACGAGCTAAATAAAAAAAGACAAAAGCCAA
Organism: uncultured Tenacibaculum sp.; assembly: GCA_947498055.1. GTDB lineage: Bacteria > Bacteroidota > Bacteroidia > Flavobacteriales > Flavobacteriaceae > Polaribacter. Next base: position 90,073 of record CANMJA010000013.1, read on the forward strand.
TTGTCGTTTTTATAGGAAGATCAATACTAAATTAATTCGAAAACGAGGTGTTAATTTTCTATTTCTTGGCAGAGTTCAATTAAAACTCCATTAGTTGTTTTTGGATGTAAAAAAGCAACCAATTTATTGTCTGCTCCTTTTTTAGGAGTTTCATTAAGAATGGTAAAGCCTTCTTCTTTCAATCGTTTAATTTCGCTCACAATATCTTCTACAGCAAAAGCTATATGATGTATTCCTTCTCCTTTTTTTTCTATAAATTTAGCAATAGGGCTGTCTGGTTTTGTAGCTTCTAATAATTCAATTTTATTCGGGCCAGTTTTAAAAAAAGAAGTTTTTACACCCTCGCTAGCTACTTCTTCTATTTTATAATGAGGTTTACCAAAAAGAGAAGCAAAAAGTTGGTTTGATTTCTCAAGATCTTTAACAGCAATACCTATGTGTTCTATTTTATTCATAATAACAAAAATAGTAGTTTTTTAAGAAGTTTTTATACATGTCTTAAAGGTTTTAAAACCTACTTATAGATTTTTGTAAATAGAAATTCTCCTTGCCTTTTATATCTAAAAACTACAACCCGAAAAAAACTAAAAAGTGCACAGGAAACACACTTAATACTAAAAGGTGTTTTTCCTGTTTTTTTTCTTAAGAACTTGATTTACTTGGGTGTTTGTAAAAAAACATAATCTTTTCAAAAAAATAGCATGTATTTTTGAATAGTTAACCAAATTTAAAAAAGAATATTATGCCAACTTTAAGAGAGCGAATTTGCAAACGTTTCTGTAAAACACCAGAACCAAAAAGACCAGAAACATTACTTACCTATAAAAAAGTAGTTAGTATGTTAAAAGAGTATGATAATACTAGATTTGAAGTTTTAGTAAATGGTTTAGGTTTTGAAGATACTAGAGTGAATACTTTTAATTTTCAAGAATTAAAAAACTATATGCTATACACAGAAAAACTAGCCAAAAAAAAGAAGATAAAATTACATGGAATTAGTTTTATAAAAGGAGTATATTCTAATGAAAATGCGCATAACGACGATTTTATAGGATATGAAAACTTAATGTACATGCCAACTGTAATGGTAAATGGAAAAGAAACCTTAATAGATTTAATAAATTCTAAAGTAGGTAAAATAGTGACTTTTAAGGAAATGTTAGAGCAATACGGTTATAAATGGCGTTACGATAATAAAGAAAACTATATTATGAGGAAAAAGAAGTATAAGATGGAGAAGGAAGAAACGCAAATGTTAAAAACTTTTAATCAAGAGAATGATGAATTGAGTATTACAGCCAATGCAAGTAATATCGCTCCTCCTTTTCATTAAAATAATTTTTATGTCAAATATTTCCCTATTAGCTATTATTTCTCAGTTTGCTGCTGCCTTATTTGGTGTCTTTTTTTTTAAAAGAAATAATAGATCTGTGTTTGTACTCACATTAATAACGATGTTAATTATTAATGTTCTCGTAGAAGCAACAGGGTTATATTTTCTAAGTATAGAAAAATCAAGTTATTTTTTATACGTAGTTTACACATTTTTTAATTTTAATCTAATAAATTTCAATTTAGGATCCATTATAAAACTAAAGAAAAAATTATCAAGTTTTTTTTTAGTTTTTTTTAATTTAGGTTTTTTCTTATTTCCCTTTGAAGAATTATTTGTAAACCAAACCGTAATAGGGTCTTTAGGTACTAGTGTTTTGGCTTTTATGTATTTGAGGCAATTATTAATTTCCGACGAAATTTTAAATTATAAAAAGTTGTTGCCTTTTTGGGTTTCTGTAGGTTTTTTAATTTTTTATTTACCATCGATTCCTTTTTTTTCTTTATTTAGATACATGTATAATAGAGATTTGTTTTTTATTTTGAAATATTTAATCATCTTAATGAATTTATTTATAATCTATGGATTAATAACATGCAACAAGGAGGAGAAATATTAGTCATATCAACAATAATAATAGCTTTAATTGTTATTTTTTTAATTGTTTTGTTTGCGGTTTTTCAGAGGCGTAAAAATAATTTGTTGCAGGAAAAAGAAAGTGAAAAAAAACGTTTTGAAACAGAGATAGCGGAAACACAAATTGAAATACGAGAAGAAACGTTACGTAATATTAGTTGGGAGTTACACGATAATATTGGACAGCTTTTAACGCTAGCTAAAATACAATTACAAAATGCTTCTCCAGAAAATATGGAGGAGGTTTCACAAACAATTAGTAAAAGTTTAAACGAAGTACGTGCTTTGTCTAAATTAATAAATCCAGAATTTATTAAAAACATAAAATTAAGAGAGGCTTTACAATTAGAGATAGAACGTTTTAATAGATTACAATTTATAGAAGCATCTCTTTCTCTTGAAGGAGAAGAAAAAGAGGTGAATAAAAAACATGAAATGATTCTTTTTAGAATTTTACAAGAATTTTTTTCAAATACTATAAAACACGCAAGAGCCTCTAAATTAGAAGTTCTTTTAAGTTTTAAAGAAGATTTACTTATAATAGTTGCTAAAGACAATGGTATAGGTTTTAAATCGGAAGAAATACAGAAAAAAGGAATAGGCTTACAGAATATAAAAACAAGAGCAAAACTTATAAATGCAAAAGTAAATTTAGAATCCAAACCAAATAATGGCACTATTTTAAATATTTATTACTATTTTTATAAAGTATAATCCCCTTATACAGAAGTTATTTAGTAATCTAATAATTCATCAACTATGAAGTATTCAGTTGTTGTGGTAGACGATCATACGTTATTATCGCAGGCTATTGAGGGCATGGTTAATACGTTTGATAAGTTCAAAGTGTTATACACATGCAAAAACGGGGGAGAGGTACAAGACAAATTTAAAGCTTCACCAAGAAACATTCCTGATATTGTTTTGGTAGACGTTAATATGCCTGTAATGAATGGGATAGAAACTACGCAATGGATTGTGGCAAATTATCCGAATGTGCATATTTTGGCACTTTCTGTAGAAGATGCCGATGGGACCATTTTAAAAATGTTAAAAGCAGGTGCTATAGGTTATCTCTTAAAAGATGCTCAAAAAGATGTACTTGAAAAAGCATTGCTAGAAATAATTGAAAATGGTTTTTATCATACTAAAAATGTAACCAATCTTCTTTTAGATTCTGTTTCCGGGAAAAATGGGAATAAACGTGTGAACTTCAAAGAAAATGAACTTAAATTCATGCGCTTGGCTTGTTCAGAGTTAACATATAAAGAAATAGCAGAGAAAATGTTTTTAAGTCCAAAAACTATAGATGGTTATAGAGATAGTTTATTTACAAAACTAGACGTACGAAATAGAGTAGGTTTGGTTGTATATGCAATTAAGAATAAAATTTATACACCATAAACTATTGCATAAATAAATTACTTTTTCATTTTTATAATTGAGGACTGATTTTTGTTGATATTACCGATTTAGATCGGTTTGTAATCTGTTACCATAAAATAAAATTGCTATCTGATTTTGATACTTTGTTTTTTACAAAAAACAACCATTATTAATGTCATTAGGAAATTCAATATTTATCGGTAAATTTGCAGCATGGAAGAAACGAATAGACAGCGAAAGATAGCAGGAGTTTTACAGAAAGATTTAGTAGATGTTTTGCAACGTGCTGCACAAGATGGTATGAAAGGAGTATTGATTTCTGTATCTAAAGTATCGGTAACAGCAGATTTAGGAGTTGCAAAAGTGTACCTAAGTGTTTTTCCATCAGAAAACAGAGAAAAAATAATTGAAGGAGTAAAATCTAACACTCCTTTAATTCGTCATGAAATGGCGCAAAGAACTAAAAATCAATTAAGAAGAATGCCAGAATTATTATTCTTTGGTGATGATAGTTTAGATTATATTGAAGAAATTGATAAGTCTTTGAAAGGAGAAGACGAAAATCCAATTAAAAATCCTGAAATATTACCACGTCGTCAAAAACGATAATGAATAATAATTGCTACATTGCCGTTATTAATTTTAATAGCAATTGAATTTTCCTTTATACATAGCAAAAAGATACTTACAACCTAAAAATAGTACCAATGCAATCAATATTATCACAATAATAGCGATGTTTGGAGTTATTGTAGGGTCTTTGGTATTGTTTATTATATTATCAGGCTTTTCTGGTTTACGAACCTTTAGTTATTCATTACTTAATACTTCTGATCCTGATATTAAAATAACAAAAACAAAAGGGAAATCATTTACATATACTTCTAAAATAGAAGAAGAGTTACATGCAAACACTAATATTGCTTCTTTTTCTAAGGTTATAGAAGAACGAGTTTTTTTAAAGTATAAAAATAAAGAACACACAGCTTATATAAAAGGCGTAGACGCAGATTATAAAGAGATCATACAAATCGATTCTTCTTTTTTTTGGGCCGGCTCTTGGATAGATCCTGAGTTTAAAAACACAGCGGTGGTTGGTGTGGGTATTATGGCAAAATTATCCAATCTTTCTCGATTAGATTTTATAAAGCCATTACAAATTTATGTGCCTAAACCGGGTAAAGGTTATTTAAATCCAAATAATGCTTTTAACGTTGTTGAAAATCAAATAATTGGAGTGTATAGAGGAAGAGAAGAGTTTCATAATAAATATGTTTTTACAGAATTAGAAGTAGCTCAAAAATTATTGAATTATACGCCTAATAAAATAACTGCAATTGAAATAAAACTTCACCATAATGATACGCCAGATGTTATCGTAAAGCAGTTGCAAGAAGCTTTGGGTAGTGAATATACGGTAAAAACGAGAGCAGAGTTAAATGCTTTAATTCACAAAGTAATTAACACAGAAAATTTTGTTTCTTATTTAATTTTTACATTAATAGTTATAATCGCACTGTTTAATATAATAGGTGCTATTATTATGATGATTATTGATAAGCGTAAAGATTTAAAAACATTATTAAATTTAGGCGCAAGTGTAAAAGAAATAAAACAAATATTTGTCTTACAAGGTTTTTTATTAATCGTAATAGGATTAGTAATAGGGTTGCTATTAGGAATTATTTTGGTGTTTTTACAACAAAAATTTGGATGGTTTCATATTGCACAAGGCATTCCTTATCCTGTAGAATTCCATTTTAAAAACGGATTAATAGTTGCTTTAACAATTGTTATTTTAGGTTTTTTAGCAGCTAAAATTGCTGGAAGTAGAATTTCTAAAGAGTTTATAGAAAGTTAGTTTAAAAAGTAAAAATGAGCCTCAGTTGTTAAAATATGTTTTGAATGGGGATTATTCTAATTTCCTTTGATTACTTAGTACAAATGTTTCTTTTTAGTGACCTCTGTTTATATATTGAGATTTACTTTATGTTTCATTTAATGTTATTTCAAAAGTTATATTTTTATTATAATAACAATCTACTCATTTTTACTTACACTATTAAGACACATTTATTTCTAAAAAGTCACAAGGAGTGATTTAAAAAGTTTGATTTATAGCTAGTTGTATGTTTTTTGAAAAATTAACTAATTTCAGGAATAATACTATCTCCAAATTTAGATTCAATTTCATTTAAAGCAGCAAACACATCTATAGAATCATCAGAAGTAACTAATTTTAATCTGTGTTCTTTAAAATGAGGAATTCCTTTAAAATAATTAGTATAGTGTCTTCGAGTTTCTACAACTCCTAAATGTTCTCCTTTCCAATCTATAGACATTTGTAAATGCCTTCTAGCTACCTGTACACGCTCAGCAATACTCGGTTTTGGTAAATGTTCTCCAGTTTTAAAATAATGTTTAACTTCATTAAAAAACCAAGGGTAACCAATAGCCGCACGTCCAATCATGCAACCATCTAAGCCATAACTATCACGCATTTCCATTGCTTTTTCAGGAGAATCTACATCTCCATTTCCAAAAACAGGAATATGCATTCTTGGGTTGTTTTTTACTTCGGCAATAGGTCTCCAATCAGCATTTCCTTTATACATTTGTGCACGTGTGCGCCCATGAATAGAAATTGCTTTACAACCAACATCTTGTAAACGTTCTGCTACTTCTACAATACGAATAGAATCGTGATCCCAACCCAAACGAGTTTTAACAGTAATAGGTAAACTTGTATGTTTTACCATAGCTTCTGTGAGCTTAACCATTAAATCAATATTCTTTAAAATTCCTGCTCCAGCTCCTTTAGAAACCACTTTCTTAACAGGACAACCAAAATTAATGTCTATAATATCTGGTTTCGTTTGTTCCACAATTTCTACAGAACGAAGCATCGAATCTATATTAGCACCAAATATTTGAATACCAACTGGGCGTTCTTTCTCATAAATATCTAATTTAATAACACTTTTAGCAGCGTCTCTAATTAAACCTTCTGAAGAAATAAATTCTGTATACACTACATCAGCACCATTTTCTTTGCATAAAGCTCTAAAAGGCGGATCACTTACATCTTCCATAGGAGCTAATAGCAACGGAAAATCTGGAAGTTCTATATTATCTATCTTTACCACAGCGCAAAGTTAAGTTTTTTATTTTTTTGAGAAAAGAGATAAATAAAAGTCTAAATTTATGACAAGAATTATCTGCGAGATATGTGTAACTAAGAAAATAGTTTAATAGAGTTATTTTAAAGGTTATATCTTTCTTACGAGAAAATATAATTAAGATAAGATGAAATTTTTATTACTGAAATTAAGAATAAATAAATTATGAAAAAATATAATTGGGCTATTTTAGGTTGTGGAAAAATAGCAGAAAAATTTTCAAGTGATTTAAATTTGTTAGAAAATGCAACTTTATATGCTGCAGCTTCCAGAAATTTTAATAAAGCAAAAGAGTTTGCAGAAAAATTTGGTTTTGTAAAAGCTTATGGTAATTACGAAGAAATGTTACAAGATGAAAAGGTAGATATTGTATACATAGCTACTCCGCATACATTTCATGAAAAACATACTCTAATAAGTTTGCTGAATAAAAAAGCTGTTTTATGTGAAAAACCTTTTGCTATAAATACAAAAGAAGTAACGAAAATGATAACGGCTTCTAAAGAGAACAATATTTTTTTAATGGAAGCCTTCTGGACACGTTTTATACCTAGTTTTCAAAAAGTACTTGAAATTATAAAATCGAATGAATTAGGAGATGTAAGAAAAATACAATCAGACTTTATGTTTCATGCTCCATTTGATGCTAAGAGTAGATTGTATAATATGGAGTTAGGAGGAGGTTCCTTATTAGATATAGGAATATATCCGGTTTTTGTAGCATTAATGACTTTAGGTGTGCCACAAAAAATTAACGCAAAAGCAAATCTTAGCTCTACAGGATCTGATGAAGATTTAGAGGTTGTTTTTGAATATGAAAATGGTTCTAAAAAAGCTTATTTAAAATCAGGATTTACTTGTGATTCATTTAACGATACAATTTTTCATTTTAAAGAAGGGGTAATAAAAATTTCAAGAGAATTAAACGATACTATTTTTGTGAAGAACAATAAAAAAACAGAAAAAATAAAAATAGATGATGGTTTAGGGTTTGGTTATCAGTTTGAGGCAGCACATGTAATGGAGTGCTTAGATAAACAATTAATTGAAAGTCCAATTTTACCACATTCTTTTAGCCTTCAACTAATGAAAATTTTAGATGAAATTCGTGATAAAATTGGAGTAGTATATCCTAATCACGATTAGGATATACTTTGTGTTTCATTAGTAATGAATTTAATTTTTAAAAAACTCTAACAATATTAAATCCAAAGGCAATATCTCCGCTAGCATTGCTTATAAATCCAGGTTCATTAGAGGATTGTGCATTAGAAAATAGTAGTTGAAATACGTGTCCGCCAGTTTCAATATCTATCCCAAATGTATATGGATTGTAATATATCGAATTTTCATCTCTACTAAAATTATGTACATATTCGGCATTTAAACTTACACGTTTACTCAGTTTGTATCTACCACCAAAGCCTAGTGCAAATTGATTATGATTGGCTGTTCCTGTTTCTTCTAGTATTTGTAAGTTTTCTCTAATTAAAGTAGGTGCTAATTCAAAAGAAAAACTTTTAGAAAATCTTCTAGAAGCTAATAATTGTAAAGAATAGCTATACCTATCTGCATCTTTTAAAGTGAAGTTGGTAAATCTGTTTTGATCTAACTCAGTATCTCTATTAATAGTTGCATATCCAACTAAATTTAAAGGAAACTTATTAGATTGTTTAGTTATTAAAGTTTTTGCAGCAAACGCAAAAGTTTTTCTAAAAGATTCTCTACTAATACTAAATTGAATACCTTTCCAAAAACTATATAAAAGCTCAATTTTTGTATTTGCATTATCTAAACCCAAAAAAGTATCAAAACCATCTTTTAAGGGGCCAAAACGATGTGATACGATAAGATAAATATCTCCTTTTTCTGCGATTTTTGTAGATTGAAGATTTCCTATTTTTAAAGCTTTAAAAGCGGGTGATTGAAATTGAATAGTTGGTTTAACTTCCTTGTCTAATTCCTCAAGTAAATCATTTTGAGCGTTAATAAAAGTAGTATTTAGGTTTAAAAATAAGAATAAAATAATTATTTTATTATAATGCATTGATTTAATTTTAATTCATTAAAAAGATCATCAAAACCAACAATAATTCCTTTTATAGTAATTGTTTGATCTTTTTTTAATTTGGTTAAAAGCGATTTGTTTTTAAATTGACAAAAGGTGTTTCCGTCTAACAAAAGACCTTCATCTTCTATTGAAGAAATACGCCCTGTTAATTGTACTGTTTTTGTATTCCATTCATTAGGTTTTTTAGCGATTTTTAATAAAAAATCGTTTGTATTTCCCATAAAAATAGCTGTACTATTTTCTATTTTTTCTGGAGGCCTGAAAATATATGCATAGGTAGAAAAAAGTATTATCAATAAAACAATAAACCCAAAAAATAAAAATTTATTTCTTCTCTTTAAGTTCATAATCAATATTAATAATTACTTCTTTTGCTATTTTTTTTCTAACAACACTAGGTATTTTAATTTTGAAATCTTGTGGAGTAACTTTAAAATTAGCTTTTAAACGAAAAGAACTATTACTTGTTTTAGAAATTACACCAATAGACTCTATTTCTTTGTCAATACCTCTTACTGTTAAAACACCTTTAAGCTTTATTTCTTTGTTATTGGTTAAATTGCTGAAATCAAAACCAACAATTATTCCTTTAAAAGTAGCTTTGGGGTATGTGCTAGATTCCATATAGTTTTCATTGAAATGCTCTTGCATTAAAGCAATTTTAAATTTAAAAGCACCAATAAAAATTTGAGAAGCAATTTTCCCTTCGTTGGTAACAATAGCACTCGAACTATTGTTCGTTGCATGTATAGGCTCAAAAGCTTCCGTAGAAGCTTTTAATTCTGTAAAACCATTTCTAGTAAAGTATTTTTGTGCGATTACTGATTCTAGAGTACTTAGTAATAAAATAAAAAGTAGTTTATTCATCTATTTTAATTTTCTAAATACCCGTCAGCTTTCCATTTATCAATAATGGCTCTTTTTTCACTAGATATTCTTCCTGCTGCTGGCATAGGATTAGATGCACTGTTTATACGACCTATTAAGTTTCTATTTTCTGCAGCACTTCTAACTTGTGTGTAATTAGTTAAAGATAAACTAGCGGCAGGAGCAGCAGAATCGTGACAAGCACTCGTAGCACAGCTAGAATTAATAATACTTTTAACGTCTTTTTCGTAAGTTATTTTTTCTGTTGAATCCATTGGTGTTTCTTCTGCTGGTACTTCAGAGGAAGAACAATTAACTAATAGAATACTAGAAAAAAATAAGAATGTTTTAAGAGAATTTTTCATTGTAGAGTGGGATTAAATTATGTTGTCATAAATATAGTTTATTTTTATTTTCCAAGGAAATTATTTTTAATGTTAATAGGAATTTCTTCTTTTAAAATAATTGTTTTTTTAGGTTAAAGACTCAGTATAATTGTTTTATTTGAATAAATAATAGTAAAACTAATTAGAAAAAATATGTTCCCTTCTTATTTAAAACCTAAAAGTTAATACTATATAAGATATAAATAATATTATACTGAGTGTAAAAAATATTTTGATTGCACTATGTTAGTTGATTTGTTAACTCTATATTTTTGTTGATGAAAAACGAACGCTATAACCATCACCTCGTTTTAAATCTTGTCTAAATTTGTGTAGCGTTTATTTTTTTACATAATAAAGTTATTTTCAATTAATGGGTTTTTGTTTCATGTCAAAATTACGTTAAGTATTTGTTTTAATGATGATTAAAATAAATAAGGAGGAAGTTTTGAAGGGTGAAAAGGAAAAAAAAGACTTAAAAAGTTTTATGTTTTTAATGAATGTTCTTTTTTATAAAGAAAAGAGCATACAATTATAGTGAAACTAAAGTAAGGCGTGATTTTTTTTCAGTTCAAAGAGATAAACGTTTTTTTATGATTTGAAGGAGCAAATAACCAGAGTATTTTGTAGTAAAACAAAAGTAATATTGTTGTCTGATAAAAACTAATAAATCCCATTTTTAATTCTCTGCAGTCAGTAAAACCGTTGTTTTTTTATTTTTTTAAAAAAGTA
>CANMJA010000014.1 GCA_947498055.1 uncultured Tenacibaculum sp.
AACCAACAAGATTACAATCCAAAACACCAATGGTAAAAAAAAGGGCAGAAAATTCTGCCCTGAGGATAGTTGAAAAACAACTTCCTAGTGAATTATAAATTTACAAAAAATTTAAATAATAAATTTGATTTTTAACACAGTATCTGTGAGGTCTAGTTTAGCAAATTAATTAATGTCTATTAATTTGTTCCTTATATTTTAAGATACTCAAGAGCACATTCTACATCTGTAAAAAAAGGGGTTGCATAAGTAGCACATAAGGTTTTAATGTATCTACTTTTATAAAACTTATCAGGACAAACAACGATTAATTTTGTTGTTTTTACATACATCCCTAATTCTATTAGAGAAATTGGTGATTCTGATACTGATAAAAAATTTAAAAGTACTTTATCTGATAACTCAAGTGCTGCTAACTCCCACTGAATGTGTTTTTCCATTTGCGAATTTGTAAGAGTATCATGATTGGTAATAGTTGGATCAAAAAAATTATAATCTTTATTAAATTCATTTATAACTCTTTTCCTCCAATTACTCTCTGAATTAAAATCCATACTTCCTGCAAGGAATATAGATTGTTTCCCTTTTTTTTCTACTGGTAACTGCATTTTTGAAGTGTAAATCATTTTTTTAAGTTTTCCTTAAAAACCAAAACATCGCCTAACAAAATGTCCTATAAATATTCATTATCTATTTTACTTAATTAACATATCTCTCACCTCCATTAAAGCATAGCCTAAAAGATTTTGTCCTCTCCATAAATTTGGATTCATTACTTTTTCATTGGATTGTCCCATTCCTATTCCCCAAATTCTATCTCTTGGACTTGCTTCTACTAAAATTCTTTCTTTTGTGTTTAATAGAAATTCTTTTAACAATGAGTTTTGAGAAAATTTAGCTTCATTGCCTTTTACTACAATTTCAAATTTATGAGTATTCCATACTGATGGATCGAAATCACTTACTTTTCTACCTAATTTTTTAGCATCGTGCGGATGATCTACTTTTAGTATTTCTTGCAATATTTCTTCATCTTTAAATAATCTTGCTTTTTCAGCCATCATATAATGTTCTGCTGTTTTATAATTAATCGTATCAATTACAAATTCAGATTGCCACCATTGGCTAAAACAACTTTTACCTATGCCTCCATCTTTATTAGGTTGATGTCCCCAAAAAAACAAAAATTTTAAATTTTCTCCTTTATTATATTGTTCTTGTATTCGTTTATTTGTGTATTTCATTTTTCAAAAAACTTTTTTTTGCGTTAATAAAACACAAATATACTTTAAGAAAACAGTTCTGCAAATTTATTTTGTGTTTTTATCACACAAAAGACAGTATCTTTTAAAAATTCTTTTTTATTATTCTGTACGGATTTTCATTTCTTCCTAATTCATCAGGATATAATTGATTGACAGGTTCTGTTTGAACTACTTCTTTTGTATCAATATTTAAAGCAGATAATTTACCTTTAAAAGCAGCACCCGTATCTACATTCCAAACATTACAACCTTGCATAGGTACAGTTACATCATATCGAGTTGTTGGCGTATGGCCAATGTAAATTTCTTTAAACAATAATAAACGTTTCGGATATACTAATGCATCTTTTTGAATCCTCTTGTCCATTGTTAATGCCATTTCCCATAACGTCCTATCCCAATTATAATTCGATTCATACATTTCTTTTGCAGGGCCATGCATGGATGTAAATCCGGCATGAATGAATAATCTGTTTTCAGTATCAACATGAAATAACTTCATACGTTCTAAAAACTGTAAGTGTACTTTTTTTTCTTTGTGAGTATATCTTTTATAACTTTCGATGGTCATTTTTCCACCATGGAATAACCAAATATCATTTGTTTCTCCAGATTTTAACCAATTTTCACAATACACATCATGATTTCCTTTTATAAAAATACAATCGTATCTTGTTTCCAAATCGATCAAATAATCTAAAACCTGAGCAGATTCACTCCAACCATCTACATAATCGCCTAAAAAAATCAACGTATCATTATATTGTAACTCTAATCTTTCTATCAGTTCTACTAAGGCTTTTAATCCACCATGTATATCTCCTATTGTAAATGTTCTTTTTTCCATATTAGTTTATTTCTTCTTCTAAAATGTTTAAAAAATCTAAAATAGTACCTCTAAAAGAATAAAACCTTTTTTTATCTTTAAAATTATCTGTAAAACTATTATTTTCTAAATTTACATCGATTACATAACCTCCATATTGTAATGTCTGTTTTACTAATCTATTTGGCAAATTTGTTGCTCCTGAACTTCCCAATATAATTAACAACCCAGAATTTTTTGCGATCTTTAATGTAGTATGCATCTTAAAAATTCGCTCGTTATAATATTCGTCAAACCATAATATATTAGGTCTCGTATCTTCTCCACAATTAGGACAAACTAAGAGTTTCTTTTCATCATAGGTTAAGTCTTCATCTATTCCTTTTAACGGAATACTTTTAGGTATTTCATAAATATCTTTGGAACATTCTTCAGAACAACGCATTTCTCTTAAATTCCCATGGATTTCGTATATAGTATCTAAACCAGATCTTTGGTGTAAATTATCTATATTTTGAGTAATTAAATGAAATCTTTCTGATATCTTTTTCTCCAATTCCACTAATTTATAATGTGCTTCATTAGGCTTCGCCTCTGCAAACATTTTTTTTCTAAAAAACGTGTATTGCCATACCTCATCAGCATTTTTAGAAAAATGTTCAAATGTACCAAAAGATTCAGGTTTGTAATTTTTTGTTCCTTTTATCCAAATACCATCTGTTCCTCTGTACGTAGGTATTCCACTAGCTGAGGAAATTCCTGCACCTGTTAAAAAGGTTATATTATTCCTTTTCTTTATACTTATTGCTTTTTGTATTATTTCTTTTAACTCTTTCATTCTACTCTCTTTTATACATTACATCAGTACGCAATACATATTTTTCACCAGAAATTATTTCTTTTCCTTCATGTCTTAACCTATGTCTAAAAACTAAGGCTGTTCCTTTTTTAGGTGCAACAGTAAACAATTTTCTAAATGCTGTTTCTCCTCCTTCAAAATCATCATTTAAATAAATTAAAAAAGAATACATACTTTCTTCGTTTAGGTTTCTTTTATAACTACCATCTCTATGCATTTTAAATCGTTGCCCTTTTGCGTATTTATATACACGAAACATTTCATTTAACCCTATACTTTTATAGAAACCTACTTTTTCAGGAGTAAAAACTCGCATTCTATTCCAAAAATCAATAGCCAAAGATTCGTCAAAAAACAAATATCGATCGTTATTTCGAATCCCTTTAGACATCACTTGCTCTCCACCAATATTTATCTTTGCTTCTTCAAATTCTATTGCCTTGTATGTAGATAAATAGTTTTCACTTTCTTCTGCTGATAAGAAGTCTTCTATTAAAAATGCTTCTTCGTGTAAGGCTATTTTTTTCATAATTCTTTTAATCAATTAAACTCCTTATTCTCAATTTTATCTGACTCAACCTATCTTTTCAAAATTGCATTCAATTTTTTAAGATGTTTATAAATTGATTCTTTATTATTTAATCATATATAAAAAGTAATTTTTTAGCTCCATATTTCTCATAAACTTCAATATAATACTGACATTTTAATAAATCTTCTAAAATCCCGTTTTCTTTTGATAAATAGGTTTTAAAACGATCATAATTAAAATCATTTTTATTTTTTGAAGTATCTTTAAAGATACTCTCTACTATATCTTTTCTTCTAATTTTATCTAAAAATTCTTCAAGACTAAATTTAACCTTAGTCAGACTATGCCATTTTAATTCTATTTCTTTTTCCGTCCATTCAGCTAAATCTTCAACATAATCTATGTTTGAGAAGTACTCAAAAAAATCTGAATTTATTGATTCACATATTTGATAAAACCATGATCTTTCATTATAAATTCTATAATTACCAAAAAAATAATACCCTGTTTTTAATGCAAAAGAAGTATACTCGCCATCAGGAGGGAATTTATTATTTAACTCATCAATTAATTCTTTCTTATAGAACACGTCTTGTTCACAATAAATACCTAATCCATACCCCATTTAATATATAATTTCTTTATTGTAGTTATTAAAATTCTTTTTTTTCAATAAACTCAACTGGTACATAATCTGTTAACCAAACACCGTTTTTAGACTGATAAAATTCGAATCCTTTTGCATGCATTTCTCCAGATTTAACGGTTAAAATAATAGGTATACCTCTTCTACTTCCTACCTTAGTAGCGGTTTGTAAATCTTGACTTAAATGCACGTGTTGTCTGCTCATTTTTAGCAATCCTTTTTCTCTGATTGCTTGCATAAACTTTGGTATTGTTCCGTGATATAAAAACTCAGGCGGTACAACAGCTTTTAATTCTAAATCGATGTTTTTTAATGAATGTCCTTGATTGGCTCGTATCATTGTTTCCTCTTCATTAAAACTGAATCGTTTTTTATCGTTAGTTGCTACTACTTCTTTCAAAATTTCTTTTGAAAGTGTCCTGTTTCTTCTTTTCGATTTTTCAATTAATTCATCTACCATTGCCCAACCATTTTTATCTAATTTTAAACCGATAGTTTCGGGTTGATGTCTTAGTAATAGACTTAAAAATTTACTTATTCTTTTTATATTTTTTTCGTTCATTTTAATTTATTGTTTTTCCATTTAAAATATCACGTTGTGTTTTTCCTATCGGAATTCTGTATACGGGAATTTTAATGTTATAATGTTTTATATACGCTCTTATATTGTTATCAATATCGTTCATATCATATCGTGAAGAAAAGTGTCCTAAGATTAATGTATCAATCTTTATATTCGCAGCCATTTCCATCACTTCTTCTAAAGAGCTATGTTTATTTTTATCATTTCCTGTTTCTAATTCTTCTTTTGTTAAAAAGGTAGCTTCATGAATCAGTATTTCTGAATTATCGTATTTAGAATAATCGAAAACTGGTGTGTCTCCCGAATACGTTAAAATTGTTTTTTCTACCTTTTCATAAATATAATCGTCTCCTTTTTCTTTTTTTAACGCTATTAAGTCTTTAGGAACTAAATTTTTAAATTCAGTTTTTAATTTATTTTTAGTTTCTGAAACTCTAGATGATATACTTTTTAGCTGATTAGGTATATCTATATGTTTATTTTCAAAACACATTACTTCATAATTTTTTTAAATAATAACCTTTTGATTATCTTCTAAAGGAATCCACTGTGTTCCTTGCGTATGAGGATCGAATTTAGAGGTGAAATTTTTAAAAAATTTAAACGAATTTGCATCTTTAGGATAATATATATTTGGTTTTCTAGCACCTACTAATTGATTAAATTGTAATAAACCGCCTAAATGATCTCTATCTGCATGAGAAACAAAAACATTTTTAATTTTTAATGCTTTTCCTAAAAGGTTGGATATTACTCCGTCACCAGCATCAAACAACAACCCTAATTCTTCTATAAAATACCAGCTTGCAAATAATGCTGTTGAATATCCGTGTATGGTTAGTTTCATTTTAATTTTGTTTTATTAAATGTTCTCGATACAATTTTTCTTCTGATTTCGACTTCGCTCAATCATCAGATAAATCACTCGAACTGACATTTATTTTTTATCTTTTCTATTAGAAATCATATACCACTGTATCAATTTCATTTTCTATTAATTTTTCTTGAAGAATTGGTTCAATCATTTCCCATTTTCCACCTGCTAATCCACAACCAATTCTTGGCATATGTACAGAAGCGTTTAATTCTTTTGCTACAGCAGATAATTTTTCGAGACACTTATTAACTGCTTCATATCTTATTGGAACTCCATTACTGCCTGTTTTCATACCTCTTTGTCCAATCATATTACACACATATATAAACTTATCAACCTGTATAATTTGAATATTTCCTAACTCAAAATCATTTTTTGACCTTTCTCTATGCCATTTCCTATAACTGGTTTCTGGTTCTTTCCATCTTTTTGAAACTGCCAAAACAAATCCTTTTCCCCATCCTCCTAAATCATTACAAATATGAGCTATAATTTTAACTCCCTTTGCTTGAGGAGAAGTAGCATCTCCTTTTATATATTTTATCTCTTTCATTTTTATTTTTTTAAACCTTTTCTAAATACATTTTATAGTTTTCTTCATCGAAACATACAAAAATCACTTTATCTACCACAGGATGTTTTTTTACCGTTTGTATTGCTATTTCTGCTGCTAATTCCTTTGGAAAACGATAAATTCCTGTGCTTATATTTGGAAATGCTATTGTTTTTAAATTGTATTCTTTAGCCAATAGCAAAGAATTACGATAACAATTTGCCAATAACTCTTCTTCTATTTTATTTCCTTTGTTATATACTGGTCCAACTGTATGAATCACTTTTTCAGCTGGTAAATTTCCTGCTGTTGTAATAACAGCTTCTCCTGTTTTACATTTTCCTTGTCGGTTTCTTATGTACTGACAAGCTTCTAAAATTTCCTTTCCACCAGCTTTATGAATTGCTCCGTCTACTCCACTACTTCCTAACAAACTAGAATTTGCTGCATTTACAACTGCATCTACTTGTATTTTAGTAATGTCTCCTTGTATTACTTCAATTTTCATATACGTTTTCTATCCCTTTCATCAACTTGGTTATTGCTGAAGATTCACTTTTTTCATACTTACTTCCTATATATACTTTTACCACTTCAATTGTTTTTTGAATAGCTTTATTGAATTCTGTTAGTTTTTCTGAAGGTACCCATAACTCGTTATGTATTTTTCCTCCTACATTTTCTATCGTATATTTTTGAAATTCTTCTTCTGTAATAGCAAATTTTGTTACAAATCCTACATAATTTCCAAACGGGTCTGTCGTATTCCATTTACTAGCAATTTCAGAAGCATATTCTTCGTTCAATACAGGATAAAATATGGGTTGCCATTCTAAACGTGGTGGAAATTGTTTAAATCCACTTTCCGCTATTAATTGTAATTCTTTTTCGCCTACTGGCCTGTATAATATTCTTGTTTTCATTTTTCATGTTTTTTAGAAAAAAAATCTGCTAATTCTTTTATACCCTCTACTCTTGCTAGTTCATTAAACCAATTTTCAGGAACTTCTTCTAAACCATAATAAATACCAGCTATTCCGCCAACAACTGTAGCAGTGGTATCTGTATCATCTCCTAAATTAATAGCTTTAAAAACACTTTCTAAATATGATTCTGAATTTAACAAACACCAAAAAGATGCTTCTAAAGTATGAATTACATATCCTGTAGATTTTATATCATTTTCGCTATAATTAGAGATATCATACTTGATTAACCTTTTAAAATGTTGTATTTCTCTTTCTGATATTTTAAAATCTACAAAAAATTGTAATAATACATTTCTCATTTTTTCGTAAGATTCTCTTATTGTATATCCATCGACTACAAATTCTGAGAATTTTAAATATACAAAACAAGAAATAGCAGAACGAATATGCCCGTGTGTTAGCGATGAAACCTCTCTAATAATTTGAAACTGTTCCTTTATTTCTCTTCCTTTTATATAAAATAGTAAGGGAAGAATTCTCATTAATGAACCATTTCCATTTGTATATTCATCATCTTCGTACATCAAAAATTTCAAATCTGCCTCCTCTTTTCCGTATAAAATGCTAGTTAGTCTATCTATAGCTTTACTTGTTTGTATACCAATATCAAAAACTTCTCCATGTGGTGTCCATATTTGAGCATCTTTCCATTGAATGAACTTTTTTGCTATATCTTCTAAATCATACCCTTTTAATAAACTTTCTGCCAAACAAAAGGTTAATGAACTGTCATCTGACCATGTCCCAGCAGGTTGATTATATGTTCCGTATGCTAACATAGAATTAACTGGATTATTTTTTAGTTCTTCCCTGCTCTTAAACTCGACAGGTACACCAAGTGCATCACCTATTGCTAAACCTAAAAACATGGCTTCTATTTTATTTTTCATAGTATTCTCAATCTTTTATTTATAGCTTCATTTGCACTTACATATGGTTTTTCATCTGGCACTATCAATTTATCTAATTCATTATTAAGTACGTGCTGATATTGTTTGTTTACAAACTCTGAAATATCTTCTATCTCAATACTATCTTCTTTTGCATATTTTACAATTTCTTCGTTTCTAATTCCTAATTGAATAGCTCTTCTTTCTAATTTTGCTCCATACGGATCGTGATCTGGATCCCATTGTAATCGAATGGATGAATTAGCTACTTCTTGTTTCCAATGTTCCTGACTTTCGTATAAATCTGCTTGAAAACTAGAATATACAGCTTGCGATAAATACCGCTCAAAGGCATCTCTTTTTAAATGGATAGCCAATACCACTTCTTGTCCTTCTTTTGTTCCCCAACCATTGCGATACATCATCCATAAAAAGTTAGGCTTAATCCAAGTCATTCGAGTATATTTAAATGGTCCACCAAAAAATTGATTTCTCGTAGCAAAATTCCCTATTGCTGGTCGGTATGATTGATATATAATTACTTTTTCATCATCGTACTGCGCCATTATATGGTGTCCTCTTTCTGGCCATTCTTTCAATTGTTCTGTATATTTTTTAACTTTTACTTTCATTACTTCATTTTTTTTATCAAGAGATGTAAACCTCTTTTTCTTTATTCATTTAACAATGGAATACCTCCTTACTATTTCAGCTTTTTATGATTTTAAAACTTCTTCCAATTTAATTTGCATTACCCCATCCACATCTCTAAAACTATCTGTTGTATAAATTTTCTTAAAATGTTCATTTAAAGCAGCAATTCCTTTATTAAAAATTCCGTGACTAACTGCTAAGTATAAATCCCCCGCATTTTTCTTTTTCAATTCTACTGCTAATCCCATAAATGTTCCGCCTCCATCACAAATATCATCTACAATTAAGCAATCTTCCCCTCCTAAATCTTCTTCATATACTTTAAAACCTTCTAATTTTCCATTGGTTACATTTCTTTTCTTCGAACATTCAATCACATTAATTCCTCCTAAATATTCAGATACTTTATAAATCTTTTTCAAAGCGCCTCCATCTGGAGAAATTAACAATGCCTTTTTTCCTATATTTTGTAATACTTTTTCTATAAATGTATAATTCGTTATTGTTTTGCAATTATTTAATAATGCTGGGGTCACTTCCGAATGTGGATCGAAAACCGTAACACTACTTAATTCTTGATTATTTAATAGGTTAGCATATACCTTTACTGTTAAAGGTTCGCCAGCAACCATTACACGATCTTGTCTTGCTCCAGGAAAATATGGTAAAAACACATGTACATTTTTAACTCCAGATCTTTTTACAGCATCTATTGCACAAAGTAACATTCCGAAATCATTAAAAGAAGTTACTCTAACTGTAATAGTTACTTCTTCTGTATTTTTCAAATCACTTTTAATTTTTATATGAGGTTCTCCTCCTGAAAAAATAAAAGAATCAAAAAGAACTTGATTTTCTCCTAGTGGCTTAAAAGATGTATCTAAATTTAAAATCATATTGTGTTGTTTTTACGCAAAAATAGAACATAAAAACAATACAACAAAATATTTTGTGTAAAAGTTACACTATCTTGATTTCAAAGTGGAAATCTTCTTTTACTAATTGGTCGTATTTCTTTTTATTAAATTGGAAGAGTTTAGCTGGTCTACCACTACCTTGCTGATGTATTTTATTGGTTTCTTCTACAATTCCGAAGCTTAATATTTTTTTCCTGAAGTTTCTTCTATCAATTTGATGCTCTAGTATAGTAGTGTATAAATGTTCTAAATCTGAGAACGGGAATTCTTTATTCAATAAATCAAAACCAATAGGTTCGTATTGTAGCTTTGCTTTTAAACGTTTTTGCGCCATTTCTAGAATCACTTTATGGTCGAAAGCTAAAGATGGTAAGTCATCCATAGAAAACCATTGTGCTTCTTCTGCATCTGTATCTGCTTTTATAGTGAACTGATTTGGGCTTACTAAACCAAAATAACTTACAGATACTACTCTATTTCGAGGGTCTCTTTTAGGTTTACCAAAACTATATAATTGTTCTAAATACTTTATGGTAACTCCTGTTTCTTCTTTCAATTCTCTAGTAACGGCTTCTTCTAAAGATTCATCATCTAATACCAGCCCTCCTGGTAATGCCCAAGAATCTTTAAAAGGTTCTACACCTCTTTTTATTAATAAAACAGATAGTTTTTTAGACTCGTAGCCAAAAACTACAGCGTCTACTGCTACTTTAATATTTTGAATTGCTGGCATATTTTGTGTTTACAAAACACAAAATTACAAATATTCTTAGTTAACTAAGAATATTTGTATCAATTATCGTTTCAGGTTCTAATTCTGTAGCTTGCTTATCTTTTTTAAATAACCTAGCAGAAAGTTTTCCTTTTAATTGTATGATTTCTCCTTCTACTTGTAACCAACTACCTTCTCGTAATCCTATAACTGGAGTTTCATTATACACATGATATTCCTTTATTCTCGTTTCTCTAGTTTCACCCATGTGAGTAGAACTTGGATCTGGATCTAAGTAGTGTGCATTTATGTTACATGGAATGAATGCCATGGTAGTAAAACTTGGCGGATACACTACTGGCATATCATTCGTATTCATCATTGTTATTCCACAAATATTACTTCCTGCACTGGTTCCTAAGTATGGAACTCCGTTTTCTACTGTTTTTTTTAGAGTTACAAGTATATCGTTCTTATACAATTGATTAACTAATTCGAATGTATTTCCTCCACCAACAAAAATTCCTTGTGCATTTTCTATTGCTCTTTTAGCATTCTCAAACTCATGAATTCCTTTTACCTGAATGTCTAATTTGTTAAAAGCTTCTTTTGCCTTTAGGGTATATTCGTCGTAAGATATTCCACTAGGACGAGCATAAGGAATAAATACTATTTCTTCTACCGAACTATCATAAAAATTAGACAGTGTTGGTAACAAATATTCTAAATAACCGCTACCATGAACTGTAGAGGTACTTGCTATGATTATATTTTTCATTTTTTTATATAATTGCTTTTCAAATGTATTATAAAAACTTAATTTTGTTTTAAATTAAAAATTAAAATTATGAAAAAACTACTATTATTATTTGTTTCGACTTTATTATTTATTTCTTGTTCTGATGAATCTAACAACAATGTAGATGTAAATCAAAATGATCTTGTTGGAACTTGGAGTTTAACTAAGTTTGATTTAGATGCTACTACTAGTGGTAGTTCGCAGGGTATTGATTTCTCTAGTAATATTAAGTCTATTGGTAAAGATTATAACCTTACCATAACATTTACTGAAAATCCTAAAGAATTTACTGTAGATGGTAGCTTTACTTTAGTAAGTACAACTAATATTGCAGGTGACATCGATACTGTAGAAGAAGAAGTTTCTACTATTTCTGAATTAAATTCTGGTGAATGGAAAATTGAAAACAATCAACTTTTATTAATTGGGGATAATATTTCTTCTGGTATTAATATTAATAGTTTTACTGGAAACAAAATAATTTTAAAGCAACCTGTTGATTTCAATAGAACAGAACAAGGAGGTACTATTAAGATTAAAAGTGAAACTACTTTCATATTTGAAAAATAAAATATTTCATTTATTTATATAAAAAAACGCACCAAATTGGTGCATTTTTTTTTATGTAACAAAATCATTATTTCATATTTTCTTAACCTCAACATAAAAATTTTTATCAATAACAATATCTTTTCCTTTTATCTTTTTTTCCTGCCACTCCTCTGTTGGTTCCAATATTACTTTACTATTATTTACTTTTATTTTTAATGGCATTTTAAAACCTTTTACTACATTATTCCATCGATATAGAAGTTTTCCTTCTTTCCATTTATATTCAAAAACTGGTACTTTAACGGTTCGTAAATATTGATCGAAAACCTTTGATAAATTCATCTTCGATTTCTTACTTATATAGTCTTCAATTTCTTTTGTAGTAACTGTTTTATGATAAAATTCTTTATTTAGACCACGTAAAATTTTACGCCATTTTTTATCATTACAAATTAAATAACGAATGGTATGTAACATATTAGCCCCCTTGTAATACATATCACCGGATCCTTCTTTATTTACATGATAAGGACCAATAATTGGAATATCATTTGCTATAGATTTTCGTGTACCAATTACATATTCTGAAGAAGCTTTTTTTCCGTAATAATAATCTAAAAATAAGCTTTCCGAATAAGCAGTAAAACTCTCATGAATCCACATATCTGCAATATCTTTATTGGTAATATTATTTGCAAACCACTCATGCCCAGACTCGTGAATAATTATAAAATCAAATTTTAAGCCCCAACCAGTACCAGATAAATCTGAACCCAAATATCCTTTTAAATATTTATTTCCGTACGTTACAGAACTTTGGTGTTCCATACCTAAGTATGGTACTTCTACTAATTTATAACCATCTTCATAAAAAGGGTATTTACCAAACCAATGTTCAAAAGCTTTTAACATTTTTGGCACGTCTTTAAATTGTTCTTTAGCTTCTTCTAAATTATCTCTAAGCACATAATAATCTAAGTCTAATTCTCCATCTTCTCCCGCATATTTTTCTGAAAAATGTACATAATCTCCAATATTAACGTTTACTCCATAATTATTAATTGGATTCTTAACAGACCAATGATAGGTTGTTGTATTATTTTCATGCTTCTCTACTTTTTGTAATCTTCCATTAGAAACATTCATTAAGTTACTAGGAACTCTAACACTTATATCCATACTATCTACCTCATCGTACATGTGGTCTTTATTTGGCCACCAAACACTTGCTCCTAAACCCTGACAAGAAGTGGCTATGAAGTGATTTCCTTTTAGGTCTTTTTTCCAAGAAAAACCACCATCCCAAGGTGCATTAACTGCTACTTTAGGAAAACCTTCATAATACACTATAATAGAATTTGTTTTTCCCTTTTTTTGTTTTTCTTTTAAATGAATAAAGTGTGCATTTCCTTCAGATTTCACCACTAATTCTTTTCCATTTTGTGTAACTTTCGTTATTTGCATTGGATGTTGTAAATCTATTTGTAAAACAGAAGAAGGTGTTATCACCTTATATTTCACTTCATTTTTACCTTTAATAAATTTCTTTCCTGGATCTACTGAAATATCTAAATGATAATAAGTTAAATCCCACCAGATTCTTTCTGGAGTAATAGATCCTCTTAGGCTATCTTGTTTAGAAAATGTATTTAAATGTTTAAAAAGCGACTTTTGTGCTGTAATAGAAAAACTTGCACTAAATAACAAAAAGGAAAGTATATATCTTCTCATAAAAAATTATCAAAAGACCTAAATATAATTTATTTTCCTATTTAAAAAAGTAGATTGTGTTAAAATTCATTACTAAAAAGCTTAGGAAGCTCTTTTTTGTATGAAAACTTATGCTAGTAGTACCATTTTTAATAATTTTATAATACTTATAAAAAAAACACTGAAGATAAACATGCTATCTTCAGTGCTTTTATAAAACTATTTATTTTCTATCTTCTTACTGCTATAAGATCTCTATTATTATCTTTATCAGATCTAACTCTTCCATCAGATCTAACTCCTCCAGATAATAACAACCCAGTTACGTGTGGAGCAGCCATAGAAGTTCCACTAATGTTTCTATAACCTCCATTAATCCAAGTAGACCAAATTCCAGTACCTGGAGCAGCATAATCTACTGGCGATCCAAAATTAGAAGTTCTTGCAATTCTTTCATTTCTATCCATATTAGAAATAGTAAATATATTATTTCCATTTACTCTTGCAGGTGAATAAAACCTAGAATCATCATTAGAATTACCAGCAGCCATAACTACTCTAATTCCTCTATTAGCTACTCTAGTTACTGCTCTATCTGTAGCAATATCTGTAAATCTGTTTTGTGGACCTAGACTCATATTTACAGCATCTCCACTTCTACCATTAGCAGCAACAAAATCTAGCGCCTGAACTGTCCAAGAAAAATCTCCAGTTCCTCGACCTCCTAACACTTTTAAAGCAACCAACTCTACTCCTGGAGCTACCCCTATAACTCCAATATCATTTCTTAACGCTCCAACAGTACCAGCAACATGCGTTCCGTGTCCGTTTCTATCATTTGCGCTAGAAGCATCTGCTCCACTAGTTACAAAAGTTCTACTTCTTCTTGCATTTACATTTAAATCTGGATGATCTAAATCTATACCTGAATCAATAATCCAAGCTGTTCTATTAATTGGGTTTCTAGGTCCTCCAACTCTGTCAATTCCCCAAGGGAAAAAATCTCTATTAGCAATTGGCGTATATTTTTCCTTTTGCTTTTTAGTATCTGATGGTTGTAAAGAAATTTTAAAATCATTTTTAATAGATTCTACTCTAGGATCCTTAGACAATTTTGCTACTTGTTCCTCTGTTAATTTAGCTACAAAACCTTGTAAAGCATACCCAAACGTTGCTTTTACATCCTTATTTTTTAAACTAATTCCATTAAAACCAGTTACTACTTCCTTTTTTAGAGACTTCACTGTTGTTTCATAAGCTATTTTTGTACCTCTAGCAGCTGGTCTACTTAAAGTACCTTCTTTTAAAACTACGATGTATTGATTAGGAATATACACAGAAGAATTATTTTCAATTAAATCTTCTGATACGTTTTCTTCTACTGCTGCTGGTACAGTAGCATCTGTAGTATCTTCCGATTCATTACAAGCTGTTATTAATAAACTAGCGGCGATTAC
Source organism: uncultured Tenacibaculum sp. (assembly GCA_947498055.1). Lineage (GTDB taxonomy): Bacteria > Bacteroidota > Bacteroidia > Flavobacteriales > Flavobacteriaceae > Polaribacter. Next base: position 14,822 of record CANMJA010000014.1, read on the forward strand.
CGAAGTAATCATAAATTTCATTTTTTTCATTTTAATAAGAGTTTTTTAATTAATGTTATGGCAAATATATTTTTTTAACATAAAACATAAATTATTTTCATCGTTTTTGTTTTAAATTGCTTTTAAAACAAAATTAACGCAACCATGTTGCATTAAAAATTAAAACTTATTCATTGCTTTTTGCTATAAAAAATAAACTAATAATTGGTTTAACTTTTATTTATATTACTTTTAAAACTTTTTAAGATTTTTAATACGTTTATTTGTGTATCATTATATTATATGCAAAAACTATTACTTTTCTTCTTTCTAATTTGTAGTATATTTTCTTTTTCACAAGATAAGAGAATAGAAATCACAGGCACTCTATTTGATAAAATTGGAAAAGTAATAAATGCACATATTATTAATAAAAACACTAAAAAAGGTGCTTTTTCAGATGATAATGGCTCCTATACTATTAGAGTTAAATTGGGAGATGAATTAGAAATCACCTCTATTCAACACCATACTGAAAAAAGAATTATTGCTAATATTATTATAAAAACAAAAAAACTAGATCTTAACTTACATTTAAAAGACTATTTATTAGAGGAAGTTGAAGTTAAAAAAACAAACTTATCTGGTATTTTAACTGCAGATTCTAAAAATATTAAAAATAGTGACCGTGAGATAGTAATGAAAAATTTAGGCTTTAATCCGCATGTTAAAAAAATTCCGCAAATAGATAGAAAAATTTATACTGCCTCTTCTAGTGCTGGTTTAATTCCTTTAGACTTAATTATTAATACTATTACTGGTAGAATTGGTTTATTAAAAAAAGAGAAAAAGCTATTAGAAAAAGAACAAAAATTGAAAGCTATTGAAAACTTATATCGTAAATTGATAATACAACAATTAAAGATAGATAGCACTGAAGTAAGTCGTTTTATTTACTTTACACATTTTGATAAAGATTTTGAAAAAGCATATAAAGGAGATGATTTAAAATTAATAGAATTTTTACAAAAGCAAGCCAAATTATTTAAAAAACAACAAAATAAATAATTTTGAAAAAAGTTCTACCTCTTTTAATTTTCTTATCTAGTTTAATTATACATGGCCAAAAAACACCAATTAATGGTAGTATTCAAGATAAATTAGGAAAAGTAATTAATGCACATATAATTAATAAAAACACAAAAGAAGGTACTTTTTCTAATGAAAATGGTATTTTTATTATTAATGCTACTTTAGGAGATGAGTTAGAAATTACTTCTATTCAACACCATACACAAAAAGTAACTGTTGCTAATATTATAATTAAAACGAAAAAAATAAATATAAATCTACATTTAAAAGATTATGTATTAGACGAAGTAGAAATAAAAAAAACAAATTTATATGGCTTTTTAGAAAGAGATTTTAAACAAACACCCGAAGATGTTGCTGTAGTTAAATCTAAAGGAGCCTTAGACTTTTCTAAAATTAATTTTGAAGAAAAGGTCATTCTTCCAGAGGATGAAATTGATAAATCTAAAGTGGATATCTCTAAAAAAACAGATCCTACTCAAAAATTTGAAGGTATTAGTCTTTTAAAATTTTCCTTGTTTACAAGAAAAAAAGAAAAAAGACTAGCGCAAAAAATTGCCAGAGAAAAATTAGAAGATCAACTTACAAAAAATATAGTTAACTTAATTGGTAAACATGCATTTACAAAACACTATAAAATTCCTTCAGATAAAATTTATCACTTTATAAATTTTAATAGAAGCTCAGAACTAATAAATCTTGTAAAAAATAAAGAAGTCTTTAAATTGATTGAGTTTTTAAAAGAGAAAAGTATCATTTATCTTAAAGAAATTAATAAAAACCCTTAATTTGGTCTAAAATTTGACTAGTGTCTTTTATGAAAAAAATATTTTATCTTCTTTTTATAGCATCTTTCTTTTCTTTTTCTTCTCATAAATACTATATCGCTTTAACAGAAATAGAACATAATGAAGAAAAAAAATCTGTTCAAATGATTATGAATGTCTTCATAGATGATATAGAAAAAGCAATAAATAAGGATTATGATACAAACTTACAATTAACTACTAAAAAGGAGTTGAAAGATGTTGATCATTATTTTTCTATTTATCTAAATAAACATTTTAAGATTTCTATCAATAAAAAAGAACATACATATACGTTTATAGGCAAAGAATATGATGGTGATATTGTCTATTTTTATTTAGAAATAGAAAACATAGAACAAGTAAACATCATTGAAATTCAAAACAATATATTAATTAAACACTTTCCTGAGCAACAAAATCTAATTAAAGCCAAAATAAAAAACAATCGTAAAAGTTTATTTTTAACTAAAAAAAATGATAAAGGTTTGTTAAAGTTTTAATAAAACTCTTCAGTTCTTAGTAATTTAGCCTTCATATATTACATTAAAATAAGGTTCATTAGAAATCTATGATTATAATAGATTATCTATTTATAAAGTTTGGGGAATTTTATAGCAAAACCAATTAAATAATTAATCAATCTTACAAATCTAAAAAATGAAGAAAATTATTCTATTAATTTTCTCTATTTTGTTTTTAGCAACTTCTACTGTAGCTCAAAACAAAAAAAGAGAAACTCAAAAAGGACACACTAATCAAAATAAGTTTAAACAACTTAAAGACGTATTGGCAACTCCTAATGATCAGCACACTGCTTCTGGTGCTCCAGGTAAAAAATATACGCAACAGAAAGTTGATTATAAAATGGATATCGTTTTAGATGATGAAAAGCAGAAAATTACAGGAAGTGAAACTATCACTTATCACAATAATTCAGAAGATGAATTAGCTTACTTATGGGTACAATTAGATCAAAACATGCGTGCTTTAGATTCTAAGACTCCAGATATTCAGTCTGGTAAAATCACCGAAAAAATGAGTAAAAGAAGATTTGATAGAAGTTTTGCTGAAAAAACATTTGATGGTGGATTTAAAATAACTAGTGTTACTAATGTTAATGGAAGTAATTTATCGCATACCATTAATCAAACAATGATGCGTATTAATTTACCAACACCTTTAGCTTCTGGTGCTACTTTTTCATTTAATATAAAATGGTGGTACAATATCAACAACCATAGAACACAAGGAGGTAGATCTGGTTATGAGCATTTTCCTAAAGACAATAATAACAATTATGTAATTGCGCAATTTTTTCCACGCTTGTGCGTCTATGATAACGTAGAAGGTTGGCAAAACGATCAATTTTGGGGAAGAAGTGAATTTGCTTTAGAGTTTGGTGATTATGAAGTAAATATTACTACTCCTGCAGATCATATGTTAGGTGCTACTGGAGTTCTTAAAAATGAGAATGAAGTATTAACCAAGAAGCAATTAAAAAGATTAAAACTTGCTAAAAAAACCTTTGATAAGCCTGTAATTATTGTTACTCAAAAAGAAGCAGAAGAAATTGAAAAGAAAAAATCTAAGAAAACAAAAACATGGAAATTCTTTGCTGAAAATGTAAGAGATTATGCTTTTGCTACTTCTAGAAAATTTATTTGGGATGGAATGGCTGTAGATATTAATGGAAAAACAGTAATGGCATATTCTTATTATTCTAAAGAAGCAAATCCTTTATATGGAGATCATTCTACAAGAGCTGTAGCACAAACTTTAAAAACATATTCGAGATATACTTTTGATTATCCATACCACAAAGCCATTTCTGTAGATGGGCAAATGGGAATGGAATATCCTCAGATTTGTTTTAATCCTGGTAGGCCTAATCCAGATGGAACTTATTCTGATAGAGTAAAATATCTAATGATTAAAGTTACGGTTCATGAAGTAGGTCATAACTTCTTTCCTATGATTGTTAATTCTGATGAACGTAAATGGACTTGGATGGATGAAGGGTTAAATTCTTTTGTAGAAATGTTAGCAGAAAAAGATTATGATAAAGATTTTCCAATAGTAAGAGGTTTACCAAAGAATATTGTTGGTTACATGGGAGGAGATCAATCTAAAATTGCGCCTATCATGTCTAAAGGTGATAATGTATATGAATTTGGTAATAATGCGTATGGAAAACCTGCAACTGCATTATGGATTTTGAGAGAAACTATTATGGGACATGAGTTATTCGATTACGCTTTTCAAACATATGCTAAACGCTGGAAATTTAAGCATCCAACACCAGAAGATTTCTTTAGATCTATGGAAGATGCTTCTGCAATGGATTTAGATTGGTTTTGGAGAGGATGGTTTTATACAACAGATGTAACAGATATTGGTATCAAAGGAGTTAAAAAATTCTATACAAAAAACACAAATAGCGAAACTGTTGAATTTGTTGAAGATACTACAAAAGGTTTAGGTTTTGGTTCTAGTAAAAATCCGAACTCTAAATTTCACTATGAAATTACATACAACAAACCTGGCGGTTTAGTAATGCCAATTATTGTTGAATTTACTTACAAAGACGGTACTAAAGAAAGAAAGACCTATCCAGCTCAAATATGGAGATTAAATGATAATGAAATTACAAAAGTATTTTCTTCTTCTAAAGAAATAACAAATATTGCTCTTGACCCAGATTTAGAAACTGCTGATGTAGATACTTCTAATAACAATTGGCCTAAAGAAAAAGAAAGTAAATTTGATAAGTTTAAAAACAAAATGAAAGGATAAAAACTTAATAACATATTACTAATTTTAAAAAAGTAGCATATATTTTTATATGTTACTTTTTTTTATTTTAAAATTTGTGGTAAAGATTTGTTAATTTTCACATCAAAATATCTCTTTGATCATATAAATTCAGTAATTTTCACATCATTTTTAAATCAACTATACACAATAATGAAAAAACTTTCTATTTTCTTATTTTCTGTTCTATTCATTTCTTTTTCCGTTTTAGCACAAGAAACTGAGAAAAAATCACAAACAGGACATACAGATGACAATAAATTTCGTCAGTTAAAAGACGTATTAGCTACTCCAAACACGCAGAGAAACGCTTCTGGTGCTCCTGGGTATGATTATACGCAACAAAAAGTAGATTATGTAATGAAAATTCGAGTTGATGAAGCAAATAATAAGCTTTATGGTGACGAAACAATTACATATCATAATAATTCAAAAGATAATCTTGAATATTTATGGGTACAATTAGATCAAAACATGAGAGCACCTGATTCACAAACTCCTTTATTAGAATCTAAAAATGTTAGTGGGTGGCAAACACATGATGCATTTATTCAAGAGAATATGGGGAAAAGAAAAGACTTCGGGTTTAAAATAGAAGCTGTAAAATACCAAGATGGTAGAGATTTATCTTATACCATAAACAATACAATGATGCGTATCAATTTAGCAAAACCTATTGCTTCTGGCTCTAAATTTACTTTTAAAATTAAATGGAATTATTTAATTAATAATTCTGTAGAAGATGGAGGTCGTTCTGGATTTGAGCAATTTACAGATGGTAATAAGTCTTATACAATTGCACAATTTTTCCCAAGGTTATGTGTCTATGATAATGTAGAAGGATGGCAAAATATGCAATTTTGGGGAAGAAGTGAATTTGCTTTAGAATTTGGAGATTATGATGTTAAAATTACTGTTCCTAGAGATCACATATTAGATGCTACTGGCGAACTTCAAAACGAAAAAGATGTTTTAACTAAAGAACAACGTAATCGTTGGGAAAAAGCAAGAAAATCATATAAAGACCCAGTGTTCATTGTAACACAAGCAGAAGCAGAAGCTAATGAAAAACAAAAAGCAACCAATACTAAAACATGGCATTTTAAAGCAAAAAATGTACGTGACTATGCATTTGCTTCTTCTAGAAAATATATTTGGGATGCAATGGCTGTTAATATTAATGGTAAAACCGTTATGGCCGTATCTTTATACCCAAAAGAAGGAAACCCTTTATGGGAGGAGCACTCAACAAGAGTGGTTGCTAACACCTTAGAAGAATACTCTAAATTAACTTTCGATTATCCATATCCTAAAGCTATTTCTGTTCATGCAAAACGTCAAGGAATGGAATATCCTATGATTTGTTTTAATTTTGGTCGTCCGAATGCTGATGGAACCTATTCAGATAGAGTTAAAAATCGTATGATTGGAGTAATTACACATGAAGTTGGCCATAATTTTTTCCCAATGATTGTTAATTCAGATGAACGTCAGTGGACTTGGATGGATGAAGGTTTGAATTCTTTTGTTCAAATGCTTGCTGAATTAGATTATGATCCTAACTTCCCTGTTCGTAGCTTACCTAAAGGAATAAGAGGATATATGAGTTTAGATCAAGATCGTTTATCTCCTATTATGTCTCAAGGTGATTATGTAAAAAACTTTGGTCCAAACGCTTACACAAAACCTGCAGCTGGTTTATACATGTTAAGGCAAACTATTATGGGACCAGAATTATTTGATTTTGCTTTTAGAACATACTCTAAACGTTGGATGTTTAAACACCCAACACCTGCCGATTTTTTTAGAACTATGGAAGATGCATCTGGTATGGATTTGGATTGGTTTTGGAGAGGTTGGTTTTACACAACAGATTATTGCGATATAGCTATTAAAGAGGTGAAAAAATTATATATCACTAATAAAAAAAGTGATCGTGCAAAGGAGCTAATTAAAAAAAGCCCAAGATATAAAGCTTATTTTGAGTCTATAGGAGATTTTGTGTTTTTAACAGATAAAAAAGAAGACGCTAATATTAATAAACTTAAAAATTATGTTGCTAGCTTACCTGACAACCAAAAAACGGCTTTAAAATCGATTCCAAAATATATGTATCAGGTAGAATTTGAAAAACCTGGAGGTTTAGTTTTGCCTATTATTGTAGAGCTTACTTATGCCGATGGTACTAAAAAACGTGAAAAGTATCCTGCAGAAATATGGAAAAAAAATGACACCAAAGTATTTAAAGTTTTTGCTTCAAATAAAGAAATAAAAAGTATTGTAGTAGATCCTGATTTAGAAACTGCTGACATTAATACTCAAAATAATAGCTGGCCTAAACAGACAGAAACTAAATTTGATAAATTCAAAAAAAGAAAATAATTCTAGATTAAAAAACCGCAATTAATTGCGGTTTTTTAATTTCTAAATATCACCTTTTTAATGAAAATTTTAATCGATTATATAAATAAAATACATCCATTAAATAAAAATGAAATTAACAGTATTACAGATGCTTTTATTCCAAAAAAAGTAAAACGTAATACTTCTATTACTAAAAACGGCATCGTTGCTGACACTATCTATTTTCTTGAAAAGGGAGTTGTAAAAGGATACCAGAATGATGATGGAAAACTTATTGTAAATCATTTAATAGAATCTGGTAATTTTTTTGTTGATTTTAATAGTTTTCAAAACAGAACAGTAGCTTTAGATGTTTTTGAAACTGTTACCAATTGTGATATTTATACATTATCTAAAGCAAATTTTAACTCGTTAAATAATAACACTTCTTTTTTTAAAATTCTTATTAACTCTATACATAGTTCTGCTTTAACCTGTAAAATGGAACGTATTAATGATTTTCAAAAATTAACCGCTAAAGAAAGGTATTTAAAAATGCTTAAAGAAAGTCCAAATCTAGTAAATACGGTTACTATAAACGATTTATCTTCCTACTTAGGTATTGAAGCACCATCTTTAAGTAGAATTAGAAAACAAATTTTCTAACATTTGTTATTTTTCAACTTCTAATTATACTGGATATTTGATTGATATAATTTCGGTATAAAATGAATCAAAAAAGTTTAGTTACAGGTGCAAATGGCCATTTAGGTTATAATCTTTGTAAATTATTAATTGAAAAAAACATTGAAGTAGTTGCTACTTATAGAAATGAAAAAAACAAAAAAATTTTACTCGAGCTTGGTTGTGAAATTACTCATGTAGATATTATGAATAAAAGCTCTATGATAGAAGCTTTTAAAGGTGTCACAAATTTATATGCTGTAGGAGCCTCTTTTAAAATGTGGTCTAAAAATCCAAAAAAAGAAATTTACGATAACAACGTAGAAGGCACCAGAAATTTATTTGAAGCTGCATTTATTAACGGAGTTAAAAATATTTTATATGTAAGCTCTGTAGCTGCTTTAGATTTCACTAAACTTCCTGCAAAAGAAAGTAATGGCTATAATACAGACAGAAGAAATTGGTATTACAATTCAAAAAATGACTCTGATAAATTAGCTATTGAACTTAGTAAAAAATACAATATTAGAACTGTCTTAATTTTACCATCTGCAATGATTGGTAGTATAGCTCATAACTTAAGTTATTCTAATAAATTGGTCTATCAAATAATGAATGGAGAAATGGTAGCTGATACTAACATAACTTTAAATTGGATTGATGTAAAGGATGTGGCTATGGGAGCATATTTAGCCATGAAAAAAGGAAGAAATAGAGAACGCTATATACTAGCTAATGAAAAACATACTTCTATTCAAGAAAGTGTAAATATAGCTTCTAAAGAATTTTCTAGTTTAAAATTAAAAACACCTCCCAAGGTTCCTAAGTTTTTATTATATATAGTTGCTTTTTTTATGGAAATTGGTAGTAAAATAACAGGTAAAGAGCCTTTATTGAAAAGAGAATATATAAAAATGTTTTATGGTTTGCATCAAGATTATGATATTAGTAAAGCTAAAACTGAATTAGGATTTCAACCTACAAACTCAAAAACGACTTTAATTAATGCTTTGGCTTATTTAAAAAACGAATGGAACAATTCATAAACTTTAGCATCAGAGTTCTATAAAATAAAAAAATCAAAGATGTTAACATCTTTGATTTTTTTATTCTCTATTTGTACGTATAAAATCTAAAATTGATTATTTAATTTTTACGAGTACATTTTATTTCTTAATTCTTTTACTTTAGGATCATTTAAATAATCTTCAAAAGTTGCATACTTATCTATAACTCCATTAGGTGTTATTTCAATAATTCTATTGGCTACGGTTTGTGCAAACTCATGATCATGCGTTGTAAACAATATAGTTCCTTTGAAATTAATTAATGAATTATTTAAAGATTGAATAGATTCTAAATCTAAGTGATTTGTAGGTTCATCTACTAATAATATATTAGCTCTAGTCATCATCATTCTAGATAACATACAACGCACTTTTTCACCTCCAGAAAGAACATTACTTTTCTTTAAAGCCTCTTCTCCAGAAAAAATCATTTTTCCTAAAAAACCTCTTAAGAAAACTTCTTCTCTTTCTTCTTCTGTTTTAGCGTATTGTCGTAACCAATCTACTAAATTTAAATCTCCATTCTGAAAAAACTCAGAGTTATCTGAAGGTAAATAAGATTGAGTAGTAGTTACCCCCCAATTGAATTTTCCAGAATCTGCTTCTTCATTTCCCATCACTATTTGATAAAAAGCACTAGAAGCTTTAGAGTTTTTAGAAATAATAGCAACTTTATCTCCTTTATTTAAATTAATATCTACATTAGAAAATAACACTTCTCCTTCTGCATCTTTTTTAGATAAACCTTCTACATTTAATATTTGATCACCAGCCTCTCTATCTCTATCGAATATAATAGCAGGATATCTACGACTAGATGGTTTTATATCTTCTACATTTAACTTCTCTATCATTTTTTTACGAGAAGTAGCTTGTTTAGATTTTGCTACATTGGCAGAAAAACGTCTAATAAACTCCTCTAGTTCCTTCTTTTTATCTTCTGCTTTTTTATTTTGTTGTGCTCTTTGTTTTGCTGCTAATTGACTTGATTCGTACCAGAAAGTATAATTTCCAGAAAAATGATTAATTTTTCCAAAATCAATATCTGAAATATGTGTACATACAGAATCTAAAAAGTGACGATCGTGAGATACTACAATCACCGTATTATCATAATTTGCTAAAAAGTTTTCTAACCAAGATATCGTTTCAAAATCAAGATCATTCGTTGGCTCATCCATAATTAATACATCTGGATTACCAAATAATGCTTGCGCTAATAACACTCGTACTTTTTGTTTCCCATCTAAATCTTTAATTAATGAATAATGTAAATCTTCTTTAATTCCTAAATTAGATAACATAGAGGCTGCTTCAGCATCTGCATTCCAACCATTCATTTCTTCAAACTGTACCTGTAACTCTCCTATTTTTTCAGCATTTTCATCTGTATAATCAGCATATAGAGCATCAATTTCTTTTTTAATTTTAAAAAGATCTTTATTTCCCATTACTACAGTTTCTAAAACTGGAAACTCATCAAACGCATAGTGATCTTGAGAAAGTACAGACATTCTTTTTCCAGGCTCCAAATGTACTTGTCCAGAAGTTGGATCCATTTTTCCTGATAAAATCTTTAAAAAAGTGGACTTCCCTGCTCCATTAGCACCTATAATTCCGTAGCAATTGCCTTGTACAAACTTAGTGTTTACCTCATCAAATAAAATGCGTTTACCAAATTGAACTGACAGATTAGAAACTGATAACATTTTTTATTTTTTTAAATTCGATGCAAAAGTATTAAAAACTCTAGTCTTTTATCGCATTTGTACTTAATAAATTATAAGTACTAAAAATAGCTTCTAATTTTAATATTAACATCTAATTAACATCAAATTCTACTTCATATCTCTATTTTTGAGCGTTAGTAATTTTTCCTTTTGAAAGAAATATGATTAAATACTTTACTTTTTTTATTTCTCTTTTTTTAATAAGCTGTAACTCTTCTAAAAAAGAAGAACTTACGTATTTTGGAGGTAAAATTATTCATCCTAAAGATAATTTTGTACTTCTTTTTGATAGTGATCAAAAAATAATTGATTCTATTCAAATAAAAAAAGATCATACTTTTCTTGGAGCAATGAAGAATATTCGTTCAGGTTTGTACTATTTCAAACACGGAAGTGAAGTACAATATGTTTTTCTAGAGCCTAAAGATAGCTTATTAATACGTTTAAACACTTGGGATTTTGATGAGTCTTTAGTTTTTAGCGGTAAAAATGCAACTAGAAATAATGTTTTAATCGAAAGTTTTTTATCTAACGAACAACAACATAAGAACTTTTATAAACATTATAATTTACCTGCAAATAAATTTAAACTAAAAATAGATTCTATTATAGCTATTAACAACAAATTTATAGAAGACTATAAAGTTAGTAATTTAGAAAAATCTGAAGAGTTTCTTGAAATATTAAGAATAGCATTAGACTATCCTTTATATACAAAATTAGAAAATTTTGTAATTGATAATAGTTTAAAAGAAAAACCAGAAAAACTTGAAGACACTTTTATTACTCATAGAAATAAAGCTTCTATAAGCAAACCTTCTTTAATGTTTTATTCTCCTTATAGGAAATATGTTTATAGTAATTTGTACAGTGATATTTACAAAAGAAAAATAAAAGACGATAGCGATGAATTTACTATAGCGCTTCTAAATGCTATCAATCAAAAAATAACTTCTAACAAACTAAAAAACAAACTTTTAAAAGAAACCACCATACGTCATTTTTATAATAAAAAGAGCTGTAGTATTAATAAAAAAGCTTTTCAAACTTTTATTTCTTCTTCAACAAATCAAGAAGATAAAGATGAAATATCATCATTATTAAAAGATGTAAAAGGAATTAAGAAAGATGCCAAAATTCCTAACTTTACACTTATGGGACCTGATGGTGCTCAAGAAAATATAGAAAATATTATCAAGCGTAAAAATGCTGTTATCTATTTTAGAAATAAAGAATATTCCTCTGACAAGTGGGTTGCTTCAAGAATAAATTACCTGATAAGAAAAAATCCTGATAAAGAATTTCTAATTATTAACATAAATAATAGCAAAAATGAATATGTTAAAAATTTAGATATAAAACACCAGTTTTATTTGAATCCAGAAAGTACTGCTCATCATTTTTTAACCAGTAAACTTCCCAGAACGGTTTTAATTAATAAGAGCGGAATTGTTAAAAACGGTTTTTGTGCTTTGTCTTCTAAAGCTATTGAAAAACAAATAACTGAGTTATAAAGCAACCTTCCTTCTTATTTAATTTAATTTAATTACTTTTGTGCCGTCCTAATAATTAAGATATAATTAGAATTCATAGATAGGGCTTCTATGAGTTCATTAAAAACTCATAGTATGTCAACATTCTCTGATTTAGGTTTAAAAGAACCTATCAATAAAGCTTTGCGCGATTTAGGTTATGAAAAACCTACAGTAATTCAAGAAAAAGCTATACCTCAAATAATTTCATCTTCTGAAGATTTAAAAGCATTTGCACAAACAGGTACCGGTAAAACTGCTGCATTTAGTTTACCTATTATAGAACTTGCAGATGAAACTTCTACAGCAACACAAGCTATTATACTGTCTCCTACAAGAGAATTAGCGGTTCAAATTGGAAGAAATATAGAAGATTTTTCTAAATATCTTCCAAACTTAAAAGTAGTTACAGTGTATGGAGGATCTAACATAGATCAACAAATTAGACAATTAAAAAGAGGTGCTCAAATTGTAGTAGGAACTCCTGGTCGTACGGTAGATTTAATTAAAAGAAGAGCATTAAAACTAAATACCGTTAAATGGTTAGTTTTAGATGAAGCAGATGAAATGCTTAATATGGGATTCAAAGACGAATTAGATAAAGTCTTAGAAGCAACACCAGAAACAAAACAGACATTATTGTTTTCTGCTACATTTCCTAGAGAAGTAGAATCTATTGCTCGTAACTATATGAGTAATCCAGTAGAAATTACTTCAGGTCAAAAAAATCAAGGTTCAGATAATGTTAGTCATGAATCTTATTTTGTAACAGAGCGAACTAGATACCAAGCATTAAAAAGAATTGCAGATGTTAATCCAAACATCTATGCCATTGTTTTTTGTAGAACAAGAAGAGAAACACAAGAGGTTGCTGATAAATTAATTCAAGATGGTTATAACGCCGATTCTTTGCATGGTGATTTATCACAAGGGCAACGTGATAGTGTTATGGAAAAGTTTAGAAAGAAAAACATACAAATGCTAGTTGCAACTGATGTTGCTGCACGTGGTTTAGATGTTAACAATCTTACACATGTAATTAATCATAAACTACCAGATCAAATAGAAAACTACAACCATAGAAGTGGTAGAACAGGTAGAGCTGGAAACAAAGGAGTTTCTATTGCTTTAGTTAACAGAAAAGAAAGAGGAAAATTAAGACCTATTGAACGAATTTTAAAAAAGAAATTTGTTGATACTGCAATACCTACTGGTGAAGAAATTTGTAAAAAGCAACTTTTTCATTTAATCGATAAAGTTGAAAATACGGAAATAAATACTAGTAAAATAGACGCTTTTTTACCTAGTATTTACGAGAAATTAAATGAATTTTCTAGAGAAGACCTAATTAAAAAATTTGTTTCTCTTGAATTTAATTCTTTTTTATCTTATTATGAAAATGCTCCAGATTTAAATAACATGTCTTCAAGAGACGATCGTGGAGATAGAAATAATAGTAGAGGTGGAAGAATGAGTAACGAAAATATGACTCGTTTTTTCATTAATTTAGGTAGAAAAGACAGATTAAACCCTGCTAAGTTAATGGGATTAATTAATGAACAAGGTATTGATAAAAATGTTGAAATTGGTGCTATTGATATTTTAGATACTTTCTCTTTCTTTGAAATAGATAAAAACTTTGAAAACCAAACTTTAGATGCTTTTGGTAATAATAACTCGGAATTTAATGGTAGAAGAGTTAATGTAGAAATTACCAAAGAAAGAAAAGGTAGAAGATCTGGCGGAGGCGGAAGACGAAGAAATGATAGTTCTAATAAAGGTTTTGGAAGATCTAGAAATAATAACGATAGATTTCAAGGTAAGAAAAGCAACCATCGTAAATTCGATAGAAGAAGTAAATAACAACGTTTCTACTTTTTACTAAGAAGAGTAATAAAATAATAAACAAGAACCTATGAAATATCTATTCATAGGTTTTTGTTATTTATAATAGGCATGTTTATTTATTTCGCATATTATTAGTTTAAATAAAAACATTAGTGTCTTCTAAATCTCCTATTTTCAACCAATTTTAAAACTAAAAAAAGTGGTAATTAATAAAAATCACCACTTTTTAAGTAAATATATAATTTAATTCTTCTTACTTCGCTACATTCACTGCTCTAGTCTCTCTAATCACCGTTACTTTAACTTGACCAGGATATGTCATATCGTTCTGTATTTTTTGAGAAATACTAAACGATAACTCTGCTGCTTTTTCATCATTTACCTTAGTACTTTCTACCATTACACGAAGTTCTCTTCCTGCTTGTATTGCATACGCTTTTTGTACGCCATTAAAACCAAAAGCTATTTCTTCTAAATCTTTTAATCGTTGAATGTAACTATCCAACACTTGTCTTCTTGCACCTGGTCTAGCTCCTGAAATAGCATCACATACTTGTACTATTGGCGCCATTAAACTCTTCATTTCTATTTCATCATGGTGCGCACCAATTGCATTACATACATCTGCTTTTTCTCCATATTTCTCTGCCCATTGCATTCCTAATAAAGCATGCGGTAATTCACTTTCTGTTTCAGGCACTTTACCAATATCATGTAATAATCCAGCTCTTTTTGCTGCTTTAGCATTTAACCCCATTTCTGCAGCCATTATACCACATAAATTAGCTACTTCTCTTGAGTGTTGCAATAAATTTTGCCCATAAGAAGAACGATACTTCATTCTACCTACAGTTTTTATTAGCTCAGGATGTAAACCATGAATTCCTAAATCAATCACGGTTCTTTTTCCTACCTCAATAATTTCTTGGTTAATTTGTTTTTCTGTTTTACGAACAATTTCTTCAATTCTTGCAGGATGTATTCTACCATCTGTTACCAATTTATGCATAGATAAACGAGCTATTTCTCTACGAACAGGATCAAAACAAGATAAAATAATTGCTTCAGGTGTATCATCTACTATAATTTCGACCCCAGTAGCAGCTTCTAAAGCTCTAATATTTCGTCCTTCTCTACCTATAATTCGACCTTTAACATCATCTGATTCTAAATTAAATACAGATACACAATTTTCTATTGCCTGCTCCACTCCTACTCTTTGAATGGTATTTAAAACTACTTTTCTTGCTTCTTGTTGCGCTGTCATTTTAGCTTCTTCAATAGTTTCTTGAATAAAGCCCATAGCATCTGTTTTTGCTTCTGCTTTTAATGACGTTACTAACTCAGTTTTAGCCTCATCTGCCGAAAAACCAGAAATTTGTTCTAGCATATCTACATGACGCTTATGCAGTTTTTCTATTTCAGATTCTTTCTTCTCTAAAAAATCTAATTTATACTCTAAATTAGATTCTTTTTTCTCTAAAGATTGGGTTAATTTTTTATTCTTATCTAATTCAGAAGAAACTCTAGACTCTTTATCTCTTATTCTCTTTTCAACATCAGACATTTTCTTCTCTCTAGACAAGATAACTTTCTCATGTTCAGATTTTAATTCAATAAACTTTTCTTTTGCTTGTAATATTTTATCTTTTTTTATAGCATCTGCTTCTATCTTTGCCTCCCTTAATATATTTTTTGCTGTCTTATCTGTTTCTTTTAATAGCTTATTGGCTTTTGTTTTTTCTAGCATCTTCGCTATTATAAACCCTGCTATCACTCCTATCAGGCCAACTAAAATTGGCACCATTAACTGTTCCATAATTATAATTTGGATAAATATTCTTAAATAAAAAAGCCTACATTAGTAGGTTTTATAAACTCCAAATAAATAGGTTTAGAACTAACTGGCTGATCAAGGTTCCGCTTAAACGGCATTCTTTACTAACCAAGACTCATTCTTTTTAATTGAATAGTGTTGAGTTTATTAAACATAATACTAATGTAGGCAGTATTTTGACTGTATATATAATGAACTTATTTTAAATGATAATCTAACAAACTTGTTAGTTCATTTACTCTTTTTGTTACTTTAATAGCTTCTTCTGCATTTTGAATGGTTCCAATTTCTAATTTAGAAGCAAATTGCAATGCACACATTGCTAACACATCTTGCTTGTCTGCTACCGCATAATTCTGTTCAAAATTCAAAATTAAATCGTTTATATTTTTAGCTGCCTTTCTCATTCCTTGTTCTTCTTGCTCATTACGTACAACAAGAGGATAGTTTCTTCCAGCTATTAAAACATTAACTTTTATTTTTTTCATTATCTTGAAAAGAACTTATTTTATGCATTTAAGAGAGTTATACATTTGTCTATCTCTCTAATTAAAGCATTTATTTTGAGTTTTGTATTTCTCGAGTCTTCATTACTGCCTTCCATAGTTTTTGCTACTTTTAACAAATCAAATTCTTCTTTTTGATGTTGTAACTGTTGCACATTCTCACTTAATAAAATCTGTAATTTACCATTTTGTTGAAGCAATATTTCATTTTCTTCTTTCAAAAATTCATATTTGGCTAATAAATCGTTCAATTTAACTTCCAGTAAATGAATTGCTTCTAACGTATTATTCATTTATTATTGAGAATAAACTATTTTTACAAAGTTAATAATCTCTTTCTACAATAGCAACTCTTTGTCCTTTTTTTATTAATCTACTGACTACCAGTAAAATAATTTTTGTTATAATTTTAGTATTTTTGTTAGTAAATATAAAACACTTTGAGGTACTATTTTTCCACCCTATTTTTATTTCTTTTTTTAATTGGTTATTCTCAGAAGAAATATCCAAAAGAATATTTTTCTCCACCAATGAAAATTCCTGTAGTACTTGCGGGTACTTTTGGTGAATTAAGAAGTAATCATTTTCATTCTGGTATCGATTTAAAAACGCAACAAACAGAGGGAATTCCTATTTATGCTCCTGCTAATGGTTACATTTTTAGAATAAAAGTTGCGCAATATGGTTTTGGCAAGGTGTTGTACATGAAACACCCTAGTGGTCATACTACTGTGTATGCGCATTTACAAAAATTTGCCCCTAAGATTCAGGAATACGTAAAAAAAACTCAGTATAGTAAACAAAATTATTATACTGGTAATTTATTTCCTGGACCAGAAAAATTCCCTGTCAAAAAAGGGGAAATTATAGGTTTTTCTGGTGACACGGGAAGTTCTGGTGGACCGCATTTACATTATGAAATTAGAGATTCTAAAACTGAAAACATTATAAACCCTTTACACTTCGGTTTATCTCCATCAGACACTAAAAGTCCAACCATTGAAAAACTAATGGTTTTTCCTCTCGATAAGGATACACAAGTAAACAACTCTAACAATAAAACTATTATTCCTATAAAGAAAATAAAAAATAGTAATTACTATGTTGCAGAACGTTTTACTGCCAATGGTAATATTGGTTTAGGTATAAATGTTTTTGATCGTTTAAATGATGCACCAAATAAAAATGGAATTTATAGCTTAGAAATGTATGTTAATGGTAATAAAGTGTATTATCATGATTTAGAAACTTTTTCTTTTTCTGAAAGCAAATACATAAACCTATTAATTGATTTTGAACATTATGCAAAATATAGAAAGCGTTTTCAAAAAACGCACCGTGTAAAAAACAATAAACTTAGTTTATACAAAAACTTAATTAATGAAGGAGTTTTACTAATTAAACCTGAGGAAAATTATAACATAGAAATTGTAGCTAAGGATTTTAATGGAAATACTTCTACTTTAAAAATTCCTATAAAAGGAGTTAAAAGCATTCCTGTTGTTACTAAAAAAGATACTACTGCTTATAAAATAATCAAAAATAAGTTTCGTAAATTTCAACAAAATGGAGTTACTGTTGCTTTTCCTAAAAATAGCTTTTACTACGATACTTTTATAGATTTTGATGTTACCGATGGAATTGCTAAAATTCATGAACCAATAATACCTTTGAATAAAAAGTTTACATTAACATTTAACACTTCTAAATTAACTACTAAACAAAAGCAACAAGTTTATATTGCTAATGTAACCAAAAAGAAATACCCTAGGTATGTTACAACAAAAAAGAAAACGAATAAGGTATATACCAATCAAAAAACACTTGGTTCATACTCTTTAAAGTTTGATACTGAAAAACCAACTATTTCATTAGTTAATTTTTCTAAAGGTAAATGGATTTCTCAAAACAAAACATTAAAGGTAAAAATTAAAGATAAAGAAACTGGAATTAAAAGCTTTAGAGCAACTATAGATAATGATTGGATTTTAATGGAATACAATCATAAAAAAGGGATATTAACTTATGATTTTTCTGATAAAAAACTAGTGGGTAATAAACACCTTTTTAAAATAGTTGTATCAGATAATGTTGGTAATACCAAAACCGTTTCAGCCACTTTTTATCGTAAAGAATAAATTATTTTGAAGACACTTTTATTTACACTTCTATTTCCTTTTCTTGTTTTTTCTCAAAAAATGTCTACTATTGAAGGACGAATTACAAATAAGTTTGAGGATCCTATTGAAGGAGTTGCTATTTCTTATTTAAACAAAGGTACTATTACTGATAAAAATGGTTTTTTTAAGTTTAAGATACCTATTCGTAAAACAGTTTCTGTTACTTTTTCTCATATATCTTATAAAACGTTCATTAAAAAATTTACAACTAGAGGAAAAAGAACTATCAAGTTTAACACTACCTTAAGTATTAAAAATGATGAATTAGAAGAAGTTATTATTAAGAATAGAAAAAAGCAGGCAGAAGGTATTACTAAAATTGATGTTAAAAAAGTAGAAACCGTTGTTGGTCCTAACGCTGGAGTAGAAACTGTATTAATGACACTTCCTGGCGTAAATAACAATAATGAATTAAGTACGCAGTATAATGTTAGAGGGGGAAATTTTGATGAAAATTTAGTGTATGTAAATGGCATCGAAATATATAGACCATTTTTAATTCGCTCTGGTCAACAAGAAGGCTTGAGTTTCATAAACTCACATTTAATTCAAAATATAGATTTCTCTGCGGGTGGATTTCAAGCAAAATATGGAGATAAACTTTCTTCTGTTTTAGATATAACTTACAGAAAACCTAAAGAATTTGCTACACAAGTAGATGCTAGTTTACTAGGTGGTAGTATAACCACAGAAGGTGTATTTCTAAATAAAAAACTAAGTGCTATAGTAAGCGCTAGGTATAGAGACAATAGTTTATTGGTTAATTCAAAACAAACAGATGTTAACTTTAGACCTAATTTTTCTGATATTCAAACCTTTTTAACCTACGATGTTTCTACTAAATTATCTCTTCATTTTTTAGGTAACTTTTCATTAAATAATTATAATTATAAACCATTAACAAGGCAAACTCGTTTTGGAACCGTTGTAAATCCTATTCAATTAACCGTTTTTTATCAGGGACAAGAAGAAGATTCTTTTCAAACTTTATTCGGGGCTTTTAGTGCTGATTATAAGGTTTCAGAAAAATTAAAACTAACAGGTACAGTATCTTCTTTTAATACACAAGAAGAAGAACATTTTGATATTAATGCTGCTTATAGATTAGGAGAAGTTAACACGAATATAGGAGATGAAAATTTTGGAGAAGTAGAGTTTTCTAGAGGTATTGGTTCACAATTAAATCATGCTCGTAATGATTTAGATGCATTTATAAATAATATACAAGTTAGAGCTACTTTAAAAGAGGGCAATAATGAATGGAGAGCTGGTGTAAAATACCAAACTGAAAATATAAAAGATAGAATTAGAGAATGGGAAATTATAGATAGCGTAGGTTTTTCTATTCGTCCAACTGTTTTAAACATAAAAAACGATCAACCTTACCAACCATTTACAGGTCCGATAGAGCCTTTTCAAAATGTAAGAGCTCAAAACTCAGTAGATATTAATCGAATGTCTGGCTTTCTTCAATTTAGTAGAAAAACCAATTGGAAAGATCATCAAATATGGTTTAATATTGGGGTTAGAGCTCATAACTGGTCTATAAATGCAAAAGGAAAAAACACTGCAAATCAAACGATCTTTAGTCCTAGAGGACAATTTGCAATAAAACCAGACTGGAAAAGCGATATGTTGTTTAGAATTTCTGGGGGAATTTATTCGCAACCTCCTTTTTACAAGGAATTAAGAGGTTTTGATGGAGAAATAAATCCAGATGTAAAAGCGCAACAATCTATTCATTTAGTTCTGGGTAACGACTATAGTTTTACCATGTGGAATCGCCCTTTTAAATTAGTTACGGAATTATATTATAAAGATTTAAACGATGTTAATGCATACTCTGTAGACAATGTACGTATTCGATATAGAGCAGATAATGTTACTAACGCTTATGCCTATGGGCTAGATGTTCGTTTAAATGGAGAGTTTGTTCCTGGTAACGATAGCTGGATTAGTTTTGGGTATTTAAAAACGGAAGAAAATATTAACAATCGAGGTTATATTGCTAGACCAACAGATCAACGTATTAAATTAGGTATTCTTTTTCAAGATTATGTACCCAATTTACCTGATTTAAAAGCTTATTTAAATTTAGTTTATAATACGGGGGTTCCCGGTGGAGCTCCTGCTTATGCTGATGTTTATGATTTTCAAAATAGATTAAGAGACTATAAAAGAGCAGATATTGGAGTTTCTTATATTTTTGTAGATGCTAATAAAAAAGCAACTAATAGTTTTTTAAATAACTTTAAAGAATTAACCGCTGGTTTAGAACTATTTAACATGTTCGACATTCAAAATTCTATCACAAACACTTGGGTTAGAGACGTTTTTAGCAAACAACAGGTAGGTATACCTAATTTTATGACTGGTAGAGTGCTAAATGTAAAAGTGAGAATGAAATTTTAATCGTATAGTAATAACAAGTTGTGCTTTTAGGAATTTTAATAACCCTAAATGTCAGTTCGAATACTTTGAGGTAAGAAAAAGTGTATTGAGAACTATTTTAGAACTAAAATTAGGATTCTCGATACAATTTTTCTCTATTTTATTCCTAAAAATCATTCGATTTGACAAAATTTCACTCCAAATGCACAACGGGTAATGATAGTTTATTCTTACCTACGTTATTTTTCTCAAATTTTTAGAATTCTTTTTAAAATTAGAATTTTAAATATTCATTACAACAAATTAGTTAAAAACTCAATTATTAGTAAAAACACAACTCATCCTACAAAAACTACAATTTGGTAAAGTAATTTTTAATTCCCCTAATAACTTTCTAATATTTGAGTAATTATTAAAACTAACAAATTAATGGAAAACAGTATTCTAATAGCTATTTATATACACGCCTTTTTTGGAGGATTAGGTTTAATTACAGGAATAGGTAGTGTTATTGTAAAAAAAGGAAGTAAGATTCATAAAAGACTAGGAAAATTATTTTCAATAGGAATGCTTACTAGTTCTATTATTTCTCTTCCCATAGCTTGGATGCCTAAACATATAAATCCTTTTCTTTTTTTAATTGGTTTATTTACCATATATCTTGTTATAACTGGTAATAGAGCATTAACTTTTAAACCAAAATTAAAAGAAAAAGCTACCTTGTTAGACACCTCTATTTCTGGTAGTATGCTTGTTATATCAATAATCATGATACTATTAGGAGTGTTTGGTTTTTTTCAAAAAATAGATAATAGTATTTTATACTTATTCTTTGGTGTTTTTGGACTCTTATTAACAATAAAAGACTTTTACTTTTTTAAAAAATATAAAAAGCAAAAAAACGCTTGGTTATTAAATCATATTAGTAAAATTACTGGTGCTTTAATTGCTTCTATAACAGCATTTATTGTGGCTGGCTTGGGTATTGGTAATTTAATAGCTTGGACTTTACCTTCTATTCTTGGTACTTTTTATATAGCTTATTGGAGTAAACAATACAAAAGAAAAAATAATTAAATAGTTTATTTACGTATCTATAATGTTATAAAAAGTTTATTCTCTTATTATTTTTTCAGCTATATTGGTCTAATTTCTTTTTAATTATTTATAACCAATCTTATTCATGAAAAAAACCACATACTTTTTCATAACAATATTAATATTTTCTTTAGTGGGATGTAAAAACTCTACCATTAATGAAATAGAGTTAAATTCTAACTGGCAATTTAAAAAAGCAATAGATACTACTTGGAAAAAAGCCATCGTTCCTGGAACTGTTCATACAGATTTATTAGCTAATAAGGAAATTGAAAATCCTTTTTATAGATTAAATGAACACGATGTACAGTGGGTTGATAAACTAGATTGGGAATATAAAACTAATTTTAACATCTCTAAAGAAGAGTTATCTAGAGAATTTATAGAAATAGAATTTAAAGGTTTAGACACCTATTCTAAAGTATACTTAAACAATGTTTTAATACTCGAAACAGACAATATGTTTCGTACTTATATAGTAGACATTAAACCTCATTTAAAATTAAATACAAATGAAGTACGTGTTTTATTAGAATCTCCAATTAAAAAAGGGATACAAAAACACGATGCCATTGATTATAATATTACAGTATCTAACAATGATTTATCTGAAATTGGTAAAGTAGAAGGCAATAAAAAAGTAAGTATTTTTTCTAGAAAAGCTGGATATCATTTTGGATGGGATTGGGGACCTCGTTTAGTAACTTCTGGAATATGGAAACCTGTTATAGTAAGAAGTTGGAATAATTTTAAAATTAATGATGTTTTTATTCGCCAAAAAGACATTAAAAATAAAGCAAGTTTACATGCTGAAATTGAATTAAATATTTCTAAAAAATTACAACAATGTGAAATTGAAATTTTTGTTAATGATGCATTAGTAAAGAAAGAAAAGAAAACACTAAACTCAGGAATTCAAAAAATCAATATTCCTTTTGAAATTGAAAACCCAGAATTATGGTGGCCAAATGGCATGGGAGATCAAAAACTATACAATATAGATGTAAAAGTTAGTGCTAATAGACATTCTGATAACGTAGCCCATAAAATTGGTTTGCGAACTATTGAGTTAATTACAGAAAAAGATTCTATTGGTAGCTCTTTTTATTTTAAAGTAAATGGTAAACCTACTTTTATGAAAGGTGCCAATTATATACCACAAGATATATTTTTACCTCGTGTAAAAAAATCGAACTATTTACATATTTTAAATTCTGCTAAGGAAGCAAATATGAATATGATTCGTGTTTGGGGAGGCGGTGCTTATGAAAATGATGAATTTTATAAACTTTGCGATGAAATGGGATTATTGGTTTGGCAAGATTTTATGTTTGCTTGTGCTATGTACCCTGGTGATCCTAATTTTTTAGAAAGTGTAAAACAAGAAGCTATAGACAATGTAAAGAGATTACGTAACCATACCTCTATTGCACTTTGGTGCGGTAATAATGAAGTACTATCTGCATGGGAACGTTGGGGATGGAAAAAGGATGCAAAGGAGAAACAATCAGAAGAAGTAGCTGATACTATTTGGAAAGCATATACAGATATTTTTCATAAAGTTTTACCTAATGTTGTAAATGAATACGATACAGATAGGAGATACTGGGCTTCTTCTCCTAGTAGTGAATTAGGAGTAGCAGAATCTCACACAGATGGAGATGCTCATTATTGGGGTGTTTGGTGGGGAAAAGAGCCTTTCGAAAATTACAATGTAAAAATTCCTAGATTTATGTCTGAATTCGGATTTCAATCTTTTCCTGAACTAGCTACTGTAAATAAATATGCTCTTCCTAAAGATCATGCTATTTTTTCTGAAGTAATGAAATCACATCAGCGTTCTAGTATTGGAAATGGTACTATTGAAGAATACATGCTAAGACACTACAAAAAACCTAAAGATTTTTCTAGTTTTTTATATGTAAGTCATTTATTACAAGCTTACGGAATTACAACAGGAATAGAAGCACATAGAAAAAATAGATATCGCTGTATGGGGTCTTTATATTGGCAAATTAATGATTGTTGGCCAGTAGCTTCTTGGTCTAGTATCGATTATTATGGCAAATGGAAAGCACTACATTATGGTGTAAAAAAGGCATTTAAAAAAACGATTATTAGTTTCGATAAAAAACCCAATGATATAGCCATTTTTGTTGCAACAGACTCATTAAAAAACATAAACGGAAATCTAGAAATTCGTTTACTTGATTTTAATGGAAAGGAATTAAAAAAATGGAAAAAAAACATTACGGTCGAAGCTAATAATTCTAAAATTTATTCTGAAATTTCAAAAAAAGATCTTCATGAATTTAAAGATCAATTTAATCGCGTTTTTTTACAAGCTACTTTTATGAATGGAAATAAAATAATAGATAGCAAACAACATTTTTTACTTCCTTTTAAAGAACTAGACTTACCTAATCCAGAAATATCTTTTAAAACAAAACAAGATGAAGCTATTTATAGCGTAACTATTAAATCTAAAAAATTAGCTATTGGTGTTTTTGCTTCTGGTAATTTTGATGAAAATTTCTCTGATAATTATTTTAATATGCTTCCTAATTCTGAAAAAACAATTACCATTAAAAAAGGAAACATTAGTACCTTAAATAATTTTAACAAAGAGCTTAAAGTATTTAGTTTATCTGATAGCTATTAGTTAAAACAGAATTAGTATTAAAAGGCAGTATCCAAAAAAAGGTTTTAAATTCTATTTACACAGTTTGTTGGATACTGCTCCCTTTAAATTTTATTTACATAAAATTTTGGACAGCCTAAAAATATTTTCAACCATATAAAAAACGTGGTAAACTCTAAAAAGTTTACCACGTTCTATTTTTATTTTACAGAAAATTTCGAGCAGTATTTTATTTTTTTTCAGTATTCAGTTTCATCAATTTTTCTTCACTTTTTTGTAAATTAGATTTCATTTTTACTAATTTATTTTCGTGTTTTTTAATACGCTCTTCCACTTTATCAACTTTTGCCATTTTTTCTTTGTACTCTTCTTCTGTAATTTTTCCAGCTTCTTTTTGTGCAGCTAAACGCTCTCTTGTTTTCTTTATTTTATTAGTAGCATTCGCATTTCGTTTTTCATAAGAAACTATCTTATTTTTTTTATTTTCAATTCTTTCTTGAACTGCTTTTGCTTTTTCATTTTTAAAGGCCTTTCTTTTCTCCTTCAATTCTTTTCTTTTTTCCTTTGTTGTTTCTTTATAAGCATCTAATTTTTCTTTTAAACTAGGATTCGCCTCTAAGTAAGCTTTTTTTTCTTCCTTACTCATTCCTTTCATCTTTTCTTTATGCTCTCCTAAAATCTCTTTCCTACCATCTTTTAATTCTTTTTTAGCTTCTTTTATTTCTGCTTTCATTTCCTTCCTTTGTTCTTTCATCTCCTCTCGCTTTGCTTTCCTTACCTCCTTCTCCTTCTTTTTTATTTCCTTTCGTTTCTCCTTCATTTCCTTTTTCAGCTCCTTACGTGCTTTTCGTTCTTCTTTATTTTTTTGCGCGTTTGTAATTCCTATAAAACCAATAAGCATTACTATTAATAAATATTTTGAAAATTTCATGGCTACTATTTTATAGGTTATCTAATTCATTTATTTCATTCTCTATTTCTTTAGCTTCTTTCTCTAAAGATTCAACATCTTCATTTACTTCTTTATTAACAGTTTCTATTTGTTTTTCTAATTCTACTTGTTCCTTTTTTTTGTCTTCTGCTTTTTTATCTACACAAGAAAGCATTATTGCGGACATGGTTACTACTATTAAAATGATTTTTTTCATGGGAATGATGATTTATTATTTATGACAACAAGATACTAATTTTTATCTAATTACATTTTAAAATACCCCAACTTAAATTATTCAAAAAAGGAGATAATTAACTTTTTAAATTCGTTTCAAAACGTTTCTTTAAAAAATAAATTTGAGCAAAAATTAATACCGTAAAAAAGAAACAAGCGTATATCATAATATTAGATACAGAAATATTCTCAAATAAATTTGGCATTCTTATTTTAGAAGAAATATCCCAGTTAATTTTTGAAAAACCAATAGTCCCTAAAGATTTTCCTTTCGAAACATAAAAGATACCAACCATTAAAATCCCTGCTAATAAAATCCACGTTCGTTTAGATATCAAAGAATTTGGAGTATAAATTTCAGATTTTTCATATTCCATAATCGAATGCATAACATTCTTGGTAAAATCTATCGATGGAGATTCTTTTTCTATTTCATTAATATACTTTTTTGCAAAAGCATTTAATTCCTCTATATGTTTATTTTCTCCCATAATGATTAATTAATTCAGGTTCAACATCTCTTTTTACAATAGTTAATAAGCGTTTTCTTGCTCTATGCAATTTAACTTTAACATTTGCTTCCGACAAATCTGTAACAGTAATAATTTCTTTTAAACTTAATTCTTCAAAATAAAACATCCAAAGAATAGACCGTTCTTCTTCTGGTAACTTTAATAAACAAGTATTCATTACTGCTGCTCTTTCTTTTCGCTCTAAATTTTCTAATATATTTTCGGCTTCACTTATTTTATTAATCGTTATTTCATCAATAGTATCATTACGATACTTTTCTTTATTCTTTTTAATAGCATCTAAACAATTTCTATAGGTAATCTTATATAACCAAGTAGAAAATTTAGATTCTCCTTTAAATTTATCTAGTTTTTTATATGCTTTAATAAAGGTATCCTGCGAAACTTCTTCCGCTTCCTCTCTATTTTTCATCATTTTTAAAGCTAAACTATACACCATACCTTTATATTGTTCTACTAAAAAAGAAAAAGCATTGGTATCTCCTTTTAAAGTTCTATTTATATATGTTTGATCGTTAGTTGTAGTCATTTAAAGTTTGACATCAAAATGAAAAAAAAGGTTACACAAAACTTGAAAAATATTTTTTTTATAAAAATTGTAACCTTTTTCAAAAGATCTCGGTCATACCTTCATAACACAATAAAAATAAACATTAAAAAACAATCATATGGAAGCAGCAATAGTATTTATGTTTTTATTTGCAGTAATTTTCGGTATCTTTTATTTATTCTATTCAACTAGAAACAAAGAACGTTTAGCTTTAATAGAAAAAGGAGTAGATGCCAAAATATTTATGAAAGGAGAAAGAAAAAAATCTACCTTAACAGGAAGAATTATTGTTTTAAACCTTTCTTTATTATTAATGGGAATTGGTATAGGTGTATTTATAGCTTTATTATTAACAACCTATTTACAATTAGAAGAAGGAGCTGTATACCCAGCAATGATCTTTTTTATGGGAGGCTTAGGTTTATTTACAGGTTTTAACCTTACTAAAAAACTAGAAAACGAATAATTTTAAACACATCTATTAAATATGTTAAGAGAATGCATGTACTATGTATTCTCTTTTTTGTTTTGTAAATTAGAAGCCAAATACAATCTAAAATGAAAAAAATTCTTAGTATTTTAATTACTATTTTATCTGTTATAGTCTCTAATTCTCAAACAGATACTAAAATATACGATATCGTTAGTACTATTTCTTCAGAAAGAATTAAAAATGATATTACTAAACTAGCAAACTTTGGTACACGACACACTTTAAGCGATACTATTTCTAATACCCGTGGTATTGGTGCTGCTAGAAGATGGATTAAGAGTGAATTTGAAAAAATATCGAAAAACTGCGCTAATTGTTTGGATGTTTTTTACCAAAAGGACCTTGTAAAAAAAGGAGCAAATCAAAGAATTACAAAAGATGTTTGGGTGGTAAATGTAGTTGCTGTACAAAAAGGCTCTAAAAATCCGAATAACTACATTATAATGAGCGGAGATATTGATTCGCGAATTACAGATCCGAATAATTTTACAGACGATGCTCCTGGTGCTAATGATAATGCCACGGGAATGGCAGGTGCAATGGAAGCCGCCAGAGTTTTAAGTAAATATAAATTTGACAATAGTATTATTTATGTAGGTTTATCTGGTGAAGAACAAGGTTTATTTGGTGGAAAAGGATTGGCAAAATATGCCAAAGAAAAAGGCTGGAATATTGTGGGTATTATGAATAATGACATGATTGGAAATATTAAAGGAGTTGATGGTGTTATTGATAATCGTACTTTTAGAATTTTTTCGGAGCCTGTACCTCCTACAGAAACCGAAAAACAAAGAAAAGCACGTCGTTTTTATGGTGGTGAAGTAGATGGAATTTCTCGTCAGTTAGCTCGTTATATTTATAAAACAACCAAAACATATATGCCAGAAATGAATCCGAAAATGATTTATCGTTTAGATCGTTTTGGACGTGGTGGGCATCACCGACCTTTTAACGATGCTGGTTTTCCTGGTATTCGAATTATGGAAGCACATGAAAACTACACACAACAGCACCAAGATATTCGTACAGAAAATGGTATTGAATATGGCGATAAAATAAAATTTGTAAACTTTGAATACGCTAAAAAATTAACTGCTGTAAACGCCATTAATTTAGCAAGTATTGCTTCTGCTCCTCCTTCTCCAAAAAATGTAGGTATTGGTGGTATTGTAGAAGCTTCTGCAAAGTTTTCTTGGAATAAAGTTGCGGGTGCAAAAGGATATAAAATTTATTGGAGAGATACTACTTCTCCTACTTGGGATCATTTTAAATATGTTGAAAACGTTAATGAATTTACTTTAAAAGGTATTGTGGTAGATAATTTCTTTTTTGGAGTTAGTGCTGTAGGAGAAAACGGACATGAAAGCATTGTTAGCTTCCCTTCTAAAATTATTAGATAAGTGTAAATAAAACAAAATCTACATATACGAACCTATTATTATGACTGTACAACTTGTTAGTTCAAAAAGTGAGCTTTTACAAATATTAGAGATTCAAAAAGAGAATCATTACAGTAACTTACCATTAGAAAATCAACATTCTAATGGTTTTGTTACCGTAAAACATAATGCTGAGTTAATTACCAAAATGAATTCTAAAGCAGCACAAATTATAGCTACTGAAAATAATATTGTAGTTGGCTATGCTTTAATAATGCTAAAGGAATTTAAAAATTTTATTCCTGCTTTAATTCCAATGTTTACACTTTTAGATACGGTTACTTATAAAGATAAAGTAATTAGCAGTTACAATTACTATATAATGGGACAAATATGCATTGCAGATTCTCACAAAGGAAAAGGAATTTTCAAAAAATTATATGCTAAACATAAAGAAATATACTCTACAGAATATGACCTTTGTGTAACCGAGGTATCTTCTAAAAATATTCCTTCCATGAAAGCACATTTAAAAGTCGGTTTTAAAATAATACACACTTACAAACATAATAACAGTGAATGGAATATTTTAATATGGAATTGGGCATAAAACTGTCATTAATTTTTCCCTTTAATTAAGCAACATATCTTACCTAAGTATAATCGTATTCTATGGTAAAGCCACATAACTTACAATTTTTAGAATACAAAACACTAAAATCTATACCAATTCACAAATCTTTACAATATAATTAACACATCTTACATGCAATTAATAATATTTTTGCAAAACATTAATCAATTTCAAACAATTTTAACATGTATATAAAACGACCAAGGTTATTACTATCCATTTTCTTGGCGCTTGCTATTTTTAGTGTAAATGACATAAATGCGCAAAGAAAAAAGAAAAAAAAGAATAAGAAAGGGGCAGATAAGACTGAGATGCCTAAAAAGAAAAAAGAAAAACCTAAGAAAACAATTGCAGATTTAACAAAGAAAAGTGCAAAAATGGAAGGTTTATTTACCATTTTTCAAGACTCTGTAACTGGTGGCGTAAAACTTTTGGTAAAAAAAGAACAACTAGATAAAGATTATATCTATTTTTCTCAAGTAGCAAATGGTGTTACGCAAGCTGGTGCTTTTAGAGGTTCTTTTAGAGGTTCGAGTGTTTTTCATATTAAGAAATACTTTAATAAAATAGAATTTGTAGCTCCTAATACTTCTTTCTATTTCGATAAAAATAATGCACTTTCTAAATCTGCCAACGCAAATATTAGTGATGCACTTATTTCTAGTGCAAAAATTTTAGCTTCTGATGATAAAAAAGGAGAATATTTAATAGATGCTACTGGTTTATTTTTATCGGAAACTTTAACTAGAATTAAGTCACCAAGTTTTCCTGGTAGCTCTCCATTCAGATTTAAATTAGGTCGTTTTGATAAGAATAAATCAAAAATAAATGCGATTAAAAACTATCCAGAAAACACCAATATTAAAACAGAATATGTATATAACAATCCTACTGTTTTAAATGGTGGCGGACCAGCTATTAAAGATGGTCGATATGTTTCTATAAAGCTTTTTCATACTTTTATGAACATGCCTAAAGAAGGATACACTCCTCATTTTGATGATCCTCGTGTTGGTTACTTTACTACTCAAGTAAATGATATGACAAGTACAGAAACTATTAATTATAGAGATTTTGTACACCGTTGGAGATTGGTAAAAAAAGATCCAAGCGCAGCTATTTCTGAGCCTGTTACTCCTATTACTTGGTGGATAGAAAATTCTACTCCGCTTGAATGGAGAGAAACTATTAAACAAGGTGTTTTAGCATGGAATGTTGCTTTTGAAAAAGCTGGATTTAAAAATGCAATGGCTGTTAAAGTACAACCAGATGATGCTGATTGGGATGCTGGAGATGTTCGTTATAATGTATTACGTTGGACCTCTTCTCCTAATCCTCCTTTTGGTGGATATGGCCCTAGTTTTGTAAATCCTAAAACAGGAGAAATTCTTGGAGCAGATATTATGTTAGAATATGTGCATTTCACGAATAGAGTTAGGTTAGAACGTATTTTAAATGCTACCGCAAATGCTTCGTCGGAAGAAGAAGCTAGAGCTAATTTATATCAAAATGAAAACAATCATATGTTATGTTCTGCGGGTCATTTAATGCATGAAGATACTATGTTTGGTCAAACAGTATTAACTGCTACTGGCGCTTCAGATTTAGAAATGAAAAGCATAAAAAGAGAAGCTATGATTGCTTTAATTATGCATGAAGTTGGACATACTTTAGGTTTAAATCATAATATGAAAGCTAGTCAATTATTTTCACCAGCACAATTAGCAGATGCAGATTTTATTAAAGGAAAATGTTTAACAGGTTCTGTGATGGATTATGCTGCGATTAATTTAACGTTAGACAGAACTAAACAAGGACAATATTACGATACTGCCGTTGGTCCTTACGATATTTGGGCAATTCAGTTTGGATATACTCCTTTTAAAAATAAAACAGAAATAGATGCTTTATTAGCAGAGTCTACAAAACCAGAATTAATTTTTGGTAATGATGCAGATGATATGCGTTCTGCTGGAAAAGCAATTGATCCTAGAGTAATGACCGGAGATTTATCTAACGACCAAATAGGATATTCCATAGATCGTATTAAATTAGTTAATAATATGATGCGTAATTTAAAATCAAACCTATCTAGAACAGGAGAATCTTATCAAGAATTACGTAATGCTTATTATATTTTAAGTGGACAAGCTGCTAGAGCTGGTGATGTTATTTCTAGATTTATTGGTGGTGTTTATGTAGACAGAGCAATGCATGGGCAACAAGGAGCGAAACAGCCTTTTACTCCTGTAAGTTATGAAGATCAAAAAAGAGCAATGAATGCTTTAAAAACATACATTCTTGCACCTAACGCTTTTAAAGCTCCTAAAGAATTATATAATTATTTAGCAAGTCAACGTCGGGGTTACAATTTCTTTGGAGGACCAGAAGATCCAAAAATACATGCACAAGTATTAAGTTACCAAAGATCTGTATTACGTCATATTTTACATGCTAATACATTGCAAAGAATTTCTGATTCTGAATTATATGGAAATAAATACAAGCTTTCAGAATATATGACTGATTTAAATAATGCTATTTTTAAAAGTGATATTTATGGTTCTGTAAATTCTTTCCGTCAAAATTTACAAACTACTTATACAAAAATGCTTTTAAATATGGTAAATAGTAAATCTAGTAGACGATATACAAATGCTTCAAAAGCAATGGCATTATACAATCTTAAAAGAATTAAGACATTAGTAAGTAATAATACTGGTAACATTGCTACTAAAGCACATAAAAATCAGTTAAAAACATTAATTACAAATTCTTTAAAAGATATTAAATAAAATTTTATTTTTTTAAACTCTTAAAATCCGTGATATACTTCACGGATTTTTTATTTTTATGGGATGAGTAAAATAGTAATTACAGGAGGTACAGGTTTAATTGGGAAATTATTACAACAAAAACTAGAAGCGAATAAACATAATGTTGTTATTTTAACAAGAAACCCTAAAAAAGAAAATCATTTTAAGTGGGATCTTTCTTCTAATTTTATAGATGATAAAGCTTTTGAAAATGTAGATTATATTATTCATTTAGCTGGTGCAGGAATTGCAGATAAAAGATGGATAACTGCTAGAAAAAAAGAATTAATAGATAGTAGAGTTCAATCTGCTACTCTTTTATTTTCTAAAATTAAAGAGTTAAATATACCTTTAAAAGGGTTTATTTCTTCTTCAGGAATAAGTTATTATGGTGCTATTAATTCAGAAAATATATTTACAGAAAAAGATTCTGCTGGTACAGATTTTATTTCTAAGATTTGTATTGAATGGGAAAAAGCTGCTAATCAATTTAAACAATTAAATGTGCCTGTTACTATCTTAAGAACAAGCATTGTATTAAGTAAAAATGGTGGTGCATTAAAGAAAATGAACACTCCCCTATTTTTATCTGCTTTAGGCAATGGAAAACAATATATGCCTTGGATTCATATAGATGACTTATGCAATTTATATATAAAAGCAGTAGAAGACAAAACTTTTACAGGTATTTTTAATGCAGCTACAACAGAACATCAAACAAATGCTTCTTTTACAAAAACTTTAGGTAGTGTTTTAAAAAAACCTATGACTCCTTTTAATGTTCCTAGTTTTATTTTAAAAATAATATTAGGAGAATTAAGCGTTATTATTTTAAAGGGTAGCAGAGTTTCTTCTAAAAAAATAGCAACTCATTATTCTTTTAAATACACAAAATTGCAAGAAGCTTTAGCAAATATCTATAATAAGTAGATGCTTACTTTTATGAAAAAAAACGATAATTTATAAAACAATGGTATTTATTCCATTGTTCACAATAATTAGAATTCACAAAATTTGATAAAAATATGGCAAAATTCCTAACAACTGTAGGAAACTCATTCTACATAGAACAAATAATACTAAATGCCGAAAAAAATCTGACTTTAGTAACACCATATTTAAGTTTAAGTAAAAATCTAATTGACAGGTTAACTGATGCAGATAAGGAAAATATTAGGATTACGCTGATTTACGGTAAAAGTGAATTAAACAAAAATGAAAAAAAGAAAATTGAATCTTTAAATAATATTGAAATTTATTTTTGTGAAAACCTACACGCAAAATGTTATTTGAACGAGCAATCAATGATTATTACATCAATGAATCTTTACGAATTCTCTGAAAGAAATAATCGAGAAATGGGAATTTTAATTGAAAAAAAAAACGATAATCAAATCTTTAAAGACACATTAAAGGAAATAGAGTCTATTAAAAATTCATCTGAATTACAAAAATCAAATGAAAAGAAAAACTTATCTGATTTAATTTATTTATCTGATGACAAAGACGAAAGGTGGAATTTTTATTATCCAAGTCTTTGCCGAATTTTAAAACACAAATTTCAAGATTACAATATAACTTATAAAGACGAAAATAATATTACAATTGAAAATTGTCCAACAAAAGGAGTTGAGATTGTAATAAACGGTCGAATAAATTTTAATTTTAATAACAATTCTTTCTTTCGGTTTTTAAAAGAAAATTATAAAAGTAAAATAAGAAGTAATTCACCAGGAATTCGATTTTATTGGAACTACAATTGTATAAATATATATCCCGAAAGAAATTTTAAAGTAGATGTAAATTACGAAGGATTAGAAAAGATTGTAGAAAAGTATTATAATGTAATAATTGGAACAAAAGAAGAAGTTACTATTGCCTACAATATATATATAAAATAGTCCGAATCATTACTAAAACAAAAGTTATGACTTTTTGGAAAATCGTCAAGTTTTTAAATTCGACTTATTCCTGAAAATTATAAATTTGACTAATTGCTAAATTTGAAAAGTAAGTACGTTTTAATTCTTTATTACTCTCATACTAAATGATAAACATGAATTTGTTAGTTACAGAATTACATTTTAAATATCAATGGAGACCCTACCAAGCTAAGGTTTTAAAAAATTTCTCTAAACATATACAAGATAATCATTTTCATATTGTAGCTCCACCTGGTTCTGGTAAAACTATTTTAGGTATCGAGATTTTAAAACGTATAAATAAAAAAACAGTCATATTAGCTCCTACTTTAACTATTAGAAACCAATGGGAAGATCGTTTACAAAGTTTTTTCACAAAAAACACTCGCTTTACTTCTGTTTCTTACGATATTAAAAAACCATCTTTCCTTACATTTTCTACGTATCAATCTTTACATAGCTTTTTTAAAACATTTGAGAATAAACTAGACTATTTTCACTTTTTTAAAAAACAAGGAATAGAAGTTATTCTTTTAGATGAAGCGCACCACTTAAAAAACGAATGGTGGAAATGTTTATATGAATTAAAAGAAAAAAACCAACAAACTATTGTTGCTTTAACTGCTACTCCACCTTATGATAGCGAAAACTCTGAAGTTCAGAAGTATTTTGATTTATGTGGGGAAATAGATGATGAAATTGTAGTTCCTGATTTAGTAAAAGAAGAAAATTTATGTCCGCATCAAGATTTAATTTTTCTTTCCAAACCAGAAGATCAAGAAATTAATTTTATTACCGATTTTCGTCTGAAAATAGCTGATTTTGTTTCTTCTATTGTAAAAGATGAAACTTTTATTACTTTTATAAAAGAACATCGTTTTTATAGTAAAACAAAAGAAAATTTAGAAGAGATTTATAAAAATTCGGAGTTTTTTTCTGCTATATTAATTTTCTTGCAGGAAGCCAAAGAAGAAATCTCTTTTGATAAATTATTTATTTTAGGTTTTGATTCTAAAAGTGAGGTTATTTTTCCGCAATTAACGCATAAATGGATAGAAATACTTTTTCAACATATATTAGTTTATGATAGAGAATATTTACTAGAACATGAAACGTATATAAGTTCACTTGAAAAACAACTTCGACAACTTTCAGTATTCAACAGAAATAAAGTTAATTTAATAGGAAACGATTTACTATATAAATCATTAAGCAATAGTACGAGTAAATTAAAAAGTATTATCACTATTGTTTCACAAGAAGAAAATAATTTAAAGGAAAATTTAAGGTGCGTTATTTTAACAGATTATATAAGAAAGGAGTATTTAAATTTTTCTGAAAATGAATATGCAGAAATGCAAAAAATTGGGGTAGTTCCTATATTTCATTTCTTAAAAAATAAAATTTCTAAAAAAGAAAGTTTAGCTGTTTTAACAGGTTCTTTGGTTATAGTTCATAAAAGTATAATTTTTAAGTTACAAGAAATTGATACTCTTGATAATTATACAATGAATCCACTTAAAACAGATTCTGATTTTGTAACCCTTACTAGTAAATCTACTTCAAAAAATATTGTTGGAATTATTACCCAACTTTTTGAATTAGGACATATACAAGTTTTAGTCGGCACTAAATCTCTCTTAGGTGAAGGTTGGGATGCTCCTTCTATAAATAGCTTAATACTAGCCTCTGTAGTAGGTTCTTTTGTTACCTCAAATCAAATGCGTGGTAGAGCTATTAGAACTCATAAAAACACCCCTAATAAAGTAGGGCTTATTTGGCATTTAGCCTGTGTAGATACTACGGATGAAACTGGAGGAAGAGACTTGGAGATTCTAAGTCGTCGATTTAATTCTTTTTTAGGTATTTCTAATCATAATACCACCGTAATTAAAAATGGAATTGACAGACTTAACTTACCAGAAAAAATCTTCGAAAATGATATTGAAACTTTAAATAGAAGAACTTTAGAAGAATCTAAAAACCGTACTAATATTTCCTTGCAATGGGAAAAAGCTGTTTTTAATGGTAAAAAAATTGGAGAAGAACTTCTCTTTTTAAATTCAAAAAAGAGTGTTGCCAGACAAAAGAAAATGTACTATAAAGATATTGTGAAGTATAGCATTTTTGAACTATTAGTTGGTGTTATTTTTTTTATGATTCAATTTTTAATTAACAATTTTGGTTTATTATTACAAAAAGGAACTTTTTACTTTATTTATTTCTTTGCAGGACTTTTATTTCTGAATTTTGGATTTAAAATATATAAATCTTTACAATTGTATTTTAATTATGGTTTAATTCATAAAAAAATATACAAAATAGCTTTTACCATTATAGATTCTCTTCATGAATTAAAAATATTGAAAACTCCAGATTCAGAAATTTCTGTGATTACCGATTTGCAATCTAATGGAAACGTTACTTGTAGCATTGAAGGGTGTGATAGATATGAAAGTAAAGTTTTTATTAATGCTTTAGAGGAAGTGCTTCAGGTGATAGAGAATCCTAAATATTTAATTATTACCACAAATCGATTTCAAAGAAAACCAAAAGCTCGAAACTCTTTTTCTGTTCCAGAAATTTTTGAAGGAAATAAAAAGAAAGCTCTAATTTTTCAAAAGTATTGGAATAAACATGTAGGAAATTCGACATTGTTTTTTACTAGGCACATTGAAGGAAGAAGATTACTCTTAAAAGCTCGTTTATATCACATTCATAATGTACATAAAAAAGTAACCAAGAAAAATGTTATTTGGAAGTAACATTTTTTTATAAATACAAAAAAGGGATTTAAATCCCTTCTTAAAATTCGAATCATAAATTTCATTTATAAAAAGTAAGCTTTAGTTACTTTAATTTTATTAGTTTCAAATTATTTATAACTTTTATTTGGCCTTTTTAATCTCATTTTTACTTGCACTAAAAAATTAAGATCTACCTCTATTAAAAGTATGTGCTTTACGGGTAGAAACATATTCTCGTAAATCTTCACCTAACTCTTCTATTTTTGCAAGAAATGAAGTAGAAACAGCTTCTTTTTGTACGATTATTTTTAATCTTCTTTTCGTTAAAACACATTCAAAAGCAACTTCCCCATCTACTAATTTATTCCACACAATTCCTTTTTTTGTTTTATTGTAAGTAATATCTTCTAAAACATTTTTTAGGATATCTTCTACTCCATTTCTCTTAGATTTTTGAAATTTAGATTTGAATTTATAAGTGCTATTAGAACTGGAAACACTAGTAGAACTGCTAACTTTGCTTGTTGTTTGAATAAACGTTCTTTCTGAATTTGGTGGTTGTGGTGGCTCTGGAAAGCTTTGGGCACACGAATTTAAAGTACCTATAAATACGGCTAAAATTGTAATTAAAATTGTTTTCATGGTATCTGTTCTTTTATTGTTTATACCACAAAACTATTGCTACTTTCTCTTATAAAACAGATAATGATGTTTGTTAACGTACGATTAACCTACTTATAAAAACCATTAACGTATCTTAAATTCTAAACCAACTCCCCTAGAACTTTCTATTGAAATTTTAGCGTCTTTTTTAAAATATTTACGAAGTCTACTAATAAATACATCCATACTTCTACCAGAAAAATAATCTTCATTTTTCCATACCGATTTTAAGATTTCTTCTCTTTTTAAAAGTTGATTTTTATGTTGGTATAAAAATAAAATTAAGGCCGCTTCTTTTTCTGTTAATTGTTGAATCGATTCTTCATAAATCAACTCTAACCTACGTACGTTAAAAACATAAGTTCCTATTCTAATTATTTCTTCTTTCAATTTAGGTGTAAAAGTAACAGATGTTCTTCTTATTATGTTATTTAACCTTAATACCAATTCATCAGCATCAAATGGTTTTTCAATATAATCATCGGCACCTAACTTTAATCCCTTAATTTTATCTTCTTTTAACTTTCTTGCTGTTAAAAATATGAAAGGTACTTCAGGGTTTTGTTCTATTATTTTTTCTGCTAATGTAAACCCGTCCATTTTTGGCATCATTACATCTAAAACGCAAATATGAAAACTATCTTTTTTAAAAAGTGCTAATGCCTCTTCTCCGTCCTGTGCCCAAGTTATGGTATAACTAGACATTTCTAAATATTGCTTTAAGATATTACCAAAATCGAAATCATCTTCCGCTAACAAAACTCTATAACTTTCCGCTTTCATAATTTATAATGGTATGTGTATTTTAAATGTAGTACTCTTTTCTTTTTCACTTTCAGCAAAAATAACTCCTTCATGTGCTTTTATTATTTGATTACTATAATAAAGTCCCAATCCTAAACCTTTTACATTATGTATTTCTTTATTTTCTGCTCTAAAAAATTTATCAAAAATATATTTTAATTGTTTTTTAGATACTCCAATGCCATTATCTGTAATACTAATTAACAATTTCTTTTCTTCAATACATGCTTTTATATTAATTACATTACCGCCGTACTTTACTGCATTTTCTAAGATATTTAAAATAGCGGTAGTCATGTAAAAATTATCTACAAATATTGTTTCATTCGTATTTAGTATCTCTCTTTGTAATTGAATATTCTCTTCTTTTAAAGTAATTTGAAAATCGTTTAGTACGGTATTTATGTATTCTTTAATTAATAAAGATTCTTTTTTTAGTGTTATTTCTTTATATCCTAAACTATTATTTAATACTTGATCTATTAGTTTTTGTAATCTAATATTTTGTCTTTCTATGGTATTAATTGTAGAATTTGTTGTTAGGTTTTCATTTTCTTGTTTTCTCAACATTTTTGTGGCTAATGAAAGAGTAGCTAAAGGAGTTTTAAATTCGTGTGTAATATTATTAATAAAGTCTGTTTTAATATCTGCTATTTTCTTCTGAGTTATTAGGTTTTTAATGGAATAGAATAAAACCCCAATCACAAATACAAAAATAAAAACAGATAGCAATAGTAATCCTTTCATTTCACTAAAAACAATAGTTTCAAAATCATCTATATTTATATCATTCTGAGATTCGAAAAATAAATGATAATTACCTTCTTTTATTTCTCCTTTCCATTCTTTTTTAAAAGAACGTTCTGTTTCCCACGCTGAATTGCCTACTGTTAAATCTGGATTATTCTTAAATTTATACCCTAATAATTTAAATTGTTTTTCTTTACTCGCCTTAAAAATAGTATCTGCTTTTATTCCTTTTCTTATAATGATACTTTTTAATGTTTTATGGTATTTTAAATTATAAGGTAATTTTTTGGAAGCTATTTTTTTATCAAATTCTTTTATGAAAGACGGATTTAAAGAATCAATAATTACTCTTAACCTATTTAAAAGCTTTTTTTTATTAATCTCTTGAAGATGATATCTGTCTAAATCTTGAATAAAAACATCTCCCAATATATCTTGAATAGAATCTAAAGGAGAATTATGAGTATCTAATTTCCCTACTCTTTTTTTTGCTTTTTCTACAAAAAAATTTTTCTTTAATGAGTAGGTGTTTTTTATTAAGTATCCTTGAATTAAACTAAGTCCTATTAACCCTATAATAGAAGTTATAATTAGTACAATTATTTTTTTAGACATTTATCAAAAATACTATATGTAGTAAATATATAAACTATATATCCTTGTATTAACCTTCAATTAACATTACATACTCTTATAAAAACATCCTTTTATTTATGTATTCTTTATGGCAATTATAAAGTTTCTTGTACTATAATATTCATTACTTGTTTTCCAATCTAAATTTTTAAGCGTATCTATACCTAATTGCCAATTTTTGTTATTTAGTAAAGCTTCGTATACAGTTTTTTGGTTTCCTACATTACAAAAAAATGTTCTAAACCAATTATGCCTTTCGCTTAAATCTACATTCTTTATTGCTTTTTCTATCTCATTGAATGCATTCTTAGGTATTCTCGGTGCTATTTCAGAACCACCTCTATTACCAAAAGGTCCAATATAAATAGTATAATTATCTTCACCAATATTCCAAGTTTCTATCTCAACTTGTTCTGAATCATGTTTTTTCCAAAATGCAGATAATAATACATGGAATGAATTGTGTATAAAGTTTTCAAAAGCATTGTTAAGCTTTCCTTCTTCTGTTGGATATCCTGCAAAACATTCTTCAAGTATTTTTCCTTTTTCAATAAAAACTTCTATTTGAAGCAATCCGCTTAAAGCTTCATCATTCAGATACCAAGTAGCACGAACGGCTGGAAGTTTTGAATAAGGAAAAATCCATTCACTTTCCTCTACAAAATCTACTTCATGAGATTTTAATAATTTTTTTAATATTTCATTGACAGATTTCGATTTCATAAAATTTTTAAAATAGGTCAGATAATTACACCCAATCTTTCGGTGTAGCCAAAACTTCTAGTAATCTTGCTTCTTCCGACCCTTTTTCTGGGTGATGATTGTATTTCCATTGTACTTTTGGAGGTAAACTCATTAAAATACTCTCTATGCGTCCGTTGGTTTTTAAGCCGAATAACGTACCTCTATCATGCACTAAATTAAACTCTACATAGCGTCCACGTCGAATTTCTTGCCAATCTTTGTGTTCTTGAGTATATGTTAACTCTTTTCTTTTATTTACAATAGGAACATAGCTTTGCAAAAAACTGTTTCCTACTTCTGTAACAAAATCATAGCGATCTTGCATCGTAAACTCTTCCGTTTCTTTTAAGTAGTCGAAAAACAATCCTCCTAATCCTCGTGCTTCATTTCTATGTGCATTCCAAAAATAAGTATCACAGGTTTCTTTAAATTTCGAATGAAAGTTGTTACTATGCTTATCGCAGGCTTGTTTACAAATGGTATGAAAATGAATAGCATCTTCATCAAATAAATAATAAGGCGTTAAATCTTGTCCGCCACCAAACCATTGTGTTACAATTTCTCCTTTTTCATTATACATTTCAAAATAACGCCAGTTTGCATGTACCGTTGGTATAAAAGGGTTTATAGGGTGCAAAACTAAACTTAAACCGCATGCAAAGAAATTACCAGTTTCTACCTTAAATTGTTTTCTTAAAGCCTCTGGTAATTCCCCATGTACTTTAGAAATGTTTACACCTCCTTTTTCAAAAATAGCTCCATTTTCAATTACACGAGTTCTTCCTCCTCCACCTTCAGCTCTTTTCCATAAATCTTCTTGAAATTTAGCTTTTCCATCTAGCTTTTCTAGCTCTTTGGTTATGGTATTTTGTAAGTTTTCTATATAACTATAAAACAGATCCTTCATTATTCATTTTTGTATACTACAAAAGTAATTATTCTTATAGTAATTACATACAACTTATAAATGTATTGAAATTATTTTTTGAGTTTAGAAGTAATGCTTTACAGCTATACTATAGAAGTAAATAGATAATTTCATGCTATGACTATCTTTTTACAGTAAAGCTTAAAACATTGCAAATGTTTTTTTATTTCTCTAATTAACCAAAAAGAAAAAATTAGCTATTGACTGTCACAAACAATTCTTCACCAACATACACAATTATATCGTTCTCTTTTACTTCTTCTTTATTTACTTCTGATAAGATTTTAAAAGTGTTTGTAGATTTTAAAAATAGCGGAATTGATTTTTCGTGTTTTTTGATAAACTCTATTTGTTCTGTATAGTCTTCGGAAGATTTTACTGTTTTTTCATGTACTGCCGGAAAATCTCTAATACTCTCTGTTAAGTTTATATAATCATCATTTTCAGTAAACAACATATCTGAATTTTCTGACTCTTCCGTACTTACTTCAGACAAGGAAGCTAATCTGTAAGAACCTCTTTCTCCATAAATTTCAGAAAAACGATCTAAAGCATATTTATTTACCTCATCACTTCCTGTCATTGCTATTAAGTACCCTGCATCATTCAACTCTATTTTATCATCTAAATTTTCATTATAAATATCGATATTAAAGGCTTCAATACCTTCATCTTTACTTTCTTTTACATAATTTTTATTACTATCTAATAAAATTACTCTTTTATTATGTGTTACCAAATACTTGGCAATTACCCTAGCCGCTTGCGATGCTCCAATAAAAACAATAGCTTCTGATTTTTTTAAAAATACCCCCACCACTTTTGCAAACATTCTAGCAGTAGTAGCATTTAACAAAACCGTTCCTAAAACAATCATAAACACTAAAGGTGTTATGTATTCTGCTCCTTCTACTCCTTCTTTCATTAGTTTAGAACCAAATAAAGAAGCAATACCTGCCGCAACAATTCCTCGAGGTCCTACCCAACTAATAAATAGTTTTTCATTTAACTTTAATGTTGATTTATGAGTAC
Source organism: uncultured Tenacibaculum sp. (assembly GCA_947498055.1). GTDB lineage: Bacteria > Bacteroidota > Bacteroidia > Flavobacteriales > Flavobacteriaceae > Polaribacter. The sequence goes on from CANMJA010000014.1 coordinate 57,169, forward strand.
TTAAAAATACTCCCAATGGGCGAACTACAAAAACAATTAATGCAAATAACAAAGCTGTTTTCCAATTAAAAATAAGTTGTAATTCACTTATGTTCATATTTGCAGACAATAATATAAATAATATAGATATTAGTAAAACAGATAAAGATTCTTTAAAGTACAATAACTCATCGAAGCTATTTAACTTACTGTTAGCCATTACTAACCCCATTACAACTACAGCAAGTAATCCCGATTCATGTGCAAATAAATCAGATAAAACAAAAACTAATAAAACTGCAGAGAGTGAAACTACATTTAACAAATAATGAGGTGCTAGTTTATTATTTATAATTGCTATTAAAGCATGCGCAAAAGTAAAACCAAATGTAGTTCCGAATAACAAAATCTTAGCAAATTCAAGCAATGCTGTTTGGGTAAATCCACCGCCTCCACCTACACTAATAAATTCAAACACTAGTACAGCAACTAAAGCTCCTATTGGATCAATTAAAATACCTTCCCATTTTAATACCGCAGCAACATCTTTCTTTAATGGTATATTCCTTAAAATAGGGGAAATTACAGTAGGTCCTGTTACAATAATTAAACCTGAGAATAATAAAGAAATTTCTAAACTCAAATCCATAACATAATGTGCTATAATACCAGAAAGCACAAATGTTACCAAAGAACCTATCGTTATTAATTTGGTAATTACAGGACCAACATTCTTAACTTCACTTTTTCTTAATGTTAATCCTCCTTCAAAAAGTATAATACTAATTGCTAAAGAAACAAAATAAAACAATCCTTCTCCTGGAAATAATCCCTTCTTCCCATTCCAAACAGGCTCAATCCACTTACTACCATCTTTACTAAAATACTCTGCTGCTATTGGGCCTACTAATAGGCCTATTAATATTAAAGGTAAAATTGCAGGAATTTTAAATTTCCATGCAAACCATTGTGCTAAAATTCCTAAAATAAGAATACCTGCTAACTCTAACATACGTCATCTATTTATGTAAAAGTAAGTTTTTTTATACTACTATAAAACTTTATATTGTGAGTTTATAAATTAATAACATTTTGACAAAAAATATCTTAATTAGTTTGGCTTATTCTTCTAATTTAAAAGCAAATTTATATGAAGAAATCAGAACTTCTAATATGTTTGATGCTGAACTAATTGCTGTTTACATTGTTAAAAAAAATACTACAAAAGAAAAAAAATCACACCGTATTTTATCGAAAACTATTTCTTTAAGGAATTTACTTAAAAGTAAATTAAAATTCTGTAAAACACCAAATCTTTTGGGTTATCTTAGTTATTTAATAGATCCTTTATGCGTTAAAAGTTCATAGCAAGTGTTAAAGAAATTAAAGTTGTAATTAATTTGTGGCATTCTATTAATTCCACTTATTTGTAAAAAAATCCTTAAAGAATAATGTTATATTACATACTAATAAATATAAAAAATACGTTCTAAAAATAATTAATTAAAAAACAACACCCCTAATCATGATTCTACAAAACAAAAAAATATTTTTTTTATTTTCCTTAATAAATTTTATTCTTTTTGCTCAAAAACCAGTACAAAAATTTGGTCTGCTTAAAGTGAATAATAGCCACGTAACTTCTGAAAACGGAACGAAAGTAAGTTTACCAGGAATTAGTTTATTTTGGAGTACTGCTGGTGATATAAAAGATTTTTATAATGCTCGTACCGTAGATCATTTAGCGCAGAGTTGGAATGTTAGTTTTGTACGAGCTGTAATGGGTATAAAAGAGTCTTGGGATGGTGGTAATGGTTATATCGATAATCCTACACTTCAGAAAAGTAAGATTAAAAAAGTTATAGATGCAGCAATTGCTAATAACATTTATGTTATCGTAGATTGGCATTCTCATAATGCCGAAAATTATACTGCACAAGCTGTTCAATTCTTTTCAGAAATCGCAAAAGAATATGGAGATAATAAACATATTATTTATGAAATTTATAATGAACCTATTGGAGGTGAAAGCTTTTCGGCACAAGAGAATACATGGAAAAATACGATTAAACCTTATGCTATTGAGGTAATTAATGCTATTAGAGCTGAAGATTCTGATAATTTAATTATTGTAGGTACACCTTTTTTCTCACAAGGAGTAGACGTTGTGTCAAATGCTGGTAATCCTATAAAAGAGAGTGATCTTTCTTTACCTAATGGAGCTATTTTAAATGTTGCTTACACTTTGCATTTTTATGCGGGTACTCACAATACTGCTTTAAGAGCTAAAGCTAAAACTGCCATGGATAATGGTTTAGCTTTATTTATTACAGAATGGGGTACTGTTCCTGCAAGTGGAAACGGTGCTGTTAATAGTGCTGAAACAGACAAATGGGTAACGTTTATGAAAGATAATTATATTAGTCATGCAAATTGGGCTATTGCAGATAAAGCAGAAACATCTAATATTATTTTACCAGGAAAAGGCGTAGAAGGTTTAATTAATGATGAATTAACAGAAAGTGGAATTTTAGTAAAAAAAATAATTCAAGAACAAAATAAAGATTTAGGTACTCTTTCTATTAATGACATTAATCCTGAAAAAGAGAGCACCACTATTTTATACCCTAACCCTAGTAAAGATACCATTTTTATAAAATCATCTAATACCATAAAAGAATATAGTATTCACAGTATAGAAGGAAAAGAAATTATAAATAGCTCCTTAAATTCTAAAGAAATTGATATTTCTAATTTAGCTTTTGGTAGTTATATTTTAAAGTTAAAATCTTCCAATAATAAAGTATCAAGCTACACTATTATAAAGAAGTAAGTCCTTTATTATTCTCACAAAAAATCACGAAATAAAACATTTAAAAGTGTTATTTCGTGATTTTTTTGTTATGAACTATTATTAATATACAAACTTCTATTCTATTTCATTAATACCATTAACTTTGCTACATCTATAAATAAAATCTTTTGATAGCTTTACCAAACATAACTACTTCTAAAATTGCCATAAAACTAAAACCAGCTACAGAAATCTTAGTTAAAAAAGGACATCCTTGGGTTTTTGAAAATAGTATCCTAAAAAAAAATAAAGAAGGTACATCGGGTGATTTAGCGGTTATTTTTGATAGTAAAAGCAATAAATTTCTAGCTTGCGGATTTTATGATCCGAATTCGCCAATACGTATTAAAATTTTACAGGCTAATAAGCCAGCCACTATTAATGCAGAATGGTTTTCTAAAAAAATTGAAGAAGCTTACCTGAAAAGAATTCCTTTGTTACAAACTGATACCAATAGTTATCGATTAATTTATGGTGAGAATGACCATCTTCCTTCTATGGTTGCTGACGTATATGATAATGTATTGGTAATAAAACTATATGCTTCTTTTTGGTTTGGATATTTAAAAGATATTTTACCTAAACTTATTGAAATAAGTAAAGTTGATACTACTGTTTTACGACTAAGTAGAAATGTTCAAAAAGAAAAAAATGAGTTTAATTTTAAAGACGGTCAAGTTTTAGACGGAACTTTAGATAAAGAAGTCATTGTTTTTAAAGAACATGGGGTTCTTTTTTCGGCTAATGTTATTCATGGTCATAAAACAGGTTATTTTTTAGATCATAGAGCCAACAGGAAAAAAGTAGGTGAAATGGCAAAAGGAAAAACAGTTTTAGATGTTTTTTCGTATGCTGGCGGATTTTCCGTTCATGCTTTAGCAGGTGGTGCTAAAACTGTTACTAGTTTAGATATTAGTAAACCTGCCTTAGAAATAGCAAAAAGTAATGCTAAATTAAACGATTTTCCTGGAAAACATGCTGTTATTGCAGGAGATGCATTTGATGAATTACAAAAATTAGCCAATCAAAAAATTACTTTTGATATAGTGGTTATTGATCCTCCTTCTTTTGCTAAAAGTGCTTCAGAAGTTGATAAGGCTCTAGCTAGTTATAAAAAATTGACTAATCTCGGATTAAAATTAGTTGGTAAAAAAGGGATTTTAGTATTGGCTTCTTGTAGCTCTAGAATAACGTCGGATACTTTTTTTGATTTAGTAGAAAACATTCTTCAAAAAAATAGAATTAGGTATACTATTAAAGAGAAAACATTACACGATATAGATCACCCTATAGGTTTTAAAGAAGGTGCTTACTTGAAATGTATATATGTTGAGATTGATTAATAGTTGTAAAAGAATAAAGCTATTACTTATTTCCGAGCTGTTTCTTTAAAAACATCAATATTTTATCCCATGAATCTATAGATGCTAGTGCATTCCCTTGAAAGTCTCCACCAGATTTCCAAGTTCTGATATTAGAAAAATCTATTTGTGGTATAAATGGTAATTCATCAAATTGATGTCCTGCATTTTTATATGAATAATGATTTACTTCGTGTTTAAATTTATATTTCTCTGCTCGATTCATAATTTGATTACTCATCATTGTTGATGGCCATTGAAGGTCGTCTTCTCCAGAAAGTAATAATATTGGACATTTTATATCTTCAATTTTAATTGAACTTTCTTCTATTCTTTTGGTATTCTCAAAAGCACTTAACATATAAGGAAGTTGATTTTGTCCTTTACCTCCAATACTTTTCAAGTACCTTATGGCATTAATCACCCCTCCTTTAGCTCTAGGACTACTTTTTCCTTTATACTTCCAAGAAGACTTAAAATAGCTTTTAGAACTCCAAGTAACACTAGAACCTACTTCTGAAACAAGTGCTTTAATATCATTGTATTTTGAAGCATATAACAATGCATACTCTGCTCCTTTAGATCTTCCCATAATAGCAATTTTTGATGAATCGACTGTTATCTGCTGTTTTAACCAATTAATCGCATTGTGTAAATATTCTAAAGGAACATTTTCTAGGTTTTTAGGTAAGTTTTTTGTTCCGAAATATTTTAAATCTAACACATTATATCCTTTAGAGGCCAAATATGAAGCTTTACGTGGTTGAAAATTACCTCCAGACCCTCCTAATAAAACGATTGTTGCTCTTTGACCTCCCAATCTATGAGTGTAAAAATCACCCACTATTTTAGTTCGAATTTGTTTTTTTATACTATTAAAATTCTCAATAATTTCATAACTTTTTCTAAGAATTGTATCTACTAATTCCTCTCCATTACTAGTTTCAAAACTAATTTTAAAATCTAAGTCAGTTTTAAAATGAAATGCCTTTAATTTTTCTGGCTTTAAAGACCAAAAAAGTCCCATTGCATGAATTCCTTCATAAGAACTTCCTTTTAAAGGCGCTTGATTTTTAGGGTTTATTTCTCCGCTTTCATTTGCTTGAAAACAGGCAATTGATTTCCACTCTATATTTTTAGAATCTGTTACGGATAATTTTAAAGCTCCTATTTGAAAAGGTGCTAACCCTTTTATACGTATTGTTACCTCATCATCAGAATAAGAAACATTAGGAGTTACCAATAATGTGCTCTTTTCATCTGTTTCAACTTCTAAAATTGAACAGGTTTTTATATTAGAATTAAAAAGTTGATTTTTAACTTTAGAAGAAGCGTAAGGAGATACACTTATGTATATTAAAATTAATACTATAGAAAACAACAAAATGAACGCAAAAATTATTTTGAATATACTCTTTATGTATTTATTACTTTCTTTCATTCTTTAAATGGATCAATTATATTTTTTCGTAACAAGTTTTCATTCAAAAATTTCGAATAATTATATGGTATTTGTCTATTTGTCCGTTAAATGAAGTAGCATATAAGCTTGTCCAATCAATAAAATACCCAAGTTCAATAGCATGTTTTCTAGAGTCATCTAGAGAAAGGTTTCTTTTTTTCGAGATTTCTTTATAAATACCTTCATTATCCTTTGAATTCTCTTCATAATCCATTCCAAATACAGCTGCTTCTGTATACCAATTTTGATCACTTATTTCATTTGAAGAAACCTCTTTATTTATAAATTTCATAGCATAATCTAATGCCGCTTTAAAATATTAAAATCTTTATAATCTAATAAATCTTCTAGCATTTCAATAACATTCTCAGAAGATTTCCATTGTTTGTTATTCATTATATAAAATTCTATTGGATTTAAAATTAATAAAAAACTTGAAAACCTGATCTTTATACAAGGCTAAACTCAAAGATAATTAACCACACATCACTTATCTTAACTAGGGAAATTATTTTACATTAAACCTAATTCTTTTAATCAATCTTTCTAAAGAAACAAATTTATGAGTAAATGATCCCTTTTTCACTTCTCATACCGATAATGCCCAATAATTTTATGATTAAAAAGACAGTCTTCTAAAACTTGTCCGCCGCCAATATTATGAACAATTAAATTTCGTTTTCCGTCTGTTGATTTTTTATCCACTACAATTCCAATATGAGTTATTGCTCCACCTAAATTCCAACAAACGATATCTCCCGCTAAATAATCTTTTGCCTTTTTTGAAATTGGTTTTTCTCCTCCTTTTCTTTTAAAATAGGTCATTAAATTAGGAACTCTACGATGATCTATATTTTTATCCGTTTTCTTCAGTCCCCATATTTTCGGATAAACGCTAAAATTCGATTTCATATCTACATGAACTTCTTTCTGTAAATCAATTCCCATTTTTCGATATGCACGAATAATCACATCGGTACAAACTCCTTTATCGCTTGGTACATCTCCATTTGGATAATCTATTGAGAAGTAACTTGGATCATACGTTACGTTCTGTTTTGTTAATTCCATAGCACAATCTGATAGCTTCATTTTCTCTTTCAATACTTGAGAGAAACAAATATGAAAGCTAAAAAGTAATGAGGTTAAAAATATTTTTTTCATGTATTTTGAATAATGTTTTAACTGAAAAATCTTGTTGTTTTTAAGTATAATTTTAATGTAAAGACAGAATGAAATCTATCTTCGATACTTTCTAAAGGTACAAATTCTTTAGCAATGACTTTTTAAGCTTTTGTAGTTTTATCGTAACTACAAATTTTAGCATATTATTAGACGTTCTATTTATTCAATTCCATATTTCATTTAACTTCTTTTCTCTTTTTATCACCAGCTAATTTGAACATTAACCGCTAATGTTATAGGTGATTTTATCATCTTATTTATAACACTCATTAATTTACATTTCAAAACGAGACTACTACTCTACTTCCATAATACATTTCTTCTCATTTCCTAAATGATCTATCACAGTAATAATATGCTCTCCAATAGTAGGTTTTAGCGGAATTTCATGATAATCTTTGGTTTCTTTTATAAAAACACCATCTACATACCAAAAAATAGAAGCTTCTGAATTACTATGAGTTAACTTTAGTATTACTGGATTTTTTTCTCCGTTATTTCCTTTTGTTAGTGCTATTTTAGTTCTATATTTTGTTGGAAACACAAAATCTATGACATTTTTTTCTAAAGAAGCACAACCTTCTTTAAAGTCGGGTAATTTTAAATAGTTTGGGTTCTTTTGTTTATAGTAATAACTGAGTACAGGAGGTAATACAAACCATGTTTTTTTTACCATATTATCTATCGATTCACAATTCGAATTTACTCTGTATTGTGCATTTTTATCTAGCTGAATTTCTATGTGATATGGACATGATTTTGCTCGAATACCATTTTTTTGAATCCTTCGTTTTTCCGAATTACAAATAGGCAATGCTAAATAACCACTTTCTATACATATCTCTTCTTCTACTAAATCTTCATAGGGTTCTAAAAACCAATTTGATTTGGGTAAAATATCAAAAACGTTAAACATTAATGGAGATGCACTACCTACACCTGTTAAATCTGGTCGCCCTTCTCCATCAGAATTTCCAATCCAAACTCCTACCACATATTTAGAAGTAGTACCTATTGCCCAAGCATCTTTATTTCCAAAACTTGTTCCTGTTTTCCAAGCTATTTTTTGAGAAGAATCGTAATACTTCCAAGCTTGGTCAGATGAAGGCCTATTTACTTCTGTTAAAGTATTTAAAGTTAAATACGTAGAGCCTGCATCTACATAATTTGTTTCGCTTGTAATATTTCCAAAGTTTACTTTTTCTTTTTTTAAGTAACTTGGAGACGGGAATTCATTCGCATAATAGTTATGCTTTAATTCTTCATAATGATTTACTGTGCCTGCATACCCTGCAAATAACTTACATAAATCCCATAAACTAGCCTCTGCTCCTCCTAAAATAAGAGATAAACCATAATAATCTGCTGGTTTATGAATATGTTGTATCTTATAATCTCTTAAATTCTCTCTAAACTTATCTAAACCGTAAGTTCTTAGCATTCTAACTGCAGGAATATTTAAAGATCTTGTTAGTGCTTCATTTGCAGCCACCACTCCATCAAAAGATAAATCGAAGTTTTTTGGAGAATATCCTGCTATTTCTGTTGGAATATCTTTTAATAATTGTGTAGGTAACAAATCGCCCGATTGTAACATGTGCGCAAATAAAAATGGTTTTAAAGTACTTCCTGTACTTCTAGGCGACATAACATTGTCTACATCTTTTTGATGCTTTTTATCTGTTGGAGAGTTTCCTATATAAGATAGTACCTTTCTTGTTTCTACATCTAATACTAATACAGCCAAATTAAACACTTCATTTTGTTTTAGCTTTTGATAATGTTGTTTCGCTAAAAAATTCACTTTTTTTTGTAAATGAATATCTAAAGAGCTTTGCAAACGCTTTCCTTTGTGCTTTTTATTTACTTTTTGTATAAAATGAGATGCTAATGTTGGTAATTTATGTGGTTTTTGTGGTAGTTCTTCTTCTTTTGCTAAAATGTAGGTAATACTATCTATAATACTTTTTTGGTATAGTTTTTTTAATAATCTGTCTCTTTTGCTTTTTAATCGTTGTTGGTTTTTACCTGGATAAATTAATGATGGAGCATTAGGTAACACTGCCAATGTAGCACTTTCTGCCCAAGATAACTGACTCGGTTGTAGCCCAAAATAACGCCAAGATGCCATTTCTAAACCAACTACATTTCCTCCATACGGAGCATGGGAAGCATATAATTTTAATATTTTCTCTTTTGAGTATTTAAACTCTAAACGTGTAGCAAGTATTAATTCTTTTATTTTTTCAAAGTACGATCTTTTTTTATTTTTTCTTGCTAAACGAATTACTTGTTGTGTTAAGGTACTTCCTCCTCTAACTACCCTTTTAGCTTTTCTATTTGCTATAAATGCTTTTCCTATGGAAATAGGATTAAAACCAAAATGACGATAAAAATGAGCATCTTCAAATTGTATGATGCATTGTTTAAATTTAGAAGGAACAGAATCTAACTCAGGAAAACGCCACTGACCATCTTCAGCAATTGTTGCTCCTAATAATTCTCCTGATTTCGAAGTTACTACTGTTGCTGTTGGAGTATTAAATAACTGCTTTGGTAAAGAGAAATAGTATATAATAAGAAGTATTAGAAGTACCGTTAACTTCTTTTTATGTTTCTTAAAATAACTTCTGTTTATTCTTTTTAGCAATTTACTCGTTTTTTATTATTAAAAATCAGCTACTCTTGTAACAAGAATAGCTGATTTTATGTTTATTTTTTTTAAGAATTTAAAAGATTTTTAAAATTGATAATATTCCTAATATAATTAAAACCACACCTCCTGGTACTTGATATTTAATTAATTTTGCTCTTAATTCTTGTCCTTTTTCTTTCGCTTCTTCATTTTTCTCTAATACATATTTAGAAATTAAACCATAAGCTAATAAAAATCCAACACAAAATTCAAGTGCACTCATAATAAAAGCTCTAATCCAAAATCCTCCTAAAGAGCCTAAATTTAAAATAAGATGTAGCATTCCCCAAATACCCCAAAAAACTAATAATACTCCAATCCATCCTTGGTAAGGAGTTATTTTATCTATTAATTCTTTTGCATTTGGTTTTTTTGAAACGATTAAAGAAGATGCTGCTATAACTCCCCCTAAAATAGCAATTAGTGCCTTTAATAACATATGTTTTTGTTTTTTTGTTAATTGACTCACAAAATAGTAAAATTATTTTACTATTTATAATCTGATTTTGTTAAAAACAGATTATATTTTAGTAACCATATTCTAACAAAATGCTAATCTAAAATGTACACGTACTCTTTTTTATAATCCTAATTTTAAAGTTGTTTATTAACCTATTTAAAATTATTATTATGAAACTTTTTAAATTCAATTATTTTTTAAAGCTAGCTTTACTTAGCTTACTTACAATATCTACGTTCAATGCTTGTCAGGATGCCGAAATTATTTCAAATTCTCCTCAAGTAATTAATTCAATAGATAATTCTGAAAATACAAAAACGAACCATTTATCTGTTTCGCTAAGAGGTGGTTCTAGTTTTTTAATTTCTCATGAAAATTGTGGTGGGCATACTGTGGAAAGGCATGTAGCAAAATCAGACTCTTACCTTCGTAATCGTTTAAATACAAGTAGTATTAGTGCAGCTAGTACTTTTTATGAATTAAATCAAGCTGGACAAGTTATTTATAACGCTATTGATAGAAATAGCAGTCGTGTAAATAATTGGCTGAATGGTAGTGGTGGTTCTAGATTAGTTTTAAATTATACTCATAGAAGAAATATAGGAAAAGTATTAAGAAGAGGAGCTAGTTCTACTTATAACACTAGAAACTTTAGAGTTGTATTAGAAAGACGAAATTGTTCTGGCTATGGTTATAAAATAGTAACTGCTTATCCTAATTAATCTTTTAAAATATAACATAATTTAATACCCTAAAACCATTATTTTTAACCTGAGTTCGATTATTACTATTAAAACCAACTTTTAAACAACTGATTGTCAACGAAATTTAAAACTACAAGGAGATGTATAGAAAACATCTCGATACAATTTTTCTTCCTTTTAGTCTGAAAAATTACTCGATGTGACATTTTAGTTTTAAAACAACTCGCTAATAATTAAATATAAATCGAACTCAGATTTTTAGAGTTTATAACTTTTAATTTATGATGAATTTACAAGAAAAACACCCTTTACTTTTCGATTTTTTTGCAGGTTATTTTCCTGAAGCAGATTTAGATGGTTTAACTGACGAACAAGTTGTAGATCAATTTATTTTAAACAACAATAATGAAATTATAGAAAAGACTAAAAAACAACTTAGTAGTATCGATTTTAATGATGATTTTTTACTAAAGAATATTATTAATGAAGCTAATAGGTATTTTGAGACTACTGAAGAGATTTTAGATTGGTTAAAAATGATACTAAAGAGGTTTTAATTGTACTAACAAACTATTTATCTGAGTTATTTATAAAATATGTACTTTCTGTTTTAAATAAGGTAGTATCGCCATTTTCATTAGAATTTAAGAAGATGTTTTTGAATGAATTATAACCTATAAAAGAATTATTTATGGTCATTTTTTCTTGTTTTAATTCAAAAAAAGTTTCTAACTTATTGTTCCAAAAGTAACAATCATTTATATTTATAGGAAAATCATAATCTGTTCTAGAGGAATTGTTTGTGCTTACAATGCAGTTTTTAGTATAGTTTTTAAACTTACAATATTCAAATTGTAAAGGCATCGTATTTAAATAGCTAATTTTAAATTGCTGGTTGTTAAATTCTATATTACTAAAGAATAGAGTTTCTGTTCTATTTCCTACATTAAAAGCAAAAGACTCTCCTAATTCTTTTTGATAATCTGTTTGTAAATATTTAGTTTTAAAAGTAACATTATTGAACAATATACCATGACAACCTAAAAAATGTAATGGTGGTGTTTTTATAATAGATTTGGCTTCACTCGTAATTTCTAAATCATAATAGCCTTGTAAAAACAGTTCTATTTTAGCTACAGAATTTTCAAAATATCCATAGTTCTGCTTACTGTCTAAAAAATCTATATCAAAATCCATTTCATCGTAATCATACTCCAATGACTCTCTATTTTTTAAGTAGCTATATAAATCTAATGTTTTAGCTTTTATATTTAGTGTTCTCATATCTCCTAAATTCTCAAAAAACTGCTTTGCAGTATAAATATCTATATGTTTTCGTTTAGGATCTTCTGAGGAGCGATCTATTGGTAAGTTGTATATACCATAATTATAAGTAACAAAATAATCGAACACGTAACCAATGTTATAATTACCTTGTTTATCTTTAAAGTACACATGAATCCACCTTCCTACTACTCTATTCTTTTTTGATAATGTTAGGTATTCAAAATTATCGGTATTAGCAACTACCATTAAAGATGTTTTATAGGGAATAGTCATTAATTTTTCTGATTGTAATGACGGTTTATTTCTTAATACCAATCCGTTTTTAGAATTAACAGTAGCATTACCATCTATATAATAATCTGTTTTATAAATTTTAGATAATTGATGTAATGGTAATTTTAATTTAGTGTAATCTTCTAGTTTTTGGTATTTATTTTTTACAATCTCTAAAGAATCGTTTGTTACTATACTTCCTTTAGAAAAAAAGGTGCTATCATTTTTAACAATTGTATATGTTTCTTGTTTTTTATTAATTGTAAAATTTAAGCTTATTTCGTTTTCTTTTATTTTTATAATCTTTCCGACATATTCTTTATTTTTATTATTTATTAAAGCAGGGTTAAGAGAATCTATAATAAAAGTATATCGAGACCAATAAATAGTATCTTTTTCTTTATTATATCTACTAAATGTATACAAACCTTCCCAAGATTTATAAACCTCTTCTTTTGTTTTTTCTTTTTCAGGAGTAGAACATCCGATTAAAAAAGAAGTAACAAAAATGCTTAACAGGTATACTAAGTTCTTTTTAAACATGTTTTATTTCATTTTTTTTTCAAAATAATTGTATCCCATTTTATTAACAGCTGCTTTTACTTTTTCTTTATCTTGTTGTTGATGTAGAATTAAAATATACTCGTCTGATTGGGTATCTATAAAAGCTAATTGAAGACCTATTAATCGTAATGGCTTATCATAATCTTCGAAAACACCTGGTTGAGAAACAGATTTATTTTCGCCATATTTTTCATGTTTAGGTAGTTTTATTGATTCATCATAATTTTCTTTTAACGAGAACTTTAATACCTCTTCTAATTCTTCTATTGCCGATTTCCAATCTAATCTAATGATAAAATTATGTCCTCCACTCTCTAAAAACTCCATAAAGAAATTCAGTGTGGTAAAGTAGTTTTCATCTTCCGCATAATTTTTTAGCGTTTCTATAAAATGATGTATTTTCTTTTTACTTGCAGCATCATTCACGCATAATTCTGTTAACTCTATATACCCTTCTTTTTCTTCTTTTTCTAATAAAGGTCTACTTTCTTCTATTCTTCGTTTTCTTTCTAACTCTTTTTGTTCTCTTTCTTCTTCTACTTTTTTATTATGGGTTGTTTCTACTAACTTTTTAACTACTTTTAACGAATTTTTTATTTTAGATATAATTTTTTCATCGTCTATTGATGTGTGTAATACAGGTATTTGAAACCACTTAATATCTTTTCCTCCAACACATTTTCTTAGCTCAATTTGTGTTCCTATTTTTGATATAAAATAAAATTCTGATGGAAAAACAGCGTCTTCTACATCAAAAAAGACAATAGAACTAGGTAAATAAAATTCTCCTTCATCTGTCTTATAATGAACTCCATCTCTTGTTAGTTGTATGTTTTTAAAAATTTCTTTTTTTAATTTTAAACGTTGTAGAACAGATGGTTTTGAATTTATTTTAGGTTGAAATTTATTGGTATTGGTGCTTGTAAAAATATAATCGAATAACTCTACATTTATAAATTTGTTCTGAATTGGTTCTCCACTTAGTTTTTCTTCTTTGTAATATATTCTAGGCATTTACTTTTTATTTTTCCGTAATTGTTGCTATTTCATTTTAATATTTCATCGCACTCAATTACCAAATCATGTACATTGTTTATTTTCGACTCTAAAATAGCATTTCTTTTTGAAGAGCCAATTGCTTCGGCTTTTCATCTCTTTTTCTTTTAAAAGAATTTAATAGAAGTAGTAGCATAATTATTTAAATAAAATCTTTTTCATTTGTTTTATACTTTATATTAAAAACGTTGAAAATTAAGTGTTTTAATTCCTTTTTTTTAGTTGATTTTCCATTTTCTGAAAAATCGATTTCATTTTTTTTTATTATATTTTTATATTTAACACCTTATAAAAAATGATAAAAAACTGGTTAAAAACACAAATAACAATACCAATTAATAAGATGTTTCTTTTAAAATTATTTTTTTTACTACTTGTGTTTCTTCGGTTATTAATTGGTTGTTTTGATCGTAAAGAATATAATTTCCATCTTTACTATACATCAAAATTCCCACATCTGTATAACGCATGATTAAAAAACGAGTGAATGTTTTATCAGATAGTAAGACATTATTTTCTGTAGATAACAACTGAAATCCTTCTTTATCTTTTTCTTCTACTCCTAATATTGATGGACATATATATTGCATTTTAGAATAGGGTAATTGTTCTATGATTTGTTTTTCTTCATTTAAAAAATAATAAACTCTTGTATCCTCTTTTTTATCATATGTATAGAAATACCTATCGGAATATGTACTTGTTTTTAATAAATATAAAAAGTTAATAGAAGACGGAATCGAAGTAATTAATTTTCCGTTTTTATTAATAAAAGCAGTTTCATTTTCTAATTCATGTAAATACATATTTTTTAATGGAGAACTATTTTTTAGTGTTGCTAAAAATGAAATTGTATCTCTTCTATTCTCTATATACAAAGTAAAAGAATCAATATTTCCTTGTAAAGTAACTCTATTTTTTCTTATTTCTTTACGAATAGTATTAAAATACTTTAGAGATAAATATTTTAATGTGAGAAATAATTGTTCCTTTGTTTCTAGGTTTTTTATATATTCAAAAACATTTTTATTGTAATTTAATCTTTCCTTATAATCTTCTTCTGGTGTATTAGTATAACAATTACCTATAGTAAATCTAGTTTCTAAAACTTTTCCTTCTTTATTAAAATAGGCTTCTTCTAAAATCGTTCCTTTATGATACGGATAATAATCATTAGGAATTTCATATTCTACGTAATTATTTTCCATTTTAAGGAGTTTATAATCTCCTTTTTGTACACCTATTTCATCCTTTTTAAAATGAATAGAATCTATCTTGGATACATATTTAATTTTGAATTCTAATTGTAAACTATCTACATGTTTCATATTTCCTACAGGAATAGAGTTTAAAGGAAATGAATGCGATTCTATTGGAGTTGGAGTATTATTTATTGTACCATCGTGATAATAGATATTCATGATTCTTAACTCTTTTTCAGAATCAAAATTCAAGAAATAATGAGGAGAAACAGTTTCTTCTGTTTTGAATTTATAAATTGTAGCACCGTTATTTCTTACTCTAGTTTTTAAAAAAGATTTGTTATTTTTAAACAATTGGTTAAAATAAGATCCTTTTTGTACTGTATCTTTATAATTACTATGGTTATTATTTACTAATTTTAAATATATATTCTCTTTATCTTTATATTTTTCCTCGCTTGGTAGGTATAATTTAGATTCACTTTTAAATTTATCATCTTCATTTTTTTGATTGGCTTTAAGTGCTTTAATTATAGAGCTTTTATTGTTTACATAATAATCGAAGTTATTATGCAAATGTTTTTTTATTTCTTTAACACTCATAGTGTCTATAAAAGAGGTTATCTCTTTTTCTCTTTTTTCTATTTCATATTTACTTACGCATAACTTTTCTTGCTCAGCAACCATCGACTCCGTTACAATTTCTGTAACAACGTTTTCTTTTGTTTTTCCAACACAAGAAGAAATTAATAATATAATAATTGAATATTTTTTAATCATGTAATAACATTTTAAATTTACCTCCTAGAAATTAAATCTCCTTTAACTTTATATGCTTTTTTATATCTTTCTTCTAAACTAGTTATCGAATCTAAAAAAGTAAGCTATCTATTTTTTTTACAGGCAAAAACACCAAGTAGTAGTATCATTATTATTTTTCTCATTAGTTACAATGTCTTTTTTATTCAAAATATATTTTACAACTAACTGGTAATAAACTTATTGTTTTTTCTTTTTCTGTTTTACTCAGTGAATTATTTTTTAAGTTTACGACTTTCAATTTATCGAGCTTTTTAATAGAGTTAGGAAGTTCTTTTACATCATTATTTTCTAATAATAAATATTCTAAAGATTCTAAGTCTCCTATTGAATTTGGAAGTGCTATTATTTTGTTATTCTTCAATTGTAATACTTCTAGTTTTTTTAGATTCCCTATACTTTTTGCTATTTTATGAAGCTTATTATTTTCTATAATTAAATGAGTTAATACGCTAAGATCTCCTATTTCTTCAGGAATTTCTGTTAGCTTATTATTATTTACTCTAAGTACTTCTAATTTTTTTAGTTTTTTAAAAGCTTTAGCAGGTAAAGAAATCAACTCATTATCTTTAAGTTCTAAATAATCTAAGTTTATTAACTTTCCTATATCGTTAGAAATAGTAGTTAGTTTATTATTGTATAGATCTAAAGAAGTAATATATTTTTCTTTCCATATTTTTTTAGGAACACTAGTCCAATTTAAATGATTATATCTTACATATTCATTTGGTTCATGCTCATAGCCTTCATATTTTTTTGCTTTTTCCTCTTTTTTAATTTCAGAAAAAGATGTGTCACTTTCTTCTGTAGTTTCAATAACTTCGTCATAATCGGTAGATACTGTTTCTTCTATCTCCGTTTCAGCAATTGTACCTTCTACAGATTCCCCATCTTCAACAACAATTATTTCTAAATCATTGGGTTTCTTTTCTTCTGTTTTTTTCTCTTCTACCTTTCGCTTTCCGAATGTAATTTTAGAATGCGCAACATCTCTATTCATTTCATCGATAGAATATTCATATAATTCTCTGTATATAAAAATTACAGACATGTACTTTACATCTAAATTTGTAAACCAATCTTCTTTTAAGTATTGTTTCCAAACTTCTGAAAAACTAGCATAATTATCCCAGCTTTTTGGCATTTCATTAGCAACAAATAATTCATCAATTTTATTTCTAGCTTTAATAAGTTGTAATAATTTAGGAGGGAATTTTGACGTTATATTTGGATTTTCACGTACACTAGAACAAGCTTCTAAATTATCTAAATTTTTAAAATGTTGATTTATAATAATAGATAACTGGTACTTTTTCTTTATCTCTTTTTCTTTTTTAGGTTTGTTATAAGGATAATATGTAGCAAAAAAATCACGATACTCTTTTGATGTATTATTTACTATAAATCCTTTATCAATTAATTCTTTTTCAAATTTCAAGAATGTAGCTCCTTCTTTAAAAAAACATTCCTTAAAAGCAGGTTCAAAAATAGATTTTTCATTTTCTTGTGCTTCATTACAAGCTGTAAACCCTATAACAAATAGTAGTATTAATAATTTAAAGTAATTTTTCATTTTTAAAACTTATTATATGATATGAATGTTTATTTTGTATGATACTTTTATACTTTGTAGGAAATCAAAGAGTTTTAATATTTGAAATTTTAATCTAAAAATCGTGTTATTTAACCATTTCTTTCGCTTTTTCAAAAAGCCCTTTTCCTTTATTTTTAAGATCTTCTCCTGCCTGCATTAGTCCTTCTTTAGTCATATATTTATTTAGATTATCTAAGGTATATTTTACATTATCAATAACCACAAACATTTCGTCTGTATGAGGTACATTTTGTTCTTTCAATAATTTTTTCCAATCTACTTTTGCTAATACAGAAAACATATATTTTGTAGCTATTTTGCTTAAAAAGTATTTATCATATATACTGTTTAAAATACTTCCTGATTCTCTCTTTTTTAAATATGCTATAGATTCGTCTATTTTTTCTTTCTCTTTTGAAGATAGTAAACTACTCGATTTCAATTTTGTTAAAGAAGCTATTGCTTTTTCTTTTTTATCATTCTTTAAATACAAATACGTTTCTATAGACCAAGTAATTTCATTTTGTAACCCCATTGCATTAGCATCTTTTATAAAAGCTTCAAAATCTTGTAATGCTCGTTCTTCATCTATTTTTCGTTCCATCATTAATCTATCAAAACCTCTAAACAAGTGATTTAATCCATGAATTCCAGTATGTGTTTGTTCATTCGTTAAACTCCCCCACTCAAACATTGTTCTTGTATATGGCAAATCAATTCCCTTATTTTTGTTTAACCAATCTATATTTCTTGAAAATTCTTCTTCTGATAAATAATACAATCCTTTTTCAAAAAACAAAAACGCTCTAAAATAGTGTAACATCGTTTTTATTTCTGAATCGGGTAATAAATCGGGATTCGTTTTAGAACATTCGTATAAAGAAATTTCTTTTCCAAAATCCTTACTTAAAATAACAATAGCACTTAGCACAGTATGTTCTAAATTTTGAACCACTTCTTTTGTTTTTCCTTTAAAATAAGGACGTTGTTTTTTTATGGAGTCTCCATAAACAACATTTAAGGCATCTGATATGGTAGGAAAACGATCTTCATCTGTTTTCATAATAAAGTTTTCCATTTTTTTATAATCTCTGTAAATAGAAATATAATCTAACCAAGATAGTTTTTTAGGCTCTTTAATATCATGACTCATTAAATTTGCTGAAAGCTTATTTAAAGTAGTTTTAAAAGATTGAAATTCCTTAGAAATAGTATCTTTTGTAATAGAAGATCTTATTCCAATTTTTAAAAATTTATATGGAGCAACCTTGTACGAATCTAAACTTTTAGTAAGTGCTATTTTATCTAATTTTAATAATTCTTCATCTGTTTTTTCTTCACTAGAACAACCAATAAATAGATATGTTAAAAAGAGTATTACTATTATTTTTTTCATCTTTACTTAACTTTTATTTAATGATAGTCAAAAATAAAAATTAAATACCCGGTTCTATAGACTCTATTTTTTTTCTCCCTCGATGAGTTTATTTTCGCTTAACTTTTACCTTTTTTTGATTTTAAATTGTTTTTAAAATTCATTTTTGCTTGTTTTATAGATACATTTCTAACCAATCTAATCTTTTTAGTTCTTATTAAGAATTATTTTCAACTTTGTAAATATCGCTTTTAATCAAAGGAGCTAGAAACCCTTCTTTTTCTCTTCTTTGCTTATCTTTTTCTCTATACACATCAAATTCCTTATCTCGTGGGAGTGGTCTATTTTTATCCATATACCAAAGAATAAAGTGCCACAAGCTATAAATTGGTGCTTTAGAAGTAGTTTTGTATTCTTTAATTTTTTTGTACTTATATTTTCGTACATCATATTTATCTGCTAAATAAAAAATGGTTGTAGAAGATGCTATATCACTTTCATCCATCGTACCATCTGAAGACCTATGCGAATAATAGCTTTCTAAAACTCTAAATTTCATTTTTCTTGTTTTTAGAAAAAATAATTGTGGTAAATAAATATTTCCGTGTAACCTGTCGAAAACTATTTGTTTGTTTTTAGAAAAAAATACGTAGTATAATTGAAATAGATTTGTTAGTATGTATAACCAAAAAATACTTTTAACAATTGGGTTATTTATATGCGAATAGGTTTCGTTAATAGGTTTATTATTAAAAAATGCGGAAATCATAAATAATATAAAAACAGTTATAAACACTATTTTATTATAGCTTATAAAAGTTTTTAAATACCATTTTTTTCTCTCTATGATTATAAATTCATCTGAAAACTCAATAATTTCATCACTTTTATCTGGCTTTATATCTTCTATATGACTATAGCCTAAATAACCAATTTCTTTAGTTAATTTAATAAAATGAAACATATAAATAGTTACTTTTTGTTATCAAAAATACCTTTTAAAGGTTTGTTTTATAACATCTAGTATTTTTTTCCCTTAAAACAATTTATTTCTGCTTACTTTTTATACTTTTTTGTTTCATATAAATAGTCTGTTTAATCCAGAAACTTAAAAGAAGCACCGAATTTACATTTGATGCTTCTTTTATACTTTTAGTCTATTTTACGTCACTACAGTTGTTTTACAAAATTTTTATTGGGCTATTGACGTAACATTTCAGACGTAAAAAACTTACTGTCAACTAAAACTTCGGTTTTTATGTTTTAATATATTATACAATATGTATACGTACTTTTTTATTCTTTAAACGAGTATTGTTTAACTCCTCAGACAGTCTTTTTGCTTCGGTTACAGGCACAGCAATAAAAGCACAGTCTTGCTTTAATTCTATAATACCTAACTGATCTTTGGTTAAATTCCCTTTCTTAAAAAACAACCCAGCAATATCTCCTTTAGATATTTTATCTTTTCTTCCTCCAGAAATAAATAAGGTTTCCCAATAACGAGGCTTTAATTTTTCTTTTTCTGAAATATTGGCGTTTGTTACTCCTTTCATAAAATCTGGCAATCGTTCTTTATCCCATTTTAGTACATACGCTGTTCCTTTTGCATTTACTCTTGCTGTTCTTCCATTTCTATGGGTAAATTCTTCTACTCGTTGTGGTAATTCGTAATGAATAATATAATTCATTTCTGGGATATCAATTCCTCTTGCAGCTAAATCGGTAGCAATTAAAACTTGACTAGTACCATTTCTAAACTTAATTAAAGAACGTTCTCTATCTCTTTGTTCCATTCCTCCAGAAAAACAACTATGTGCAATCTTATGTTTCTGTAAAAAATCACTAACAAATTGTATGCTATCTTTTAAATTACAAAAAATAATTCCTTGCTTATTTCCTACATGATGTAATAGTTCTAATAAGGTTTGATTTTTATTTTTTGCAGAAGATGCAACTACTTTAATTGCTAGTTTCTTTGATTTTTTTCCTGTTAAATAATTTAATATTTCTGGTTTTTCTAATCGAACAAAATCTGGAATTTCAGCTTCTTGTGTTGCTGATGTTAAAATACGTTTGTTTATGTTAGGCAATTGATTAATAATTCCTCGCATTTCATATTCAAAACCTACTTCTAACGATTTATCAAATTCATCTAAAATTAAGGTTTTAATACTTTCTTTAGAAAAACGATTATTCGCAAAATGATCTGCTATTCTACCTGGTGTACCTATTAAAATACTTGGAGTGTGTTTTAATTCTATTTTGTCTTTCGCCATCGATCTTCCTCCGTACACCGCATTCACCTTAAAACCTGTTCCCATTTCTCTAAGAACTTGTTCTATTTGAATAGCCAATTCTCTTGATGGCACTAAAATTAAAACCTGAATATTTGCATTCTCAGAGTCTATTAATTTTAAAGTTGGTAGTAAAAAAGCTAACGTTTTACCTGTACCTGTTGGAGATAGAATTACGGTATTTGTTGTTTTTTCTATCACAGAAATGGCTTTTTTTTGCATTTCATTTAATTCATAGATATTTAGTTTTGCTAAAATATCTTCCTGCTCTTTTATTTTATTTGCCATATTCTTGTTGCTCCTAATTAAATTTCATGGGTTATATCTCTCCATTTATTTGGCAAAGATAGGTATAACCAAAAGTATAAAACCGTTCATTTTAATATCTATTTAAAAATTAGAAAAAGATAATTTATAAAAATAAAAAACAGTAACTTCTAACTTCTAACTTCTAACTTCTCATTACTCATTACTCATTACTCTATTCAAACAAAATTTATTAGAAACCTAAAAATGAATTTTAAGTCTATTATATTTGCGAATTATTATATTCTATGGATTTTACATTGCTTTCCTCACCTCTTCAAGGTTTCACCGATTTTCGCTTTAGAAATGCGCAGCATAAATATTTTGGAGGTATCGATACGTATTATGCTCCTTATATACGATTAAACGGAAAGTTTAAAATAAAATCGAGTTACCAACGTGATTTATTACCTGAACACAACGAAACATTAACTGTTATTCCGCAAGTAATTACGAGCGACCCTGACGAGTTTTTGTTTGTAGTAAACTATGTTCAAAGTTTAGGGTATAAAGAGTTAAATTGGAATTTAGGCTGCCCGTACCCAATGGTAGCTAAATCTGGTATGGGAGCTGGTTTAATTTGCAATATCAATAGAATTGATGAAATATTACATCGTGTACATAATGAAACCGATATTTTGGTTTCTATGAAAATGAGAATGGGCTATGAAAATAGTAATGAAATTTTAGATACTTTTCCTATTTTAGAAAAATATCCTTTAAAAAATGTCGCAATTCATGCCAGAATTGGGAAACAATTATATAAAGGTGGTGTTGATTTAGAGGCTTTTCAAAAATGTGTAGATGTTTCTAAACATCCGTTATATTACAATGGAGATATTACAACTGTAGCTGGCTTTAAAGCGATGAAAGAGCGATTTCCGAGTATTACGCATTTTATGTTAGGTCGCGGATTAATTGCTGATCCTTTTTTACCACAAATGATTAAAGATGATACTACGGAATACCCAAAAGATCGATGGAAGATTTTTGAGGCTTTTCATAATGAAATTTACCACCAGTATGATGAAGCTTTATCGGGTCCAACTCCAATAAAAATGAAAATGTTGGGTTTTTGGGAATATTTTTCACAATCTTTTTCTGATCCTAGAAAAACGTATAAAAAAATTAAGAAAGCTACGAATCCTAAAAAATACCAATTAGCTGTTAAGGAAATATTTTCTAGTGAAAAATAGATGATTTAATATCCGTAATCCTTTTTTAAGGAATGGTAAATTCGTTTTTTCTTATTTTTTATTTGATATTCTATACCAATACTATCTTTAGTAGCATTTACTAGTTTTGCGCTTTGTATTGGATACTCTTTAAACTCAAATTCATACACAATATCCTCCATTTTTAAATTAAGGACACTCTTTACTATATCAGCATAAATGGGTCTGCTTATATTTTTCTCTATACCTCCTATTCTCTTATAAATATAAACTCTATGTATCGATAATGCTTGATGATTCGTTCTTTCAATTCTATAGGTATTATTTAAGTCTATTTGTTGATGATCTTTAACTGTAGAAAAATAAAATACAATTCCATAAAAAGGTATTAAAATTGGTAAAACACTTAATAAAAGAACAGTTAATAAGGAATAGAAATATATTTTGACAGCTTTTTTTCTCCAAAACCGAATTATTATTATTAAAGTAAACAATAACCAACTCCAATTAATTATTTTGTCTGTATAATATCCTGAATAACTATAATTAAAAAAAGATAAAACAACTCCAAATACAAACAAAGTTGTTATAATAACATATATAATTTTGAAAGTTTTATCTACTCTTTTCATTTATGTTTTTTATTATTTTTCATCTATTTTCCATTCATTATCTTCATAAACAAAATTATTACTACCTCCTTTTTTCTTTATTTCCTTTACATATTTATTATAGACTTCTTCTTTCATTGTCCAAGCTAAACACCATTGTTTAAACCTTGGTTTATTTTTTCGAATCTCTTTTAAATACCATTGAATTTCTTTTGAAAAACAACCAATCACCTCCTCATACTTTTCTTCTTTTAAAAACATTCTTAATCTTCTAAAAGTTTTTAATATACCTTGGATTTTTTCTGATATAGATGTATCATGTTCTAGAACGTATTTTTCTATTAAATTCTCTTTGGTTATAAATCCGTTTTTATTTCGATATACACGTCCGTTAGTTAATAAAGTATCTATTTTCCCGTTCTTATGATGCATAAATATCTTATAGGTTTGTAAATATGCTGTAGAATCTGTTTTAATCGCATTATTTATACCTTTTAAAAACATTTTCTTTTCCTTATTATTCATAGTAAATTTTTCTCCAGAATATTCCTGAAAAAACTCTACTTTCTCAATGCTAGAGGCTTTAAAAAGAAAATCTTTTTGTACACTACATGATGTTATGATAGAAAGGAAAAATATATATTTAATTTTCTTCATTTTTGTAATCATTAAAACATTTCCATTTGTTCGTCTCCAAAAAAGAAAAACAACACAAATAAAAACACATAATAAAGTAAGAATGCTCCAATAATTATTAATGGTATCCAAAAAGCTAAATATATCTTTTTATTACGAACTCCTATTTTGTTTACTAATGGCTTAGTAATAAAAGATAGTAACAACACTATTGCTAATAAAAAAACTATAATAACCATTGTACTATCTTTAATTACTTAACTTCAAAAATCTCTACCCCATAACTCCTACAATACTTTACTCCTCTAATCCTCCACTTCTTAACTACTAAACTTCTTAACAACCTACTTAACCACTTTAATCCATTCTCCCCTAGTTCGTGCTATATAATCATTATCATACATGGCTTCTGCTTGTACACCTGGTAAATAATAATCCCCTAAATAAGAAGCATTCAATAAAACTCTAAACTTTTTATTTTTGTGTTTTTTTAAGGTAAAATAGTTACTAATGCTTGCATCTCGTATATCTGTATAATCTACTTGAGAAGAAGAAGTACTGTTACCGAAATCAGTAAAACGAGTATTTACAATTTCCCAGCCAGAAGGTATAAATTGTGTTAATGCTATATTTTCTACATCCTCACCAGTGGTATTTCCTATCGTTACTTCCGCTACGAAATTAGTTCCTTGCGATAATGTGGTTGGATCTAATTTTTTTTCTTCTTTTGTAAAGTAATTTACATATACTTCTAAGTTTTTCTGTATTGTTTTTTCTTCTCCAACAGGTAAAATTCCTTTATTAAATAATCTCACATACAAAACACCTTTAGACTTGTTGTTTATGGTAAATGTATTATTCTTATAAACATTCGATAACTCACTCATGAATAAAGACTTAGATGTATTTGCTTCTCCTTGTGATTTATTTAAGGCATAACTTGCAGAAATTCCTGAGTTCTCTCCATTTTTAATCGCATATTTAGCCATCGCTAATAAAGCATAAGAAGTAGTTTGGGTACTCATCCATTCTTTACTAGATAATCTTTCTGCTATTTCTTTTGCTAATTTAATCGCCTTTACTTCTTCATCTAAAGAAGTATAGGTTTCTAAAGACATTGCTTTATCTCTAATTTCAGAACCATAATTATAGTAATACCTTCTTTTGGTATAGGTTTCTTCTCCTAAACTATTCAAGATCGATTTTGCTATCGATTTCTTTCCTATTAATGCATAGGCACTAGCTAAACGTTTTTTAACTTTATTAGATAAATTATTCATTTCTCGTAAACGATTCATCGATGCCAAATCTGGCTTATTTACCAAACTTAATGTGTACAAACGATACGCTTGTGTAAGCGCATTATTAGAATACTGCGATGTGTTTCTCCAAGTTCTTGCTTGTTGTTTTTGATAATTTATCCATTTCGATTTAAACCCGATAGGTAATGTATATCCTTTCTTAGAAGCTTCTACCATAAAATGCCCAGCATACGAAGTTCCCCATGCATTTGCTCTATTTCCCCCTTGCCAATAACTTAAACCTCCATTAGAGATTTGAAAATTAGAAAGACGTTGTATGGTTGCTTTTATATTTCTTTCTATAGAATTTTTCTTTTCTTGTGATAATTCAAACAACTCTGGTAAAAATAATTGTGGAAAAGCACTCGATGTTGTTTGTTCTACACAACCATGCGGATAGCGTATTAAATACTCCATTCGTTTGGTAAAATTCATTGGTGGCAATGTCGATAATTCTATACTTGCGGTATTTGTACCTAAAGTTCCGAAAGTAGCAAAATTAATTTCACTTTGTTCGTTTGATTTTAACACCAAGTCTTTTACTTCTGTTGTTACTGGATTCGGATTTAACACATCTATTTCTACTTCATAAAAAGCCTTTTCTAATCTGGAAGTTGCCTCTATTCTTACTTTTCCTATTCCTTTATAATCGTTTACTTTTAAGGTGAAATATGCCATTTTTTCATCTGGTTGATCAAAAGAAATAGTTTGCGATTCACTACCTTGAATTGTATAAGATGCATTTGGCTTTACAGTAACTTTTACATTTTTAATGTTCTTTTTCATCGCAAAAACTGTGATGGGTAAGGTTACGGTTTCTTGCGGAGTTATTTTACGTGGTAAGGATGCTAATACCATAATTGGTTTACGAACAAAAGCTGTCTTTTCTGCACTTCCGTAGGCTTCATTATTCGCATCTGAAGCAACCACCATTGCTCTTACAGAACCAACATAATTCGGTATTTTAATGCTATGGGTTTTTGCTGCTCCTGCTTCTAATTTAAAAGGCCCTATATAAGTAACCATTGGCTTAAATCGATTGGCTTTTTTATTTTTACTTCCTGCCTCAGATTCATCTCCTCCAATACTTAATATCTGATTTGCTTTTCCTCCATAAGCACCAATTACGTCATCAAAAACATCCCATGTTTTTACCCCTAAAGATTGACGTGTATAAAATGTATTCCAAGGATTTGGAGTTTTAAATCTTGTTAAATCTAACAATCCTTCATCTACCAAAGCAATGGTATATGCCATTGGTTTTCCATTTTTCTCATTTACTTTTATGGTAGCGGTTGTTTCTGGTTTAATTTCTTCTGCTAATTGAATTTCTGGTTGTAGTTTTGTGTTGGGGTCACTTACTGAAATTGGTATAGAACCATACATTCTAATAGGTAAATCGTTTTCTGTTTGTGCATGTTTTTGTAATAAAGATACATTTACAAAAATATTTGGTGTATAACTTTCTAATACTGGAAAACTAAACTCTGTGGTTTTATCTTTTGTATTAGACCAAAAGTAATCTAAAACTTCCGTTCCGTTTTCAATCGTAATTAAAGCTCTACCACCCTGCGAAGAAGGAAATTTAATAGTTACATCTTCTGCTACGTTATAAGCATCTTTATCACTAGAAAATGATAACATGGTTGCATTTGTTTTGTCTTGACTCCCTCTTTTTTTACCGTACCAAGAAGGCCAATCGAAATAAACGATAGAAGAAGTAACATGCCCACTATTTTTATCTTTTACTTTTACCAAAAATCGTCCCCAATCGTTTTTATCAATCTTTAATTTAAAAGTTCCTTTACCATTATTAGCAGTACTTACTCCCATTTCTTTGTATGTGGCATGATAAGTACTACCATCATAACTAGATACTCCATCCTCTGAAGAATTCCACCACCATCTCCAAGAAAGTTTATATACTTTTACCTCTAAGTTACCAGTAAAACCTTTTCCTTCTTGATCTACAGAGGCTACATTAAAAGCATACTCTTGGTCGGTAAATAAAAAGTTTTTAGACTGTTGTTCTTCTGGCATATTTATACCAACATAAGAACCATAAGGAGATATTTTTGTAGAAAACACATCGGTACTAAAATCTCCTCCATTTTCATATACTTTCGTTATTAAACTCGCTTTTAACATTCCAGGAGTTTTCATCCCCTTATTTACAGAAAGTCTATAATTTGTTTTTCCTTCTTCATTTAATTTTCCTTCAGCTATTATAAATGTTTCCGATAAAGTTCTTCTTGTTATATCATCAAAATGATAGTTTAAAAAATCAGGGAATTTTGTTTGCGTTGAGGAAAACTTCCCATTAATATCATAACCTAATCCTCTTCCTATAGCTCCATGCAACCATTTTACTTCTAATTGCCCAGAAATAGATTCTCCATATTTAACCAATTTAGAATCTGAATTCACTTTTATTTTTAATCGATTTGGTTTAATCGTTTCAATTTTTAATATTTTATTAAAACGAGCAGCTCCCACTTGTACATTTACATTCCAATTTCCTGTTATATCTTCTTGACTTGTTTTTGGTGAATAATTGTAAATGTTTTCTGAATTCTTTTGTAATACCGCTCTATCTATAATTTTTCCTTGAGGGTTTACTAACTCAAATTTTATTGGATGTTCTTGTGGTATTGGGTTTTCTTTATCATTTAACACAAAGGTTAAAAACATTTGGTCCCCTGGTCTCCAAACACCTCTTTCTCCATAAATATATCCTTTAATTCCTTTTTGCAACTTTGCTCCAGAAACATCGAATTTACTCATCGATAATGCGTTACCATCGTTTAACTTTACATAAGTTGTGTTATTGTTATAAGCTATTGAGGCAAAAAATGCTCCTTTAATTTTAGTAAATTCAGTAATACCATCTTCATTCGTTTTTGAAGTTACAATAGCCTGTTGTTGTAAATTTAATAAGGTAACCTCTGCTCCTTTAACAGGTTGTGCTGTAATAATATCGGTTACTGCAACAAAAATATTATCATTATTTCCTTTTTTAACAATGGTTCCTAAATTAGATGCCAAAATATTGGTGCTTACTTTTTTGTTATGATAATACGAAATGGTGCAAGGATTTTCTCTATCTCTCCAACGATAATCATTCGAATAATAACTATAATATCTAGTATTATCATAACTTTTATCGTCTATTTCTTTTTTACCATATACAATAGTTGTATTTGTATTATTTTCTTCACAAGCATATGTTGCATACTCTTTATAAAATGTAAACTCCACTCTATACATTGCTCCGTTTTCTACAGATACCAAATCAGCTAAATCTACCGAAAAAGCATTCGGCTTTTTTAAATTTAATCCTTGATCTGATAAATTCATGGTATATTTTACTTCTGGTCTTCCTACATATCTTAAATTTCCTTGGTTATTTAAGTTATTATTTTGCAGAAACTGTAACACATTGTCTTTATATATTTTATAAACAGTAACGTCTACAGCTTTTAAACTAACCGCTTTAAAATTAATTTTTAAATTTTCTGAATTTGGTAAAATAGTTCCACTTTTTATAAAACTAACTGCTGGTTTTTGCTCTTCAAAGTATAATGTATGTATTGTATTCTTTTTTAAAGATATTCCTTCGGTATTTTTAATTTCTTTAAAAATTTCCACATCTACTTTATCTCTATGCGAAGATGTCGGATAAATAATTAGTATGTTTTTATGTACTCTGTGTGTAAAACCTCTCTTTTGGGTATTTAAAAACTGTACTAATCCTTTTAAATTTTGAGAAGGTTTAATAGGATCTGAAAAACTAATTTCTATACGTTGCTTTGCATCATTATAAACATCTACCGATACTACTTTAAAATTAGATTTTCCGGTAACTGTTACTTCTCTTTCTCCTTTAGAGGAAGATTTTAAAGTACTTCCTTCCCAAGCAACATTTATTACTTTATCGGCATCAAATCGTTGAATACTATCTATTTTAAACGGAATTATTTTTGCGTATTTATCTACTGTATCAAAGGTTATTTTTTTAGACTGTCCATCATAACTTGCCTTTACAATAGCAGATAACTTAGAATTTTCTATTACATCACTAGCTTCTACGGTTCCTTCTACATAATATAAATCTTTATTATAAATAGATGGTGGTTTTACTACCACATTAAAGTGCAATGGTTTTGTTTTTACATTTACTGTAAAATCTTTTAAATTTTCAGGTATGTCACCATACAACTTATCTAAATGTAAAACTACTTGATATTCTTTATCATTTTCTAGTTTTTCTTCTGGTACAAATAGTAAAACATTATTATCTAGAGTTATTTTACCTTTTACTTTTGGCATTATTGTTATTACATCTTCTTTTACATCGGTTGTAGTTACTTTTTTATTTAAATAAAATCGTAGATTAGGTACCGAAGAAATCACTTTATTAGGGTACACTCCTATATATTCTTTAAAATCGTGAACATCACTCTCTGTATTTTCTCTTTTTTTACAGCTTATAATTAGCATTGTAATGCATAAAAAAGCGACATATAAAAACTTATTCATTTTCATGGTTAATGATTTCTAGATAGTTTAACTCTTTCAAAACTAATGAAATCTAAATTATTATTTTCTCTTTTATATAAATTCGTTACATCTTATCTAGTATTCGTTTATCCTTTTACTAAATTTGTATTTTTATTAGTCATCTAATTTTTTAATTATGCTAGGTTTAAAATTTGAAACAGAGACTTCTTGGGTTACTGTTGCCAAAGACGGGTTACAACAATTATTAATAGATCATGCTTTTGCAGAACAAAAAGCGGCAGCAAATGCCATGTCTATTACCATTAATTATTCAGAAGAAACAGCTTTAGTAAAAGATATGATTGATATTGCTATTGAAGAAATGGAACATTTTAAAATGGTGCATAATTTAATGGTAGAAAGAGGAATGGTATTAGGGCAAGCTTCTAAAAATGACTATGCTTTAAACTTACAGAAATTTTTTCCTAAAACTAAAAACAGAGACGAAGCTTTGGTGCATCGTTTATTAGTAGCTGCTCTTATTGAGGCCAGAAGTTGTGAACGTTTTAAGGTATTTGCCGATAACTTGGAAGATCAACAATTATCTGATTTTTATAAAGATTTAATGATTTCTGAAGCCAATCATTATACCTTGTTTTTAGGATATGCTAGAAAGTATATGGATAGAACTATTGTAGATGAAAAATGGGAAGGTTTATTAGCTTTTGAAGCAAATATGATGAAAGAAAGAGGCGGTATTGCAAGAATTCATGGATAGTTTTTAATATAGTAATGAGTACTTAGTATTGAGTATTGAGTATTGAGGAGTTTAAATATATTCAAAAATACAATAGTAAATATTTAAAATAATAACACCACGTGTGAATTCACAAAGTAATTACTAAAAATATAAAACTATCTACTCAATACTAATGACTTAATACTAAAATCTAATAAATATGTTTAGTAAAGAAGAATCAGCTCGTATACGAAAAGAGTTTTGGACTAGCTTCGGAAAATCTTTTCCTAGAAAATGGCTGTTGTACAATACGAAAATTAAAGGTTTTTCGTTTAAGTTTCAGGCAGAGAGAAAAAAGGCTTTTATTTGTCTCGATTTGGAACATCCTGACGAGATAGCAAATGAATTATTATACGATCAATTAATCTCTTTACGTAAATTATTGGAAAGTGAATACTTACCTCAGGTTATTTTTGATGATGATTTTCTATTAGATAGCGGTAAAATTATTCGTAGAATTTATGTGATGTACGACAAGAAATTCAGTATTTATAATAAAGATACTTGGAGAGATTGTTATGAGTTTTTTGTAGAAAAAATGACTCAATTTGAGCTCTTTTTTTATGAATATGAAGATTTTATTAAGCAAGCAATATAAAAATAAACATGACTAATTTTTTAAAAAAATCTGCAATTGCAGTATTCCTAATTGTTTTAGCATCTTGTTCTAACAACGATAATGTAGAACAAATGAATGATGATGATACTACCACTTCTTCTACCCCTAATATAGAAGCAGAAATTTTACGTTTAATCAACAATCATAGAACAAATAAAAATTTAACAAAACTCGAAATTTCTAGCATTATAAAAAAGCAAACAGACGATCATACTAATTATATGATTGCGAAAGGGCAAATTTCTCATGATGATTTTAAGAAACGTTCCGATTATTTAAAACAAAATGATAATGCGAAAGTAATGGCTGAAAATGTAGCTACTGGTTACCCTACCCCAAAAGCTGTAGTGGAAGGTTGGCTAAAAAGTGACGGACATAGGAAAAATATCGAAGGAAATTACACACATTTTAATGTTACTGCTAAACAAAATAATAGTGGTGCTTGGTTTTACACCAATATCTTTACAAGAAAATAATTCTTAAAAAAAAGTGAAACCGTACATTAATTTAAGATAGGTTTGTTTTATAATCGGGGGAAAACCAATTAAATAACTTACAAAAACTATATAAAATTAAGTTGCGTACGGTTTCAGCAATCAAATAATTATACTACTTTTCTAATATTTCTTATATAAAAGTGATGCTAAATGGATAATTTGGTTTTTCATTATTCCTTGCTTTTATGGCATTAAGTATTGGATAAATGATATAGGAAATTCCTAATACAACAAACCCTAATAATCCCAATCCAAAAAATAGTATTAATGGTATACATAGCAATACATATAAAAACATAGTTATTCTAAAGTTTAAAATTGCTTTTCCATGTTCATCCATTCCTCGTATTTCATCTTTCTTTGTTATCCACAAAATCAATGGAACAATAAATCCACAAATTCCTGTAAATACATCTAGTAATTGACTCAAATGAGTTAAAGCTAATAATTGTCTATCTTCTTGCATTTTTTTGTTGTTTATGTACTTAAAAGACGACTCACAACTTAATTTGTTACAAAAATCATTTCTGTAAGCAGGATTACTTATAGTATATTTGCAAAAAAACACAGTTTGCAAACACATATTAACGATACTATCATTGCTTTAGCTACTCCTTCTGGTATAGGTGCAATTGCAGTTATTAGACTTTCAGGAGAAAAAGCTATAGATATTGTCAATAAATTCTTTACATCTACTAAAAAAAATAAATCTCTTTTAAACCAAAAAACACATACATTACATTTAGGTCATATCATAGAAAATGATCGAATTATAGATGAAGTATTGGTTTCTATTTTTAAAAACCCGAATTCTTATACCGGTGAAAATGTGGTAGAAATATCGTGTCATGGTTCTATTTTTATTCAACAAGAAATTATTCAACTATTTTTAAAAAATGGTTGTAGAATGGCAGATAATGGGGAGTTTACCATGCGTGCTTTTTTAAACGGAAAAATGGATTTAAGTCAGGCAGAAGCTGTTGCCGATGTTATTGCTTCTAATTCGGAGGCTTCGCACCAAATGGCTATTCAACAAATGCGTGGTGGTATTACCAATGAATTGAAAGAATTACGTGGACAACTATTAGATTTTGCTGCTTTAATTGAGTTAGAGCTCGACTTTTCTGGAGAAGATGTTGAGTTTGCTGATCGAACAAAATTCAAAGAATTAGTTCATGTAATTACGAATGTTTTAAAACGTTTAATTGATAGTTTTGCTTTTGGTAATGCTATGAAAAACGGAATTCCTGTTGCTATTATTGGAGAACCTAATGTAGGTAAATCTACTCTTTTAAATGCTTTGTTAAATGAGGAAAAAGCTATCGTTTCTGATATTGCAGGTACAACTCGAGATGCTATTGAAGATGAAATAAATATAAATGGGGTTACTTTTCGTTTTATTGATACAGCAGGTATACGTGAAACTGAAGATGTAGTAGAAAATATTGGTATTAAAAAAGCATATGAGAAGGCTGACAATGCACAGTTAATCATCTTTTTAGTAAATGCCGAAGAATCGATTATAAAATCATCTAAACTACTTGCTGAAATTGCTACTATTAAAGAACGTTTTAAACAAAAACGTGTGTTAGTAATTGCTAATAAAATAGATAATTTATCTGAAAAGCAACTTTCTGAACTTACTTACTTAATTCCTGATACTCTTTTATTATCTGCGAAACAAAAAATTAGAATTGATGAATTAAAACAGGAATTAACCTCTTTGGTGAATATTGGTGCGCTGAGTAATAATGAAACTATTGTAACTAACTCACGTCATTTTGAGGCTTTAAATAATGCTTTAATAGCCATTAATTCTGTGCAAGAAGGTATAGACTTAGAAATTTCTACCGATTTATTCTCTATCGATATTCGTGAATGTTTACGTTATTTAGGTAATATTACTGGTGAATATGATGTAGACAAGGATATTTTAGGGCATATTTTTGGGAATTTTTGTATTGGGAAGTAGATTAATATGGAGTTTATTATTACAAATAGAGAACAATCTAATCGCTTTAAAAACTTATATGAAGATTGGCCTGAAAAATTAAAACATATTAATTCTCGTTTGTTTAAAAAAAAATTTAATCGAATTGAGTATGAAAAAATTCAAATACACTGGGAAATTAATAAATATTTAGAACCTACCACAAACAATGATTTAATCCCCTTTTCTTTTCCTATAGATAATGATTTTGTTATTCCTGAAGTTTCAATCAAATCAATATCTAAACACCTAAACTCTATAAAAATAATTAATAATGAATATATTCCCGAAGAAGGAGATGAACTAATTATTTATTCTGATTATTTTTATAAAGAAATTAAAAAGTTAAAACGACCATTTATCGGTTTTAATTCTATTTTTCTTTTATATAATAATTCTGAATGGAAAAAGGGAAGGTATTATATAGAAAATGATCAAACAAAATTTTTAATGAGTGGAATCATCAAAATATAATAAATCAATCTATATCTTTGCGATACTATCAAATGATACTATCGTTAAATGAAACCACCTTATAAATTAACTGATAACATTTTAAAACTAATCGTTACTATTTCTGAACGTTTAGGAGAAATTAACGCTACACATTTATATAAACCTCCTACTGAATTACGCAAAAAAAATCGTATCAAAACTATTCAATCTTCTTTGGAAATTGAAGGAAATACAATCACGGAAGAACAGATTACAGCACTTTTAAATGATAAGAGAATAATTGCACCTCAAAAAGATATATTAGAGGTTCAAAATGCTATAAAAGTATACTAGCAATTACAACAATTTAATCCTAATAATTTAACCGATTTAGAAAAAGCACATGCCATTCTAATGAAAGGATTAATAGACGATACTGGGAAACTACGAATTAAAAATGTGGGAATTGTAAAAGGTTCAAAAGTAGAACACCTCGCCCCTACTGGTACTATGGTTAAAGGATTAATGAACGATTTGTTTCAATATTTAAAAACGGATAATGATATTTTATTGATTAAGAGCAGCGTATTTCATTATGAGTTTGAATTTATTCATCCTTTTTTAGATGGTAATGGTCGTATGGGTAGATTATGGCAAACTTTAATATTAATGCAAAAATACCCTGTTTTTGAATATTTACCAGTTGAAAGTTTAATTAAAAAAAATCAAAATGAGTATTATAAGGCTTTAAGTATCTCTGACAAATCAGGACATTCTACGCCATTTATAGCCTTTATGTTAAATATAATCCTTCAATCATTAGAAGATCTTCTTAAAACACAAAATAGAACACTTAACGTACAAGATAGAATTGAACTATACAAGTCTATTATTAATAACAACGAATTTAGTCGAAAGAATTATTTACTCAATTATAAAGAAATTAGCCAAGCAACTGCTAGTAGAGATTTAAAATGGGCTGTTGGTCAAGAAATTTTGATTAAAATTGGGGATAAACGGTTGACTAGGTATGTTTATAATTAAGATTAAAGACACTTTTTAAAATGATTTTAACCTAAACCATAATAAACTAACTCATCATAATCTTCTTGAGTATTTAAAAGAATTTTTGGAACTTTAATCTGAAAACCATTATTAAATCCAAATTCAAAAAACAATACATATTTATTGAATGGAGGTTTAAATTTCTCCATTGATTCACTATATAATTCCACTTGAAATTTAAACGCTCTTCCTCGTGGTATTTCTATTTCTTCCAATAATACTACATTGGTACTCTTTCCATCATTTGGCATCTTAACTTTATATTTTATTAAAGGTCTCAAAATATTTGGAAGAGGAACATTAGGCCCTGATAAACCTATCGGTAATTTCTTTGTTTTAACAAAAATACTAGTTAATAAAATCGTTTTATTAGATTGATTTATAAAACTAAAATTAAATATAGGGAAAAGTGATTTCAAATTTACTGCTTCAAAAGCATTTGGTATACTCTCCATTGGAAGCCAACTACAATTGTCTGAATCTACATTAACAGAAATAAATTCAACTTTTTCAATTTTCTCTAGAAGGGTTTCTTTTTTGTTAATAACCTCAATCATTTTAATATCCTTTTTTGTTATTCTAGAATGACATGATGGACATACCAGTAATAAATTTGCAATTAAATTATTAGAAGGATCTTCATCAATATGATGTATTTCAAAATGACCTACATCTTCACTGTCACAGAATGGGCAAACAGATTGGATTTCTTTTTGTAATTCGGCTCTTACTTTACTTTTTTGAGGTATACTCTTTCTTCTTTTATTAGACATACTTTTATGTTTAAATATTTAATAGTTTTAAGAATCTTTTTTGCCTTTAAAAGTTGATATTCTTATTCCTTTTTTCTTTTCTATCTCATATTTCGATATGTAATTTTTTAGCTTAAGATTTTCTACAAATTCTCTATTTACTAAATCATCTTTTATCAATGGTCTTTTCCCTTTCTCACAAATTAATGAGTATGGTTGTTCCAAAGACTCTAAAAAAGATGAAATATCTTCTCTTAAATAAAAATCAATATATTTATTAAATATTTTAATTTTCTTTAAACTAGATAAGCCTCTTGTAATTCCAATAGTTTTTATTATTTTTTCATTAATTCTAAACTCTTTATATTGTATAATTAAACTTCCTATTTCTGTTAATAAACTTTGTGTAAATTCAAATTCTGAGACTTCAAAATGTTCTATAAGTTGTTCTTTTTTAGATTTCTCAATTTTAATAGACCTTAAAAATAATATTACATCATCCTCACTTAAACGATAAGAATTATTGTTTTCGATAAAACTTTTACTATCATTCTCTATCAATTTTATTCGTAAACTTTCAAAGTGTTCTTTTAATAAATTAAAATTAGATGGATTTGTCATAAGAATATTTTTTGAAATTAAATATTCTACTTTAGTTTCGGACAGTTTTTTAAAATCTAATGTTTCAAATCTTTTTGGAATTGAATCTAAAAGTTCAGAATATGAATAATCATCTATTTTATTATTTAACAATAAAGACTCCCAAAATTCATCCATAATATCTTCATCTATGGTATCTATATTATTTTTTGATTCTGAAAGAATATTTGCATTTCCTTGAGCATTTATAAAAGAGGTAAGTTCTGGTATAAATTTATTTTTATTTAATCTATAAACTTCAAAAATATTACCCCAACTAGCTAAAATTTTTAATTCCCCTAGTAGAGCTTTAATTATTTTCAAATCTTGAACATCAGAAATATTACTTATTACTGTTTTAACTTGCCCCATTATACTATATATATTTTGCTCTGATATTTTTTCATTATTCAATAAACTTATATAATATTCTTCTTTTTCAAATGCATTTTTTTCTATAGTCAGGTATACAAATTCTACATACTCATTTATATTCTCTTCAATATAATTAATTAACTGTTTCTCTCCTGATTCTTTAATGACTCTATAATTTTCTGTCTCAAAATCTTTTAAATTAGATTTTTCTTTATAATTTAAGACAAACTTT
Source organism: uncultured Tenacibaculum sp. (assembly GCA_947498055.1). Taxonomy (GTDB): domain Bacteria; phylum Bacteroidota; class Bacteroidia; order Flavobacteriales; family Flavobacteriaceae; genus Polaribacter. Next base: position 94,268 of record CANMJA010000014.1, read on the forward strand.
ACTATCTCTTTATTAATAGCGTAAAAGTTATTTTCATAAATAAAATCAAGTAACTCATTTGGTGAATCTTCGTTTAAAACAGTAAACTTTATTGATAATGATTTTATGATTCCTTTTAACTTTTCAATGTCTTTAATTACTAATAAAAAGCTTTTATTTCTTGATATAGTTTCTCTTGAATTCTCAAATATTCTCTTAATATCATCCACATCTGAATATTTAATTATTAGTTTAAAATAGTTTTGCAGTTTTTCATTTGTGAAGTTTGATTTTTTATCTAAAAAGTTCCAGATTTCAATCCAATTGTTACATAATTGATTAATAAATTTTTCTATATAAGCTGTATGATTAATATAACCATCAATAAACTTAATTGATACATTAGATTCATTACTCAATTGCTTTAGAATAGTTTCTTTTTTTATTTTATATTTTGAAGATTCAAATAGAAAGTCTAACAAACTGTAATTGAGCGTAGATTTTTTCTCATATTCAAATTGATCTATCCTTTTAACTAAATTTTCTTTTTTTTCAATAGGAAAATCAAACTCGTTCTCTTTTTCAGTTTTTATATTAATTAAAAATTGATGATCTTTTTTGGAAAGACTACCTTCGTGAAAAATAGAAATATAATCCATATAATCTTCACCAAGATATCCATTTCTAAGTAACACGTTTATTAATTGTACTTGATTTTTATTTATTTCAGAATTTATCTTGATATTTTGATTTATTATTAAATCTTTTATCTTGTATTTTCTTATTTCATTTTTTTTCTCTTCTAATTCTTCGATTTTTTCTTTAAAATCATTAATTTTTGAATTGTTAGTTAATAAATCTTCTCTTTCTTTATAGTTTATATCTGGGTAAACATAATCTTCAATATCTGAAAAAATTAAGTTAGAGGCTTTATAATCAAAGTTACCGTAAGAAAAATATTCATAATTAATATTTTCTTCTTCCCTTAAAATTTTAAAATTTTTATCTTTTATAGCTTCAGACATACTAATGTCTTCATCATTTAATTTGAAAGAAACAAATGGAGCACTACTATTTTTTTCGTTAATAACTTCTATTAACTTATATAAATAAGATATTCTTAATTCCTTAACACCTATTGATTTTGCTCTTTCATATTCTTTTATTTTTTCTTCTTTTATTATATTGATTTCGTTATCTATACTTTCTATTTTTTGATTTATATATGCATATTTATGGTTAATCATTTCATATAAATTTCCTTTACTTTGACTTAGTTTAGTAAAATCATTAGGATAAATATTTTTATAAATTATCATTGACAATAACTTACCTTGATCTAACTTATAATTAAGTTTTTTATGATAAATATAATACTCGTTCATTATATTATATAAGAGCCTCATATCATCTATAAATAAAGAAATATCATCTATTAAAGCTTCAGGAATTTTATATTCATTTAGTTTTACTAACTTCAGTAACTTATCTCTTGAATTTGAAAAATTAATTACTGGTATAATAGGAATCATAAAATCAAAAAACTTAGTTCTATCTTTATCCGAAAACATATCGTCTCTAATTGCATAAATAAAAACAACATCTTTTTCAACTTTCTTAGAATTATTTATAAGCAAATTTATTTCTCTAAGTTTTGTGAAAACTTCTGGTTTTTCAAACCTATCTAAATCTTCTATAACTACAATATTATAGACTGTAACTTCAAAAAAATATAAAATTTCATCTATGTGATTATTAAAAATAGATTTACTTACTTTATTATCTATTTCTATAGAAGCATTACTAACTCCTATCTTTTTTATTGTGAAACCTCTTAGTATTCTAATTGATTTAAAAATCATTAAAAAACTCCCTAATACCACTATTATAACAGACAAGTAATGAAAAAAAGGAATATTTTTAGAGGTTAATTTTAATAGCCAAAAATTAGACAAAAACTTAGGGTAAACTAAATATAAAAAGGATATCATAAAAGCTAGTATTCCAATTGCAAATAGCCATAAATACCTACTTGTAGTATTCTTTATTTTCTTAAACCCAGAATCTGGTATTTTATCATCTTTTTCATGATAAAAAAGTTGTTGCAAAACACTTAATTCAATAAGTCTTAAATCAGTTTCTTTTTCTTCAAATGTAGCTAAAGAGATATTTAGAATATTATAATTTCTGTTATGCTCATGCTTCTTTTCAAATGTTTTAATAATACTACTTTTACCAGAACCATAAGATCCTGTTATTGCTATATTCTTTATTTTACTACTATTATTTAAAGCCCATTCAATTGTTTTTATATAATGTTCAGAATCTTCTGCATCATTAGTTGGCGATAAAGGGTTGTATGGTAAATCAATTTCTTTTTTTTGTGAGTATTTTATATATTGAATAGATAACCAATCAATAGTTACTTTCAATATCTTCAAAAACCATTTTTTCATATACTGAATCGTTGTAATGTTTTATTTAATTAGAGATTAATGCTTAAATCTAATACTTATTTAAAACTATAGAAACATCTTTTACTTTAAAATGATAATTTAATTTTCTTTTTTATGTTTATCCGTAAGTTTCCCCAAGATAATTCCATCTATATGAAACCGCTGCGACCATTAATCTGTCAAATAGATTAACAAAATTCCTTCTGTTGAATTTATAGCAATATTCATTAAGGTAATTTTGCAAAAAATCATCATCAATTCTATGATGTACATCTAAAAATAATCTTTTAGCATTACTGATAGCAGTATGAACCCAAGGTAATACTTTTGAAATTTCCTTTTTAGGAATAACCTTAGAATCCACTACAAAGTTTTTATCTAAACCAGAATAACTAGTAGATTTATCACTAACTATTTTTGTGTTTTTTTCAACAGATTTATCTAAAACACTAGCTATAGATTCTTTTTTAAAGATTCTATTACTTTCATTTTTAAATACCTTACAATCTTTTTTTTACCATGTTTTTTAGGAATGTAATCTTCTCCAGCATCTTTAGATTCTACACTTACAAGGACAGTAGTTTGTCTTTGACTTACTCTTCCTCTTTTTAACACCTCTGATTTATCTCTTGTAATAGAGACTGTTTCAAAAAAACCTTCATCTAATTCTATTTCTTGTTTAAGTTGATATTGTTCATCTCTAAGTCCCATTACACTTCTTAATTTATGAACCATAGATCAAATAGGTTCGCATCTATTATGTCCTAATTGTCGTTGAATTTCTTTTGCTGAAAATGACTTTTTTGTACTTGTAATTAGGTGCATAGCGATAAACCAGTACTGAAAAGATAATTTACTGCCATGCATGACTGTTCCGCTTTTTAAAGTAGTTCGGTGCTTACAACTTTTACATTCCCATTGTTCTCTATATTCTTTCCAATAATGAGAAGTGCCTCCACATATCCTACAAATAATACCTTGTTTTAATCTATAAGATTTAAACGCTGATTTACAGCTTTTTTCATCAGGAAAATGATGTGTGAATTCTATTAATTTCATACATTAAGATACGAAAAAACAACTAGGAAACTAGCGGACAAGCATATATCGTAATTATACTTAAGGCTTGTAAATTATATATATATTTGATTATAACATTATTTTTTATAATAAACCACTATGGACTGAAAGTGCCATAGTTTTTGTTACGACTGAAAGTCATTCTAATATGAAATTTGAACCATCATCATCTGGCTTTCTATGATGTTCTAGATATTCATTTACCATTTCATCTGTAATACTACCTGTACTCCAACATCCATAACCTATACCCCAAAAATGACGACCCCAGTAACGTTTATTAAGTTCAGGAAACTCTTGTTGTAATTTCCTTGAACTTCTACCCTTTAACCGCTTTACCAAATCACTCACTGATAATGAAGGACGGTATTCAACATGCATATGAACATGATTCTTCGAAACTACTCCTTTCAGAATATGAACATTCTCAGATTCACAAACCTGATTCAAAATTGTTCGACACCTTATTTTTATATCTCCATTTAAAACGTCATACCTATACTTCGTACTCCAAACTATATGCACCGTTAAACGACTTACTGAATGACTATTACTTCTTTGAACAACTGACATCCTATAAATGTAATGAAAGTTTTTAGAAGCTAAAGCGAGATGCACTAAAGTGCATAGTTTTAACTATTTTTGAGACCAATAAAATTAAATAGGCTACTTGCGATGGTAACCATCTTGCCAAACTTTATATTTTTGTTTTCTTTTCAAGTGTGAACAAACTTCTTTAAAATAACTCAACATCCATTCTCGTCTACTTTCTGGCTCATTTAATATTGTTTTAATTATTTTCTTTGAAGTAATTTTTTTAAAATCACGAATAATATCTGATAATTTAATTCCTCCTTTTGCCCTACATACCATATGTAAATGACTATGCATTAAACAATATGCATAAATCTCTAATCCTTTTTTTCTTGACAATATCTCAATGAAGAGATTATTCAATTCTTCTGATTTAGCCTTGTAAAAACATCTATCCAACCAACTGTTGTTATTGTGATAAAATAACATTGATTATCTATAGGGCATCTCTAAAAACTCAATAAAGAATTAGAAATTATAAAAGACGTATTTTGTGTTGATGAAAAAATTCAAA
>CANMJA010000015.1 GCA_947498055.1 uncultured Tenacibaculum sp.
ATATCGGTAAACTTATCTTCTTGGGCATAATACAAGATACAAAATATTACAGTAATATCATATTATAAATGGTATTATATTTACAGCCATTGAAATATGGCAATTATTTTTAGGGTTAACCTCCAAAACAAAATTAATTACGTTACCTTTTTCTCTTTAAGAGTTTAAGCGTTAAGTTAATTCTTCTTTATTTACATATTTTAAAAGTTGATAATAAATTACGAATTATAATTACTGCATTATATTTACTCTAGTATTAATTTTAAATAGAGTAATTATGAAAAAAGTGACATTAATTTTAATGGTATTAGTTATTAGTGTTTTATTGTTAACTAGTTGTACAGATCAATCAAAAGAATTAGAAGAAAGAATAGAAAATGAAAATATCGAAGTTTTTAATGTCGATAAAAGAGATATTGAGAGACCAGGAGAACAAGGAGGGAGTTAGAATAATAGGTAGTTTCCTAGTAGCTTTGTCTGGATTAATCCTTTTTTCAGACAAGGTTTTTAGTTTTGAATTGAAAAATAATTTCGGATTTAAAAAGACTTCTACTTTTATTTGGGTAATTAGTCAAACTTTATCACCTATACTTTTATTGTTAGCTTCGGTTTTTAAACCATACAAAACATCTTATTTAATTCCTGTTTATATTTATGCAATACAATTATATTGGATATTTCAACCGAATGTACTGATTGATAACATATATCTTCATACTTATGCGATTGGCTCTTGTTTTGCCTTTGTTTTATTAATATATGTTATCTATAAGATAAATGGATTAAAATTAAAAAAACAAAAAGAGGAAGAACTATTTAGGATAGAAGTTAATAAAACAATAGACTTATTAAAGAAAGAAGTTTTGGTAAAATAACTATAACTATGAATAAGCTTAAAAGAATTATAGAGTTAAGAAAATTAATTGAGAATGAAGAGATTGATAGAGATCAAGCGCTGAAAGAATTAAAATGTTTAATAGCTTCTAAAACTAATAAAATTAGTGAAAATGAATTTTACTTAAAGGAACTAAGTAAAATAAAAAGAATTAGAAATATTAAAATGAAACTTTTAAATGAAATAGAAATATTAAACAATGATAGTGAGGATGTTAAAAATTTATTAATTCTTAATGATGATGACTTAAAGAAGCTTAAAAAAATTGGATATAAACTTCTTTAAACTTTAAATAGTATCGAGTCTATTTTTAAGAATGTCCTTTAGAGTTTTATTTCTCTCCTCTGCTTGTATAGTTTTTTTCCATAAAATAAAGTTTTCATACTTCATTAATTCTTTTTCATAGAAATATAATTTCTGAATAATATCTTGAGCTTCTTCTTCAGTTAATTTCTCATTATACTCAGAAATTGATGATTTTTTTTTCTTAAAAAAATTTTCAAAAATAATAATCTTAGATGCTGGTATTTGACCACTATTTTCATAATTGTAAATAGTGTTTTTACTCAAACCTACTTCTTTACCTAATTCTTCTTGAGATAAACCAGCTTTTTTTCGCAGCACTTTTAAATCTAAACCATTCATTAATAGAAATTTATATAAACAAGTAAATTTCTTTTTCTTTTTAATCACAAAATTGTGACTAAAATATTTTTATAATCACAATTTTGTGATTATATTTACATTGCATAACACATCAAATATATAAAAATTAACACTCAAAAAAATAAATAAAACACCTTATGTGATTTAGGTTAACTAATTACACTGAAATTTAAACATTTAAAATAATAAATTAATGTTATTCAATAATAGAAACAAGAAGAACAGCATTTTTCCGAGGGTGAACATTTTTAAGGACGGGAATCTTTATTTTCTCTTAATGTAAGTTAAGATTGAATAATCCCTAAACAAAATCAACTCATGTTTGAGGGGCATGAGTTGATTGTTTTTTGGAAGGTGCATTTTTAAGAATGAAGTCTTTTATTTTCCCTAAATGAAATCAACTTAGTTTAAAACGCTTACGATAAAAATAATAAAAAAATAAAGAACTGAGAAACAACATTTAAAATTAATACTAAAACACAAAACAAGGAGAGTTGCTTTTTGGGAGGGAGCATTTTTTAAAGACGGGAATCTTTTCTTTTCTCTTAGCGCAAGTTAGGTTATATTTTTCCCTAAATGAGACCAACTAGGGTATAGCTAGTTTCTATACCCCAAGTTGGTAAATTTCAAATAAAAAAAACATTTGTTTGTTTTTTTTGAAATAATTGTTGTAATTTTACAAATATTATAAAAATTAGCTATGAATAATCTACATTATTTTTAGTTTTTTGTATTTATGTGATATTATTTTATGTATTATCACAAATTAACCCGTAACTATTAAATCTTAAATAAAATGAAAGCAATTAAATTTGTGAGTATTTTAGGATGTCTATTTGCACTATCCTTACATGCTCAAGAGAAAGAAACGAACTGTGAGTTCAATTTTAAAGAAGCTCTTTTTTACCTAAAAGGAGATGCTAATTTTGCGAAAGACTCCTTAAAATCCGTTCGATTATTAAAACCCTGCATAGAAAAAGGGTACGACAAAGCACGAGTGCTAATGGGCAGACTTTACCAAGCCCAAAAAACAGTAGAAACAGATCAAAAAGCATTTGCACTCTACCAATTAGCAGCCAAACAAGGCAATGCCATGGCAATGGCAGATTTAGGTATTTTATACAAATACGGTAGAGGCTGTAAATTAAACTTTAACAAGGCTAGAAAATGGTTTACAAAAAGTGCTAAGCAAGGAAACCATAAAGCAGCCTATAGTTTAGGATATCTGTATTTAAAAGGTTTTGGTACTATTACACAAAATTATACCAAGGCGGTAAATTGGTTTAAAAAAAGTGAACACCCAATGGCTAGTTATTGGCTAGGTGTGTGTTATTTAAAAGGCTACGGAGTTACTAAAGACGTACAAAAAGCCAATGAATTGTTAGGAGAAACAAGTACTAACAATAATTTTAAAGAAACCAATACTAGTACTACAGGCAACACAAAAGAAGCTGAAAAAGTAACTGCTTTACCAATAGAAAACACGGTTTCTTCACCTACTATTAAAAAAGAGATTACCGAAGATTTTCTGTTAGGTGAATGGAAAGGAACTTTACTAAAGTTAGATTGGTCTAAAAAACAATTAGAAGCTAAAAAAGACATTGCCATTAGCTTTTTATTAGATTCTATCACAGGTACTTTACAATCTAAAATACGTATGGATGAAAAGATAATAGAAGATGCTATTTTAAAAATGGACGAGACTATTTATTTTGAAAACACCCGTCTTTCTTTACCACACGAGTCATACAAAAAAGAGATTCCGAATAACTTAGAATACACGATTCTTTCGAGCGATTTACAATTAAAAACAGTAAACGGCATACCCTACTTAATCGCCAATATAGAAAGTTATATTAAAAACTGGAACGAGGCAGGTGCTCCTTTACGCTTAGTTTTAAAGAAAAAAGAAACCTTTACCAATACCGATAAAGAACTTTCTAATGATGCTTTAATTGCATTATCTCAGCAAGAAGATAATTTTATAAAACTATACCCTAATCCTTTTCAGGAAGATTTAATTATCTCTTATGTATTAGCAGAACAAGCAACAATAAAGGTACAGTTAAACGATTTACAAGGAAACATAAAAGAAGTAATAGCCGATAATAAAATACAAAAAAAAGGAGACTATCGTTACTTTTTAGACGGTAGTAATCTTAAAAAAGGCACATATGTAGTAAGTGTGTTTGTAAACAACCAAAGAAAAACAAGAGTAATTATAAAAAAATAAAAAGCCATGAAAAAATATATATTAACCTTATGTTTAGCAATCTTTTCGGCTTGCTTTAATACTTTAGCTGCACAAAATAGAGGAACACAAGACGAATTTATAGGTATCATTCATATAGACGACGATCCTCAAGCTGGTGGTAATCCAAGAACAAGATGTAATAGAACTTACTGTGAAGGACATGAAAACATTTCTTTTAGCCTTAATAATACGCCCCATGCGCTAAGAATGGAGGCACTTGTAAACTCTATAGAAAGAAAAGGATTATCAGATTGGTTATTTATTCAAGAATCCATTATAAAAAACGAATTAGATACGCGTAATAGACATGTGAGTAGCACTTATGAATTTGCAAGAAATGAATATTTTGCAAATTTTGAAAAAAGTATAGCCAATACAAACATACCTATTTTAAGTAGTGGACGTAATAGAATTATTAACGAAGGTAAAAGTAAACGAACACTGTCATTAAAAGATATAAAGCTATTAAAAGCTAGACTACAAGAAATAAAAAACGGAAATATCAATCGATCTTTGTATGCTAATAAAACTTACAATAGTAGACCTATGAGTGTTTACAAAACAGAAAGTAGCATTAATTCAGTTTTAAATACTGCTAATGAACGTTTTTTTGCTAATGAAGTAAAAATAAATGAAGATTTATTGATTAGAGATCAATTAAATGAAATGTTAAGATCTATTAGAGCAGTAAATCAATTAGGAGTTACCGACAATACATCAAAAGTGCTAAAAAACAAACAAATAGGTCATTATAACAATTTTAATAGATGGCAGCGAATAAGTTTAATGCAAAGGTATTTAAGCGGCTTAAAAAAAGGGAGTAACTCAGGGAATATATGGCCAAAAGAATTTGGAACTAAAAATTATTTATTAGCTTATGCTAAAGAACATAGAAAAAAAGACATAGATTTTTTTCATAAAGATTACTGGAAAGTAATTTTGAAAAAAGATTTTGGAAACAATTTTTTAAAATCAAGAGATGCTATAAATAAATATATAAGATTACGAGATGCGGAATTAACTAGACTACTAAATACCGTATCTATCAATATAAATTCGAGTGTAGATTTTTTGGTTTCTGAGTTAAATATTACTAAGGCAGATCAATTAAAGTGGTTGAATAACAACGCTTCAAAAGCAAAGGAGATGGAAAGTGTTCTAAAATTAACAAAATTAAACCCAAACCCAAATGTTTATAATTCTACTAAAAAAAACACTAAAATTAGAATATTAGAAAATGGAACCGTTGAAGAAATGATTACTAAATTAAAATTAGATGCTTATAGAAAATATTTATATGATGATGAGGAAATGGCATATGATTTGAGGGTTTTTGCATATCAAAATTCTCCAGGAGGAAATATAAATGCCGCAGCACTTGCTTTTATTAAAGAAGCTTTAGAGGCTGTTAAAAATGGTGGAGAAATAGATGTTGAAGATCGAATCATTAATAAGCTAACCAATCCTTGTGCTAAAAGTATTTTTGAAGAATTAGAAAATGGAATTTTTGAAGATGATCCTTTAAAACCAGAAGTTCAAATATCTGTACAAAACAACAGTAAACTAAATTTTGTAGAAAGGATCTTAAAATTATTTAACGATAGTAATAAAACTCATTATACAGTAAAAAATAGCTCAATAGGAGCAGGAGTAGCAGCAGTAACTGATGGTAAAACAAATGTAACTACTTTTCATAACAGTTATTTACAAAAAGCTACTAAACTATCTATAGCTAGAACAATAATACATGAATCAATACATGCCTATTTAAATAGTGTGTATTTTTCTAGGTCAGACCTTATAGATAAACCCTTTAGAGAAAAACTTTTCAAGTTTGCCTCTGAAGGTGGATACACTAGTTTTAATAGATTTCAGCACGAGTTTATGTCACAATATGTGAAAGCAATGGCTTACTCATTATATAAATGGGATAAAATTTATGGAAAAGGAAAAGGGAACAATAATATAAATAAGCCAGACGATTTATTGGGGTGGAATTATTATATTGCTATGGCTTATGGAGGACTTTATTATATTGATAAAAAAACCGGAGACGAAATAGAAACGGATTCATTTAAAGCGCTAGTACCTAGTAAAAAAGATAGAGATCAAATAAAAATAATAATTGAAAATGAACAAAATAACAATATTAATTCAAAAGGAACAAAATGTTAAAAAAACTTTTTTCGTTTTTTTATTTTTCGTTTTTATTAATTCTTTTTCGCAAGAAAAAATAATAGGTAATTTTTATATTAAAGCAAAAATGAATTATGGTTTAACTAAATTTAAATTTGATAACGATGGCATCTTTCAAATGAAAATAAACGATGGTTTAGAAATTCAAAATTATGGTTCTGGTCACTATTACATAAAAAAAGACTCTTTATACCTTGATTATGATTTAACAGAATTAAAAGAAAAAAGTTATCATAGAACAAAATATTTTGATAGTAATAAAGATTCTACAACTATAAAGATTAGGTTTTTAGGCAAAGAAAACAAACCTGTAAAAAACACACTTATAGATTTGCGCGATAACCCCCCCTATTTTAAAGCAAAAAAAACAGATAAAAATGGTATAGTTATATTCAAATTAAAAAAGAAAAGAAGAAAGGTCGTTTTTTTTATTACACATGAAGATTATGGTGATTATGAGTTTAAGGTTTGGTTACACTATAATAATATAATTGATGTTTATTTGCATAATTCATTTGGAGGTTTACCCATAAAAAAATATTTTGCTAAATATAAAATAAAGAATATAACAAAAGACGTTATAGAACTCAAATCTAATGATAAATTATTATCATTGAAAAGGTATAAAGAATGAAAAAGACAGGTTTACCTATAAAGGTAACCTTCTTTTGTTAAACCAGATAACGCGGATTTGCAACCATTGATTAATCTAGAGGGTTTTCCTATAACATACAGAGAACAACATTTAGTTGTATTAGAATTAGGCAGAAGATCTGGAGAGGCTATAAGTATTAATGTTAATGTAGAATAATAGATAATGGAAAATTTTAATGATACCAGTTATGCAATAATGGCATCACAAGCATTTTAAAGAAAAAATGGATGAGCAATAAAGGTTTATAAATACATTCTCATCTTAAAACTAATGTTTGTACTCGAATTTTCGTGTTAAAACTTTTAGTAAAATTATCTTTTTTATATAAAGAATACTTAAAACTACCTTAATAAATGTAATTAAGGTAGTTTTTCTAGTGCTTCATTAAATACTAATAAAAATAAAACCTACGCGTAGTTTCTGTACCAAAGCTAAATTTACTAGTATTCTATTTCTATGTTAGCTTGTTCAGATGCAATTGGGTTTAACTTCCCGAAATAGATATTATATTGTAGTTCTTCTAAATTTCTATTTTGGTAGCGGTTTTTATCGGTATATACATAATGCTTTTTAAAGTCTGGAGACTTTTCTACGTAAAAATTACAATTTCCATCAATAGAAATTAAAACTATAATAAATGTAAGTATCTTCGAAAACATAGCAATAGGTTGGGAGTATAAAAGCCTTAGAGAAGTTGTAAAAAAAAAGAGAGGAGCAGTCTATAATTTGGATAATTTATTTATTGTTACCTCTAAATTTCATAAAGAAATATTAATACCAGAATATCATTTTAGTTATGGTTATTAAATAAAGCATATTAGTATTATGAATGATTATCTAAAAATTAAACAAACAATAATAGATTACGAAGAAAACAAAATTAACATAGACAATTCGTTAATTATTATTAATAAAATTTCTAGTCTTAAGGTACAAAAAAGTGATTTAACAAATTATTGGAAACATTCTTCCTTAGATGATTTTGTAAATACTTTACTAGTTAGCCCTATAGAAAACTGGGAAAGTATAGATGACAAAAAAGCTTTAATATTAATTAAAGAGATTTTAAATAATTTTTCTAATGATGCTATCATATTAAAAAACTCAGAAGCTCTTGAAAAAAAGTTCAAGAAACCTTCTGGTTATGTTTCAGATTGTGTTTTTATAGAAAACATATCAGATCCAGATAAAATCCTAAAAAAATTAAAAGAACAAGATGTGTTGTTTTTATAGGTAAAATAATATTAACCAGTGTAAACAAACACTTACACTGGTTTTACAGTATCACAATAGTTTTTGTACTAATCGCTAAAGAAATCTGGATTAAATTTAAATGAATTTTTTAAACAGATAGTAAATCTAAGATTCGGTATATAATAAATGAAATATTTCACAATAAACTGGAGCGATAACCTCGAAGAAATGGGGTTTTATCCTCAACTCACCTTAAATAAAGATTATAATCCATCTTCATTATACGGTCATTGGAATGTTGAATTTAATTTATTTCTAAATATATAAAAGTTTAAAATACCAAAGATATGTATACCATAAAATTTGAAGATTTTATTGGAAAAAAATTGTCAGAAATTAATTCAATAATGGAAACTGATTTTAAAAATGATCTATCAAGTATTAAAACTCTCTATTTTGCTCATTTTGATTCTTATAAAAGCTACTACGGAATGAATTATGATACTCTTTCGATAGTAATAGACGAAAATAATATTGTAACGTCATTAACAATTCATTTTAAAAATATTATAGATGTTAATTTTTTTAACTCTTTCAATATGAATTATGATGTACCCGATAAGATGTATGTTATAGAAAGTAAAAAAATTATTAGTGAAAGTAAAACAGGATACCAACATCTAAGTCAAGGTGAGTTAAAAATGAAAGAAGCTACATTTAGTGAGAACCCTTTTCTTATTCTTTGGAATAAAAAAAAATATCAAATTAAGATTCTAAATAGAGAGGGCTTTTTAGAGGCTAGTCAATTAACTTTTAGATTACCAACAGATCAATTTTAAACATTAATATTCTGTTACTTTAATTCATAAAACCACCTTTAATAATAGGGTGGTTTTAATGATTTTATTGATCTCAAAAATAGTTTAAAAAAATAGTTTTTAGCGTATTTAGCATTAGCTTTTAGAAACCTTCCTTGCATTTATAGAGTATCATTATTCAAGAAATAATATCCGATTTATCAGGTATCCTTATTGTGAATTGATTTCAAAATTGTGATACTAAAGAACTAAATTTATATAAATTGTTTTATGGGAAGTAGCATTCTTAATAGAAATTACTTGTTTATATTAAAAGTGTATACAGATAATTTGGTAACTGAGTGGGGTCGAAGTACATTTTTTATTCTGTTATCTCTTCATAAAAAAAATACTACCATTGACATCTTTTTTATCAATAGACCGAAAAATAAAACTCATTTTTGTTATCAATTCTCCTTGGAAAAAAACATGGAATTTCCGAGCTAATATATACGAAAATTTTAGTCGTAAATGGTATTTATTACTTCCTTTTAAGTTGAGCAAGTAATTCTTTTGCCTCTTTATCTTTAAAGTTTTTAGGATCGTTTATTATAATTTGTAATTCTTGTTTTGCTAAAGTTAAGTTGTTTGTTTTAAGATAAGATAAAGCTAAATACCAATGTGCCTTAAAAGCATCTAAAGTATCTTTTAGAAGTAATTCTTTAAAAATACGTACAGCTTCCTCTTTTTTATTTAGCTCTAAATTCAAAATACCTTCATACAATAGGAGTTGAGGGTCTAAAGAAGAAGTTGTTTTTTGTTTGTGTGTTTCTAAAAGCAATAAAGATTTTTTATATTTTTTTTGTCTAAAAAGTGTTTCTATACTTGTAAAATCATTTGTATTTCCTCTTAAAGTTAAAGAAGGAAGTTCTTTCCAATCGTTTTTAAATTCAGCATATAAATCGATGTTTGTTTCATTTGTTTTCAATAAGAAAAAACCGATAATAAAGATAGCAGCAATAGAACCTGCCGTTAAAATGAATTTCCGAATTCTTAGTGGAGTGTGTTTTTGAGAAAAATAAATTTCCGCTTCTTCAGCGATTGTGTTTTTAATGTTTTTACCTTTTTCACTTCTTAAAAAAGCTAAAGATCTATCTATTTTAGGATGTTTTAAAGAAGAGGTTTCAATGTTCCAATCCGCATCATTATAAATAACCTGCATTTCTTTATAAATCTCAACAGCTTCTTTTAATTCTTCATTGGTATTCATTTCTTTTATAAACAACGCTCGTTCTTCTTTATTCATTTCGTTGTTAAGAAATCGTTCTATATTGGTATCCATTTATTTATCTTTTAGAGGGAATCAAGTTAAAAATGTTTTAAATCTACATAACGTCTATCCGATTGAATGAGGTTTTTTAATTTAGATTTACATTTAAAAATTCGTTGTTTTACAGTGTTTTCAGTTGCATAATTCTTTAATGAAGCGATCTCTTTATAAGATGTTTTTTTAAAGAAGAGTTGTAATAATTCTCTGCAATTTTCAGAAATTTCTTGTAACTTTTCTTTAAAAAGTTCCCATTTTTCTTGTTCAAAAGAACTTCTAGCGATATCTATATCATCACTTACAAGATGCATAGTATCATCATTGGTTACCCTTAATTTTTGTTTTTTTGCTTCTCGTATCCATAAATTTTTACAAATGACTATAAAATAACCATCAAAACTAGAAGTAATATTAAAATTAGTGTCTTGTGCTCTCGTAGATAATTGAATCAATGCTTTTTGCATAATGTCTTTAGCATCTTCTTCACTACCATCTCTTTGTAAAATATGTTTTTTAACTTTAGGATATAACTGGGCGTAAATTTTTCTAATACCTACATTATCACCAGTTCGTATGCTTTGTAAAAAATATTCACTATTCATTTATGTTCTTTATAGAGTAATTGTTTGGTTGCTAAATTAATTTCTTTCTAACAGCTCTTAAAGGAGAAAAACACCAAACAAAATATAGTGAATTTCATAATTTTCTTGAAAAATAAAAAAAAGAATAAAGATACGGGTAACCTTTTTATAAATTCGTTCTCCTTAGGTTGAATAAAACAAAAGAAACTTAAAAGTAAGAAGATGAAAAAAGGTATAACATTTTTAATCGTATGCGTAATTACAATGTTTTGGGCTTGCTCTCAAGATGAAATTGTAACTAATGAAGAACTTGAAAATAATAGTGAAATAAATAAAGAAAAGTTTTTAGGTATAAGTTCAAAAAAGCATCCGTTAGCTCCAGATATTGAAAAAAGTCAAGTTGTTATTCAGTACATAAATAAAGAAATAAGTAAAGAAGACGTTAAATCTTTTTTAGAGAACAAATATTATTTTAAAGTAAAAGAAGGTGGGGTTAGAAAATGTAATTGTGATGATAAAAGTATTGAATTATGGACTATAGATATTTCTAATCCTAAATTTGGAGGAGTGGAAACTTTAATAGGGTCACATGATGTGGATGAAGATGAGAAAGCTGATGTGAATGCAGATTTTCAGTTTTCTCTTTTTGTAAAAGAAGGAAATGAAACTTTAATGAGAGAATATACAAATTCAATAGAAAAAATGGTACACGATAATAATTCTGAAGATAGAGTGAATATAGCGGTTATAGATACAGGAATTGATTATGATTATTTTGATGCAGAATTTTTATATAATGCATCTAATGATACTTCAGATTGTTTAGGAAGAGAAGTGTCTGGATGGGATTTTGTAAATAATGATTATGATTCTAGAGATGATCATGGACACGGGACTTTTGTGACAGCAATTATAAGAGATATTTTAAATGAAGAAAATATACCTTATCAAATACTACCGATTAAAGCATTTGATAGTAATGGTAAAGGAACTTATTTTGATATACTTTGTGGTTTAAAACATGTAGCTTCAAAAAACAAACCTTTTTTAGTGAATTGTAGCTTTGGATTTTATAATTTAAAAAACCAATTGATATTTGAAAATATAGTAGAAAGAAACGCAAATAATTTATTATTAATGGCTTCTGCAGGAAATGATAATGAAAATACAGATTCAGAAGGAAGTGAGCATTTTCCTTCAGGTTACAAATCAGATAATGTGTTAGCAGTTGGTGGTTTTGTAGATATTTCTTCTGAAGGGCATTATTCTAGCATTGCTTTGGGAGATCTCTATATAGGTGGTTATGATTTGGCTCCCATGTCTAATTATGGAAATACAAGTATTGATGTGGTTGCTTCTTTTGAGTATAATTTAACTTTGCGAAGAGAGGTTATAAAGGATTTAACTTTTTCTAGAAGAAGTAGAAGTTTTCCTAAAAATAACTCTACAATTGACGAAATAGAGGAAGGAATCAGTAGATACCCATTACAAGGAACTTCATTTTCTTGCCCTATTGTTACCGCTAGAGCAGCAGCAGTTTATTATAGAAATCCTGTTTTACCAAGAGTATTAAAAAACAATGTAATTAATACAAGTTATAGAAATACTAGTTTAAGAAATAAAATAAAAAATAGTAATATTATACTTAAGGGACACTATAGAGTACCAAATCCTATTGGACCTTCACCAATTGGACCATCTCCTATGTAGAAAAATTTAAGGATTTATATATGGTAAAGAACTCTGAATTTTATATTTTTAAAATATGAAATTCAGAGTTCTTATATTTACACTATTCCTTTTTTTTTTAAGCCCTTTTTCAGTTTATACACAACAATATTTAGATAGTTTAAAAGTTGTTTTACGATCTAAAATATCAAACTCGATAAAAGAAAAAAGAGTAAAAAATTTTATAACGAATAATAAAAGTAAGATTCCTGTAAAAGAACTAGCAAATTGCTACCATGAGTATGGAAAATGGTTTTTTTTGAGAGAAGAGAAAAATGAAACATATTTAAAAAAAGCTATTTTCTTTACAGAAAAAGCATTGCGTTTAAAGTTAAATAATAATGCAACCTCTAAATCAATAAAAGCGACGTTATATAATTTGGGGTATTTTTATTCCTTACAAAAGAATTATTTTAAAGCAATTGAATATTATCAGCAAATTAAAGAATTTTCTGATGTAGATTTAAATACATTAAAGTCTTTAAGATCCCTTTCTGTAAATTATGCAAAAACAGGAGATTTTTATAAAGCTCTAAATAATTTAAATACACTGATAGATCTTTCATCTAGAGATACACTTTGGAGAGAAAAAACATTGCAAGCTTATGAATATAGAGCTGTAGTTTATTCTGATATGGGAAGAAAGCAGTTTTCAGAAAGGATAAAAGAAGATGTTAAAAGAGGAGATTCCATATTAAATTTATTAACGAAAAAGAGAACAAGATATCATAGTCGACTAGATCAAATTGAGGGAAATAGATTATTGAAGAATGGAAATTATAAAGAAGCTATCGTCTTTTTTGAAAGAATATTAAAAGGAATTAATCCGAAAGATTCTACAAATATAGCAAGAACACAAAATAGCCTGGGTGTTTTATATACAGGTTTTAATGATTATAAAAAAGCTTTTTTAAATTTTGATAAGGCAATTTTATATGATCGGTTTTATTCGCCTATTTATGAAAATAGAGGAGATATTTATGTAAAAGAAAAAGAATACGAATTAGGGTTAAAAGAATACCAAAAAGCAATTAATACATTATTAATAAATGAAAGATTAAAAGTTAATGATGCAATTCCTCAGAAAAAATTAGAAGAAGTAAAAGAGAAATATTATTTATTGCATCATTTGATTCAAAAAGCAAAAGCATTTGTTGGGTATTATCATCATGATAAAAAAAAAGAACATTTAAAAGATGCTTTATCAACGTTTGAAACTGCCGATAAATTAATAGATATTATTCGTTTTGAAAGTACAGAGGTACAATCTAAATTATTTTGGAGAGAACAAGGTGCTTCTCTATACTTAGGAGCAGTGGAAGTTTGTCATTTATTGAACAAGCCAGAAAAAGCATTGTATTTTATGGAGAAAAATAAAGCAATTCTATTATTAGAAGATATTTCTAATTACCAAGCTGTAGAAAATGCAAAACTTCCATTAGATCTTGCCAATAAAGAATTTCAATTAAAAAGTAAGATTAATACACTAGAAAGTAGGTTGCAATTAGTTTCTAAAAAAGAAAGTAGTATGCTTGATACTATCAAAAGAGAACTGTACTTGTCTAAAAGAAAATATGCATCTTTTGTAGATTCATTAGTGTCAGTATATCCAGAATATGGTAAGTATAAAAAACGATTACCAGTAATTTCATATAAAGAAGCGATAAAAGAAAGTAAAAACAAAAACACCTATTTTTTACAATATATAACTAATGATACATCGGGATACGGATTGTTAATTGGCCCTGCTGAATCTGAGTTTTTTAAAATGGAAAAAATGGATAGTGTACCAACAGAACTTAAAAAGCTACAACGTTTAGTATCTCAAAAAATAAATACTAAACAACAAAAAAAAGAATATCAGAATATAGCCAAAGTAATATTTGATAAATTAATACCACAAAAAATATTTCAAAAAATAAAAGATAAAGAAGTCATTATAATTCCAGATTATAGATTGCAAAAAATTTCTTTTGAAACACTAATTACAACTAATGAATCCGATAGTTATTTAATAAAAGACGCAACGATAAGTTATGCGTATTCAATATCTCATTTAAAAAATAATAATACCATAAAAAGAATTGCTAAAAAAGGGTTTTTGGCAGTTGCACCTGTTGATTTTTCAATGTTAAATTTACCATCACTGCATTATACATTATCAGAAGTAAATACAACGAAAAGTATTTTTAAGGGAGAAGTTTTATTAAAAGAGCAAGCAAATAAGAATAACTTTTTAGAAAAAGGAAACGCTTATAAAGGATTGCATTTAGCAACACATGCTGAGGTAGGTAATTCTGAACAACCTTGGATTGCTTTTAATGACGAAAAATTGTCTTTGCAAGAAATTTATGGTTATAAAAATGAACATGAGTTAGTTACATTAAGTGCCTGTAAAACTTCATTAGGAGCACTGCAGTTAGGGGAAGGAGTAATGAGTTTAGCAAGAGGATTCTTTTATGGTGGAGCAAAAAGTGTGGTTTCTAGCCTTTGGTCATCTAACGATAAAACCAATGAAAAAATAATTGTTGATTTTTATAAAAACCTTAAAAATGGGGTTTCCAAAAGTAAAGCGTTAAGAAATGCAAAACTATCTTACTTAAAAAACCACGATGGTATTGATGCCTCACCTTTTTATTGGGGAGGTTATATCTTAATTGGTGATGCTAATGTGGTAGATTTAAGTGCTGGTTTTTTTAACTGGAATTATGTTATAGTAGGTTTGTTTGTTCTATTAATTGTTATTGTAGTTTTCTTTAAAAGAAAAGCTTTGACTAATAAAAAATAATACATCTTACTGTTTAAATATTCACATTGTCACTTCGAGTACATTTTTTATTACGTTATTTCTTTATAAAAAACACTGTCATTGGTAGTTGTTTTAATTCATTGTTTGTTAGTTTTTTAAGGGTTGGTTTTAAAGTAGGATTTCTCGTTTTTTCTTGACGAAAATACTTCGACTATCGCTCAATACAAGAAAGCAAAAATTAAGGTAGATGATAAAAATTTAAAAAATGCTATGGCATCACCAACTACAGATAAAAAGAACTCGTCACATACTCAATAAAATTTTTCATTTTCTGGGGTAACCTTTTTTAATTATCAAACTCCTTAAGGCAAATAAACAATTGTTTTAAGGGTTGATCTTCCTTATGTATTCATATCACAAAGTTGTGATCGCTAAAACCGAAAAGCGTAATAGTAGGTAAAAACTAATTAAAATAGATACAATGAAAAAAATATTTTTAGGCATCTTAATCTCTGTGTTCATGATAGGGTGTCAAGAAGAAGAAGTAATCACAAATATTAAAAAAGCAGATACTTCACAAGTTAATTTAGCTAGGTTAGAAAATAAAAACATATTGAACTTTGAAAACTTTGAGGAACTTGAAAAAGCAATTCATGAAATATTAGAAAGTGATATAGATATATTAGATAGGTCTATAACCGACTTGAAAGAGAAAGGAAGAATTTCTTTATTACTGGCTTATAACTTAGAAGAGGAAGAATTAGAGAAATACGGATTAAAAAGAGATGATATCGCTAAAGTTGATACAGGAGATCGTGTTTTATTACATTTATTGAATTCTGAAGGAGAAATTAGTATTAATAGAGATATTTATAGAATAGATGGAGATTTTGTTTATATTTTAAAAGAGAACAATGAAGAGATAATAAAAGAATTTTTATCGGAATTTAAAGAGGGCAGAATAAAAGTAGTTAATAAAAAACTATTAAAATACAGTAACTCTTTACAAGTATATAAGCACGGGAATAATAAAAAAGAAAAATATGCGCCTGTTAAAAGAACCGAGTATGGAAATTTTCCAAATGACGGAAGTGTACGAGTAAAAGCACGTCAGTTTGAAGGTCATTGGTTTTTTTATAGCTCTGTTGGGGCACTTACAAAGACAGAACAATATTGGAATAGCTGGGTAAATGTAGAAACTACTAATAGATTAAAATTTTCTGTATATTTTGAAGCTTTTTCTATTTTTGATCCTCATACACCTTTATTTGGTAAAACACTTAAAGATGATATTATTAAGCGTACTTATGCAATAGATAAGGTATTTGGATTTAGTATAGGATCACCAGCGCCATTAACTTTTAAAGCGCAAGATGGTTTAACCCAACACCAAGCAGGATGGTATGGTAATAATTCACATACTGTTAATTTGTATTATTAAATAGAAAACGATAGTGATTTAAATGAAAAAAAGAAGAACATTTGTGTATGTTCTTCTTTTTTTTGTAGAATACTACAGACTTAAAAAGCCCAGTTTTTATAACTATGGTTAGCTTCTAATTTGTTTTCAAGTTTGTCTGGTAATTTAGGAAAAAAGTCGATACCTGTTCTTTTTTCTAACTCATCAATAGAAACCACAAATTTATATAAAGGTTCTTTACTTTCTTTATGTGGAATTAAAAAAGCAATCGTTTTTATTTCTGGTTTCCGATAATCTAATAGTACTTTATAAAAAGCATTTGGCACACTTACTTTTTCTTTACCTATGTTTTTTAAATTGTTGTCTGTTAAAACACCTCCAGTAATTACATATAAATGTTTGTATTTCTTTGCCCAATAACGAGTTTTTTGTTCTAAACGATTCCATACACCAGCATTAAAATCATGTTTTTGAGGAGAAATGTTAGAAGTAAAAAAGGTTTCATTAAAAGCTTTTTTTGAAAACTTTCGATCTCCAGCAGGACATAAATGACCTCTATCGTAACCAGATTTCTTATAATTTCGCCAGCTAGCAGATTTTGTTTTTACTTTAGGATCATCAATAAAATAAGGACGCTTAAAATTGGTGTGCACAATATCTTTTTTATTTAAAGAATAGGCAACCCATTCTGCTTGTTCATGTTTTTCATTATAAGATAATGAGTAAAAATTATGACGAACAATCGAATTTGTTGTTGATGTGGGTAAAAAGTCAAAACCAGAAATAGGTTGTTGGCCAGATACTTCTTCTATAATAGTTACATCACTAGGCTCATTATTTAATTTATCTTTAAATAAATAACCAGTTAATAAAACTATAAGTGCTATAGTTGAAAGTATTTTTTTATAGTTTCTCACTATTTTAAAGGTATTTCCTTAAAATCTTCTGTTTTTTCAGCAGCATCAAAAATTTCTTGAAACTTTTTAGGAGGAACTGTTAATTTTCTTTTTACTAAATCTAACCAAGCACCATATACATTAATAACAGCAGATAATTTTCCTTGGCTATTAAATACTTCGTGTTGAATTTTCCAACGTTCTCCTTTACTAGATAATCCAGTAATTTTTAAATTAACAGAAATATCTTCTCCTAAATGTATTTCTTTTAAAAAACGAGTATTTTCTTCAAACAAAATAGGCCCTACTTTTTCTTTGGTAAAATCGTGTATAGTAATGCCATATTGATTAAAAAATCGTAATCGAGATTCAGCAGCATAATCATTATATGCAGTATGACGCATGTGAATGTTTGCATCAAAATCAGCCCATCTAGTGGTAAAGTTTACAGTAAAATTCATGAATGTAAATTATAAATCAGTTTTAGAACAAATATATAGAAGAATATTAATAAATATTGATGATAGACACTTCAAACTAAAAAAAAATAATTGAAAAAAATAATAAATTTAATACCTTCCTATTATATAAAAAAGATTACAGAATAGTATTCTCAGCTTTCTATTAAAAATATTTCTTCCAATTTAAATACTCAGATACAAATTAGTTAATTATTTTCTATAACTACCATGTTTTTTAAAGTTAAACGCTGATTTTTAGGTGGTTTTGAATTGTTTAATTGTGTTTGTATAAATTAGTTTTTGTATCTTTAAATACACAAATAAAGAATTCTTCTTTGTTATTTTAAGTATTGGGGCAAAATAAAATATTCTTTTTGATAAAATTAGACGTAAATCTTGAGGGTCTTTAAATATATCAAGAAATTAATTAACTATAAATCTCATATTAATATGAAAAAATCAATTTTAAATTTAGGAGAAAAATTAACAACAGTTGAGCAAAAAGAAATTAATGGTGGAGTGATACCTTCACAAGCTTGTGATGTAGTTTGTGTTTATGGTAATAGAGGAGGATGTGGATTTCCACATTGCCCAGGAGTATGTGATGGTAGAGGAGGTTATATTCTTTATTAAGAAAATACAAAAAATAGAAAGTGCGATTTAATTAGGTCGCACTTTTGTTTTTTATTAACTTTTTACATCCAATGCATCTCTAAGCGAATTTCCTAATAACATAAATGCCATTACCAAACTCATAATAGCAAACCCAGGAATTAATGCTAAAAAAGGTTTTCCTAAAATAATATAATTGTAATGATTTTTAATCATGCCACCCCAAGAAGGAGTTGGAGGCTGTGCGCCAATACCCAAAAAACTTAATCCACTTTCTATCAAAATAGCAGCAGCAAAGTTAGCCGCAGAAATAACAATAATCGGAGCCAGAATATTTGGCAAAATATGTTTAAATATAATTCTTAAATCAGAAAAACCTAAAACTTTAGCGGCTTCTACATATTGTTGCTGTTTGGTGGTGATTACCTGACCTCTTACAATACGAGCTACTTCTACCCACATAGTTAAACCAACAGCAATAAACACTTGCCAAAAACCTTTACCTAAAGTTAAAGTAATCGCAATTACTAATAATAGGGTTGGTATAGACCATGTGATATTAATAAACCACATAATAAAAGCATCTATTTTTCCACCATAATAACCAGAAATAGCGCCTATTGGAATCCCTATTAATAAAGAAATAAAAACGGCAATAAAGCCAATAAAAAAAGATATTCTAGTACCTATCAATAATCTACTTAATACATCTCTACCATATTTATCAGTTCCAAAATAGAACGTTTTTTTTCGAATGTAATTTTCAGGTTGGTTATTAAAAATAGAAGTATTAAATTCTTTAGGTAAACCATCAGAATATTTTACAACTTGGAGTGAATTTTCTTTTATGGTAAACGATTTTATAGGAAGTTCATCAAAGTGCGCTTTTTTTCCATATAAAAAAGAAGTAAACCAAGACTGTTTTTCGGTATTATCTAAAGGAATTTGTAACATTTGAATAGAAAATCCCATTGGTTTAGAATGAATTTCTAAATGCATTTGATTTGCTCCATTTGTATTATCAGGAGCTATCCAATAACAAAATACAGCAACAAAACCACAAAAAAGAATATAAAAAAAACTGAAAACACCAAGTTTACTTTTTTTAAACTTTTTTAAAGCTAAGTGATGTAAAGAATTATTATTAGAACCCATTTTTTACCTCTTTCAAACTAACAATATCTATACTTGAAGGGTTTTCAAAAACTTCTAGATTAAAATAAGGAACACTGGCAAAAATATGATCAAAAATATCTGCCATAACTCTTTCATAAATGACCCATTGTTTTTGACTGCTAAAAGCATATATTTCTAAAGGAACTCCATTAGCAGTAGGTGCTAATTGACGACTCATAAAAAGTAAATCTTGATTTATTTTTGGATGTTGCTTTAAATAAAAATCTAAATATTTACGAAACATTCCAAAATTGGTAAGGTTTCTACCATTTATTAATAAAGATTTGTCTACATTATTTTCTGTATTGTGTTTTTTTATTTCATTAGCAATCGTATTGGTATACTCGCTAATGAATTCTATTTTTTTATAAGATTCAATTTCCTCATCCGTTAAAAAATGAATACTATTAATTTTTATAAAAATAGCTCGTTTTATACGTCTTCCACCAGAATGATTCATAGCGCGCCAATTTTTAAAAGAATCAGAGATTAAGGAGTAGGTAGGAATACTCGTAATGGTATTATCAAAATTTTTAACAATAACAGAAGTTAAATTTATTTCAGTAACATTACCGTCAGCCCCATATTTCTCCATAGTAATCCAATCTTGCAACCTAACAGTGTCATATACAGAAATTTGAATACTTGCAACAAAACCTAAAATAGTATCCTTAAAAATAAGTAATAAAACTGCAGAGAAAGCTCCTAAAGCAGTAAAAAAACGTAGTAAAGGCTTTCCAGTAATTATAGAAAAAGAAATAACAAAAGCAATAATCCAGATTAAGATCATAAAAATTTGCACATAACTTTCTAAAGGTTTGTCTTTAAAAGCTGTTAAAGTGCGCAAAAAATCTTTAATACTTTGTAAAATGCTTTTTACCAGCCATATAACGCTAATAACAATAAGTAAATTAACAATACGCTGCGCAATATCTAAAAAATGAGGGAAATCTATTAAAATATATTTAGATGCCCCATAAGTTATAAAAAGTACTAATACTCTAGATAAACTTAAAAAAAAAGAATTTTTAATTAAAATATTATCAAATTCTGTTTTTGTTTTATTAGCAATACGTTTTATAAAATTACTACCATAATATCGTATTACTTTAAAAAGTAAATAACCAATTATTGCAATAATTAACAAATTACTTATTACGTTTAAATAGGTAGCAATTTCATGAGATAAACTCATCTTTTCCTTTAAAAAATGATAGAAAAATCGATTCAATTTTTATGTTTTATATTAAATATTCTGAATTTCTTCACCAGGTTGCAAATTAAATTTTTTCCTGAATAAATACACCGCAATATATAACAAAGGAGTGTCTAAAGCAGCAATTAAGATTTTAAATATAACACCACTTATTAATAATCCTAAAAACTTATTCCAAGCTATTATTTCAAACGAACATAATAAAAGGAGTACCGTTAATGTATCTATAAATTGAGAAGAAAATGTAGAAAAATTATTACGCAGCCATAAATGTTTTCCTTTAGTAAAAGCTTTCCAAAAATGATATACTCTAATATCTACAAATTGTGCAAATAAATAGGCAAGCATAGAAGCAAGAACTGCTAATGGAGCTGCGCCAAAAACTACATTAAAGGTAGCGTCGTTTACAGAAGACCAAGAAGTAGCTGGAGCTAGTTTACCAACATATATAATTAGTAATGAAAAAAGAGAAGCAAATATGCCAGCAATAACTACTTGGTTGGCTTTCTTTTTACCATAAATTTCTGAAAGAATATCTGTAATTAAAAAAGTAATAGGATAGGGGAGTAACCCCACAGAAATCTCAAATAATTTAACATCAAATATCTTTAAATCAAAAGGGTACCAATAAAAAAACTTTTGAAATATTAAATTAGAAGCTACTAAAGAAGCAATAAATAAGGAAGCTAAAATAAGATATATATTTTGAGCTAGTAGTTTATTATTCTCGGTCATAAAACGAAAATAACAAAATTTAAATTGATTATGTTTGCATAACAAAACAAATGACAAAAAGAAACTTATGAAGGCGTATGTTTTTCCTGGGCAAGGAGCTCAATATACAGGAATGGGACTCGATTTATACGAGAAATATCCAATAGCACAAGAACTTTTCGAAAAGGCAAATGCTATTTTAGGGTTTAGTATTACTGATGTAATGTTTGAAGGTTCTGCAGAAGAATTAAAACAAACGAAAGTTACACAACCAGCCATATTTTTGCACTCTGTAATTTTAGCAAAAGTTTTAGGAGATAACTTTAAACCAGAAATGGTTGCAGGTCATTCTTTAGGAGAATTATCCGCTTTAGTAGCAAATAACGTTTTATCTTTTGAAGATGGTTTAAAATTAGTGGCAAAAAGAGCAACGGCAATGCAAAAAGCCTGTGAAGCACAAGAATCTACTATGGCTGCTGTATTAGGTTTAGAAGATGATGTGGTTGAAGAAACATGTAAAACTATTGAAGGCGTTGTGGTTGCTGCAAATTATAATTGTCCTGGGCAATTAGTAATTTCTGGAGAAGTAAAAGCGATTGAAAAAGCATGTGAAATTTTAAAAGAAAAAGGAGCAAGAAGAGCATTAGTATTGCCTGTTGGTGGTGCATTTCATTCTCCGTTAATGGAACCTGCACGTGAAGAGTTAGCAAAAGCAATAGAAGAAACTACTTTTAATGAGCCAAGTTGTCCGGTATATCAAAATGTAGTAGCAGAAGCTGTTACAAATCCTGATGAAATAAAAGCAAATTTAATAGCGCAATTAACAGGGCCAGTTAGATGGACGCAATGTATACAAGCGATGATTAAAGACGGAGGAACTGAGTTTATAGAAGTAGGTCCTGGTAAAGTATTACAAGGTTTAATGCGTAAAATAGATAGAAGTGTTACTGCAAGTGCAGCTTCATTAGAAGAATAATTATTTATTAATTTAAAGAATTACAAAAGAGAGGTTTTATTTTAAAATACTCTCTTTTTTTGTAAAGATGTGTGAAGAGATTTTCTTTGAGATAAATGGTATATTACCTATTCTAATTTTTTGATAATAATGAAAAAACCGATACAAATAATAGCGTTTCTAATACTTTGTTTTCTAATAAATAAAGCAAACAGTCAATCTCAAGAATCTTTTAATGAATTAATAAAAGAAACCAATGGTTTTCTTAATAGTCATAGTGTTTTAAATGATTATATGGGTTCCTATGACACCTTTATTTCATTTAAAGAATCAGGGTTGTCAAAAAAAAGAATAGAATCTGCGATTATGAACAACGATTATGAAGATGGAATATCTAAAGGCAAGGATTCTATTTATGAAGCTTATTTAATTGAAGAATTAAATAAATTAATAAAAAGTAATGTTTATAAAATCATTTCTCATACTAAATTTAAAGCACAGAAAATCGATAGTTTATTAAATGGTGGGATTAATATTGTTAAATCTGAAGACAATAAACTGTATAATTTTTCATTTAATGAAAAAACAGGAGGTACTTATAGAAGTAGAATATCTATCATGTATTTCTCGGATGTTGCTACAGAAAATCAAGCCAATCAAGAAAAAAAGGAAATGGGAAAATTAGATCCGTATGAAATTTTTGAAGGTGATGGATTTAATAAAATACATTCTATACCAACAAAAGAAGGAACAAAGTATGTTTTAGAAAGTTTTGTAAGAGGATGTTCATGGTGTTTTCTGTCGAGTATTATGTTAGTGAAATTTAAAGATGGAGTTTTTCATCAAGATTTTTTGTATTCTTTAGATTCAAGAAACCCAACTGAAGGAATAGAGTATAATTCAAAAACCAAAAAAATAACAGTGGATTATGTAACAGATGATTTAACTACCGATTGTTATTGTAATAATTCTCAAAAAACAGAAGAAAATTCAAATGAAAGAGAAGAAGTAAAAAAGAAATGCCATTGTACTTTTCAATTTAATGGACTTAATTTTTTTTTAATGAAGAAAGGTTCAGAAAAAGTAAAAGAATAAGAAGTTATTCTTTTTCAGATACTAATTTCATGATGAAATTCTAATAAGCTGTTTAAATCCGTTGATTTCCTTGTGATTAAAAATTAATAGTACCCGTTGTGCATTTGGAGTAAAATTCTGTCAATTCGAGTGATTTTTCGGAATAAAATGGAGAAAAAGTGTATCGAGAATCATCATTTTAGTTCTAAAATAGTTCTCGATACACTTTTTCCTACCTCAAAAGTACTCGAACTGACATTTAGTGCTATTAAAATTCCTAAATGCACAACGGGTTAATAGTAAATTATATTACAATTTGTAAATCATTTAAAGAACGGTTTAAACTCCTTAAAGTAATACCTAAATAATTCGCAATGTCTTGTTTCGGAATTTCTTTAAGAATAGTAGGAAATTCTTTAAATAGTTTAAGAATATTGTCTTTTATAGTTCTATTTTGTTGAAAAGCAAATCGAGGGCCTTTCTTACTTAGTTTTGTCACTAACGCTTCTAATACTATTTTATTAAATATTTTGTTGGTATTTAAAAGAAATTGAAAGTTTTGATGCGATATTTTATAATATACAACGTCAGTAATAGCTATCATAGAACAATAAATAGGTTGGTTATTAAAAACTTCTAATTCCCCAAATTTCATTCCTTCACTAAAAAATTCTTGAATAAATTCAGTGCCATTTTCATCGCTTAGGCTACATTTAGCAATTCCTTGCTTAATAATATACACCCAATTTGTTCTGGTATCTTGTTGGGCTATTATCGTTTTTGAAACACAGTTTTCTTTCATAAAAGAAAGAGATTCTTCTTCTTTTAAATTAGAGATGAAATTAAGTAAATCAATATTCTTTCGTATCATTTAAAGGAGTAAAGACAAATGTCCTTTTTTAAATTACTAAAGGACATGTTATTTGTACTCTCAAAAATAATTAATAAAAAAGTAAAAATGGAGGTAGAAAGATTATTAAAACAATTGGCTTTTATTAAAGAGATAGACAAGATAAAATATATACAAAGAAAAAGTAAGTTATTTTATAGTGATAGAAGGGAAAATGATGCAGAACATTCTTGGCATTTAGCAATGATGGTTTTAATATTAGCTGAATATAGTAATGACACTATAGATGTTTTAAAAGTACTCAAAATGGTGTTAATACATGATATTGTTGAAATTGACGCAGGAGATATCTTTTTATACGATACTAAAAAAAATCACAATAATACAGCAGAAGAATTAAAAGCAGCGAAGCGAATTTTTGGAATGCTTCCATCTGCTCAAGCAGAAACTTATATAAAAATATGGTTAGAATTTGAAGAAGGCAAAACGAAAGAAGCTACATTTGCAAAAGCAATAGATCGTTTACAACCGATTTTACAAAACTTAGTCAATAATGGAGGAACTTGGAAAGAATTTGATGTGCCATTTTCTATGGTATATGAAAAATCGAAATCGATAGATAAAGGATCTACTATTATATGGAAACATGTAGAAGCATTAATTAACACCCATTTTAATATATAAATGATTATAAAAAATACGATTTACAGTTTTAAATTTATTTTAATTTGTATCTGTTCCTTGTTGTTTTCTACAAGTTTTAATATGTTAATTCCTGAGTTGCCCGAGTTTTTAAGCAACTTAGGAGGTGTAGAATATAAAGGTTTAATTATAGCATTATTTACATTAACAGCAGGTTTGTCTAGACCTTTTAGTGGCAAATTAACAGATACCATTGGTAGAAAACCAGTAATGTTATTCGGAGCTTTTGTATGTGTTATTTGTGGTTTTTTATATCCAATATTAACAACAGTTTCAGGTTTTTTATTTCTAAGATTATTTCATGGTTTTTCAACAGGGTTTACACCAACTGCCATAACAGCATATGTAGCAGATGTGATTCCTCAAAATCGTTGGGGAGAAGCAATAGGAATGCAGGGGTTGTTTTTTAGCACAGGCTTTGCATTAGGCCCTGCATTGGGTAGTTTCATAAAATTACAGTACTCTTTCGATGCCCTGTTTTACAGTTCTTCTTTAATCTCTTTATTAGCAGTAATAGCTTTTTTAAACATCAAAGAAACATTAATAGAGAAAGAACGATTTACGAGACAAACGTTATTAATATCTAAAAATGAAATTATAGCAAAAGAAGTGTTTCCTGCTGCGATCATTACTTTTTTATATTATTTTCCTTTTGGTGTTATCCTAACGGTAATTCCAGATTGGAGCTCTTTTCTTGGTATTGTAAATAAAGGATCTTTCTTTATCTATTTTACCATTGCTTCATTAGTAGTACGATTTATTTCTGGAAAAGTTTCTGATTTGTACGGAAGATTTATTGTACTAAAAATAGGATTGATATTATTGTTTTTTTCGTTATTATTTTTAGGTTTTTTTATAACACGTAATCAATTATTTATAGGAGCTTCTTTGTATGGAGCAGCAATGGGAATATTATCGCCAACCGTAAATGCTTGGACGATAGATTTAAGTATTGCAAAACATAGAGGTAAAGCAATAGCAACTCGTT
Source organism: uncultured Tenacibaculum sp. (assembly GCA_947498055.1). Taxonomy (GTDB): domain Bacteria; phylum Bacteroidota; class Bacteroidia; order Flavobacteriales; family Flavobacteriaceae; genus Polaribacter. Next base: position 26,107 of record CANMJA010000015.1, read on the forward strand.
TTATAGCTCTAGAAGCTGGTATAGGTTTGGGAGCTTTATTTTCGGGCTGGTATTTTAAAAACTCAGTAACAAAAATTCCACATTTATTTTTCATTTGTGCATTTCTAATTTTTATTAGTTTTATATATTTAATGAGATATTTAAAAAGAGAATAGAAGTTTTTTAAAGTATGGTAAGAAGAAGTTAATGGTGTTTTTCACTTAACTACTTAACTCTTCATACTTCAAAATAATATTATTTACTAGGAAAACGTTCTTTTAAAAAATCAAAAAAACTCCCTTTCTTAAATTCAACAAAGTGAAGATGTTTATCGAGTTCCATTTTTAATTCTTCAGATACAGGAATAAATTGTTGGAAATGCTTAAAAAGTAATTCTTTGTTTTCCATGCTATTTTGTTTTTAAATGAAATTTTCACAAAGGAGTTTACATTTCAGGATATAAAATTAGTATCCTAAAAAAAATAGAAAAAAGCTATCCATTTTACTGGATAGCTTTTCATTTTACTGTTTCACTTTTTCTTGTAATTTATTTAGTATGACAGGTTCTCCAAAACCTAATTCTTTCATTCTCTTTAATTGCGTTTCTGCATCACCAACAACCAACCATATCATTTTATTCGCATCTAAATATTTTTTAGAAAGTTCTTGAATTTTAGGAATGGTCATTTCCGTAACAATCTTCTCACGATCTTTTACATAATCTGAGTTTAAATTATAAGTACTTATATTTTCTAACATTCTTAATTTAGCTCGCATCGTTTCAAAAGCGCGTGCATTACTTTTTATTAAGAAGCCTTTTGTAGTAGCTAAATCTTTTTCGTTATAGTTTTTACCATAATTTTCTAAAATTTGTTTCACTAATTTAGAAGCTTCTAAGGTAACATTGCTTCGAACACCACTAGATATTGTAAAAGGCCCTTTTTCTTTAGAACCAGAAAAACGTGATCGTATACCATAAGTATATCCTTTTCCTTCTCTTAATTGTTGTGTTAATTGAGAAGCAAAACCACCACCACCAAGTATATAATTCATTACAGTTGCAGGATAATAATCTTTATCATTAAAAGCTAAGGCAGGCGCGCCAAAACGCAATTGAGATTGCTTAGCATTAGGAATGTCGTAAAAATAGACTGTTGATTTCTTTGGAGGTTCTGGAGCACCAAAGCTAGGTATAGTAACCTTTTTTGCCTTCCAATCTGTTTGTAAAGATTGTAGTGAATTAAGTATTTTCTCTTTATCAATATCTCCAACTACATGCATGGTAGTAACCGAAGGAGATATGTAATTAGAATAATAAGATTTTAAATCGTCTAGAGTAATTGCCTGAACACTTTCAATAGTTCCTAATGTATTTTTAGAAAGAATATGATCGTTTCCGTAAATTAATTTATTGTATTCGTTAGATGCAATAGCATTTGGACTCGCTTTTTGTTGTCTTAAATTAGTAATAGCTCTTTTCTTTAACAACTCAAATTCAGCAGCATCCCATCTTGGTTCTAATAACATCTCTTTAACTAAGGCTAAAGTTTGAAGATAATTTTTTGCTAAAGTAGTACCAGTGATTCTAATATTCCTTTTAGTTGCAAAAATATTTACAGATGCTCCTAGTTGTGCTATTGCATCTTGTAAATCGCTTACAGCTTTGTTTTTGGTACCTTTTTCTAACATGCTAGCAGTAAGATTAGCTACGCCTAGCTTATCCATTTTTTCTAATAACTGACCTCCTTCGATAATAAAGTTAAATTCTACTAAAGGTACTTCTGTGTTATTAATGCCAAATACTTTTAAGCCATTTTGTAAGCTCTCTTTCCAAACAGTTGGTACTTTTACTATCGGTTTTTTACCATAAGGAGGTTCTATAGAACGGTTAAAAGTTGAAGGTGTTTTTTCGTAGGTAGCGGTAATAGAAGGATCAAAAGAGTCTTCAGCTCCAGCTACAATTTTTTCTTCAGCAATTTGTGCTTCTTTAGAATTTGTTAACGCTAATTGTTTTTCATTTTTCGGAACAAAACTAGTAGCAACAAAGTTTTTGTTTTTAATGTATTTATTAAAAACATTGATAACATCTTCTTTAGTAACAGCTAGTGCATTTTTTAATTCTTCCGTAGCATATCCAGGGTTTCCAGTATAGGTGTTGTAAGAAGCTAATCGAGAACCTTTACCCAAAACACTAGATAAACCTTGATAAAAATCAGTTTCAAAACCAGCTTTTATTCGGTCTAAATCTTTTTGCGGAATCCCATTTTTTTCAAAATCTTTAAATGCTGTTTCAATCCCTATTTTAACACTGTCTAATTTAGTATTATTAAAAGCTCTAACTATTAATTGTGTTTGTCCAGCTACTTCCGAAGAAAAACTAAACATGGTAGTTCTGGAGGTTAACTTTAAATCATCCACTAATACCTTGTTTAAAGGAGCTTTTTTTCCACTACTTAAATATTCTGTTAAGATATCTAAAGCATACGAATCTTTATGATATTGTTCTACGGTAGGCCAAGTGAGTGTAAGTTCTGGTAAACGAGCAAAATTATCCTCATAGTAAACCAATTTATTTTCTGTAAGTACACCAGGTCTTTTTTCAATAGGTGCTATTTCTTCTCCTTTAGGAATTTCATCAAAGTATTTATGTACCCATTCTTTGGCTTGGGTAACATCTATATCCCCAGTTAATACTAGGGTAGAGTTATTTGGAACATACCATTTTTTAAAGAAAGTTTTTACATCTTCTAAAGTAGCATTTTGTAAATCTTCTAAAGACCCAATTACTTGCCAGTTGTATGGGTGCTCTTTAGGATATAAATTTTTACCTATTACATACTGTCTATGTCCATAAGGTCTATTGTCAATACTTTGTCTTTTTTCGTTTTTTACTACCTGTTTTTCTTTTGCAAGTACAGGATCTGTAACCGTATTAATAAACCAACCTAACTTATCTGCTTCTGCCCAAATCATTTTTTCTAACGCATCACTAGGTACAGTTTGCAAATAATTAGTTCGATCATTAGAAGTAGAACCATTTGCTCCTGAGCCACCGATGCGAGCACTCATTTTATCTAAACCACCTTTTCCTAAGTTTTCTGATTCTAAAAATAACAGATGTTCAAATAAATGAGCAAAACCTGTTCTTCCTTCCACTTCTCTAGCAGAACCTACATGAACCATTAGTTCTACAGCTACAACTGGGTCTGATTTATCTACATGAAAAATAACATCTAAACCATTTTCTAGTGTTATCTTCTCATAATCTATTTTTAAGTTCGTCTTTTTCTCTTTGGTTGTTTTTACTTCTTTATTACTAGTTGTACAACTAACAATTGTTAAAATAAATAAGCTAAAAATTGTTTTTTTTATCATGATTGGTTGATATTTAAAGCCATGAAATTAATAAAATAAAAAGAGGTACTAACAATAATCATTGTTAAATACCTCTTTTACGCTTTTTAAGACTATGAAATAAAATTATTTACTCCAAGCAAATTTTTCAAATGGTGCATCTACAGGAGTTTCTGCCAAATGATTTGTATAATTACTAAGAATTTTTTGAGAGTAACCCAATAAAATTTCTAGTATGTGTTGGTTTGTGTACCCTACACTTTTAAATGTATCTATCTCTTCCTTAGATAGTATGCCTCTATTGTTAACAATCTTTAATGTAGTTTCATGTAAAATTTGTAGCTTTTCATTAGGCAATTGGCTGCGATTTCTTAATGCGTCTGTTATTGCTGCATCCACTTTCATCATATGTGCAATAGCGGTATGAGCTGGTACACAATAATGACATTCGTTTTCTACATTAATTGTTTGCCATATAACGGTTAGTTCATCGGCATTAAATGCTGTTTTTTCACCAAATAAAGAATGTAGTTTTTGATATGCTTCAAGAACTGCAGGAGATTCAGCCATTACGCCATGAAGATTAGGAATCATACCAAATGCCTTTATCGAATTTTCTAATAATGGCTTGCTCTCTTCTGGAGCTGTTTCTTGTGTGTGAATTTTAAATATGCTCATAATTATTATTGATTAAATTTTAACTAAACAATCGTTTAGTTATTGGTTAAAAAAATTATTCTTCTTTAAAAATGTTTTCTATAAAAATATGTAGTTGTGATTTATTAAATACTTTTGAAGCAGATGCTAAGCCAAAGATAGATACGATAAAATAATCCGCTTGCTCGCTTCTTTCTTTTTCAGTGAGGTTTACTTCTTGTTTCAAATTGTTTAAAAATAAATTTCTTATTTCATTGGTAAATGTGGATAATTGAGATGTAACCTTAGAATCTGAATTATCATAAAGTTCATTAGCAGTATTCGTCACTAAACATCCTCTTACAAAATCGTTATGGTCTTTAGAAAACAACAAGAAATCGTAAAAGTATTGTTTGATTCCTTTAATACCATTATTAGACTTCAAGAGTTTATCTGTAATAACCTTTATTTTTTTTCGGTAACATTTGATACTTTCTAAAAGAACTCCCGTTTTACTTCCAAAGCTAGAGTAGATAGAAAATTTATTAATTCCCATTTCTTTTTCTAGCATTTGCATAGAAGTAGTTTCATAACCATTTTTCCAAAGCAAGTGCATTGCTTTTTCTATTACTACTTCCTCGTTATATTCTTTTTTTCTTGCCATTTGTTATAATTATTACAAATCTAAACGATTGTTTAGAAATAAAAAAATAATTAACACGATTTTATTACAAGTTAAGATTCAAATATCTTTTTTAAGTCTTTGTAATGTATAATAAGGTATTACTCTAGAATATTTGAAATCATTTTTTCAATTTGATTTTTATTTTTGTGTAAAATATCTTCTACATGAAGTTGTAAAGCCCTAATATTATCTATAGAAGCATCATCCATAGCTTCATTTCCTTCTTTTAACTCTGTTTGAAATCGGAAATAATTTTCCTTTTTTAATATTTTAGATAGTTGATAGTCTACAGTTTCACTTAATCCGTCAAAAACGCAACTAAGAATAGGTTGTGCCCAACCAATTAACCCTAAATCTTTAATATCGTTATGAAATAATCTTTTGGTTAAATGACCAGTACCTAATGAAACTATTTTTATTTCTTCATCCGTTTTCTTAAAATAGGATTTAGCTTCCGTATATGCGCACATTGCGGGATTATTAGCATAAATTCCTCCATCGATAAAAGATAAATAATCGTTTTGCTTATAAGATATTTTATGCGGTTCAAAATAGGTAGGAGCGGCAGAGGTTGCTAAAGCTACATCTACAACGCTAAAATCGTAATCTGTTTTTTCGGGGTTTTTAGCATGCATGCTTTTAAAAATCCATGGAATTCTTCTTTCTGTTTCATAAGAAGTAATTAATACATCTGATAAAGAATCTTTGAGTCTGGCATTGCCATAATATTCAGTTAATAAACTAGTAAGTTTGTTATTAGGAAATTTTTCATCTCTTAAATTACCTAGAGATTTTATTTTATGAAAAGTACTTCTACTAAAAATTTGATTTCCTTTGTCTCTATAAAGCTTCACTAAATCAGAAGCAGTATATTTAGGTTGTTTTCTTCCATTATCTACAGTTAAACCAAGGGCAATAATGCCACCAGTAGAAGTACCTGCGATTAAATCGAATAAATTTGTAATTGGTTCTTGCGTGATTTCTTCGATTTTTTCTAAAATTAAAGCAGGAATTAATCCTCGTATTCCCCCATCATCTATAGATAATATTTTCATTTTTTCTTTTTTAAGTGAATTTATATTTTCCTTATTTCTGACTTTCTTGCCATTCCCAAGCAGACTTTAGTGCTTCTTCTAAGGTTTTTTCAGTTTTCCAATTTAATTCTCTATTAGCAATAGTAGTATCTGCATATGCAGCAGTAACATCGCCTTCTCGTTTAGCAACAATTTTATAGTTTAGTTTTTGATTAGTTGCTTTTTCAAAGGCTTTTATAATTTCTAATACAGAACTACCTGTGCCGGTTCCTATATTAAAATATTCAAAATTATTCTTATTATCTTTATTTAATAACCGTTGTAGTGCTGCAATATGAGCTTTTGCTAAATCTACCACATGAATATAATCTCGAATAGCAGTTCCGTCTGGGGTATTATAATCATCTCCAAAAACAGAAAGTTCTTCTCTAATACCAGCGGCAGTTTGCGTAACATACGGTATTAAGTTTTGAGGAATTCCTAATGGTAACTCTCCAATTTTATAACTGTCATGTGCGCCAATAGGATTAAAATATCGTAAAGCAATAGCATTTAAATTATTTGCTTTACAAGTATCTTTAATAATTTCTTCTCCTATTTGTTTGGTGTTTCCGTAAGGAGATTCAGCAGGTTTTATCGGGGCATTTTCAGTAATAGGAAGTTCATCGGCTTGTCCATAAACAGTACAAGAAGAACTAAAAATAAAATGATCTATTTTTCGATCTCTCATTTCTTGTAAAAGATACACCAAACTTCCTATATTGTTTTCATAGTATTCTAAAGGTTTCTGAACACTTTCGCCCACAGCTTTAAATGCAGCAAAATGAATAATTCCATCAATAGTATTTGTATCAAAGAAATTTTTCACTTCTTGTTTTTTACGTAAGTCTATTCTATGAAATTCTGGTTTTTTTCCTGTAATTTCAGTAATACTATTTAAAACAGAAATATTAGAATTAGATAGATCATCAATAATGACAACATCAAATCCAACATTTTGAAGTTCTACAACGGTGTGAGAACCAATAAAACCAAGACCACCTGTAACTAAAATTGTTTTCATAAATTAAGAATTTAACTCGGTATTTTTAATGTTTAAAGTTTGTGCAATAGTATTTTTAGTAGGTCTAATTAAATACATGTAAATAAGCAATATAAAGCCTAATAAAATAAAATCAGGTTTTAGAAATAAAATAACAAAACAAGAAGCTTCAAGAATTGCCCAACGAACTATAGAAGCAGATTGGTATATTGTTAATTTTTCATCAGTCGTAGCGTCTCTTTTAATACCTTTTAGTACAATTTTAAAGATGAAGTTACTTAAGTAATAAGCAACTAATGGAATAAAAGCATAAGGCAATGAAGTAGTATCTATTTTTAAATCCATGACATTTTTAAGATTTCCAAAAACCATATAGGCAATAGACACACCAGATATTAAAGCGAGATGAATTAACTGCAATAGTTTAAATTTTTGCTGCATTTTCTTACTTTAAAAAGTTAGTAATTGTTTCCGTAATAAAAGTTAACTGCTCATTGTCTAACTCTGTATGCATAGGTAAAGAAATAACGGTATCAATTAACTTATTGGTAACTTTAAAATCTTCTTCTTTATAACGAGTATCTTTATATGCTTTTTGTTGATGTAAAGGAACAGGATAATATATTGCATTAGCAATACCTTTATCTAATAAATGTTGGTGTAAATCATCTCTTTTACCATTAGTTATTTGTATGGTGTATTGATGGAAAACATGACAATCACATTGATCGCAAATTTGGTTGCAAGATGAGGTAGTTGGTGTAATAATATTTGAGTTATTAACAAAAGCATTATTGTAAAATTTAGCAGCATTTCTACGAGCATCGCAGTACGAATCTAATAAAGGTAATTTTACTTTTAAAACAGCAGCTTGCATACTATCTAAACGAGAATTTACACCTACAACATCATGGTAATAACGCTTATACATTCCATGATTAACAATACCTCTAATAGTGTGAGCTAAATCATCATCATTTGTAAAAATAGCACCACCATCACCATAACAACCTAAGTTTTTCGAAGGAAAAAAAGAGGTAGTTCCTACATTTCCAATAGTTCCTGCTTTTTTCTTCGTTCCGTCTTTAAACGTATAAGTAGCACCAATGGCTTGTGCATTATCTTCAATAACAAAAAGATGATGTTCTTTTGCTATCTGCATAATAGCATCCATATTTGCAACTTGTCCAAACAAATGAACAGGTACAATAGCTTTTGTCTTAGGAGTAATAGCTTTCTTTAAAGCATCTATATTTATATTAAAAGTATCCGCATCAACATCTACTAACACAGGTGTTAATTGTAATAAGCCAATAACTTCCACAGTAGCAGCAAAAGTAAAATCAGCAGTAATAACTTCATCACCAGGTTGCAACCCTAAACCCATCATTGCAATTTGTAAGGCATCTGTTCCATTTGCACAAGGAATTACATGTTTTACATCTAAATATTTTTCTAAATCTGCTTGAAATTCTTTCACCTGTGGACCGTTTATATATGCAGAAGAATTTAGTACTTCTTTAATAGATTGATCTACAGTTTCTTTAATTTTTTGATACTGACTTTGTAAGTCAACCATGTGAATTTTTTTCATGTAAAACGGAATTTATTATACCTCAAAAATACAAATTTAAAACTGTTATATTTGATAAAATATCTTGCCAAATGAAAGTACTAAAAAAGCTTTTTAAATTTTTAATAGTATTTATAATCTTTATTATAATAGCTTATTTCTTTATTAGTAATAGATTAAAGCCAGTATATAATGGAGAGTTAGAAATAGCTAATTTAAAAGAAAAAGTTACCGTTTTTTATGATGAAAATGGAGTGCCTCATATACAAGCAGAAAATGAAGAAGATGCATTTCGGGTTTTTGGGTATGTACATGCACAAGATAGACTTTGGCAAATGGAAGTAATTAGAAGGATTTCTGCGGGTAGATTAAGTGAAATTTTTGGTAAGGAAATGTTACGAACAGATACATTCTTTTCTAGCTTAGGAATAGAAGAAGAAGCTGAAAAAACAATAGAGAATTTAGATAAAACTTCACAGGCATATAAATTAACGGAAGCATATTTAGAAGGGGTGAATAATTTTATAGAAAATGGACCAACTCCTTTAGAATTTTATTTAATAGGCATAGATAAAGAAAAGTATACATTAAAAGATATATATAATGTTTTTGGTTATATGGCATTCAGTTTTGCAGCAGCGCATAAAACAGATCCTTTATTAAATGAAATAAAAGAAAAATATGGAACAAAATACCTTGAAGAATTAGGCGTTTCTTCAAAAGAAATTACCTTAATAAAAAATGCGAGAAAGCCAGAAATAAAAGCACAGTTTTCTTCTGAAATAAGTCGTATAATGAATAATCTTCCAGTGTCTAACTTTATAGGAAGTAATGCATGGGTATTAGGAGCTAATAGGACTAAAAACGGAAAAGTGATTTTTGCTAACGATCCACATATTGCTTTTTCACAACCTTCTGTTTGGTATCAAAATCATATAAAAACACCAAACTATGAAATGTATGGTTTTAATTTAGGTTTAAGTCCTTTTCCGCTTTTAGGACATAATAAAAAATATGCTTACGGATTAACAATGTTTGAAAACGATGATGTAGATTTTTATGTAGAGGAAAACAATCCTCAAAATGATTTAGAGTATAAAACTCCAGATGGTTTTATGGCTTATGAAATTTTAAATAAACGGATTAAAATAAAAGGAGAAAAAGATACTGTTTACAAGTTAAGAATAAGTAAACATGGGCCTATAATGAATGATGTTGTTGATCAAATAGAGAATGACAAACCTATTGCGATGCAATGGGTATACACCAAAACACCAAATCAATTATTAGATGTTGGATACGAAATGTCTCATGCAAACTCTTTATCAGAATTTAAAAAAGGAATAGCTAAAATTAGCGCACCAGGTTTAAATGTAATGTATGGAGATGCTAAAAATAACATTGGATGGTTTGCTGCCGCTAAATTATATAAGTATAGAGATAGTTTAAATACAAAAGTATATTTAGATGGTGCCTCTGGAAAAGATGAGCGAATTTGTTTTTATGATTTTGAAGAAAATCCACAAGCAATTAACCCAGATTGGGGCTATGTATATTCTGCAAATAACCAACCAGATTCTGTGGCAGGAAAATTATACCCAGGATATTATTTACCTGAAGATAGAGCTAAAAGAATAAAAAATATCATAGGAGATAAAAAAGATTTTACAAAAGAAGAGGTAGCAAAAATGTTGTATGATACGAAATCTTCTGTGGTTATAGGTATTATTAAAAAAATAGCGGAAGAATTAGACGTGAAAAAATTGAATGTTTTAGAGAAAGAAGCTTTTAAGGTTTTACTTGCATGGAATGGCGACTATGTAAAAGAAGCAAAAGGGCCAACTATTTACAATCGGTTTGTTTATGAATTTTTAAAAAATACGTTTTCTGATGAAATGGGAAAAAAGGGTTTTTTACAATTTATGGATGGAACTCCTTTGTATAAGAAAATGATTGCTAGTCAAATGAATAAAAAAACTTCTGTTTGGTGGGACGATGTTACCACTAAAAATAGAAAAGAAAATAAAAAAGAGATTATTAAAAAATCATTTTCAAATACAACAAGCTTTTTAAATAAGCAGTTAGGCAACGATGTAAATAAATGGAAATGGGAAAAAGTGATGTCTGTAGAGCATGGTCATCCTATAGGAATGGCTGGTGGAATACTAAGAGCCATTTTTAATGTAGGCCCTTTTAAAACAAACGGAGGTAATGAAGTGATTAATAATCATATTTTTAAGCTAGATAGTACAGGAGTTTATAAAGTAACTGCCGGACCATCTTCAAGAAGAGTAATTGATTTTTCAGATGTAGAAAATAGTATAGCTATTATACCAACAGGACAAAGCGGTAATAGGTTTAGTAAGTTTTATAAAGACCAAGCAGAAAAGTATTTAAATGGAGGATTTATTAAAATGAAACTGAATCAAAAAGAAATAGAAGAATCAGAAAATAAATTGGTGTTTTTTCCTAAACAAAGAAAAGAGTAATTTTTATCAAAAATGAAATTGTCAGAAATATTTGAAGGGTGTATTCTTTGTGGTGCTATAGGTGATGCATATGGAAGTTCATTTGAGAATTTGAACAAAAAAGAAGAAGAAAATGATGTTTTTTATCTGTATGGAAAACCAAAAGAAGTAACTCGTGAATGGAAAATAACTGATGATACCCAATTGACGCTAGCAACTTGTGAAACTATCATAGAAAATAAACAAGTTTGCATTAATGCTTTTGCTCAAAAGTATGTTGAGTACTTCAAAAAAGGGAAAATTACAGGTATAGGAGCTAGTACTTTAAAAGCCCTTAATGAATTAGATGCAGGTTTACATTGGAGGTTTACTGGAAGAAAAGGCGAATTTGCTGCAGGAAATGGTGCTGCTATGAGAGTTGCTCCATTAGCTTTTTCTGAAAATATTTCTAGAGAAAAGATAAGAGAGTTTAGTTTAATTACTCATAACAATGATGAAGCTTATGTAGGAGTTTTATGTGTTTGGTTGGCTATTAAATTTGTGTTGAATAAGGAATGGACAGGGAATGAAAATCTTATCGAATTAATAATAAAGCAAATACCAGATACAAGAGTTAGAGATCGTTTAATAGAAATAAAAGAAATTGATAATCTTTTAGAAATAGGAAAGAAAGGAAACAGTGGTTATGTGGTAGATTCAATTCCTTTAGCAATTGCAGCAGCAAATAAGGTGAAACAATTTGGGGTACATCAAATGTTTAAGCAATTAATTGAAATAGGAGGGGATACGGATACGAATTGCTCAATTGCTGGTCAAATTTCTGGAGCTTTAATCGGCAAAAAAGGAATCCCAAAATATTTATTAGAAGAGTTAAAAGAATTAGCTGATTTTAGCTGGATTGAAAATACAATTGATGAATTTATAGATAAGAGAATATAAAACGGTTATAAGGATTGTACGATTAAAGCTGTTGTATTATATGTCAATTTTCAGACAATAGACAAAAATTTTGTTAATTAGGGTGTTATCAGATAAGATGAGATGCTACTTTTTTTAATTAAAAAACAGGAACATGTTTGTAATTTGATCTATAGATAAATATTTTGAAAATCAAGACAGAATTGTGTTGACATAGAGATAAAAAGTTGTTTGAGCTTAGCGAGTTCTTTTTATCTATGGCTAGTGTTGGCGTAGCATTTTTTAAATTTTTAGCATCTGTCTTGATTTTTTGCCTTCTTGTACTGAGCGATAGTCGAAGTATTGGCATCAAGGCAAAAAAGATAGTAGTTATGATTTAGTATGTGTGGTTAAAAAACAAACAACTAAAAAAGATGTCAATGGAAGCATTTTTTGGAGATTGAGCAAAGTTGAAAGCGGAATAAAATGCACTTCGACTTGGCTCAGTATAGTTATCTAGATAGTTTTTGGTTTATTGATGCCTGTGATGGACTTAAGTTAAAGTACAAAATTTTCTTCTTGAATTTTTAGATTTTAAAATTAAACCTCCCTATATACCTCTTCAAACGGAATTCTAAAACGTTTTCCATACACACCTTCCGGTTTTCTAATACCACAGGAAATAATCATATTTATTTCAGCAGAAATGGGTAACCCTAATACACGTTTTACACGCCAAGTATCAGAACCTTCCATAGGACAAGTATCATATCCTTCAGCAGCCATTGCTAGCATAAATGTTTGGGCTGCTAAAGCAGCACTTTTATGTGCAACTACTCGCATGTCTTTACTTCTAACTTCTCTATAAATAGGTTTAAAAATCCCGGTAATTAAGATTATTAAGTATTTTAATAAGCCAAAAATCCCAAGAAAATCAGAATAAGCAAAAGGTATTAATTTTTTATAATAGCTTTTGGCAAATTTTTCTCTACTACTTTGTTCTGATACAGGTTTAGGAGGAAAAAGAGTATCTAAATGATCTAAATTGGCTTTAGCTCTTTTTTTCCATAGATCCTTTCTAGCAGTAATAACAACTAATTGTTGTGCTGTTTTAGCCGCATTTTGATTAAAGCATAATGGAGAAATCTTTTTCACAATCTCTTCAGAAGTTACATGATAGAATTCCCATAATTGCATATTGCTACTATTGGGAGCAAGCACAGCTTGTTCTATACATTTTTTTACTACAGAGGTTTCTATTTTTTGTTCGGCATCATATACTCTTACAGAACGTCTATAATCAATAGCTTCTCTAACCGTTTTTTGACTTATCATTTTAACTAAATTTCATTAACGTTTTTAGTTGCTTTAATTTTCCTTTATAAGGAGCATATCGTGTGGTTATATCTAACCAATTACCTCTGGTAACTACTCCTTTTTTATGAGAGAATACATCGAAAGTGTTTTTGCCATGATAACTTCCAATACCACTTTCTCCTACACCACCAAAAGGAAGTCTATGATTTGCAAAATGTACAGTAGTATCATTAATCGTTCCACCTCCAAAAGAATATTTCGCAATTAAATTTTTCGCAAAAGAAGTACGTTTGGTAAATACATAAAAAGCTAAAGGTTTATCGTAGTTAGATAAAATTTGATCAATACGATTTTCAGAATCATAAGATATTAAAGGAAGAATTGGGCCAAAAATTTCTCCTTTCATCACTTCACTATCTAAACTAGGTTCTTCAATTAAGGTAGGAGAAATATAACGTTCCTCTCTATTTTTTGTACCACCAATTAAAATAGATTCATTTTCTATCATGGCACTTAAACGATCGAAATTTCGTGTATTTACAATTCTAGAAAAATCTTTAGACTGTTCAGGATTACTTCCATAAGCATTTTCAATTTCTTTTTTAAAGTGATCTACAAAAGAATCTTTTACTTTTTTATGAATCAATAAATAATCTGGAGCAATACAAGTTTGCCCAGCATTTAAAAACTTTCCCCAAACAATTCGTTTCGCTGCTAATTTAATATTGGCAGTTTCATCAATAATACAAGGACTTTTACCACCCAGTTCTAAAGTTACTGGGGTAATATATTCTGCGGCTGCTTTGGCTATAATTTTACCAACAGGAACACTTCCTGTAAAAAAAATATAATCCCATCGCTGCCTTAATAATTCTTGAGTTTCTGGTATTCCACCCTCTACAACAGCCACATGTTCTTTTTCAAATACAGCTTCTATAATTTCTTTACAAATAGCACTTGTGTGTGGTGTAAGTTCTGAAGGTTTTAAAACTACGGTATTACCAGCAGCAATAGCACCAACTAATGGAGAAAAAGCTAATTGATATGGGTAATTCCAAGGAGCAATAATTAAAGTAGTTCCGTAAGGATCTTTATGAATTTTTGCTGAAGAAGGAAAATTAAGTAAAGCAGGTAGTACTCTTTTTGGTTTAGACCAAGAATGAATGTTCTTTATCATCATTTTTAATTCAGAAAGAACAATCGAAGTTTCTGTCATTACCCCTTCGTATTCTGGTTTTTTAAAATCTTCATAAAGCGCTTTTAAAATATCCTTTTCTCTTCTAATAATTTCTTTTTGAAGTTTTTGTAAGCTTTTTTTTCTAAAAGAAATATCTTTAGTTTTTTGTGTAGAAAAAAAGGTTTTCTGCATTAATATAAGTTCAGAAATTTCATTAGTGTTTAGAGTGGCAGCCATATATTAAATTTCTTGTATTTTTTTATTCATTATTTTAAACCAAAGCGGAGGTACTAAAGAAAGAAGCATCATGCCAGGATAGCCTGTAGGCATTTGCGGACTTTCGGGTACAGATTTTAAAATCTGATAATGTTTACTTCCATTGTAATGATGATCGGAATGTCGTGATAAGTTAAATAAAACTAATTTTCCTATAACGTGATTTGAATTCCAAGAATGTGTGTGTTTTACTCGTTCGTATCTTCCAAATTTATTTTTTTCTCTTAGTAATCCATAATGTTCTATATAGTTTACAGTTTCTAGTAATAAAATACCAAAAATGGCAGCTAAAAGATAGAATAAAAGTGTTTGAAATCCGAAGAAAAAAAGAATAGAAACTAATAGACCGATATGGCAAAATGTATAAATTAACATTCTATTTTGATAATGAAACCAATTTCTTTCTGAAGTTACTAATCGTTTGTTTTCTAATTTCCAAGCTTGAAAATAGCTCGTAATTTGTGAACGAAACCAAAAAAAATAGAGAGGCTCATTTTTTCTTGCTGTTGCAGCATCTTCTTTAGTTGCTACATTAAAATGATGCCCTGCATTGTGATAAGGAAGAAAATGAGTTTCTAAAGATGTTAATAAAAGTATTTCACCTAAAAGTTCTTCTATTCGATTATTTCTATGCCCTAATTCATGTCCTACATTAATACCTACAACGCCACACATAATTCCCATTGCAGAGATTCTACCTATTAGATCTAGAGTAGAAGATTCTTGGAATTTCATCACAAATAAAAACCAAATTAAAAAGCCTACTTGTATTGGTATTGTTGCATACAATATGTAAGAATATAATCGATTATTTTTTTCTATTTCTTCTTGTTCTTTATCAAAATTAGCTGCGTTTACTTTAATAAAAACATCTGATAAAGGAACAATTCCAAAAACATAAATTAGGGGTAAAAAAGTAATCCAACCAGAATAAGTGAATGAAATGTATACTGTTAAAGGGATTGTAAAAACTAATAAATACTTTAATGCTTTCATGAAAAGGGAAAAAAACTAAAGATACAAATTAGTTACACGCATCCCAAATAGGATTTTTAGGGGTAGAAGCTACAATTTCAATGGTTTCTTTACTAACAGGGTGTGTAAACTGTATTTTTCTGGCATGAAGATGAATGCTACCATCCTTATTACTTCGAGGAGCTCCATATTTTAAATCACCTTTAATAGTAGATCCTATTGTTGAAAGTTGACTTCTTATTTGATGGTGTCTACCAGTTTCTAAATCAATTTCTAATAAAAAATAATTGTCTAGTTTTTTTATTATTTTATAATGTAAGATTGCTTTTTTACTATTAGTAATTTCTTTTATATGAGCGGTAGATTTATTGTTTTTAGGGTTTTTCTTTAAAAAATGAACTAGAGTATCTTTGTTTTTTTTAGGAGAATTTTTAACTACAGCCCAATACGTTTTCTTTATTTCTTTATCTCGAAGCATTTTATTAAGCCTTTCTAATGCTTTTGAGGTTCTAGCGAATATAATAATACCAGAAGTGGGTCTGTCTAATCGATGAACAGTCCCTAAAAAAACATTGCCTGGTTTTTTGTATTTTTCTTTAATATATTCTTTAACAATATCACTAAGTGGCTTATCGCCAGTTTTATCTCCTTGAACAATATCTCCAGCTCTTTTATTTACAACAATAATATGATTATCTTCATGTAAAACTTGGAGATTTTCTTTTGTTGAATGCATGTAAAAGATTATTTAAAATTATCTGCAACATCCTTATTTACTCCATCAATAAACTTTAAAAACTCGTCACGACCTAAGCCAGTAGAAGATGATGTTAGAAAAGAGGTGGGTAGTGTTTCCCAATGATTTAATAATTTCTTTTTGTAAGAAGTAATTTGTTTATTCAGTTTAGAACTAGGTAGTTTATCGGCTTTGGTAAAAACGATGCAAAAAGGAATTTGATTTTCTCCTAAAAATTTCATGAAATCTAAATCGATTTTTTGAGGATCGTGCCTGCTATCTATCAAAACAAAAGTACAAACTAATTGTTCTCTTTCGTTAAAATAATTTTCAATAAAATATTGAAAAATAGTTCTTTTCTTTTTAGAAACTTTTGCATAACCGTAACCAGGTAAATCAACTAAAAACCATTCATTATTTATTTTAAAATGATTGATAAGTTGTGTTTTTCCTGGTGTTCCAGATGTTTTTGCTAGTTTTTTTCGCTCCATTAACATATTAATCAATGAAGATTTTCCTACGTTAGAGCGACCTATAAAAGCATACTCAGGAATTCGGTCTTTAGGAGCATTAATTACATTACTATTGCTCATTACGAATTCCGCCGATTTAATTTTCAAAATCTATTGTGTTAAGTTATAATTTACGGTGTTTAAACCACTCTTCTAGAATTGTATTAAACTTTTCTGGTCGTTCCATCATAGCTGCATGGCCACATTTGTCCACCCAGTATAAGTCGCTATCAGGTAATAATCTGTCAAAATCTTCAGCAACTTCCGGAGGAGTTACTGTATCGTTTTCGCCCCAAATAAGACAAGTGGGTTGTTCCATGTTTGGTAAATCCTTAGCCATGTTATGACGAACTGCACTTTTTGCAATAGCAAGTGTTTTAACAAGTGTGTTTCTATCGTTAATTACATCATAAACTTGATCTACTAATTCGTCGGTAGCAATTGCTTTATCATAAAAAACTTCCTCTGTTTTTCTACGAACAAAACCTTTATCGCCTCTTCTAGGATAGTTGTTACCCATAGAGTTTTCATATAAGCCCGAGCTCCCTGTTAAAACTAAAGCGGCAACATCTTTTGGGTAATGTTTTATATAGTACAAAGCAATATGACCACCTAAAGAGTTACCTAAAAGAACTACGTCTTTTAAATTTTTATATTCAATAAATTCATGTAAAAACTTAGCTAAATTTTTAACATTAGTTTTAAGAATTGGTAGACTGTAAAGCGGTAGCTCAGGTATTAATACTTTATAACCCTTCTTTGAAAAAAATTTAAAAGTTTCATCAAAATTACTTAAAGCTCCCATTAAACCATGCAATACAATTAAAGGGCGACCTTCTCCTGCTTCGGCATAAGTAAACTTGTCTTCTTTCTTTAAAAAATCAGTCATTCGTGATCATTTGGCTAAACGCAAAAGTAATCCTTTTTTTATTACGGATCAATTTCTTTTCAAATATGCGTGATAATAGTAATGAACATTCTAAAAGTCAGTTTTTTAAACGGAAAAGGCGAAACTTATTAACAAAGTGGTAAAAAGTGGTAGAAAGTGGTAAATATTTTATACTTTTGATCTATACTATATAGTTTTTAAGTGATAAACCTTATTGGGACATACGAATGTAAGGCCGATGCCAAAGGCAGGCTTATGGTTGCTTCAAGTTTAAAGAAGCAGTTGTCTCCTGTGTTACAAGAAGGTTTTGTGATTAAACGATCTGTCTTTCAGTCTTGTTTAGAATTGTATCCTATGAAAGAATGGGATTTAATGATGGCAAAAATAAATAAGTTGAATCGTTTTGTTAAAAAAAATAATGATTTCATAAGAAGATTTACTGCAGGGGTGAAAGTTGTTGAGGTAGATGCGGCAGGAAGGGTTTTGATACCTAAGGATTTGTGTGTTTTTGCAGGTATAGAGAAAGAAGTGGTGTTGTCTAGTGCGGTAAACATAATAGAGATTTGGGATAAAAAAAAGTATGAAGCTGTGATAGAAGATGCAACATCTGATTTTGCAGGTTTAGCAGAAGAAGTAATGGGAAATTTTGATTTAGATGAGTAAATATCACAAGTCGGTATTGTTAAAAGAGAGTATAGATGCTCTAAATATAAAAGGAGATGGCGTATATGTAGATGTTACGTTTGGAGGAGGAGGTCATTCTAAAGAGATTTTAAAAAGATTAGGGAGTAAAGGTAGATTGTTTGCATTTGATCAAGACGCAGATGCGCAACAAAATACATTAGAGGATGAACGATTTGTTTTAATCGCCGAAAATTTTAGGCACATTTCTAGGTTTTTGAAGTTTTATGGAGTGCAAAAAGTAGATGGGGTTTTGGCAGATTTAGGTGTGTCTTCGCATCAGTTTGATGAAGCTGATAGAGGTTTTTCTACTAGGTTTGATGGAGATTTAGATATGCGAATGAATCAGAATACTAGAGTTTCTGCTAAAGAAGTAATAAATAAGTATGAAGAGTCGAGATTAGCAGATGTTTTGTATTTGTATGGAGATTTAAGGAATTCAAGAGCTTTGGCTAGAGCAATTGTAGCAGCTAGAAATGTGGAAAGTGTGGATACCAGTTTTCAGTTGAGAAGTGTTTTGAGTGATTTTTTACCTAAAAGTAAAGAGCATAAGATTTTAGCGCAAATTTATCAGGCGATTAGAATAGAGGTAAATGAAGAGTTAGAAGTTTTAAAGGAGTTTTTAAATCAAGTACCTGGTTTGTTAAATGAAGAAGGAAGGTTAAGTGTTATTTCTTACCATTCTTTAGAAGATAGATTGGTGAAAAGGTTTATTAGAACAGGTGTTTTTGAAGGAGAATCTGAAAAAGATTTCTATGGAAATACAAATGAACCAATGAAAAAAATAGGGAAATTAATTATTCCTTCCAAAGAAGAAATTAAAGAGAATAATAGAGCAAGAAGCGCTAAGTTAAGAATAGCAACATTAAAATAAAAATGGCTGAAAATTCAGGAGGAATATATGATGTTTTAAGAGGGAGTTTTTTAACAGATGAATCAGCTATTAGAAACTGGAAAGTAATTGTTTTTGTAGTGAGTTTGTTGTTGGTTATGATATGGAGTGCACATTCTGTAGATGAGAAAGTGGTAAAAATGTACGAGCTGAATAAATTGAAAAGAGAGTTGCGGGCTGAGTATGTAGATACAAGTACCATTTTAATGCGAATGAAATTAGAAAGTGCAATTCGAAAGAAAGTAGCAGATACTGGTTTAGAACCCGCAAAAGATCCTCCACAAAAAATAAAAGTAATAATAAAGTAAAAAAGAATAAGTATCAAAAAGAGTATCTTAAATAGATTGTATGTAATAGTGATTTTAATGTCGCTCTTTTTGTTGTTTTTAATAGCTAAAATATTTGAACTTCAATATGTGAAGGGAGATAAGTATAAAAAATTAGCTTTAGAAACTACTATTAAAAACGATACCATATTTGGAAACCGAGGTAACGTATATGCAGGGGACGGAAATTTGTTAGCCACTTCTATTTCTAATTATACCGTTAGAATGGATGTTGTGTCTGTAAATGAAAAAGTATTTGAAGAAAATGTATCTGAATTAACTAAAGAGCTTTCTAATATGTTGGGAAAAAAACCTAGCTATTATGAAAAGAAGCTTAGAGATGCAAAAAAAAGAGGAAACCGTTATTTGTTAATAGCTAGAAATATTGGGTATAATGATTACATGCGCATGAAGAGTTTTCCTATTTTTAATTTAGGAGTATATAGAGGAGGTTTTATTGCAGAGCAAAAAACAGTTAGAGAGCATCCAATAGGTAGAATAGCAGAACGAACAGTTGGTTATAGTGATCATAGAGGAGGGGCTGGTATAGAAGGAGCATTTTCTAAGTATATGAAAGGAGGTAATGGGTGGAGATTAAAGCAAAAAATAGCAAAAGGACAGTGGAAGCCTATTAACGATATAAATGAAAAAGAGCCTCAAGACGGAAAAGATGTAATTACTACGATAGATGTTAACATTCAAGATATCACACATTATGCACTTTTAAAACAAATGGAGCATTTTGAAGCAGATCATGGTTGTGCGGTGGTTATGGAAACCGAAACAGGAGAGATAAAAGCAATATCTAATCTAGGAAGAACTTCTACAGGAAAATATTACGAAAAAAGAAATTACGCGGTTTGGGAAAGTCATGAGCCAGGCTCTACATTTAAATTAGCCAGTTTAATGGCTGGTTTAGAAGATAAAGTGATAGATACTTCTGCAATTATAGATACAGAAAAAGGTAAAATATTTATAAATAATAGAAAGGTAGAAGATAGTAACTGGCAAGGGTATGGTAAAATATCTTTAGCTAGGGTTTTCGAAGTTTCTTCTAATGTTGGTATTGTAAAAGCAGTTAGAAAGCATTATGATAAACAACCAAAAAAATTCATAAAAAGAATGAGACAGTTTGGTTTAGATAAACAAACCGGAGTAAAGATAGTAGGAGAAGGAAAACCTTTTATACCAACACCCAAAAGCAAACAATGGAGCCCGATAGCTTTAGAATGGATGGCTTGGGGATATGGAGTTTCTTTAACTCCTTTACAAACCTTAATGTTTTATAATGCAGTTGCTAATAATGGAGAGTTAGTTAAACCTCGTTTCGTTAAAGGTTTAAAAGTAGGAGGTAAAATAGTAGAAAAATTTGATAAGGTAGTTTTAAAAGATAGAATAGCTAGGCAATCTACAATTAATAAGGTGACGAAAATAATGGAGAATGTAGTGAAAAAAGGGACTGCAGAAGAAATTTATTCACCAAACTTTTCAATGGCAGGCAAAACAGGTACTGCAAAAAAATGGATTCCAAGAAAGAAAAATAAAAAAGGAGAATATGAAGGAGGGTATTATTCAAGTAAAAAATATGTGGCGTCGTTTGCTGGTTTTTTTCCTGTAGAAAAGCCTAAATATTCCTGCATCGTGGTTATTCATGAACCAGATGTTGAAAAAGGATATTATGGGGCAAAGGTTGCTGCTCCAGTTTTTAAAGAAATCGCACATAAAATTTATACGTCTACACCATCTAGTGTTCAAAAGGTTACAGATTCTATTGTAAATGCTTCTGTAGATAAAGATTTTAATAAGTATTATAAAATATTAAATAAATACAAAACAATAATGCCTAAAGTGATAGGTATGAGTGGTATGGATGCTATTTCTGTGTTAGAAAATTTGGGGTTAAAAGTAGAATTCTCTGGTTTAGGTAAAGTAATGGAGCAATCTATAGATAAAGGAACAAAAATTAAAAAAGGAGCAACAGTATATCTAAAGTTATCGTAATTGAAGATTTTAAAAGACATATTATACAAAGCAACAGTTAATGCAATATTCGGAAAAACAGATATTGAGATTAACAAAATAGAATTTGATAGTCGCAAGATTATTGAGAATGATGTTTTTGTAGCACAAAGGGGTGTTAGTGTTGATGGACATAACTTTATAGGTAAAGCAATATCTAAAGGAGCAGTAGTGGTTATTTGTGAAGTAGCACCTAAAGATAAAGTGGAAGGAGTAACTTATGTAGAGGTAGAAGATTCTAATGAAACATTAGCTGTTTTGGCTTCCAATTATTACGATAATCCCTCAGAAAAACTAAAGTTGATTGGGGTAACAGGAACTAACGGTAAAACAACAATCTCTACATTGTTATATGATTTGTTTACAAAATCAGGCTATAAAGTAGGGTTGTTATCTACTGTAAAGATACTGGTTAATAGTACAGAGTTTAAAGCAACACATACAACACCAGACTCTTTAACTATAAATCAGTATTTGGTGAAAATGGTAGAAGAAGGAGTTGATTATTGTTTTATGGAGGTTAGCTCACATGGTATAGATCAGAAAAGAATTGAAGGATTGTATTTTGAAGGAGGAGTTTTTACGAATCTGTCTCACGATCATTTAGATTATCATGCTTCTTTTGCAGAGTATAGAGATGTTAAAAAAAAATTCTTTGATAAGTTACCAAAATCATCTTTTGCATTAGTAAATATAGATGATAAGAATGGTAAGATAATGCTTCAAAATACAAAGGCAAGCAGAAAAACATATGCGCTTAAAACCATGGCCGATTATAAAGCGAAAATTTTAGAAAAAAGTTTTTCGGGTTCATTGTTGAAGATTAATGGAGTAGAGGTTTGGAGTAAATTAATAGGAAATTTTAATGCGTATAACTTGTTAGCAATATTTGGAGTAGCAGAATTATTAGGCTTAGAGAAAATAGAAGTTTTAAGAACTATTAGCGAGTTAAATAGTGTAAGCGGAAGGTTTGAGTATGTAGTTTCCAATAATAATGTGATTGCTATTGTAGATTATGCGCATACACCAGATGCTTTAAAAAATGTTCTAGAAACCATCAATGGTATTCGAACAGGAAATGAAAATGTAATTACGGTTGTTGGTTGTGGAGGAGATAGAGATAAAACGAAGCGCCCAAAGATGGCGAGCATAGCATCTCAGTTAAGCGGACAAGTGATTTTTACATCTGATAATCCAAGAACAGAAGACCCACAATCGATATTAGAAGAGATGGAAGCAGGTGTTTCTCCTGAAAGTTTTAGAAAAATACTATCTATTTTAGATAGAAGACAAGCAATAAAAACTGCTAGTAAGTTAGCGCAAGCTGGAGATATTATTTTAATAGCAGGAAAAGGGCATGAGAATTATCAAGAAATAAATGGAGAACGTTTTCATTTCGATGATTTAGAAGAAGTAAAAACATGTTTTAATTAATAAAAAGAAGTTAAAAGAATGCTGTATTATTTATTTCAATATTTAGAAACTGAATTCAATCTAACAGGAGCGAGTGTTTTTCAGTTTATAACATTTCGCGCAGCAGCGGCATTTATACTTTCCTTATTAATATCTACCATTTTTGGGAAGCGTATTATTAACTTTTTAAGAAAGCAGCAAGTAGGTGAAAGTATTAGAGATTTAGGATTGGAAGGGCAAATGCAAAAAAAAGGGACTCCAACCATGGGTGGAGTAATTATTATACTGGCAACTTTAATTCCTGTGTTTTTGTTAACTAAGTTGGAAAATATTTATGTAATTATTTTAATTATTACTACCCTTTGGATGGGCGCAATTGGTTTTACAGACGATTATATTAAAGTGTTTAAAAAAGATAAAGCTGGGTTAAAAGGAATTTTTAAAATTATAGGGCAAGTTGGTTTGGGGGTAATAGTTGGCGCTATGCTTTATTTTAATTCCTCAGTAACTATAAAAGAACAATTGCCAGTAGATCAGCAAATTGTTCAAGAAGATGGTAGGAGAAAAGTATTTGGAGAAGCACATAAATCTACAAAAACAACAGTTCCTTTTTTAAAAAATAACGAATTAGAATATGCAAAAGTATTAAGTTTTTTAGGAGAAGGCTATAAAAAATATGCATGGTTAATTTTTATTCCTGTAGTTATTTTTATTGTAACTGCTATTTCAAACGGAGCTAATTTAACGGATGGAATCGATGGGTTGGCAGCAGGAACTTCCTCTATAATGGTATTAACATTAGCGTTGTTTGCTTGGGTTTCTGGAAATATAGTTTTTGCCGAATATCTAGATGTCATGTATATACCAAACTCTGGAGAAATGACAGTATTTATACTTGCTTTTGCTGGAGCATTAATAGGTTTTTTATGGTACAATACGTATCCGGCTCAAGTATTTATGGGAGATACGGGAAGTTTAACAATTGGTGGTATAATAGCGGTTATTGCAATAGCAACAAGAAAAGAATTGTTGTTGCCTATATTGGCAGGTGTGTTTTTAGTAGAGAATTTATCTGTGGTTATGCAAGTTTCCTACTTTAAGTATACGAAAAAAAGATATGGAGAAGGAAAAAGAATTTTTAAAATGTCGCCTTTACATCATCACTATCAAAAACTGAATTATCACGAGAGTAAAATAGTAACCCGTTTTTGGATTGTAGGAATTATGTTAGCGGTATTTACAATAGTAACATTGAAATTAAGGTAATGAAACGATTAGTTGTTCTTGGAGGTGGAGAAAGTGGAGTTGGTACAGCAATTTTAGGAAAGCAAAAAGGATATGAAGTTTTTGTTTCTGATAAAGGAGAAATAACAAAAGAGTATAAAGAAGTTCTTGTAAATAATAGAATAGAGTTTGAAGAAAATCAACATACAGAAGATAGAATTTTGAATGCTGATTTAGTAATGAAAAGCCCTGGAATTCCAGATAAAGTAGCTTTAATTGAAAAAATAAAATCAAAAAAAATAAAAGTAATTTCAGAAATAGAGTTTGCTTTTCATTATACAGACGCAACGATAGTTGGAATAACAGGTTCTAATGGTAAAACCACCACAACCATGTTAACGCATCATGTTTTAACAGGTGCTAACATGAATGTTGGTGTTGCAGGAAATATTGGAGATAGTTTTGCAAAACAAGTAGCGAGTAAAAACTATGATAAGTATGTGTTAGAGTTAAGTAGTTTTCAGTTAGATGGAATAGAAAAATTTAAATGTCATATAGCTATTATAACCAATATAACACCAGATCATTTAGATAGGTATGACTATGATTTTAATAAATATATAGCATCCAAATTTAAAGTTATAAAAAATCAATCTGAAAACGATTTTTTAATTTATGACTATGAAGATGAAGCTATTTTAAATTGGTTAAAAGAGAATAAAATAGCATCCAAATTAGTGCCATTTTCTTTAGAAAAAGAATTAGAAAATGGTGCATTTTTAAGAGAAGATAATATTGTAATAAGATTAAACGACGAGGAGTATATAATGAATACATCATATTTGAAAATAAAAGGAAAGCACAATACTAAAAATGCCATGGCGTCAATGCTGGCTTCTAAATTGTTACAAGCTAGAAATGAAAACGTGACAGAAAGTATGTCTAGTTTTGAAGGAGCTGAGCATCGTTTAGAGAAAGTAATAAAAGTAGAAGGAGTTACCTATGTGAATGATAGCAAGGCTACGAATATAAATGCTGCATTTTATGCTTTAGAATGTATGGATGAGCCAACAGTGTGGATTGTAGGTGGTGTAGATAAAGGAAATGATTATACAGATTTATTGCCTTTGGTTAGAGAAAAAGTAAAAGGGATTGTTTGTTTAGGTTTAGATAATGAAAAAATTATAGAAACTTTTCAAAATGTAGTAGATGTAATTGTAGAAACAGCAGGAGCGGAAGAAGCTGTAAAAGTTTCTCACAAAATAGCACAGAATGGAGATACCGTTTTGTTATCACCAGCTTGCGCTAGTTTCGATTTGTTTGATAACTACGAAGATAGAGGTAGAAAATTTAAAACTGCAGTACGAAATTTATAGGTATTGAAAAACATATTAAAACATATAAAAGGAGATAGACCTATATGGGCGATAGTGGCAGTGCTAGCAATTTTGTCTTTTATGCCAGTATATAGTGCAAGTACTAATTTAGTATATGTGGTAGGTAATGGTTCTACAACAGGCCATTTAATTAAACATATTGCATTGTTAATTATGGGGTTTGGTATTTTATATGGAGTGCATAAAATACCTTATAGATATTTTAGTGGAGGTTCTGTGCTTATGTTGCCAATAATAGTTCTTTTATTGGTAGTTACTCTATCTCAGGGAACTACAATTGGAGGGGCTAATGCAAGTAGATGGATACGTATTCCTTTTGTGGGGGTCGGTTTTCAGACATCTACATTAGCAAGCTTAGTTTTGTTAGTGTATGTAGCTCGTTATTTAGCGAAAAATAAAGAGAAAAATATTGTATTTAGAGAAAGTTTAATTCAGTTGTGGTTACCAGTTGGAGTTATTTTATTTTTAATTCTTCCAGCTAACTTTTCTACTACAGCAATTGTTTTTTCTATGATCGTTTTATTAACTTTTATTGGGGGATATCCAATGAAATATATCGCTAATATTTTAGGGATGGGAATAATTGCACTAGGACTTTTTGTCTTAGTTGTTAAAGCTTTCCCAGATTTAATGAAAAATAGGGTAGATACATGGGAAAGAAGAATAGAAGGTTTTTTCTCAGAAGAGAACAAAGAGAATTATCAAGTAGAAAAAGCCAAAATAGCGATAGCTACGGGTGGTATCGTAGGAAAAGGAGCTGGTAAAAGTGTGCAGAAAAACTTTTTGCCGCAATCTTCTTCCGATTTTATTTATGCAATTATAGTAGAAGAGTTTGGTTTAATAGGAGCTTTGTTTGTAATTTTTATTTACTTCCTTTTATTGTTTCGAATACTTATTGTTGCTAAAAAAGCAACGACAATTTTTGCAACATTATTGGTAGTTGGAGTAGGTTTGCCAATTATTTTTCAGGCAATGATTAATATGGCAGTAGCAGTAAATGTTTTTCCAGTTACAGGACAAACTTTACCTTTAATTAGTAGTGGAGGAACCTCAATATGGATGACTTGTTTTGCAATAGGAATGATATTGAGTGTAAGTGCTTCTAAAAATGAAACAGAAGAATCTATTTTAGACGATAATCCGTTGCATATTTTGCATGAAACATTATAAATATGAAAAAATCTATTAATGTTATTATAAGTGGAGGAGGTACAGGAGGTCATATATATCCTGCAATAGCTATTGCTAATGAAATTAAGTTACGTTACCCAGAAGCGAATATACTTTTTGTAGGGGCAAAGGATAAAATGGAAATGGAAAAAGTACCGAAAGCTGGATATGATATTAAAGGATTATGGATTTCTGGAATTCAAAGGAAATTAACATTTAGTAATCTGATTTTTCCTTTTAAGTTGATTAGTAGCTTGTGGAAAGCAAACAAAATTATAAATAAATTTAAGCCAGATGTAGTTATAGGAACAGGAGGTTTTGCTAGTGGGCCGACATTAATGATGGCGAATAGAAAAAAAATACCAACATTAATTCAAGAGCAAAACTCTTACCCAGGCATAACAAATAAATTATTGGCAAAAAAAGCACATAAAATATGTGTAGCTTATGATAATTTAGAGCGATTCTTTCCGTTAAATAAAATTGTGAAAACAGGAAATCCAGTACGACAAGATTTGCTTTCAATTCACACGAAAGTCGAGGAAGCAAAAACATTTTTCAAATTAGATAAAAAAAAGAAAACTGTTTTAGTGATCGGTGGAAGTTTAGGAGCAAAAAGAGTAAATCAATTAATAGTTACTGAGTTAGATTTTTTTAAAAATCAAGAAATACAATTAATATGGCAATGTGGTAAGTTGTATTATCAGCAATATAAGGAGTTTAACAAAAGAGAAGATGTTCAGGTACATGAGTTTTTAAATCGTATGGATTTAGCGTATGCAGCTGCAGATTATATTATTTCAAGAGCAGGAGCAAGTTCCGTTTCAGAATTATGTATCGTAGGAAAACCAACGCTATTTATACCTTCTCCAAATGTAGCAGAAGATCATCAAACAAAGAATGCAAATTCCATTGTAGAGAAACACGGAGCTATTATGATTAAAGAGAGTGATTTGCATACGTTTTCTGTGGTTTTTGAAATGCTTTTAAAAGATAAAGGAAAGCAAGAAAGTTTAAGTGAGAATATCAAAGAATTAGCATTGCCAAATGCTACTAATGATATAGTAAATAAAATAGAAAAATTAATTAGTTAGTGAATTTAAAGGAAATACATAATATTTTTTTCATTGGAATTGGAGGTATTGGAATGAGTGCCATAGCACGTTATTTTTCTGAAAACAAGAAAAATGTGGCAGGGTATGATAAGACGATTTCACCAATAACAACTAATTTGCAAAAGATTGGGGTACAAATTCACTATGAGGATACTGTAGAAAATATACTAGATTCTTTTTTAAACAAGGAAGAAACATTGGTAGTGTATACACCAGCAATACCAAATACACACAAGCAGCTCAACTATTATATCAGTAATGGATTTACGGTTTTAAAAAGAGCGGAAATATTAGGTAAAATTACCGAAAACACATTTTGTTTAGCAGTTGCAGGTACACATGGTAAAACAACAACGTCTTCTATTTTAGGGCATATAATGCAATCTGAAAAAGCAACATCTTTTTTAGGAGGAATTACAGAGAATTATAATTCTAATTTAATTTCAGGAGAAGATAAAATATCAGTAGTAGAAGCAGATGAATTTGATCGATCATTTTTAAAACTTTCTCCGAACATAGCTTGTGTTACTTCTATGGATGCGGATCATCTAGATATTTATGGAGAACATGAAGCTTTGCAAAAATCTTTCTATGAATTTTCTAACAAAGTTTCTGATAAATTAATCGTAGCTAAAGGACTTCCGTTAGAAGGATTAACGTATGCAATAGAGGAAGAAGCGGATTATAAAGCATATAACTTAATCGTAGAAAATGGAACGTATTTTTTTGATGTTAAAACACCAAAAAATAAGATAGAAAATATAGCTTTTAATTTGCCAGGAAGACATAATGTAATGAATGCATTAGCAGCTCTTGCGATGGCAGAGGTATACGGTGTTTCATTACCTGTAATTAAAGAAAGATTATCTTCTTTTAAAGGAGTGAAGCGTAGATTTTCTTATAAAATTAAAACAAAAAATAAAGTATTAATAGATGATTATGCGCATCATCCAACAGAAATAAATGCAGTAGAAAGTTCAGTAAGAGAAATGTATCCTAATAAAGATGTTTTAGTTGTTTTTCAACCACATCTATTTAGTAGAACAAGAGATTTTATAGATGATTTTGCAAAATCACTAGCAAAATTTGATGAGGTTTTATTGTTAAATATATATCCAGCTAGAGAAGAGCCAATTGAAGGAGTAAGTTCTAGTTGGTTACTAGAGAAAATAAAGAATAATAGGAAAGAATTAGTTAGTAAAAGGAATCTTATAAGTAAAATAAAAGAATCTAAATCGCAAATAATAACCTTATTAGGTGCTGGAGATATAGGTTTATTAGTAGATGAAGTTAAAGAGGAATTATTAAAAGAGGTTTTGAATGATTAAAAAAGGAGCAACATATTTGGTGTTTCTATGTTTGATGATATTATTATCAATATTATATGGTTTTACAAAGAAGAGAAACCAACAAAAAAAGATTGAAACCATAGAGGTGGAGTTTGAAGAAGGATCAAATCCTTTTTTAACACATGAAACGGTTAATAAATTGTTAATACAAAATCAAGAGACAGTTAAAAACCAATCAAAAAGTGTTATAGATTTACATCATCTAGAAAATAAGGTGTTGTTAAACCCTTATGTAGAAAGAGCCACAGTATTTATAACGCTTGGGGGAGTGTTAAAAACTGAAATAACACAAAAAGAACCTATTGCAAGAATAGTTTCTAGTAAAGAAGTGTATTATGTTGATAACTATGGGGCTAAGATACCGTTGTCATCTAATTTTTCAGCCAGAGTTCCTTTAATAAGTGGTGAAAATTTATCGGGAAAAATAGAAGAAATAACGCAATTAGTGCAATTTATTTCTGAAGATGATTTTCTTAAAAAAGAAATTATAAGTATTCGAAAATTAGAAACAAATGAATATGTTTTTAATGTTCGAAGTGGAAATTATGTGATAGAATTTGGTTTATTTGATGATGTGAATGTAAAGTTTAAGAAATTAAAAGCTTTCTATAATAAAACATTAAAAGATAAAACAATAAGTAAGTATAAAGTAATTAATGTTAAGTATCACAACCAAGTGGTATGCACAAAACAAAATCAAGATGGAGAACAGCAATAAAATTGCAGTAGGGTTAGATATTGGTACTACCAAGATTGTTGCCATGATTGGGCGTAAGAACGAATATGATAAAATTGAAGTTCTCGGTATTGGTAAAGCAAAAAGCTTGGGGGTTAAAAGAGGTGTTGTTAATAACATTACGCAAACTATTCAATCCATTCAGCAAGCAATAGATGAAGCAGAAAGTGTTTCTGGAGAAAAAATAAGTGATGTTGTAGTTGGCATAGCAGGGCAACATATTAGAAGCTTACACCATAGTGATTATATTACAAGGCCAGGAGCAGATGAAGTTATTGAAGAAAATGATATAGAGAACTTGGTAAATCAGGTACATAAATTAGTTATGTTGCCTGGAGAAGAAATTATTCACGTACTACCTCAAGAATTTAAAGTAGATAGCCAAGCAGATATTAAAGAACCAATAGGAATGTATGGAGGTAGGTTAGAAGCTAATTTTCATGTAGTAGTTGGACAAGTATCTTCTATTAGAAATATAGGTAGGTGTGTTAAAAGTGCTGGTTTAAATTTAGAAGATATTACTTTAGAGCCTTTAGCTTCTGCTGCAGCAGTTTTAAGTCAAGAAGAAAAAGAAGCAGGAGTAGCATTGATTGATATAGGAGGAGGTACTACAGATTTAGCAATTTTTAAAGACGGTATTATTCGTCATACAGCAGTAATACCATTTGGAGGAAATGTAATTACAGAAGATATAAAAGAAGGTTGTTCTATTATTGAAAAGCAAGCAGAATTACTTAAAATTAAATTTGGTTCTGCATGGCCTGGAGAAAATAAAGAAACAGAAATTGTATCAATACCTGGTTTAAGAGGAAGAGAACCTAAAGAGATCACGTTAAAAAATCTTTCAAAAATAATACATGCTAGAGTACAAGAAATTATAGAGCATGTGTATTTAGAAATTAAAAATTATGGTCATGAAACTCAAAAGGGAAAATTAATTGCAGGAATTGTATTAACAGGTGGAGGATCACAATTAAAACATTTACGTCAATTAGTAGAATACATTACAGGAATGGATACCCGAATAGGATATCCTAATGAGCATTTGGCAGGAGAAAGCGATTCTGTTTTATCAAGCCCTTCCTATGCTACTGCAGTGGGGTTATTAATGGAAGGTTTAGTTAAAAGTGAAAAAGAAGAATATCAAGAGGTAGTTGAAGAAATAATAGTACCTCTATCTTCAAAAACAGAAGAGAAAGAAGATAGTATAGAAGACAAAATAATAGAAGAAGTATCACAAAAAAAGCAACGTAAAGCTAAAGTGAAAGGGAAGTCGTTTTTAGAGAAATTTACAGAAAGATTTAAAGAGTTTCTTGACAACGCAGAATAAAATATAGGGATTAAAGTTAAGAGAAAATAAAATAAAGAATAGTTATTATGAGCGCAGAATTTGATAACATTTCATTTGATATGCCAAAAACACAATCAAACACAATTAAAGTGATTGGTGTTGGAGGTGGAGGTAGCAACGCAGTAAATCACATGTATAGTGAACAAATACATGGGGTAGACTTTGTTATTTGTAATACCGATGCACAAGCATTAGAGAATAGTCCAATACCTAATAAAATACAATTAGGAGCACATTTAACATCAGGTTTAGGAGCTGGTGCTAATCCAGAAATTGGAGCACAAGCAGCAGCAGAGAGTATACAAGAAATACAACAGATGCTAAACACGCATACAAAAATGGTGTTTATTACTGCTGGTATGGGTGGTGGTACTGGTACAGGTGCAGCTCCCATTATAGCCAGAATTGCAAAAGATATGGATATTTTGACGGTAGGAATCGTTACTATGCCATTTCAATTTGAAGGAAGAATGCGCTCAAAGCAAGCTCAAAAAGGAGTAGATGAACTTAGAAGAAATGTAGATTCTCTTATTGTTATTAATAATAATAAACTTAGAGAAGTATATGGTAATTTAGGTTTTAAATCTGGTTTTTCTAAAGCAGATGAAGTATTAGCAACTGCGGCTAAAGGAATTGCAGAAGTAATAACACACCACTACAAACAAAATATCGATTTGCACGATGCTAAAACGGTACTTGCAAATAGTGGAACTGCAATAATGGGATCTGCAAAAGAAGCAGGAGATAATAGAGCTAAAAATGCGATTGTAAAAGCGCTAGATTCTCCTTTGTTAAATGATAATAAAATTACAGGAGCTAAAAATGTTTTATTATTAATTGTATCAGGTACCAATGAAGTTACTTTAGACGAGATAGGAGAAATTAACGATTACATACAAACAGAAGCTGGTTACGATGCCAATATTATTATGGGTATTGGAGAAGACGAAAGCTTAGAACAAGGAATTTCTGTAACAATTGTAGCTACTGGTTTTGCGCCAGACCAACAAAGTACTATAAATAATACAGAAACTAAGAAAATAGTTCATACTTTAGAAGATAATCAAAAAGCTACTTATGAATTTGATAGTAAGAAAAGTATTATTCCAAGAACTTTAGAGCAACCTATAACAAATAGTAAGAAAGAAAAAATAGTACATGTTCTTGAAGAAGAAACAATAGCACCAAAAGACATACTTGTTAAAACAACGGAAGCTATAAAAAACATTGATGTTGTTTTTGAAGATCTTAGTTATAATGACATTTCTGAAGAAGAATTTATCATAACAAATATATCACAACAGCAAGAGATTCGTAAAGAAGAGCCGCCTTTACAACAAAATTTATTGTTTGATTTACCTTTAAATTCTTACGAAGAAATTTTACCAGATACAAAAGAAGAAGGTTTAATTAATACCACACAAGAAATTAATAATATAGAAGTTTCTTATGAAGAAATAAAACCAGTTATAGAGAAACGCTATGTCTTAGAAGACTTTGATATACAACCAACCATAGGTAAAAGCTCGAAGCCAAAAGTAGAAGATAAACAAATAGAAGAAGAATTAAAATTTGAAGTTAGAACAAAAAGGAAAGAAGAATTAAATACGGAAGAAGACTCAGAAGCTTCTCCTTTAAGTTTAACTATCTCTGAATTACAAAAAAGGGCACAAGAGAGAAGAGAGAAAATGAAAGGTTTTAATTATAAGTTTTCAGATAAAGTAAATAAAAATATTGACGAAATAGAAAAACAGCCAGCTTATAAACGTTTGGGAGTAGATTTAAACGTTAATACAAAAATAAGCGAGGCAGAAACACCTTTAGAAAATAACTCAGACGATTTACCTTTGCGTTCAAATAATACTTTTTTGCATGATAATGTAGATTAGTAGGAGAAAAATAAAGACAAAAAAATCCTGATTGCTCAGGATTTTTTTATTTTTATAACCATAAAAAAAATAAGTTTCAGACTTATTGTTATAAATAATCAACCTAAAAAAGGTTATAAAGAATTAAAAAAATATGAGTGTGCAACAAGAAGTAATGAACAAACTAAAAGAAGCAATGAAGGCAAAAGATACTGTTGCATTAACAGCATTACGTGCTTTAAAATCTGCTTTTATGTTAGCAAATACAGAAAACACAGGAGATGTAACAGAAGCAGAAGAAATTAAAATTGTTCAAAAACAAGTAAAGCAACGAAAAGATAGTGCGGCTGTTTTTACGAAACAAAACAGAGAAGATTTGGCAGCACCAGAATTAGCAGAAGCAAAAATTTTAGAGCAATTTTTACCAGCAGCTTTAAGTGAAGAAGAAATAGCGAAAATAGTTTTAGAAGTAATTAAAGATACTAATGCAGCAGGAATGAAAGATATGGGGAAAGTTATGGGAGTTGTATCTAATAAAATTGGAGGACAGGCCGATGGTAAAACAATTTCTACAATTGTAAAGAAAAATTTGATGTAAAAAATTAAAGACCTCGTAGTTCAATTGGATAGAATATCAGATTTCGGCTCTGAGGGTTGGGGGTTCGAGTCCCTTCGAGGTCACAAGATTACTTGTTTTAATTTTTAAAACAAACAAATATTTATAGGTGTAAATTTTGTTCATTGTTATTTAAAGCATTTTCCCTTTTAATCTCCTATTTATGACTACTTGTTTTTTTATATTTTAGATAAAATTTTTTTATTAATATAAAATGTACCGAAAGGTATAAAAGAGGCTAATAAAATTTTAAATAGCATCTTTCTTTTCCAATTATACTCACTAGCTACGCCTATGGAAAGGAAAATGAAAAGTAAAAATATAGCTCCATGAATTGGTCCTATAAATTTTATGACTCCCGATATTTTCATAATATATTTTAAAGGTAGACCTATACATATTAAAATAAGTAGAGAAATACCTTCTAAAACTCCTGTAATTCTTAATCTATTAATAGATGAAGCAAAATAATTTTCCATAAATTTTAATTAAAATAGTCGTATGTAAGGTCTATGTGTCAAAGGTGAAAATGGCCAGGGTATCGCAATCAGTATTATAATTAATGCTATTATATAAAAAGTAAACATTGTTTTGTGTTTTTCTAAATCAGTAGTTATTCTTTTAGATCTAGAGGAGCCTATAGTTATAATAGCTATAGCAATAAGCATCAGAAAAACATGTATAACACCAAAGAATGCATATTCATTCCATTTGTTTATACCATTTTTTAAAAAGTATTTTACCGTAGGGCTTTGAGTATAGAGAATAATACCTATCATTAATTGTATATGAGCAGTAGTAGCAGTCCAGTGTCTAATAGAGTTTACCTTTTTAGAAAAATGTAATCGTTTAGTTTTTCCTTTAAATGATAAAAAAATAGCATAAAAAAGGATGAATAAAAGAAACCATTTAAAAAGTGAGTGAAGAAATAATAAAGCTATATACATTTTTTGAATTAATTATATTGAGAACATACTAAATGGTATGTTTTTGGTTAAAAAAATTATTGCAAGAGAGTCAAATAGTTTTTCAATTCTTTTAAATAAGAATTATAGCTAGATTTACCTAAAATTTTACCTAGGTTTCGAGCACCATTATAACCAATTAAAATAAAGACAGCAACTTGTTCACTGTCGATATTGTCTTTAATAATATTTGTTTTTTTTGCTTCATCTAAGTAGTCTATTATCTGTTTTTTCCATTGCACAAAAAGCTTTCGTAGTTCTTTTGCAAATTTTGTATCTAAAGGAGCCATTTCTTCTATTAAATTAACAATAGGACAGCCATATTCAATCTTAAAAAAAGTAGTATTGTTTAATAAGCTATTCATCATTCCATAGATTTCAGACTGAGGTGATTTTGTTGCATCTAGGGCTTTCAATATATTTGAAGTGGTAACCATGTACAATATTTCTTTTATCATTGCTAAACCCATATCATCTTTACTTTTGAAATGATAATAAAGCGCCCCTTTTGTAACTTGAGTAGTAGCTATAATTTCATCTATACTGGTAGCTTGGTATCCGTTTTTATATATTAATGCAAACGCTTTTTCTAATATGTTTTTTCTTGTAGTATTGGCTTTTGACATTGTTTATATAAGTTATTATTAATAATTATTTTCAAAGTAGTTAAGAGTTTTTTTAAAATATTGCTCTAAATCACTTATAGATCCACCATTGTAAGCTTTTTATAACCTCGTTTTTTTAGAATTTTCTTAGTCTTCAAAATTCTGAGTCCATGAGAACAATATGTAATAATGGATTTACCTTTTTGAATGTGAATAGTAATCGTCTAGTGATCATACATTTTTATAATTAGAGCATTTGTAATGCCATCTTTTTTATATTCTGAATTTGTTAGAACATCTAGTATTGTGGAGTTTTTAATTAACTCTTCATTTGCTAATTTATCTAGACTTATTTTTCTCAATACTTAAAAAAAACATATAGTTATACAAATCTTTTAAATTTTGGAAATGAATTTATGAATGTTGATTATACAAATATATAGAGAAACATACTAATTAGTATTATTTATGGGGTTTTTTCTTTTATTCAAATAAAATTTACTCTCTGTTTTTGTAATAATCATGAAAATATTGATGATTATCAGTTTTATAGGGAAGCATGATTTATTAAATTAGAAAACAATTTTTATTGCTTAATTTTATTGTTCATAAAATTAGCTGTAATATCTATATGTAACTGAAAAGTATAAAAGATTATGGTTAAAATTATTCTTTTATATGAAGCAATATTATATTATAAAATTAACCTTTTTTTTATTAGTATTTCCACCATATTATTAAATATATTAGAATCGTTATATGCTTTTGTTTTTAATAAACCAGTATTTACACATGTATATTTAGTAAAAAAGAAATTGTCAAAAAATCAAAAAGAGTTTTTAAAGAATAATATTATTTTTTATCAAAATCTTGACAAAAAACACAAATCTTATTATGAACATAGAATCGCAAAATTCATACGAAATTATCAGTTTATAGAAAGAGAAGGAGTTGATGTAACTTTTGAAAAAAAGATATTAATAGCTTCCTCTTATATAAAGCTAACTTTCGGAATGAGAAGGTATTTGACGAATACTTTTGATAAGATAATTGTTTATCCCAATGCTTATTATTCATTAATAACGAAACAATACCATAAAGGAGAATTCAATCCAAGATTAAAGATAATTATTTTCTCTTGGGAAGATTTTTTACTTGGAGATGTAATATTAAATGATAATATAAATTTAGGAATACATGAATTTACGCATGCACTTACTTTTCATGGTAGTAAATCTAAGGATGTAAGCGCCAAAATATTTTATAGAAAATTTAAAAAAATAATCCATTTTTTAAATAAAGAAAACAATAGAAGAGAAATTATAGAGTCTAATTTTTTTAGAAATTACGCACAAACAAACGATTTAGAATTTGTTGCTGTAATAATGGAGTATTTCTTTGAATCTCCTTTAAAATTACAGCAACAATTTCCTAAGTTATATATTAAAATAGAAACAATGCTTAATTACAAATCGATTTTAGATCAGCAATGGTCTCCGTAGGATTTTCACTTTTAAAAACATAACTACCAGCAACTAAAACATCTGCACCAACTTCAATAAGTTGATTAGCGTTTTTATTAGTTACACCTCCATCAATTTCAATTAAAGTTGAAGCGTTGCTAAATTCAATAAGATTTTTTAATTGCTGTACTTTTTTATAGGTGTTTTCAATAAAAGATTGCCCTCCAAAACCAGGGTTAACACTCATAATACAAACAAGATCTAAATCGTTTATAACGTCTTCTAATACACTAATAGGTGTATGTGGATTCAAAGCTACACCAGCCTTCATTCCTTCATTTTTTATAGCTTGTATCGTTCTGTGTAAATGAGTACAAGCTTCATAATGTACAGTTAAGAAATTAGCTCCTAAATCGGCAAAAGTTTTTATATACCTGTCGGGATCTACGATCATTAAATGTACATCTATTACTTTTTTTGCATGGTTAGATATTGCTTTTAAAACTGGCATACCAAAAGAAATATTAGGTACAAAAACACCATCCATTATATCTATATGAAACCAATCGGCATCACTATTATTTACCATTTCTACATCACGTTGTAGATTTCCAAAATCTGCCGCTAAAATTGAAGGAGCAATAAGTTTATTCATTTTGTTTAAGTTGTGTTTGCGCAAAATTACAATAAAAAAAGAGAATTCTTTCTTGATAAGAATTCTCTTTTAAGTGATAGTAGTACCTATTTTTTATCCTAAATAAGTCATTAATATTTTACTTCTAGAAGTATGTTTCAATCTACGAATAGCTTTTTCTTTAATTTGTCTAACACGCTCACGTGTTAAATCGAAAGTTTCACCAATTTCTTCTAAAGTCATTGGTTGGTGCTCACCTAAACCAAAATAAAGTTTAACAACATCTGCTTCACGAGGTGTAAGTGTTTCTAGAGCTCTATTTATTTCAATACGTAAAGATTCATGTAATAAAGTTCTATCTGGATTTGGAGACTCTCCAGAATTCAATACGTCATATAAATTCGAATCTTCTCCTTCTATTAAAGGTGCATCCATAGAAACGTGACGTCCAGAATTTTTCATTGATTCTTTAACATCACTAACAGTCATGTCTAATTTTTTTGCAATTTCTTCAGCACTAGGAGGTCTTTCGTTTTCCTGTTCTAAAAAGGCATACATTTTATTAATCTTATTAATAGAACCAATTTTATTTAAAGGTAAACGAACAATACGAGATTGTTCAGCTAACGCTTGTAAAATAGATTGACGAATCCACCAAACAGCATAAGAGATAAATTTAAAACCTCTTGTTTCATCAAAACGCTTCGCAGCTTTAATTAAACCTAAATTTCCTTCGTTAATTAAATCAGGAAGAGTCAATCCTTGATTTTGGTATTGTTTAGCAACCGATACTACGAAACGTAAATTAGCTTTTGTTAACTTTTCTAAAGCTCTTTGGTCACCAGCTTTTATTCGCTGCGCTAACTCCACTTCTTCATCAGCAGTAATCAAATCCACTTTACCAATTTCTTGTAAATATTTGTCTAATGATGCAGTTTCTCTGTTGGTTACCTGTTTCGTAATTTTAAGTTGTCTCATACACTTTGTATTAAATTAAATGAATACTATACACTAACTTATACGTTGTATTACAAATAAATGTTACAAAATGTGTGATTTTTTTTAAAAAAAAGTTTTTTCATGCCTTTATTAATGTTAGATTTATAAAAGTTTTGATAAAAAGGTGACTTTAGTTTAATTATTGTGTCTCACCTACTACAGAACCAAATTTTAGTAAAAAACTATTGAGAACTAATAACATTGATAAGGTAAGCGATGAAGAGCTCATTCGTAAGATAGTAGAGAAAAATGATACTCATTTGTTCGCTATATTATACGATAGGTATGCTGGTGTTGTATACAATAAATGTTATGGTTTCTCTAATAGTAAAGAAGAAGCTCAAGATTTAACGCATGATGTATTTGTACGGTTGTTTGTTAAATTGAGAAGCTTTAAGGGAAGGTCAAAGTTCTCTACTTGGTTATATTCATTTACATATAATTTTTGTGTAAATTATGTACAACGAAATAGTGCGAAGAAAAATGAAAAAATGACCGTAGTAACAGATGTTATTAAAGATGAAGATACGGGAATTGAAGAAATAAACGATACCTCTTTATTTGAGTTAAAATCAGATAAATTAGCTAAAGCGTTAGAAATTATTGATCCTTCAGATAAAATGATTCTTTTAATGAAGTATCAAGATGATATGAGCATCAAAGAAATTCAACAATTATTAGAAATTGGAGAAAGTGCAGTTAAAATGCGAGTAAAAAGAGCAAAAGAAAAAGTAGTAAAAGCATATAACGATTTATAAAGTATTATGAGTAATCCGTTTAAAAAAATATTACATAATGAAGAGCTGCCTCAGGTACTGAAGAAAAGAGTGCTTAATGATGTGGCTATGATTAAGTTAACGATTGATATGGCGGATTTGTTTGTGGTTAAATATCCAAGTGCTATTGGAGATTTATTAATGGGTGGAGGTGAAGATGAAACATCTAATAATACCAAAGAAAAAAACAGAAAGAAAAAAGATAAAAAAAACTAACTAAATACTAAATATTACTAATTATGACATTGCTACAAGTAGATATGCTTATAGACCCTTTTCGAGATATTTTTAAAAAGATAGCTGATTCATTACCGACAGTAGTAGGTTTTATCGGTTATGTGCTCTTTGCTTGGGTTTTTATTAAGGTATTTTTATATCTAATAAGAAAAATACTGGTTAAGACAAATTTAGATCAGTGGTCAGAAAAATTAAGTGAAACAAAAATATTTGGAGACTCTACTATAAATATTGTTTTTACGAAAGCAATATTAGGGGTTTTAAAATGGTTTTTAGTTCTTGTTTTCATCATGGCAGGTGCTGGTATTTTCGGAATAACAGCGGTTTCTGAGGGACTCAAGAGTTTCTTTGCATATTTACCTAAATTAATAACAGCGTTAGGAATTTTTGTAATAGGTGTTTATCTAGGTACAGTTGTAAAGAAAGCTATACATAGTATGTTTAAATCTCTAGAAATAAACGGAGGTAATTTAATAGGTAACATTGCATTTTATTTAATAGTAATTTTTCTTTCCATAACTGCTTTAGATCAGGCTGGAGTTGATACTTCTGTTATTAAACAAAATTTAACACTTGTTATTGGATCTATATTGCTAGCATTTACCATAGCATTTGGTTTAGGAGCAAGAGATGCAGTAACTAGATTGTTGTTTGGTTATTATTCTAGAAGAAATATTGAAATTGGATCTGTATTACAGATGAAAGATGTAGAAGGGGTTGTAATAGCAATTGATAATATTTGTGTTACTTTAAAAACGGATTCAGGTAAAATTATATTACCTATTAAAGAAGTAGTTGATAGTAAAGTTGTAATAAAAAAACAATAATTTTTTCCTTTAAATAAAAAAAATTATATTTGCTAAGTTTATTTTATAATGTAGTTGAAGATTTTTTTTCTTTAGCTTAATCAATATAAATTATTTGGTAGATTTCGGGGGACTTCTATCTACGGATTCACGTAGTGAGTGAATCATTAAA
The DNA here is from genome assembly GCA_947498055.1 of uncultured Tenacibaculum sp. Lineage (GTDB taxonomy): Bacteria > Bacteroidota > Bacteroidia > Flavobacteriales > Flavobacteriaceae > Polaribacter. Next base: position 66,471 of record CANMJA010000015.1, read on the forward strand.
GGGACTAGATTTATCTAGTCCTTTTTTTGTGAAAAAGAATTTGTTTTTTTGCTTTCAAAAAAAATAAATATTAATTGTGACTTTATCTGAAAAGGAGTGTCTTAATTGCAATAGAATTTATGTTGGGGGATATAAATATCTATTTTCAAATATGTTAGTATTGAGAAGAGCTAGTTTACTAGCTCTTTTTTTAGTTGTTAAAACTAATTTTTTGTGAATTTGATTCAAGGATTTTAACTTTTTAAATACTTGTTTCTAGACAAATAGATGAAAGTTTTGTTAAGAATGTTATGACATAAAATAAAATCATGATACTTTAATAATAATATTAGATCATTAGAATAAAATCTTGTGACTTTACATAAAAAAAAGTGTCTAAATAAGTAAGAAATGAGGTTTCGGGGGGAATCAATTTTCTATATAAACTAAAAGAGTTGCCTTAGGCAACTCTTTTTAATTTATATAATAAAGCAAGTAAAACTTTTACTCAAAAGAAAGATGTAAGAAGATACCTCTTGTTCCAAAAAAATCGATAGGGTCTGTCCATTGACTTGGGCCTCTATTATCATATTTTATTTCATTGTTAATAGCGAAAACACCTCTTATAGATGGAGAGAATTTAAAATATGGAAGATAGAGATCTATACCAATTCCTAATTCATACATAAAACTATTGGATGTTTGTCTGAATTGACCAGAAAAATTATCGTCCTGATTTTTTTCATTACTAGAAAAATTAAAATCAAAAGAAGCTCCACCTAATACATAAGGGCGAATATTGTTTAATCGATTTGTACTAAATTTAAATATAAAAGGTAAGTGTAAATAAGTATTACCAACCTCTCTTGTTCCTTGAGTTTCGTTCGCAATATGTTTAAAACGCAATGTTTTAGTGTTAGATACTAAACCAGGTTCAAAACGAAGGTTTACATTGTCATGCAAACGTAAATCACCAATTAAACCAACATTAAAACCAACATCAGAAGTTACTTCTACTTCTGCATTTAAAAAGGAACTGGGTTTATATGCTATTTTAAAACCATTCGTGTTTAAGCCCAAATAAAAGCCATAATGAATAAATTTTTTATCGAAATTTGGTAAGTTTTCAACACGTTCTCTTTGTGCAAAAGCACTAAGAGTTAACAGAAATAAAAAACTAAAAATAAAAAGCTTTTTTAACATAATTATTTAGTTGATGTATAAATAGAAGCTACACCAAATGTAACAGGTGAGCATTCCACATTCTTAAACCCATTTTTTATTAAAATATTGTTGAGTTCTACTCCAAAAGGAAAAGAATTAGCACTTTCTGACAAATAAGAGTAGGCTACTTTGTCTTTAGAGAATAGTTTTCCAATAATTGGTAGAATGTAATTAGTGTAAAATTTATATCCTTGTTTAAAAGGAAATTTAGTTGGGTTGGAAGTTTCTAAAATAACAAATTTTCCATTAGGTTTTAATACTCTTAAAATTTCAGTAAGTCCTTTGTCTAAATTTTCAAAATTTCTAACCCCAAAAGATACTGTAATGGCATCGAAAGTGTTATCTTCATAAGGAATATTCTCACTATCACCTACTACCATTTCTATAGTATCGCTTAAGTTAACTTTAGCAATTTTTTGCTTACCAACTTCTAACATGCCTTTAGAAATATCTAAACCTATTATTTTGGTTGGTTTAAGTTTAGCCATCATTAAAGCTAAATCACCAGTACCAGTAGCAATATCTAAAATATGCTGTGGTTTTTTTTCTCCAATTAGTTTTACTACTTTCTTTCTCCAGCTAACATCTATACCTAAAGAAATAACTCTGTTTAAACCATCATAACTTCCAGAAATGTTGTCAAACATTTGTGCTACCTGCTCTTTCTTTCCTAATTCAGAATCTTTATAAGGTTTTATTTGTTTACCCATTTATAGCTATAACTTCGTTAATTTGATTTGGTAACATTTCTTTCAACATGGTTTCAATGCCGTTTTTTAATGTTATAGTAGATGAAGGACAACCACTACAAGCACCCTGTAAAATAACACTTACTTTTTTAGTCTCAGAATCGTAATTCCTAAAGGCTATATTTCCACCATCTGAAGCGACGGCAGGTTTTATATATTCCTCTAAAATAGCGATAATTTTAGAAGATGTTTCATCTAAATTTTCTGTATTAAAGGCTGCTTCTTGTTGTTCTTCTTTTGGAGGAATATTAGAAATAATGGTTTTATCTTCCTGTAAGTATTTTCGAATAAAAGTTCTTATGTCTTGATAAACTTCGTTCCATTCTATCACATCAAATTTTGTTATAGAAACATAGTTTTCAGAAATAAAAACTTCTTTTACAAAAGGAAAATTAAACAACTCTTTGGCTAAAGGAGAGGAATTATTAGCCTCTTCAATATTTTTTAATTCAACATCTATTTTTGTTAATGCCTTATTAGTGCCAAATTTCATGACAGAAGGGTTAGGTGTAACCTCAGCATATACTTCTATTGCTTCTTTTTTAGAAGAATTATCATTAATAATAATACCATCATTATTAATATAAGTTTCAATTTGCATTCGAACCTCTTCTTGTACGTCTTCCCATGTAACAATATCGTAACGCTGTATTGCAATGAAATTTGCAGTTAAAAATATCTTTTTTACAAAAGGTAGGTAAAAAAGTTGTTGAGCTAATGGAGAATCTTTAGCTTCATCTATATTGTTGTATTCAAAACTACCTCCATTTATAATAATAGTATTACTAACAAATTTAATAATGCTTTCGTTGCTCGTGTTTTCTATTTGAATTTGAATATTTTTCATAAATAATAATGAGTATGCAAAATTACAGTAAAAAAGTCATTAAATAAAAAGACCTCTTAGGTTATATTGCTTTTAAAACAATACCTAAGAGGTTTCTATAATCCCCAATTATAATTTATAAGCTAAATGTTAATGTAGCTGAAATTTTAGAAGTGTTATTGTCAATATTAATATCACCTGTATTGTATAAAGATAAAAAATTTGTGTTTTTTAATTTTTGGTACGATAGATCAATTTGAGTATTTCCAAAATTATATCCTAAACCGGTACTAAAACCTCTTATGTTATCTACATTGGTATTGCCACCTGCTACTAGATTAGGATCTTTTTCATAAAAGTATCCACCACGTAAGCTTATTTTTTCGAATCGCCATTCAGCACCCAAATTGAAAGAGTGTGTTGCTCTATAATCAGTTTCAAAAAACTGATTAGCATCTTGTAAAATAGTATCAGCATCTAAGTATTTGATATTTCTAAAGTCTTTATAGGTATAATCAAAACTAATAAGACCTTTTTTTCCGAATATAAAAGCACCACTGGCAGTTAGTTTACTAGGGGTTCTAAATCTAAAAGAGTAAGGGCCTTCTGTATTGTTTTCTTCAATACCATTTATACTAAGATTGTTTACGTCAAACATAGTTAAAGAACTAGCTGTTTCTTCTAAAGCTTCTTGATACCATGTTGGAGATTCATAAGAAGCACCTAATCGAATAAACTTATTAACTTTGTATATAAAACCAAGATTAAATGAAAACCCGTTTCCATCTATAAATCTTTCATTAAAATTTTCTACATTTAATTCATTTCCATTTGCATCATCATTTTTTTCACTTAAAAAAGAACGTTCTGTAAATTCTAAATTATGAAACTTAAAAGAAGCTCCTACAAATAATTTATTGTCGTGAACTGCAGATAAACCAATACTAAAAACGCTATTTAATCCTCTTGTTTGATTGGAAAATTCTTGTTCAATAGATCTGTCAAATTGATTTTTTGGGGTAGAGGTGTCATTGATATGCTCGTTATAAAAAAGGAAGTTACTATTTCCTTTCCCTGAATAAGAGTTATCAAAATCGGCTTTCACTTTATAATTGAATAGTAAAGCAAATCTATTCCAGTCAGTATTTGTATTGGTGTCAAATACAAAAAGACCTCCAGCTTGATTAATGTTGAATTGTTCGTCTTGTAAATTACGTGTGGTATTGTAGTAATTTATATCACGATTTAAATTACGATTTTGTAAAGTGACAGAAATTTTGCTTTTTCTAGCTATAGCTGCACCTGCAGGATTTATGTCGGTAGCAGAGATGTCACTTCCTAATGCTCCAAAAGCACCAGCCATAGCGTTAAAACGAGCTGTACCGTTTCTTTGATCTTTGGAGAATAAAACTCCTAAATCATTGTAATCTAATGATTGACTATAGGACGTAAATATACTAGTAGCAGCTGCTACGAAAATAATAAATCTTTTCATGTTTTTTCTAAATATGTTGGTGAATTATGGAAGTAGAGACTATCGTCTTCTAGATCTTGAGCCACTACTTCTTGAGCTTCCTCTACTAGAACTACTACCTCTAGAAGAAGAGTAACTTCTGCTTCTTGAAGAGGAGCTTCTGTTAGAACTTCTTCTTGAAGAACTATTAGATCTTGTAGCTCTATTACTACCTCTTCTAGCTCTAGATGAACTATTAGATCTTGTAGCTCTATTACTACCTCTTCTAGCTCTAGATGAACTATTAGATCTTGTGGCTCTATTACTACCTCTTCTAGCCCTAGACGAATTGTTGGATCTTGTAGCTCTGTTACTACCTCGTCTAACTCTAGACGAATTATTAGATCTTGTAGCTCTGTTACCTCTTCTAACTCTAGATGAATTGTTCGATCTTGTAGCTCTGTTACTACCTCTTCTAACTCTAGACGAGTTGTTTGATCTTGCAGCTCTATTACTTCTTCTGTATATGTTTGAAGAACGTCTAGAAATAGATCTAGCATTACTTCTAGAATAAGCCCTTCTGTTTCTATTATATGCTAAAGAGTTATTTCTACTATATATTCCTCTCCTAGCTCCTCTGTAATACCTGTTATTATAGTATCCGTATCTATTAAATCTATTGTAATTACGAAAACCATATCTGCCATAAGCATAACCATATCTATTTGCAAAATAAGGAGGGCAAAAATAAGGGTCATAATATCCACCGAAACCGCCATAAAAAGCTGTAGAGTTCCAATAGTAAGCAGGATGATCCCAGCGAGAAAAATTGTAACCCCATCTATTATATCCCCATGGTCTATTCCAGAAAGAGTTAAATCCCCATCCTCCATAGGTATTAATGTTAACAACTACATCAGAATCTGATGCATACCCCCAAGGTTCTCTATTGGTAGTTATTCGGTTATCCTCTTCAAATTCTTCTTCATCAACGGTGTCTTCAAAGTCATAATCGTCAGATTTATAGCTGTCTATGTCTGTAATGATATCTGTACCATTTAAATCATCTAAACGTTGTAGTTCTTTTGTGAAATAATTATCGTTATAGTCATTGTAGTCTCTGTCTCTTGTTTGCACAACTTTTCTTCTAGGTTGTTCAGAATCATCTGCATAAACACCATCATCATTACCTGCAACTGATTGTGTAGTTGCACATGAAACTAATGTAGTTACCACAAGTAATGATAAGAAGTATAGTGGGAATTTTGTTTTGTTGTAATGTAGTTTCATATTTTTTTAATTAGTTATAAAATTAAACTTTTTATATTAAATGTCAAAAAAACACATCTTTATTGTAGCAATTGCTATTTTAATGTAGTTTTGTAAAGACAATTTACGCATAAAAGATAACAAATTTTATGCCAAACTTTTGATTATGAGTAAACATTTAACAAAAAGAGCTGAAGATTATTCTAAATGGTACAATGAATTAATTGTAAAAGCTGATTTAGCGGAAAATTCAGCCGTTAGAGGATGTATGGTTATTAAACCTTATGGATTTGCATTATGGGAAAATATGCAGGCAGAATTAGATAGAATGTTTAAAGAAACAGGACATCAAAATGCTTATTTTCCTCTTTTTGTACCCAAAAGTTTGTTTGAAGCAGAAGAAAAAAATGCAGAAGGGTTTGCCAAAGAATGTGCTGTTGTAACACATTACAGATTACAGTCTGACCCAGATAATGAAGGAAAACTAAGAGTAGACCCTGAAGCAAAGTTAGAAGAAGAATTAGTAGTAAGACCTACTTCTGAGGCTATTATTTGGAATACATATAAAGGATGGGTTCAATCGTACAGAGATTTACCATTATTAATAAATCAATGGGCAAATGTTGTGCGTTGGGAAATGAGAACACGTTTGTTTTTAAGAACAGCCGAGTTCTTATGGCAAGAAGGACATACTGCACATGCAACTAAAAAGGAAGCTGTACTAGAAGCAAAACAAATGCAAGAAGTATATGCCACTTTCGCAGAAGAGTTTATGGCAATGCCTGTAATAAAGGGAGTAAAATCAGAAAGCGAACGTTTTGCGGGTGCTGATGATACTTATACTATTGAAGCTCTAATGCAAGATGGTAAAGCCTTACAAGCTGGAACATCTCATTTCTTGGGACAAAATTTTGCGAAAGCATTTGATGTTAAATATGCTTCTAAGGAAGGAAAGCAAGAATATGTTTGGGCTACATCTTGGGGAGTTTCTACACGTTTAATAGGTGGATTAATAATGACGCATTCAGATGATGCTGGTTTGGTGTTGCCTCCAAAATTAGCTCCAATTCAAGTTGTTATAGTACCTATATATAAAGGAGAAGAACAATTAGAAGCAATTTCTAATAAAGTAAATGAGTTTGTAAAAGAGTTAAAAACAAAAGGGATATCAGTAAAATTTGATGATAGAGATACTATGCGTCCAGGTGCCAAATTTGCAGAGTATGAACTTAAAGGAGTTCCATTGAGAATTGCGATAGGAAATAGAGACTTACAAAATGGAACTGTAGAGATAGCCCGCAGAGATACTTTTGAAAAACAAACAGTAGCTCAAGATGAAGTAGTTAGTTTTGTTGAAAAATTACTAATTGAAATTCAAGAAAATTTACATTCTAAAGCCTTAAAATATAGGGAAGATCATATTACAAAAGTAGCTACTTTTGAAGAGTTTAAAGAAGTAATAGAAAAGAAAGGTGGTTTTGTTTCTGCCCATTGGGATGGTACAGAAGAAACGGAAGATAAAATAAAAGAATTAACGAAAGCTACTATAAGATGTATCCCTAATGATGCAATAGAAGAGGAGGGAATCTGTATTTTATCTGGTAAAAAATCTACTAAAAGAGTTCTTTTTGCAAAAGCATATTAAAAAAAGTAAAAAAAAGTATGGATAAATAAAAACTATTTTTATATTTGCACCCGCAATAATAAAACATTGTTTTTGGCCCGTTCGTCTAGTGGTTAGGACGCAAGGTTTTCATCCTTGAAACAGGAGTTCGATTCTCCTACGGGCTACAACTAGTTAATTTAAAATTAACGAAAAAAAAGGTTGTAAATAAATAAACTATTTGTATATTTGCACCCGCAATAATAAAATTTTTTGGCCCGTTCGTCTAGTGGTTAGGACGCAAGGTTTTCATCCTTGAAACAGGAGTTCGATTCTCCTACGGGCTACAAGTTTTTAGTAAAACATTTAAGACAATAACAATGGCAAATCACAAGTCAGCAATAAAGAGAATAAGAAGTAACGAAGCTAAGCGCTTAAGAAACAAATATCAGCATAAAACTACACGTAATGCTGTTAGAACTCTAAGAGCTACAACAGATAAGAAAGAAGCAGAAGGAATGTTCTCAACTGTGGTTTCTATGTTAGATAAGTTAGCTAAAAATAACGTTATTCATAAGAATAAAGCTTCTAATTTAAAATCTAAATTAGCTAAATATGTAGCTGCATTATAGAATTTTAATATTAGTTAATATATTACAAAACACTTTGATTTTTTATCAAAGTGTTTTTTGTTATATAGTATTTAAATCAACTTAAAAAGGGATCATGCCCAATTGTTGTTGTTACGCAAAAATTTGAGTTAATCTGTATAGGAAGAATTCGACATTTCTTACGCCTCTAAATTGTGCTCTAAAAGCTTTGATTTTTGCATTGAAAGATTCTGCTGCTGCATTTGTACTTCTATTATCAAAATAATTGAGTATTGATTGATAATTTGATTTTCGCATTGAAAGATTCTGTAGAAGTGTTTGTTTAAATTGTCTTTCTCGATACAATTTTCTATCGAAAATCACTCGAAATGACAATTTAAAAAGTTGAAATCCTTACATCGAACTTAGATTAAATAGAGAGAATTAATAATCATATTTTTTATGGGCATCTAACCTAATAAATATAAATAGCAATAACGTAAACCCCCATAAAGAAGATCCTCCATAGCTAAAAAAAGGAAGAGGTATTCCTATAGTTGGTAATAAACCAATTACCATTCCTATATTTACTACTACATGAAAAAATAAAATGGAAACTAAGCCGTATCCATAAATTCTTGCAAACTTGTTTGTTTGTTTTTCAGATAAGTAAATAATACGATAGAGAAGAACCATAAATAGAATAATAACTAAAGAGCTACCTAAGAAACCCCATTCTTCGCTAACCGTACTAAAAATATAATCTGTGTCTTGCTCAGGAACAAAATTTCCTTGAGTTCTATCTCCTTGTAGGAAACCTTTTCCAGAAAAACCTCCAGATTTTATAGTTTGTTCAGACTGGTATGTGTTATAACCAATACCACTATTATCTTCTATTTTACCTACTAAAACATCAAATCGGTCTTTTTGATGTTGTTTTAAGATACTAGTATATGTATACCCAACACCAACTATAAATAAAATTAAAGCAACGTAAGTACCTAAAATTATAGGCCAATTAAATCTAATAAATTGTTTGTTTTTATAGGATATATAAATTAGTATTATTGTTATTAATGCTAAAGAGGATATTAGAACCCATTTAGTTCCGAAATAAACAGTTAAAAGAAAAAGAATAATAGTTGTAACACCAAGTGTAAAATATCTTAAAGTAAGTCCTTCTCTATTTAAAACAAAGAAAAATGAAAAGTAAATTAAAACAGATCCCATGTCTGGTTGTAAAGCGATAAAGAAAGCAGGTAAAAAAATTACTACAAATGCTTTTACTTGATTTTTTATTAGCTTTAAATTGTATTGCCTATCACTCATTAGTTTTGCTAAAGCAAGTGCAGTAAAGGCTTTAGCAAACTCTGAAGGTTGTAAACCAATTCCTCCAAAATTATACCATGAGGTTGCTCCGTTAACTTTTTTACCAAAGATAAATACTCCAGCAAGAAGTATTAAGGAGGATACATACAATAAACTGGAAAATTGTTCGTAAAACTTTGAGTTTAAGAATAAAATTAAAATAATTAACGGTATTGTTAGAAGTATAAAAATAAGTTGTTTACCATATCTTGTAGAAAAATCTAAGATGCTACCTTCTGAATTAGTAGAGGAAGCTGCATAAATATTAATCCAACCAAAGATTACTAAAGAAAAAAAGAGCAAGACTAAGAACCAATCAATGTTGGCAAATATGTTATTCTGTTGTTGGCGCAATAGTATCTTTTTTAGGAATTAGTTTATCATATTCATCTTGAAGACTTAAATTAATCATTCTTTCTTCCACATCTTTTCTTGTAATAGTTTTTGTTAAATACTTTTCTACCATTAAACTAGTAATAGGAGCAGCTATAGTAGATCCATATCCTCCATTTTCTACGAATACAGCCATCGCTATTTTAGGGTTTTCTTTGGGAGCAAAAGCTATTAATATAGAATGATCTTTTAATTGTACTTTTTTACCGTTAATTCTTGCAAAATTTTCAACAGTACCAGTTTTACCACAAATTTCAATTCCTTTAACCTGACTATATTTACCAGTACCTGTTTTAAAAACTTCATGCATTGCTTCTATAACCTCAGGAAAATGTCTTGTCTCAACACCAGTTTGTTTTTTTGTTGTAAACTTTACATTGTTAATTTTTTTATTCTTTATTTTTTTAAGAATATGTGGAGTATAGTAAAAGCCTTTGTTTGCAATAGCAGCAGTGGCGTTGGCTAATTGAATAGGTGTGGTTAATATTTCACCTTGTCCAATAGCATTAGATATATTGGTTGTAGCCCTCCATCCAAAGTTATAACGATCATCATAAAATTTGGTGTTAGGAACTAATCCTTTGTTACCTACTGATAAATCATATCCTAAATAATTTCCCAACCCGAAACTCTTAACTTGATTACTCCAGTTCTCAAAGCCAATTTTTGTGTTTTTAGGTTTGTTAATTATCTTTCTATAGGTTTCAGCAAAATAGCTATTACATGATTTAGCAATAGCAGTTTTCAGTCTTATTGGACGTCTATAAATACCACAATGGCATTTCATATACTCATATTTTCTCTTTCCATAACGATAACCTCCATTACAATAAACCGCAGTATTTTTGTCGATAACACCTTCTTGTAAACCAATTAAGCCATTTAAAATTTTAAAAGGAGAACCTGGTGCATAAGCTCCTTGTAAGCCTCTATCGTATGTGGGATTATTAATTTTATCTCCAAAAAGAATTGTTGAATTAATAGATTTCTTTCGACCTACCATTAAATTTGGATCATAACTAGGAGCGGTAACCAGTGCTAAAATTTCGCCAGAAGAAGGTTCAATAGCAACAATACCGCCTCTTTTACCTGTCATTAATAGTTCTCCATATTTTTGTAAATTACTATCTAAAGTTAAAGTGAGGTCATTACCAGCTACAGCTAATGTGTCATAGCTACCGTTTTTATAAGAGCCTGTAATTCTTCTTACATGATCTAAGTTATAGTATTTTTTACCTTTTATACCTCTTAGTATATCTTCGTAGTATCTTTCAACTCCTCCTCTTCCTATTAAATCTCTACTATTGTAATAGTTGTGTTTTTTTGCTTCTAATTGATTTACTTCACCTAAGTATCCTAAAATATTAGCAGCAGATTTTATTGGATAGTTTCTTATGATTTTTTTTTGAATATAAAACCCATTAAATTTATGTAGTTTTTCTTGTAGGTAAGCAAAATTTTCTTTGGCAACTTGTTTTATAAAGATTTCAGGAAGCCATGGAGCATACTTTTTGGGATTACCTTTGATTTTTTTTAGTTTAGAAGAAAATTCTTCTTTAGAAATTTTAAGCAAAGAACAAAACTCTAGTGTATCTATTGATTTTACTTCTTTGGGAACAATCATAACATCATAAGATATTTGATTTGCAACAAGTAATTTGTTGTTCCTATCGTATATATACCCTCTTTCAGGGTAATCATATTCGATTTTTACAGTTGCACTATTTATTGGGTTTTTATTTCCGCCTACAATAATTTGTAAGTAAAACAATCGACCTATATAAATAATACCAACTAATGTTACTAAAAATATTAATAAAAGGTTACGTTTCAAGATTCTTGTTTTCGACTTAAGATAAAATTACCAAGAAAATATAGAGTTAACGTAAATATTCCTGATAAAAACATATTGGTGACTACATTTAAAAAATTATTAAAGCTAAAGTTAGCTAATGAAAAAAGAATAAAATGGTGAAAAAAAGTTAAAATTACTGTAAAATTAAAAATTTTACCAAATGATTCTTGATTCAATTTAAAAAACTCAAAATCTACTTCCGTTTTTTGGAAAACAACTTTAAAAAAGTAAGGGCGAATAAATGCAATAAAAGTCGTAGCAAAAGCATGAATTCCCCCAGAATTAGAGAATGAATCGATACACAAACCTAATAAAAAGGCTAATGTTAAAATAGGAAATCTATTTTTTTTAAATGGAAATAAAAAAATAAAAGAAATGTATATGTACGGATTAATTTTACCAAGTAATAGAATGTTATTTAATACTAAAACTTGAAGAAGTATTAAACCAATAAATACAAATGATAAATAAAATGGTTTTCTACTCATTTACTGTTTTTCTAAGTTTTGTATTTCTTCTTTGTGAAAATTTTTAATAATATAAATGGATCCAAGATTACTCATATCATTAAAAAGTTTAATATCAATAGAATTAGAGGTGCTTTTAGAAATTACTGTACCTACAGGAATTCCTTCTGGGAAAATAGCAGAACGACCACCTGTTATTATGGTGTCTCCAATATTAAAAACAGCTTGCCTCGGAATGTCTATTAATTGCACTGTGTTATAGTCTTTAGTATTCCAAGTTAACGTTCCAAAGTGAAAACTATTTTTGAAACGAGCATTTATTTTACTGTTTCTATTTAAAATGGATTGTACTCTGGCATATTTTTCTGAAGTGTTATCTGTAATTCCGACGATACCTTTAAAATTAACAACTGCCATCTCTGAAGAAACGCCATTTTTATCCCCCTTATTTATAGTTAAATAATTATAAGATTTATGAAATTCGTTTTTAAGAATTTTACCAGAGATGTAATTGTATCGTTGTTGGTAATTAAAGCTATCTTTTTTAGTGTTTTTTGTTATAGTATCTGTTAGTTTACTGAGCTTGTTACGAAGTAATTCGTTTTCTTTAATTAATGCTTTATTCTGATTTTTTAAATTTAAATAAGTATCTAAACCACTCATTTTTTCATAAATACCACCAGTAATACTATTAGTAGAGCTAATGAACTTACTTCTATGAAAATTATGATTATTTATAGTTAAACCAAGAGCAATTAATAATAAAAATAGTAAATACAGACCATATTTATATTTTTGAAAAAAATAAATTAGCTGTTGCATATATAGGCTTAATTAACCAATACAGATTTATATCTATTTAAGTTTTTAAGAGCAATACCAGTACCTCTAACAACAGCTCTTAAAGGGTCTTCAGCAACATAAACAGGTAAGTCTGTTTTACGAGATAACCTTTTATCTAAACCTCTAAGCATAGAACCGCCACCTGCTAAATAAATACCAGTATTGTAAATATCTGCAGCTAATTCTGGTGGTGTTTTAGAAAGTGTTTCCATGACAGCATCTTCTATTCTTAAGATAGATTTATCTAAAGCTTTAGCTATTTCTCGATAGGAAACTTGTACCTGTTTAGGTTTTCCGCTTAATAAATCTCTACCTTGTACCATCATATCTTCAGGAGCTTCATCTAAGTCTTCTGTTGCTGCACCTATTTGAATTTTCATTTTTTCAGCAGTAGTTTCTCCTACATATAAGTTGTGCTGTGTTCTCATGTAATACATAATATCACTAGTAAATAAATCACCAGCAACTTTTACAGATTGATCACAAACAATACCTGCAAGAGCTATTACAGCGATTTCTGTTGTTCCTCCACCTATATCTATAATCATGTTACCCTTTGGTTCCATTATATCTACACCTACACCAATGGCTGCTGCCATTGGTTCGTAGATTAGATATATTTCTTTTGCATTCATGTGTCTAGCAGAGTCTATTACGGCTCTTTTTTCTACTTCTGTTATACCAGAAGGAATACAAATTACCATTCGTAAAGAAGGAGGGAATATTTTTTTTCTTATTGCAGGAATTTGTTTTACAAATTCTTTTATCATTTCCTCAGAGGCATGAAAGTCTGCAATTACTCCATCTTTTAACGGACGAATAGTTTTTATGTTTTCATGGGTTTTACCCTGCATTTTTCTAGCTTCTTCACCCGTTGCAATAATTTTGCCTGTCATTATGTTTTTTGCAACAATGGATGGGCTATCTATTACTACTTTACCATCATGAATTATTAGGGTGTTTGCAGTTCCTAAATCGATTGCAATATCCTCTGTCATAAAATCAAAAAATCCCATAAAATATCTTTAATAAAGTAATAATAATGTTCCTTCACAAATCTAAAAAAAAAAATGGAAGAAACATGGTCTTATTCATTAATGTTTAAAGTGTCTTGTTCCTGTAAATACCATTGCCAAGTTATTATCATTACAATAATTAATACTTAGCTCATCTTTTATAGAACCTCCTGGTTGTATAACGTTTTTTATTCCAGCTTTGTCTGCTATTTCTACACAGTCAGGAAAAGGGAAAAAAGCATCACTTGCCATCACAGCTCCACTTAAATCAAAATTAAAATTAGTAGCCTTATCTATTGCCTGTCGTAAAGCATCAACTCTACTAGTTTGCCCAGTACCACTAGCTAATAATTGTTTATTTTTTACTAAAACAATAGTATTAGACTTTGTGTGCTTGCAAATTTTAGATGCAAAAAGTAAATCTTCTATTTCCTCTTGATTCGGTTTTAAAGATGTTGGATAGGATAAAACTTCTATACTATCAGTTTTATTGTCTTTGTCTTGAATTAAAACACCATTTAAAGCTGTTCTAACTAATTGTTTTGGAAGTTCAGTTTCTTTTTGTATTAAAAGAACTCTGTTTTTCTTTCCTTTTAAAACATCTAAAGCATCTTCATCATAGCTAGGAGCAATAACAACTTCGCAAAATAATTTATGAATTTCTTCTGCAGTTTTTTTATCAATATTTGTATTTGTAATTAGAATGCCTCCAAAAGCAGATACTGGATCTCCTGCTAAAGCATCTACATATGCTTGATACACTGTTTCTCTTTGAGAAAAACCACAAGCGTTGTTGTGTTTTAAGATGGCAAAAGTAGGTGTTTCGCCTTTAAATTCATTAATTAAATTAACAGCAGCATCTACATCTAAAAGATTATTGTAGCTTAATTCTTTACCATGTAATTTATCAAACATTTTATCTAGGTCTCCAAAGAAGTATCCTTTTTGATGTGGGTTTTCACCGTATCTTAATGTTTTCGATTTGGTTTCACTAGCTTTATAAACTACTTCGTTTTGTTCAGTATTAAAATAGTTAAATATGACTGTGTCATAATGAGAAGAAATACTAAAAGCTTTAGAAGCAAATCTTTTTCTGTCAGTAAAAGTAGTTTCTCCATTATTTTCAGAAATAAGATCTAGAAAATCTGGGTATTGCTCCATAGAAGAAACAATAAAAGTGTCTTTAAAGTTTTTAGCAGCTGCTCTTATTAATGAAATGCCACCAATGTCTATTTTTTCAATAATATCTTGTTCAGGTGCACCAGAAGCTACCGTTTTTTCAAATGGGTAAAGATCTACTATAACTAAATCTATTTGAGGAATATTGTATTCTTCTAATTGGGCAATATCATTTTCATTTTCTTGACGATTTAATATACCTCCAAACACTTTAGGGTGTAATGTTTTTACTCTACCTCCTAGAATTGAAGGGTAATCTGTAACAGATTCAACAGGAGTTACTTGTATGCCTAAATCTTGTATGAATTTTTCTGTGCCTCCAGTAGAATAAATTGTAACACCTAATTGGTTAAGTTTTTTAACAATAGGTTCCAATCCATCTTTATGAAAAACTGAAATTAATGCAGAATTAATTTTTTTTGTATTGCTCATTGTGTTGTGTTGTTATTGAGCGCGCAAATTTACTAAATGTTGAAATTTAGTGCAAAATTAAGGTGGTTTTAAGTTATAAAAAAACCGAAAAAACTTGTTAACAACTTAAAAGTTTTTTCGGATTTCGTTTTTTGAATGACTATTTTATTCTGCGTTTTCAAGAAAATCGCGAACCCAGGAAGCTATTTTTTCCAGTAAAGTCAACTTGTTGGCTTGGGTTTTATTGCCTAAGCCATCATAATTAGGGATTTGCCTACTCATCTTTAGGGGATTTTAGGTTACAATAAAAATTGTTGATAACTTTTACAAATCTAACTAAAAAAACTTAATAACCAAGGGTTTGCAGTGTTTTTTATAAAAAACGAGATATTTCTTTACATATGTATTCTAAAATTTCTTCATCTTTTTTTGTAAATGGATTTAAAGTATGTGAATCAATATCAATTTGACCTACATTTTCATTGTTTACAAAAATTGGAATTACAATTTCAGATTTCACTTTCCATCCACATGAAATGTAGTTTTCTTGAGCACTTACATCTTGTACAACAAAGTTTTCATTACTAACAGCCACTTGCCCACAAATACCTTTACCAAAAGGAATAATTGTATGTTCAGTTGGTTCTCCTGCAAACTGTGCAAGTTTTAACTCTTCTTTATCTCCATTTTTAAAATAAAACCCTACCCAATCGTAATAAGAGATTTCTTCTTTTAAATAATCGCAAATTTGTTGTAGTTTAATTTCTAAGGAATTAGTAGTGTTCGATAAAATTAAATCTGTTTTATTTTTAATATTTTCTGTATTCATTTTTGTATAATTAAAGCATTTTTAGGTTATTAACTTCTTGCTGTGTTAATTCTTTCCATCTACCTCTTGGAAGATTCTTTTTTGTTAAGCCTGCAAAAATTACTCTGTCTAGTTTTATTACACTGTAGCCAAAATGTTCAAAAATTTTACGAACAATTCTGTTTCTTCCCGAATGAATTTCTATTCCTACCTCAGTTTTCTTTTCTCCTTCTACATAAGATACCGCATCGATAAAAACTTTTCTTCCTTCTATAATTACATCTCCTCTTAATTTATCCAAATCAGATAAAGTTAATTTTTTATCTAAAGAAGCGTGGTATAGTTTTCTAACATTGTGTTTGGGGTGTGTTAACTTTTTAGCTAACTCTCCATCATTTGTAAATAATAATAGTCCAGTTGTATTTCTATCTAATCTTCCTACTGGGTATATACGTTCTTTAGTCGCATTACCAACTAGTTCCATTACAGTTTTTCTACCACGATCATCTTCCATGGTAGTAATATAGTTTTTAGGCTTGTTTAATAAAACGTATCTTTTTTGTTCTATAGATATAGCAGTTCCATCAAAACGAACATCATCACCTAGTTGAACTTTATAGCCCATTTCTGTAACTAATTCTCCATTAACAGTTACACTTCCATGTTCAATATATGTATCAGCTTCTCTTCTTGAACAAATACCAGAATTAGCAATAAACTTATTTAAACGAATTCCAGTAGTTTCTTCTTTATTACTTGAAGCATTGGTATTTGCGGTTTGATTTTTTCTAGTATTAAATCTTTTTTTGTTTTGAGGAGTATTGTTTTTTCTAGTTTGTCGTCCTCTCGACGAGTTATTTTTATTCATTTTATGAAAATTTAAAACGGGCGCAAATATAGTTTAAATATTTGAATTAAAGTAGTTTATTTTATTGTTAGGTTGTGTTTTTAAGTGTGGATTAACCAAATTTGTCAATGATCTCTTTTTTGCTGTTTACTTGTAGTTTTTCGTAAATATTTCTTGTATGTGTTTTAATTGTGTTTATAGATAGAAATAACTCGTCGGCAATAGAAGCATAACTTTTTCCTTTTGCTAAAAGATTTAAAATTTCGTTTTCTCTTTCAGAAAGTTCGTTTTGGTGTGGTGATTGAAAAGATTCAACAACTTTTCTTGCAATATTACTACTCATAGGAGCGCCACCATTGTGTGCTTGCTCTAATGCATTAATTAATTCTTTAGGAGAAGTATTTTTGTTTAAATAACCAACAGCGCCAGCGCAAAGCGCGTTAAAGATATATTTTGAGTTTTCGTGAACAGAAATTACTATGGGAAGTACTGTAGGGGTTATTCTCTTTATTTTTTTTATAGTTTCTATTCCATTTATACCTTCTAATTGTATGTCGACTAATAAAATTTCTGTTTGTTTTGTTTTTTTAACAAAAGAAATGGCTTTTTCACCAGAAGAAAAGGCGCCAATAACAGTAAAATTTTTTGAGGAATTAACAATATCTGTAAAAGCTTCTAAAATATGTTCATTGTCTTCTATTATAACCACTCTTTTTTTAGTCATTTTTTTGGGTTTTAAGGTTACCTGTAAAAATTATTGATACTCCATTTTTAGATATAATAGTCAATTTCTGGTGTATTGTATTTGCTCTATGTTTCATGTTATTTATACCATTAATTCTTTTGAGTTTTTGTTTTAAAAATCCAATACCATTATCTTTAAGAGATATTACTAGGTTATCTTTTTTAAAGTGAAAATCAAGAAAAACCTTCGTAGCTTTACTATGCTTAAGAGTGTTTGTCATAGCTTCCTTAAAGATTAATACAAGTTGTTTACTCCAATAATAAGGTAGTTTAATTTGTGTGTCAGTTAAATTATGAGAAGAATAAAAAGAAATATTTGTATTATCAAATAAATCTTGCCCAAAATCATTAAGGTACACTAAAAGTCTTAAGGCATCATCATTTTTATGGTTTAAGGACCAAACAAAATCTCTCATGCCCATGTAAAGATAATCTGCATCTTTTTTTATTTGAACTAGTTTTTTTTCTTTTTTTTCAGAATCCATTTGATAATTAGAGTCTAAAAGAAGGCTAGAAGAAATAGAAATACTAGCTAATTTATTTCCCAGTTCATCATGAAAATCTCTAGCTACATTTTTTCTAACTTCCTTTAAAGCCAAACTCAGTTCTTCTTTTTCTTCAATCGTTTTTTTGTAATGAATGTTTTTTTGGATACTTTTTTTTAAAAACTTGATTAAAAGAATAATTAAACTACCAAATAAAAGAAAGATGAGGATAATATACAACCAAGTTTGTTGGTGCCATGGGAGTCTAATTTTAAAATTAAATTGTTTAGAATATTTCCATTTACTAAGATTGTCTTTGTATTTAAAGGTGAGAGTGTAATTTCCTTGTTTTATGTTTTTAAAATCTAATATTTTATCTGTAGTTGTGGTCCAGCTTTGTTTATTTAATTGGTACGCAATTTGTATCGATTTTGGATTAATAAAATTAATGGTGTTTATTTTAAAAGTACTATTTCTTTGTTCTATTAAAAGTTTAGTGTTATAAAAGTTTTTAAAAGGCGTGGTATTTTTAAATAAGAAAAGCCCTTTATTTCCGGCTGCATAAATAAAATTATTCTTTTCTAATATTTTTTTTACTGTAGAAGATTTTTGCCCAATACTTTTTTCAATATCGTAAAACGTGTTTTCATGCAATACATTTAAACCTTTTTGAGTTGCTACCCATAATAAACCATGTTGGTCTATTAATAAATCATTTACATGGTTGCTGTTTAAGCCGTTTGTATTAGAATAATGTATTGTTTCTTTGTTTGTTAATTTAAAAATACCTGTATTAGTTCCAACAAAGAAAGTGTCTTTTTTTATTGCTAGATCTGTAAAATAAGTAGCTTTTATTTTTTTTATTTGAGACCAATGTTTTGTTCTATTTGTATTTACATTTAAAGTGAATATTCCAAATCGTTCGTATATAACATAGATTTTATCTTCTTTTAGAAAGGCATTTTTAATTTTAGACGAATGATAAGGAGTAAATAAACCTTTTTTTATGATTTTGTCTTTTTCATAAATAGTATACTCAATACCTTTTATTGAAATTCTTTTTGTGTCTTTTTTAAAGGAAAATTCTTTTGTGTTCTTGCTCTCTATTTTGCTTCCAGAAAGATAAGTAGTGTAGCTTTTTCCTTGTTCCCAAGGCATTATAACAATTAATTCATTTTTGGTATTTGTATGAAGTTTTTCAGTAAAAAATGGAACTCTTTTTGAATTTATAGTATTAGTAGAGTCAATTTTATAAATAATATTTGGCGCTATGGTGAATAAGTTATTTTTTGAATAAACAAGATCTCTCAAGTCTGGATCATAAAAAGCAGTGCTGCCGAGAAAACTGTTTTTAATGTTTAAAACATGAAAAACACCTTGCCCATAAGTAGTAATCCATAAGTTATTTTCTTCATCGAAAAGAAAATCTGAAACGGAGCTTTTTATTCCTAACTCTTTAGAAATATTTGTCAGCTTATCTTTTTTAAGATCGTAATTAAATAAAACTCGTAAACCATCTTCTTTATTAATAAAAAGAAAATATATTTTATTTTCGAAGGTTTTAATTTGAAAAATTTTGCCATCTTTTAAATGGAGTTGTTTTTTTTTAAGTAGCTCTTTTTTAGTAAAGAAGTATAATGTATTATAAGAAGAAGCTATTGAGATGTTTTTGTTTTTAAAGAAGGAATGAACTGGGATATTATTTAAAGTGGGGTAATCTAATTTTTTTAAGTGGTATTTTTCTAAAGCAAAAATGCCATTAAATGTATAGTTGTTAGATATGTTTATTTCTGAATTAAAAATGTAAAAGTCGTCTTTTTCATTAAAAACATTTACGCTGTGTATGGTTTTTTCATGAGCGTTTAAATTTCTCTTCTTTTTTTGTGAAAGTTTTTTTGTTATTGTATCGTATTTAAAATTAAAAAGAGTTGTTTTTTTGTTTTTTAGGTCGTAAAATAATTGCGTGTGATTAGATTTTGCAAGTATAACGGTATCATTTATTCTATAAATCTTATTTATTTTATTGTAGGTGTCATTTTTTATATCTAGTTTAAAAATACTATCTTTTTTAAGTAAATGTAAACCGCCTCCCCATGTGGCAATATGAAAAGAATTTTCCCTTTTATTTTCTATAATGTCTATAACATAATTAGATTTTAAACCATTGTTAGAGAAGTTTTTAAAAGATTTACCATTGAATTTCGTTAGTCCGTCATCCGTGCCAATCCAAATAAACCCTTTACTATCTCTGATTATTTGATACGTAATATCATGAGGAAGTCCATTTTCGGTAGTGTAATGATTATATATGGTTTTTTGAGCAATACTATTAATGCTTATTATATATAAAAAAAAGAAAAAATAGAATGTTTTAATAATTAATGTATTGTGAATGATAGAACAAATATCTGCAAAAACAATTAAAAAAAATCACCTTTTATGGGTGATAGAGGGTAGGGAGATAAAATTTAGATTTGTAAAAAAGTTTTAAACTCTCATAATTAATATTTTCATTTTTTATTATAATGAAAATAGTTATAGAATAAAGAAAAGAAATATGATTTGTCCAAAATGTAACTCTAAAATGATTAAAAAGAAGAAAAGAAGTTTTTTACAAAAATTTTTCTTTTTTAAACCAATTTATAAATGTGGTGTTTGTAAAGTATCTTTTAAATAAATAGAACGTGATTTGGGTTTTAAAAATGGCTACCACAATTTATTGCTAATAAATTATTGAATTTATTTTTAGTGTAAACTAATATTCGAAATAATTGTATTGTTTGCATTACAAGTTAATTAAATGATTTTTTAATTAATTGAAGAGGAGAGTAGAAATTATAAAACCGTTTAAGATGAATTTTTAAGCGGTTTTATTAAAAAAAACAAAAAATAATTAAGCTTTATTTTGGGGATTATAAAGTTTAGCTACTAGAGCTCGAATATTTTTATTCGGGTTTTTGTTTTAGTTAAAAATTTTGTCTAATAATAGAGTTTTATCTATAAGTAATAGGCTGAAAACCCCTATAAGAAGTAAGATTTTTAAAACATTATGAAGTAACTGATATTGTTTTTTTTGAAAAGCAAACCATATATAAAAGCCTATGAAGACTAAAATTAAACTTGTAAAATAAAAATAGTATTTCATGTATTCTATAGCTGGGTAGGCTGATAAGAAGTATATAGGAATAAAAGTTAAAGTAATTAAAAGAACAATAAAGTTCTTTGTTTTTTTCTCTCCATATTTAATAGGAAATGTATTGTAGTTGTTAGCTACTGCTCCTTTTATGTTTTCTAAATCTTTAATAAGTTCTCTTATCATTATAACTAAAAATAAGAAGATAGCGTGTATAAAAATTACTTTAGAAAAATTTTTAAAATGTACAAAAGTTACAAAAAAAGGTAAAATGGTTAATGTTGTTGCAGAAATAAGACCTATTAAAGGAGATTTTTTTAATTTGTGTGAGTATAGCCAAATTCCAAAAATATACACAGAAAAAAAGAAAGCGGCTTTAAAAGAAACTAAAGCACTAAAAGCAAAACCAGAAAAATTAAAGAAAAAATATAGAGATAACTTTGTTTCTTGTTTTATGGTATTATCGAGCCCAGTTTTTATAGGTTTATTAATTCTATCGGCTTTTACATCATAAAAGTTGTTTATAATATAACCGCCAGCTACAACACAAACAGTTGCTAAAACTAAGTAAAGTAGGTGCCAATCTAATAAAACATTTCTTAAAGACTTTTCTTTGGAAAAAATAAAAATAGACCCTAAATACTGAGCGGCTATTAATACTAAAATATTGTAACCTCTTATAACAGATAGTAAGCTAAGTAACTTAAAAAGTAAACTTCTGTTGGTAAAGGTGTTCATAAAAACTTAAAAGCGATAAACAATTTCTAATTTATAATCTTTTAAACTATACTGTGCTTTTTCATAATCTTCTGCAAAACCTAAAATATAACCACCTCCACCAGAGCCACATAGTTTTAAGTAATAGTCATTTGTGTTTAAACCATTTTCCCAAACTTTATGAAAAGAATTTGGTATCATTGGTTTGAAATTTGCTAAAACTACTTTCGATAATGACTTTACATTTTTAAATAATGATTTTACATTACCTTTTAAAAAGTCGTCTATACATGCATCTGTATAAGTAACAAACTCCTCATTTAGCATTTTACGAAAACCTTCATTTTTCATTTTATTCATGAAAAGAGTTACCATTGGTTCTGTTTCTCCAACCTGCTCAGAATCTAAAAGAAAAACAGCTCCTTTACCTTCTTTTTGAGAAGGAATACCAGTAGCTTCAATATTTTCTTTAGAATTGATTAGTATGGGTAAACTTAAGTAAGAATTTAAAGGATCTAGTCCAGAGCTTTTACCGTGAAAAAAAGATTCCATTAAAGAAAAAATTTCTTTTAACTGTAATAATTTATCTCTGGTTAAATTTTCTAAAATAGTTATTTTATTACTAGCATACTTGTCATATATAGAGGCAACTAACGCACCAGAACTTCCTATTCCGTAACCTTGTGGAATTGAAGAGTCGAAATACATTCCTGCTTCAATATCTTTATTAAATTCTTCTAAGTTAAAAGAAGTAATGTTTGTGTCTAAAGATTTTAAATAAGAACAAAATTCTCGCAAACTTTTATTGGATCTTTCGGCTTCTCCAGATAAATTATGCGCAGTTTTTAAAGCTCCTTTATAAGAATTAAACGGTATAGCTAATCCTTTAGAATCTCTAATAATACCATATTCACCAAAAAGTAGAATTTTTGCGTAAAATAAGGGTCCTTTCATTTCATGAGTTTTTTTCTTAAAAACAAAGATACTTAATATTTAATAAACGTTTTTATAAAAAGTTTTCCAAACGCCTACTTTTTCTCCATTTTTATACTTTCCTTTGGTTTTTATCTTACCATTTTTATAAAAAGTCTTCCAAACACCTTCTTGTTTACCATCTTTATATCGTATGATTGACTTTAATTCACCAGTTTCGTGAAATTCTTTTTTAACACCATTAATAATTCCCTTTTTATAATTTAATTGAATATTAGGCTTTCCGTTTCTATAATAAAAAGTTACTTTCCCATGATATTTTTCTTGATGAAATGTTTTTTTAGTACTATAACCTTCTTTGTAAAGAGTACCATTTTTATAATAGTCTTTAATTAGAAAACCATTTCTTATTTTTTTAGGAACTGGCCTATAGAAAGAAGCTTTTTCCTTATCAGTAATCTTTCCTTCTTTAGAAAACCAAATAGTTTCTTGGGCATGTAAAGAAGTGAATGCAAAAAAGAATAAAGATATTATTAGTACTATTTTTTTTTTCATAATGAATTAAATTTTAGAACTTCCCAACCCTGAATAATCATTTATATATTGATTGTTTTGACAATATTGAGATAATTTTTCTTGAATAAAAACGGCAATACTTTCCTTTTCTTTCTTCGGATATAATAAATGAACATTCGCGCCTGCATCTAAAGTAAAACAGACATTACTTTTTGTCTCAGACCTATATTTCCAAATTTCATTAATAATTTCTAATGTTTTTGGTTTCATTAAAATAAAATAAGGCTGACTAGTTAACATCATTGCATGTAATGTTAAGGCTTCGCTTTCAACTAGTTTTATAAATTCTTCAATAGCACCTTCTTGTAGTATTTTAGATAAAATACTTAAGTTCTCGTTAGCCTGTTTAAAACGATTTTCTGCATAAGGATGATCTATCATTAAATTATGACCAACTGTACTTGAAACCTGTTTTTCTCCTTTATCAACCAATAAAATAGTATCCTGAAAATCCTGGAAAATAGGCGCGATAGGGTATGGGAATTTAACTCCGTATAAATCGGAACTTCCTACAATTTCAGGATGTTTTCCCCAAACAACAATAGGGCCTTCAACGCTTCTACTTGCGCTACCAGAGCCTAAACGAGAAAGAAAAGAAGCTTTTTGTTTTAAAAAGGCATCATCTGTGTTAAGCGTTAATTCTTTTTCTAAATGAATTAAACACATTGCTATAGCACTCATACCACTTGCAGAGGAAGCAATTCCGCTACTATGTGGAAAAGAATTTTCAGAATGAATAATCATTTTATATTCTAATAAATACGGGCAATATTTTTTAATTCTATCAAAAAAAGTAGCTATTTTAGGTTTAAAATCGTCTTTTTTCTTTCCTTCAAAAAATAATTCAAATAAAGGAATTTCGGTAGACTCTATTTTAATAAACTCGATTTGTGTGGTAGTATGACAATTATTTAAAGTAAAGCTAATAGAAGCATTTTTAGGTATTTGAGGATCACTCTTTCCCCAGTATTTAACTAAAGCAATATTACTAGGAGTTTGCCATTTATAAGTTGCTTTTTCTAGCGAGTATTCTAAAATGTTAGGTATAAAATTAGCTGTATTCAAAGTTGAAATTTTGCTGTAAAGATAAAGTTTCGCTTACATTTCAGCTAATTTTTGAAGAACAGATTCTTTGTAGCTTCTACTAATAGGAATTGCTTTTTTGTCTAATTCAATATATTCATTGGTGTAGGAACTAATTTTTTTAATAGATATAATAAAGGATCTGTGTACTCTCATAAAACGATTTTGAGGCAATATTTGTGCAAGTTTTGTAATGGTTTCTCGAGTAGTGATTGTTTTTTGAGGTAAAAATATTTTTAAATAATCGCCAATACTTTCAATATATAAAATAGTATCAAAATCTATTTTTACCATTTTACGATCTGCTCTAACAAAAATAGATTCTCTAGGTTTTATTTTTTCACTAGTATTTTGTGTGTGTGCTTTATTCGAGTTAGAAGAAATTTTTTGAATAGCTTGTAAAAAACGATCGAAAGCAATGGGTTTTAAAAGATAGTCTGTTGCTTGTAAATTAAAACCATCAATAGCATAATCGCGATATGCAGTTGTAAAAATTATGTGCGATGTATTGCCTATGATTTTAGCCAAACCAAGTCCGTTTATATCTGGCATATTAATATCGAGAAAAAAAATATCTACAACACCACTATTTATAAAAGGAATTGCTTCCATAGCACTTTTGCAACTAGCGATTAATTGTAGGTTATGAGTTTTTTCAATGAAAGAAGCAATGATTTCTCTAGCCACCGGTTCATCATCTACAATAATACATTGGAATTGCTTACTCATTGTTTAGAAATAGGATTAATTGAACAGAAAAATAATTTTCAGTTTCTTCAATAGTAAGTTTGAAATTGTCTTTAAGTAGCATTTTTAATCTTTTATTGATGTTTTCTAATCCAATACCTTTTTTTGTTTGTGTTTTTCTTTTAGAAGAGTTTTTAATAATCAAATATAGCGAATCTTCTATTGTGTATATTTGAATATCTATCCATAAAATGTTGTGTATGTGAACACCATGTTTAAAAGCGTTTTCTACAAATGGTAGCAATAACATTGGAGCTATTAAAATATTTTCATCTGTTACTTGTTTGCGAAAATTAATCTGTAAACTATCTTGAAATCGTAGTTTTTCTAAAGAAATATAATCTTCTATATGGTGTATTTCATCTTTTAATAAAACAAGAGGTTTTTCTACTTGATATAGAATATAATCTAAAAGGTTCGATAGTTTCAGAATCATTTCAGGAGCGTCATCCGATTTTTTTAAAGCAAAACCATATAAAGTATTTAAAGTATTGAATAAAAAATGAGGATGAATTTGAAGTTTTAAAAACTTTAATTCTTGTTCTTTTAATGCAAGTTGTGTTTGTAAAAACTTATTTTTTAAAGCATCGTTTTTTAGGGTCGATTTATAGTTGTTAATTATTAAACCAATACTAATAACAACGAAAACTATGAAATAGATTATAAACACAATAAAAGGGAGCGTTTTGGTTAAAGGAGACGCGTCTTTCGTTGTTAATTCATAAGAAAAAATAATAGCATATAAAATAGATAATATGATAAAATAAAAAGAGATAATAAATGTGTAAATGGTATATACAACAAAGAGAAATTGTTTTTTTTGAAATAGGTATTTTGGAAGTAAAAAGAATAAGAAAAAATATGAAATAGAAATGGTAATAGGCATTAAGAATAGGGCAAACCTATTTACATAAACAGTGTTTCGAGTACCATATCCTAAAAAATAGGTGAAAAAGAAATAAACACCAATCCAAAATAACAGATGAATAATAGTAGTGCTTAATCTGTTAAAAATAACTTTTGAAAAATTCATTACTGCAATATCTGTTTTTTTTTGAAAAAGAATATACTTTCTGCGATAGATTACGGATACTATTGGGTGAATTACGTTTTTGTTGAAAGCCTTAAAGAAATGGTGATTTTAGTATATAAACTGGTTAGTGATCAAATTTGTTTATTTTGTGAACAAAGCACCAATAAATTTGAGGCATAACAATCTTAAAATTTTAGAACTATGAATTTTTTATTTTTTAATGTATTTGCAGATAGAATGGAAGATGGAGGCGCCTTTTTTATGTATTCTTTATTAATTATGTTGTTCGCTTGCATAGGTATGTGTATACATGGGTATGTAAAAAAAGAGATGACAGATAGAATGCGAAATTTGGTCTCTCATATTAGTTTGTTTGCTTTGGTATGGGGTTTTTTTTCGATGATGTTAGGTCTTATTAGTGTTTTTGATGCTGTTTCTTTAGTAGATTCTGATAGTTCTCAATTTATTGCATCTGGTTTAAAACAAGGTTTGCTATCTCCTTTATTTGGAATGTTTGTTTTTTTAGTTGCAAGAGTAGGAATTTTAGTGCTTTCTCTTAAAAAATAAATAACTCTGTATTTAATAATATTAACTTTTTAAAATTAAATTATGCAAAAATATACTCTTATTGTAGTAGGGTTTTTATGCTCTTTTTTAATACAATCTCAAACTATTAATACGACCGATTTAAATAAACTATTTGATAATTATGAACTAAATAATAAAGCTATGGGTACTATTTCCATTTTTAAAAATGGAGAAGAAGTATATAATAGATCTATAGGCCTTGCTCTTTTAGAACATAATAAAAAGGCAAATGAATTAACAAAATATAGAATAGGATCTATTACAAAAACATTTACAGCAACGATCATTTTACAATTGATAAATGAAGGGAAATTAATTTTAAATAAGGTGCTTAGCAATTATTTTCCGCAAATACCAAATGCAAATAAAATAACGATTGAAAACTTGTTGTATCATAGAAGTGGTTTGTATAATATTACTAACGAAAAAGATTTTTCTGTATGGATTAATAAACCAAGAAATAGAAAAGAAATGTTGAAAAAAATAGAAAATCATACTCCAGTTTTTAATCCAGATGAAAAAACAGCCTACTCTAATACAAATTATATTTTACTCTCTTACATAGCAGAAGAATTGGAAGGTGAAAAATTTCCTGAAATTTTAGAGAGAAGAATTGTGAAGCCTTTAAAGTTAAAACGAACTTTAGTTGGTAAGGATATTAATACGAACAAAAACGAAGCTTTTTCTTATTATTTTGAAGAGAACAAATGGAAACCAATTACATTAACTACCAATTTAAAAGGACCGATAGGAGCTGGAGCCATTGTTTCTACAGCAAAAGAGGTGAATGTTTTTTATGATAATTTATTCTCAGGAAATATTATTCCTGAAAAAATGTTGAAAGGAATGCTTACAGTAAAAGGAGGAATGTGTATGGGAGCCTCAAGTTTTAACTACAAAGGATTAACAGTTTATGGGCATGATGGAGGAATTGATGGTTTTAGATCTATGGCTATTCATATACCAGAAAAAAACTTGTCTTTAGCATTTACATTTAATGGAGCTAATTTAACTAGCATAAGAGGGGTTTTAATTTCCATATTAGATGCGTATTTTAAAAACGATCCAACTGTAGGGAGTAAATCATTAATACAATTAAAATCAGAAGATTTAGATACGTATTTAGGAGTGTATAAAGGAACTACTTTTCCTCCTGAAATAATAATCACTAAGAAAAACAATGTTTTATTTGCTAAAGTTACAAGTCAACCTTTATTCGAATTAATTGCAATAAAAAAAGAAGTGTTTAAATATGATGCAATGGGCATTATTTTTACATTTAATAAGGAAGAAGAAACAATATCGATAAAATTTCAAGGAAGAGAGATGGTACTTAAAAAAGAAAAAAGCCATTAAATTCATTTTTAAATGCTGATTAAACTAGGAATGGAAACAAGTTAAAAACAAAAGTACCTATTTCTTATACCTAAGAAATAGGTACTTTTGTTTTTGTTAAATACGAAATTTTGAATAGAAAAATAAAATTAATATGGGATTTTAAAGGCCCAGATGCATTAGAAACAGCAAAACATCATTGCGTACATTTAAATGAGTTCACTCAAATAGAAAATCTTCCTTTTTATGAGGTAAACCATCAAGAAATAAATGAAATGCACACAGTGGCATTTATAGTTGTAAATGAGCAGCAGATGAAAGTTTTTAGAGATGCTTTAAAACCTCATAGAGGAGTTTTAGCATAATTACAAACTTAAATTGTATATTACAATCTATTAATAAAATAGGAGAGATGTTAGTTAAAAAGGTTGTTTTTATAGTTTCTGTTTTTTCAGTTTTATTGCTGCAAGCTCAGCATAAATATTCTTCTTACGTTGCGCATGAATCTTTAGAAAAAGCAATTAGAATGAGTAATGATGTAATTGAAGGAAGAACTGCATTTTTTGAAAAACAAACGTTGGAAAAACCTTTAATGTTTCAGAAAACTAGTGTGTTAATAGGAGAGTTAAATAGACTTTCTAATAACTTATCTAAATTTATAGTAAAAACGCAAAAAGAAGTAAACACGGAAAGAGTATTACATAATTTATTGGAAGAAGGTTTTTATAAAAAGATATTTTTTAAATCTTCAGGTGGATTAACAAAAGAAGGAGGGAAGTTGAAAGTTAAAATTGATAGTTTATATAATCATGCAAAGAGAATTAATGTACATCAGTTATCGCAAATAGAAAATTTTCACGAAGATCATTTTAGAACTGATCTAGATTTTTACGATGAAGATGAAAATAAAATAACGTATTTCGAACATTTGTTTTATGACACATCTAATTACGGAATGATGATGACAATGAATTACTTATTGTTAGATGTAAAAACATTTCAAATACTATATTTTGGAACTGTAATGAGTTTGTAAATGAGTAGCTTTAAAAAAACATAGTATGAAAAGAATAATTTTGCTACTAGCTTTATTTAAGTCTCTTTTTTCAAGCTAATATATTCGGACAGGATTTTGTAAAGTCTAAAACGATTACTTTATCCAAAGCAATGAAGTCTTCTCTTTAAAATAAAAAGAAGAAAATATGAATAAATAAACTATTTTTTTAAACTAGATATTTTATATTAACCCGTTGTGCATTTGGAGTAAAATTCTGTCAATTCGAGTGATTTTTCGGAATAATACTATTTGATATTTTAATTTACTCAATTAAAGGTTTTGTATAGATGTCGTATGCTGTAATGGACATAATCAATTCATTATCCATAGATTTTATTAATTTAGTTAATCTGTCTTGTAAATGTATTATGGATTCATTGAACTTCATAGCGACCTTACTTTTCATATATTGCCACACTTTTTCAGCAGGATTTAACTCTGGAGCATACGGAGGAATTCTTAAAATCTTAATATTGGTAGGTATTGAGATGTTTTTTGAGGCATGAAATCCAGCATTATCAATAACTAGTATTATATATTTATTAGGGGTTCTTTGGCTTAATTCTTTCAAATAAGCTTCAAATATATTGTTGTTAACAATTGGAGTCTCCCAATAAAAAGCATCTCCAGTCAAAGGAGAAAAACTTCCCCAAATCCATACATATTGATAACTATGCTGATAGTGAACTTTAGCCTTTACTCCTTTAGCTGTAATAGTTCTTTTTAAACCAGTCATAAGCCCATATCTAGTTTCATCTTGAAACATCAT